>NZ_JBHSBL010000021.1:198777-310684 GCF_042650585.1 Actinoplanes subglobosus
CGGGCCCCCGGCGGCGATCAGGCCGACCGCGACGACGGCCGGCGAACTGTACGCGACGGCGAGCCCGGCGGAGAGACCGACCTCGACGGAGCCCAGGGCGAGCGCCAGCGTGTGCGCGTACCGGGCGGCGACCTCGGCCCGGCGGATCGCCCGCAGGTCGCGGATGCGGTGCCGGCCCTCCCCGTTCTCGATGTAGTGGCTGGTGACGACGATGCCTGGGCCGCGGTAGTAGACGATGACCCAGATCTCCGGCTTGAGTGCCATGTGACCCTCCTTGCCATCCATCGTGGGCAGCAAGTCGGCTGTCAGCAACAGGCAGACTGGCCTTTCCTGTCAGCAGCCCGCTATCTGCACGACGCAGACAAGGAGTTTTGACCGTTTTAGTGCTTTAAGGAGGCATTAGAACGGGTCCAATCAATCACGGTTGAATGGCTTATTCCCGTTAACGCGATCCGTGCGCCGTAGCGGCCCGGCCACGGACTTGGCGACATGTTGCGACCTGCACTGGCGCCGGTCGCAAGGCCGCCCGCAGACGAACAGCCCGATCTCGGCCTCCCGCACCCGCGACGGCGGCGCCTCATCGACCCCTCGGCCGCACTTCCACGCTGCGGCAGGAGGCCCGGAATCGGGCATATCTTGTAACCTGCGTTCCGCTAGCTGCGGAGCGACATCGACCTAGACTTCCACGAGGGGGCCTACAGAAATCCCCATAGGACACCGGCGGCCGGAGCAATCGACACGCAAGGAATGGTCTCTCGACAACTCCACATACGACTAGGAAACGGCCGGATCACACCGCACGGAAGTTCGACCGAAACGGGCGACGGCCCGCCTGCCAGCGGGCCGTCGTGTCGCCAAATCCCACAAGCAGTGCCTTCTCACAAGCCCAACGAACGGGAGGACGACATGTCCAACCTACCGAATCAACCTGGCTCCGGTGGCTCCGGCGACGGGATCGTTAACATTGCCTTCGCTGCGTTCGCGGGATCCGCCGCCGGGGAGATTGGAATCCTCACCGCTGGTGACGTCCATGCACCAGCCACGATCGTCGCGCTCGCGGTCTTCGGCGTCCTCGGGATCGGCGCGTTGATCGTCGCGACGATCGCCATCCGCCGCCGCTGATCCGTGTCCGGTTCGGGCCGGCCTCTCAGCCGGCCCGAACCGGGCCACTCACCGACGCGCGCGGCCGATCTGTCAGGCGGCGTCGATCGGGCCGGTCGGCAGCTCCCGGCGCAGCAGCTTGCCGGTGGGGTTGCGGGGCAGGTCGTCGACGAACACGACGTCCCGCGGCACCTTGTAACGGGCCAGGTTGGCGCGGACGAACTCGCGGATCTCCTGCGGATCCCGGGCCGAGTCCTCGCTCGGGACGATGAAAGCCCGCAGCCGGGTGCCGAAGTCCGCGTCGTCGACGCCGATCACCGCGGCGTCCATCACGTCCGCCCGCTCGGCCAGCAGGTTCTCCACCTCGAGCGGGTAGACGTTCTCCCCGCCCGAGATGATCATGTCGTCGTCCCGGCCGTCGATGTAGAGCAGGCCCTCGGCGTCGAAGTGCCCCTGGTCGCCGGTGGCCATGTGGCCGTCGATGACCTGCTTGTGCCGGCCGTCGGTGTAGCCCTCGAACGGGATGCCGGTCCGGACGAAGATCCGACCCTTCTCCCCCACGGTGGTGACCGGCTTGTCGTCGGCGTCGTAGAGCGCGACGTGCACGGTGACCGGTGGCTTACCCACGGTCCCGGGCGATCTGCGCAGCTCGTGCGGCTGGGCCACGGAGGCGACCGCCACCTCGGTGGATCCGTACACGTTGTACAGCACGTCACCGAAGACGTCCTGGAAACGGGTGCTCAGCTCCGGGGCGAGCGCCGACCCGGCCAGGAAGACCGTCTTCAGCGAGGACGTGTCGTACTTGGCGATGACGTCCGGGCCGAGGGCGAGGATGCGGTTCAGCATGGTCGGGACGGCCACCAGCATGTGGGCGCGGTGCTCGGCGATCGCGGCGAGGATGCTCTCGGCGTTGAACCGGCGCAGCAGGACAGCGTGGTTGGACAGTGACAGCCCGACCGTCCACGCGCCGAAGCCGGTGCTGTGGAACAGCGGCGACGCGATCACCGCGGTACCCTGCCGGGGGAAGTCGATCCGGTCCGCGATCAGGGCACTGGCAAGCGGCGACACCTTGGTCCGGGGCGCACCCTTGGGCAGTCCGGTGGTCCCGCTGGTGAGGATGATGAAACCGCCCGGCTTCTCCGGGATCGGCAGGGGTACGGTCGTCGGCTCCGCCGCGATCAGCTCCTCGACGGTGAGCACCCCCTCGGGACGCTCGTAGTCGTCGTCGGCCCAGCTCAGGTATCGCGGGATGTCGTCCGGCAGCAGGTCGACGGCGGGGGCGAACTCGCTGTCGTACATCAGGAACCGGACGTTCTCCCGGCTGATCACCTCAGCCAGCTGGGACGCGGCGAGCCCGGTGTTGAGCATGGCCAGCCGCAACCCGGCGCGGGCCGTACCGGTGATGGCCAGGGCCAGCCCGCGATGATCGCGGGCCAGCACCCCGATCACCGACTTCGGCGGCAGGTCGACCTTGCGCAGGGCGTGGGCCAGGGCGTTCGAACGCTCGAAGAACTGGCGGTACGTCCACGTGCCGCGTTCGTCGGTGAGGGCCGGCAGGTTCGGGTGTTCGTTGGCGGCCTTCTCGGTGAGGGCCGCCTGGGGGCCGAGTTTCGCGTTGTTGCCGGCCGCCTTGATCAGCCGGTCCGGGCGCAGGAGGTTGACGATGCCTATCTGATGCATCCGCAGAACCGCATGCAGGTGCTCGAGCGTGCTCACGATCAGCCCTTCCATATGGGGGTCCGGTTCTCGGCGTAGGCACGGATGCCCTCCTGGGCGTCCGCCGAGCCGATCACCTCACCGGCGATGTCGGAGAGACGGTCGAAGGCCTCCGCGGCGCCCCAGTCGCGGTGTTCGTCGACGATGCGTTTCGAGAGCAGTACAGCCAGGGGCGCGTTCGCGGCGATGTCCTGGGCGAGTTGCAGCGCGGTGTCGAACGCCTTGCCCGGTGACGTGACGCGGTTGATCAGCCCGAGTTCGTGGAGCCGGCGCGCGGGCATCGGCTCTCCGGTCAGGGCCAGTTCCAGGGCGGTGCTGCGGGGCAGGCTCCGCGCGAGACGGAGCACCCCGCCGGCCGCGGCCACCAGGCCGCGTTTGACCTCGGGGATGCCGAAGAGGGCGTCCTCTGCGGCGACGATCAGGTCGGCGGCCAGCGCCAGTTCACATCCGCCGGCGAGAGCGGCACCCTCGACGGCGGCGATCAGCGGTTTGGCCGGCGGCCGGGCGGTGATGCCGAGCAGGCCACGTCCCTCGGTGACCGGGTAGTCCCCGCGGGCGGCCGCTTTCAGGTCCATGCCGGCGCTGAAGACGGTGTCCGAGCCGGTCAGGATCGCCACCCGCGCGTCCGGATCGGCTTCGAACTCGTCGACCGCCTTCTCCAGGGCCCGGGCCGTGGCCAGGTCGATCGCGTTGCGGACCCGGGGCCGGTTGAGCCGGAAGACAGTGACCGGCCCATGCCACTCCACGACCAGCGACGGCGCGGGAGGCGCCGGTAGCTCGACCCTGGAAGCAACGCCGCCGGTCTCGGCCCCGGAAGCCCTGGAAGCGACGCCGCCGGGCTCGGCCCCGGAAGCGACGCCGGGTCCGCCCCTGGAAGCAACGCCGCCGGGCTCGGCCCCGGAAGCGACGCCGGATCCGTCACTGGAAGCGACGCCGCTGACGGAAGTGGAAGCGAGGGTCGTGCCCGCGACGTCGATCCAACAACCCGCCAGATCCGACATTTCAGAAATGTCGCCCAAGGGTTGAGGACGGGGAGCGCTGTCGGCGGGGCGAAGCGCGGGGCCGGAACGGAGGGACGCGGAGCCGGAGCGGAGGGACACGGGGCCGGAAGGGACGGACGCGGAGCCGGAGGGGAAGGACGCGGAGCCGGAGCGGAGGGACACGGGGCCGGAAGGGACGGACGCGGAGCCGGAGGGGAAGGACGCGGAGTCGGAGCGGAGGGACACGGGGCCGGAAGGGACGGACGCGGAGCCGGAGCGGAGGGAGGCGGAGTCGGAGCGGAGGGACACGGAGTCGGAGGGGAGGAACGCGGGGTCGGTCAGGCGGAGGACGACGCGGTCGCCGTCGGGGGTGATCGCCGTGACGATCGTGGCCTCGGGCACGCCGTCGCGGCGGTAGGGGACGGTGTAGGCCTCCAGGACCGCCGGGCCGGTCCAGGAATCGAGCGCCCGGCGCGCCGGCGGCCGCACCAGTCGATGGTCGGCGTCGATGTCACGGAACCCGGTCCGTGGCGGGCTGGCCGACAGGACGGTCGCAGCGTGCTTCGTGAGGTACCACCCGAGGGCGGTCGCCAGGCCGTAACTGTCCGGCTCTGATCGCAGGAGCGGCACCAGGTTGGCGATCGCGTGACTGGAGTAGTTGTTGCCCGGGCCACCCGCGAAGGTCAGCCCGCCCGTCACCGTCAGCGGCCGTTCCGGGTCGTCGATCGGCAAGCCGAGCTCCAGGGCGGCGATCTGTACGGCGGACGGGAAACAGGCGTACAGGTCGAGGTGTGCGACGTCGTCGATGCCGATGCCGCTGTGCCCGAGGACGGCCGCGCCGATCGCCTTGATCGCGGGCGAGGACGCGAGGTCGGCCCGCTCGGTGACATACCACTCGTCGGTGGCGTGGGCTCCGGCGTGCAGGAACACCCACCGGTCCTGGTCGATCCCGGCCTCCTGGGCGGCGGCCGCACTGCACACGATGACGCCGGTGCCTTGGTTGACCTGCACGTTCGCGGTGAGCAACTTCGGGTAGGGCGCGGAGATCATCCGGTTGCCCGCGGTCGGCGCGGCCAGTTCGGCAGCGGTGTGTGCGACCGGCTGCCAGGCGTGCGGGTTGCGGGCGGCGATCTCGGAGTAGCCGGACCAGAGCCGGGTGATCCGCTCCCGGTGTTCGGCCGGGCCGAGTCCGAGCCGTGCACGGACCGCCGATTCGATCAGGGCGTAGAGGTAGATCGGGGCGACCAGGCCGGCCGCGGTCTCCGGGTCGTTGTTGGCCGGTGCGTCACCGCCGACGACCCGGCCGGGCACGGTGCCGTCGGGCTGTCGCGGCCAGTCCAGCTCGCGGCCGGACTTGTCGGCGGCGGCGGCAGTCGAGGCGGCCTCGGCACCACCGAGCAGAGCGATCGAGGCGTGACCGGAAGCGATCACAGCAGCGACGTCATTGAGCAGTCGCAGCGAGCCGTCGCCGCCGAAGATCGTGGTCTGCACGGTCTGCTCCGGGGTCGCGCCGACGTGATCAGCGATCAGCGCGGCACCGTCCGGGTATTGCCACGAGACGCTGGCGACGTACCCCACGAGGTCTGCTTTTTGAAGAATCTCCGGGTTTCGGCTGTCGTCGGCGGCGAGCCGCAACGCCCGCACGGCGAGCGACACCGGATCGCCGCCCTCCGGCTCGGTGGACCGGTCGGAGACCTGACCGACCCCGACGATCACCGGGGTCCAGGCGTCGATCTCCTCCCCGGTACGACCGAAAATGATCGGTGCCGGCTTGGGCCCGGGCGGCGGCAGCTCCGAGAACGAACCGGCCGCCGAACGAGACCCGGAGCCGTCGCCCGCGGCACGAGACGCGGAGGAGCCGGCACGAGAGGAAGCGGCACGAGACGCGGAGGAGCCTGAGGCGGAATGAGAGGATCCGGCACGAGAAGCGGAGGAACCGGAAGCGGTGCGAGGGGCGGAAGAGGCGGCCGCGGCGGATCCCGCCTCAGCGACATGACCGAGTTCGGTCAGGGATTTGCGCATCGCGTCGGCGAGGTTGCGGGCGACCATCGCGCCCAGTGGACCCTCCGCCGAGCCGCCCTCGACCCCGCCGTCGAATCGCACCAGCGAGCCACCGTCGACGGGGGTGACCGACAGGTAGAAACCGACCGAGATTCCCATCGGCGCGGTGCCCTCGAACCAGACCGCCCGGCCCGGGACGACGCCGGTGACCGTCCAGCGGACCTCGCTCGGCACCCCCATCAGCTTGATCCGCTGCCGGAACCGGACCCCCTCGGTGAACGCGTCCGGCGGCCCGTCGATCCATCCGGTGTGCTGGAGCACCCAGTCCGGCATCCGGGCCGGCTCGACGAGTACCGCGAACACCTGCTCCGCCCCGGCTGCGGCGGTCACCTGCACGCCGCAGGGGTGAACGAAGCGGCGAGGCGGCTCGACGACGGCCTGGGCGGACGTGGACGACCCGGAAGGTGCGGACGACCCGGGACGGGCCCGGCTCAGCAGGGCTCCGGCGAGGGCACGCGCGACGGCGAGCCCGGCACGCAACCGGGTCAGATGAACAGCGGGCATCGACGCTCCCCTAACAGTCTGGGGTGACGGTAAGGGGGTGACCTGGGTCACGGCAAGAGCAGGGCGAACACTGAGAATCCGCTGTATGGACGGAACTAACCGTCAAGCCGTACGGTAAATGCTGTGAAACGAACGCAGGCGCAGCGCAGCGGCGCCACCCGGGGCAAGATCCTGGAGGCCACGTTGCAGTGTCTGGTCGAGCGCGGCTACGCGGAGACCACCACCGCCGAGGTCCTGGCCCGCGCCGACGTCCCCCGCGGCACGCTGCTGCACCACTTCCCGACCAAGGCCGATCTGCTGGTCGGCGCGGTGCACTACGTGGCGGGCCGGCGCGCCGAGGCCCTGACCGCCGAGCTGGCCGCGATCCCGCCGGAGGCCGACCGTCTCGACGCGCTGATCGACATCATCTGGCGGCATTTCTCCTCACCGTTGTTCTGGGCCGCGCTGGAGTTGTGGAACGCGGCTCGCACCGACGACGAGGTGCGCACCGCGCTGCTGCCGGTGGAGAGGGAGATCTTCGCCGTCCTGCACGATCGGGCCCGTACGCTGCTCAGCGAGAGCTCACCCGGCGATCCCCGGGTGCCGACCGTTGTCGAGTTCAGCTACGAGGTGCTGACCGGGCTCGCCATGACCGGCATCGTCAGCGGCGATCTGGGCCGCCGTGAGCTGCTGATCCGCCGGTGGAAGCGGGCTGCCGCGATCCTGCTGGGCCACCGTGATCCGTCCACCCTCGTCGAACGTGCCCGCTCAAAGGAGAGTTGATGATCGACACCCCGGAACGTCTCGCCCTCGCCGACGCGATGAAGCAGTTCGTGTCCCGTGAGATCCACCCGCACCTGGCCGATTGGGAGCGGGCCGGCGAGATCCCCCGTGACGTGCACTCCCGGCTGGCCAAGGCCGGCCTCTACGGCATCGGGTTCGCCGAGGAGCACGGCGGCGACGGCGGCGACAGTGTCGACACGGTCGTGGCGACCGAGGCGTTCCTGGAGGCGGGCGGCTCCTCCGGCGCGCACGCCGCGATCTTCACCCACGGCATCGCGCTGCCGCACATCATCGCCTCCGGCGACGCGAGCCTGATCGACCGGTTCGTCCGCCCGGCCCTGGCCGGGGAGATGATCGGGGCGCTCGGCATCACCGAGCCGGAGGCCGGGTCGGATGTGGGCTCGCTGCGCACCACAGCGGTCCGCGACGGCGACGCGTACGTGGTGAACGGCGCCAAGATGTTCATCACCTCCGGCATCCGGGCCGACTTCGTCACCGCGGCGGTGCGGACCGGCGGCCCGGGCGCGTCGGGCATCAGCATGCTGGTGATCGAGAAGGGCACGCCCGGTTTCACGGTGTCCCGCAAGCTCGACAAGATGGGCTGGCTCTGCTCGGACACCGCGGAGTTGTCGTTCGCCGACTGCCGGGTGCCGGCGGCCAACCTGGTCGGCCCGGAGAATTTCGGGTTCGCGCTGATCGGCCAGGCGTTCGTGTCGGAGCGGATCATCGCGGCGGTGCACGCCTACTCGGTGGCGCAGCGCTCCCTCGACCTGACCCTGGAGTACGTGCGGTCCCGCGAGACGTTCGGCCGCCCACTGATCAGCCGTCAGGTGGTCCGCCACAAGCTGATCGACATGAGGATGCGGATCGACCACTCCCGTCAGTACACCCGCTGGGTGGCCGAGCGGCACGCGGCCGGCGAGGCGATGATCGGCGAGGTCTGCCTGGCCAAGAACGCGGCGGTGGAGGCCTGCAAGCACGTCGTCGACGAGGCCGTCCAGCTGCACGGCGGCATGGGTTACATGCGTGAGTCGGAGGTCGAGCGCAACTACCGGGACACCCGGATCCTCGGCATCGGGGCCGGCGCCACCGAGATCATGTCCGATCTGGCGGCGAAGATGTTCGGTTACCAGTGAGTCCCGGCGCCGCCTGGATCAGGGCGTCGATGAGTTTGTCGATGGTACCGGGGAAGGCCGAGTTGTACATCGACGGCAGATGCTCCCGCACCAGGTGCACGTTGGGGTAACCGTCGGCCGGCAGTGAGGTGTAGACCCGGGACCACGCCTCCTGCTCGGCCGCCTCCTGCTCCTCGGTGAGCTCGGCCGCGTCGACGGCGGCCACCGCGAGCACGGTGTCGACGAAGTCACGGTAGTGGCGGACCGCGTCGGCGGGGGCGAACCCGGCGCTCAGCATGATGCCGATCCCGGTGTCGACGACCCGCATCTCGTGCGGGCCGGCGGTGACCCGGATCGCCCGCAGGTGGGCCAGCCGCGGGTGCAGCCGCATCGAGCGCCGCAGCGAGGCGGCCAGGTCGCGCAGCGAGTCGGCCCAGTGCTCGCGGGGCACGAACTCGGCGAACGCGTCACCGATCAGCCGGTCGGCGAGGGCGAGCAGCAGCGCGTCCATGTCGCGGAAGTAGCGGTACACCGCGGTCGGGTCGGCGCCCAGCTCGGCGCCGAGCCGGCGGACGCTCAGTTTGTCACCGCCGGGCGCGTCGATGAGGCGCAGAGCTGTGTCGACGATCATGTCGGCGGTCAGCACGACCCCGGTGCGGGTCTTCCGCCGCCGGGCCCCCACGCTGCGCACACGTTCCACTCCAGGCACTCACCCACCCTAGACGCCTCTTATGTCAACGCATTGACATAAGAGTGCGCGGGGCGGTTTCATCTGTTCACGAGATCCCCACCGGCCGACACCGCAGGGATCTCGTGAGAGTTGAAGGGACTCACCATGGCGGCCACACCCCCCGCTTACGATCTGGCGATCCGCACCGACGAGCAGCGCATCAGCAAGGCCCTGGCCGGCGCCGCTCGCACCCCGTTCTGGTTGGAGGACCCGGGTCGGCCGGCCCCCCAGCCCGCGCTGAACGGGTCGACCGAGGCCGACCTGCTGGTCGTCGGCGGTGGCTACTGCGGGCTGTGGACCGCCCTGATCGCCAAGGAGACCGACCCGTCGCTCGACGTGGTGCTGGTCGAGGGCAACGAGATCGCCTGGGCCGCCAGCGGGCGCAACGGCGGTTTCGTCGAGGCCAGCCTGACCCACGGCACCGAGAACGGGCGCCGCCACTTCGCCGACGAGCTGCCGATCCTCGACGCGCTGGCCGCGGAGAACTTCGCCGGTTTCGAGGCCACGCTGACCCGGCACGGCATCGACGCCGAGTTCCAGAAGGAGGGCGTCCTCGCCGTCGCGACCGAGCCGCACCAGGTCGAGGAGCTGCGCGAGGCGGCCACCGACGGCACCACCTTCTACGAGGGCGCCGAGCTGGACGCGCTGGTGAAGTCGCCGCTCTACCGGGCCGGCCTGATGCAGCACGAGGGCGCCGCGCTGGTGCACCCGGCCAAGCTGGCCTGGGGCCTCAAGGCGGCCTGCCTGCGCCTGGGCGTGCGGATCTTCGAGAACACCCCGGTCACCGACATCAAGGACCAGGGCGCGACGGTACGGGCGGCGACCTGGGCCGGCAGTGTGCGTGCCCGTAAGGTCGCGCTGGCCACGAACGGCTTCCCGTCGCTGCTCAAGCGGAACCGGCTGCTGACCGTGCCGATCTACGACTACGTGCTGATGACCGAGCCGCTGACCGACGCCCAGGTCGAGGAGATCGGCTGGACCAAGCGGTTCGGCATCTCGGACACGTCGCGGCAGTTCCACTACTACCGGATGACCTCGGACAACCGGATCCTGTGGGGCGGCTACGACGCGGTCTACCACAAGGGCGGCGCGATCCGGCCCGAGCACGACCAGAACCCGGAGACCTTCACCCGGCTCGCCGACCATTTCCTGCGGACGTTCCCGCAGCTCGGTGACGTGACGTTCAGCCACGCCTGGGGCGGCATGATCGACATGTGCACCCAGCTGGCCGCGTTCCAGGGCCGGGCGATGGGTGGCAAGGTCGCCTACAGCAGCGGCTTCACCGGGCTGGGCGTGGCCGCGACCCGCTACGGGGCGACGGTGATGCTCGACCTGCTGGACGGGAAGGACACCGTCCGTACCCGGGTGAAGATGGCGAAGAAGAAGCCGCTGCCGATCCCGCCGGAGCCGGTGCTCTACCCGGCCGTGCAGGTGATCCGCAACGCGATCGCCCGCTCGGACCGCAACGGCGGCCGGGACGGCTTCATCCTGAAGGCGGCCAATGCCTTCGGATTCTCCTTCGACTCCTGATGACAGCGGGCCGGCCCTACGGGACCGGCCCGCTCGCTCTGAACCCGGGCTCGACCTCGCGGACGCAGTGCTCCGCATCCTCGGCCGGCACTCCGCGCGCCGTCAGTGCCGCCATCGCCTCGGCCGGCCGCTCTCCACCGTCGACGACGCTGATCCCGCCGCCACTGCCGCGCACCAGATGAACCCGGTACCTCGCGCCGGTCCACTCGACCCGCGCCGCGGTCACCGGTCCCTCCGCTGGATCACCCATGGGATCAACCTACAGACCCCATTTCCGATGATCTGCACCCCGGGCCAGGTCGGCCGAACGGATCTTTTCCGCCGACGATCATGCCGCAGCACTGGCCCCGGCGGGACATAGACATACATGCTGATGCATCGATCAAGACCCGAGCCCCCCGGGGAGACCGACCTTGTCGTCACATCAGCCGTCGTACTACACCGCCGCGCCGACGCCCCCGGCTCCTCCCCCGCCGAACCGGCGGGCCCCCTGGCTCTTCCCGGTCGCCCTGACCGCGGCCCTGCTGGCCGTCGGCGGCACCGTCTTCTTTCTTCTGACCAGCGGTGACGAGCCGGAGACGGCCGCCGAGCCGCTGGACCTGAACGCCGCGGTCCCGGCCGCCCCGCCGGTGGTCTCCACCCCGGCCGGCCGGATCACCACGGCGGCGGAGCCGGAGGCCGGCAACACGGTCGGCGTCACCTGCTTCCTGGCCAGCAACGTCGGCCCCCGCGAGACCTTCACCATCAAGCCGGACCGCAACGGCCGACCCGACTTCACCCCCACCTGGGAGGCGAGCGGCTACTTCTGCGACGTCGTCGAGGTGGGCGGCGGCCAGCAGGAGGTGGTCAGCCCGATCGGCGACCGGGAGCAGACCGCCCTGCGGGCCAGTGGGTACGCCGACGACGACATCTCCAGCCTGTTCGCCATCTGCGCCGACGTCAACCCGGCCGAGGACTTCCTCAAACCCGGCTACCAGATGACCTCCGAGCAGGTCAGCGAACTGGTCGGCGCCCTCGTCCTCTGCCCCGACCAGCCGCTGTCCGCGAAGTGGCGCCAGCTCATCCAGCGCGAGGACCGGCCGGCCACCGCCGACGGCGCCGTCGGCGACGGACCACACCGGGTCGGCAAGCTGGTCAAGACCGGCACCTGGACCACCGTCGACGAGGACGGCTGCTACTGGGAGCGCCAGTCCAGCGCCGGCAAGGTCCTGGAGAGCAAGTTCGTCGGACCGGGCGCCAAGGCCACCGCCACCCTCCGCGCCGGGGACGCCCTCTTCCTCTCCGCCGGTTGCGGCGAGTGGACACGCGCTAGCTGAGCAGCGCGCCCAGAAGGCCCCGCAGGGTCCGTTCGAAGAGATCCTCGCGGGGCGCGCCCGGGTCGGCGAAGGCGGCGATCAGATGGGGGTACGCCGTGAGGTCGAACCCGGTGAACGCCGGAGGCGGTGCGGCCCGCTCCTGACGCACGAAGAGCGTCACGACCCCGGTCATCATCGCCAGCGCCTCGAACTTGGCGGCACTGGAGCAACGCACCGGCGCGAGGACCCCCAGGCAGTGGTCGAACCAGGACAGCCCCTCGGGCCCGAGACCGCTGGGCCGGGTGAGCAGATCGATCAGCCAGGGATGCCGCCGGTAGAGGCCGAGTTGCCGGCCGGCCAGCCCCAGCAGCGCGGTCATCGGGTCGGGCCCCGGCTCCGGATAGGGCCGCAGCTCGCCGATCACCCGGTCGGTCATCAGGTCGAGCAGATCGTCCCGTGACGACAGATAGCGGTAGAGGCTGCCCGCCCCGGTGCCGAGGGCGCCGGCCACCGCGCGCATCGAGACCGCGGCCAGCCCGTCGGTGTCGGCCAGCGCGACGGCGGCCGCCACGATCTCGTCCCGGCTGTGTCCCGGCTGCGGTCCGCGGCTGCCGCGCTCGGGCCTTGACCAGATCGGAGGTGCGTCGCTCACGTGCACTACTGTAAACTGCGAACAGCGTTCGCGGTTTACCTACGGGAGGCACCGAGATGATCGAGACGAGAGACGGGGCGAGGATCCCCCTGCACACCACCGGCAGCGGGCCGGATCTGGTGGTGGTGCACGGTGGCGGCGTGACCATCGACATCTACCGGCGGCTGGCCGCCCGGCTCGCCGACCGGTTCACCGTCCACCTCTACAACCGCCGGGGCCGGGCCGACGCGCCGCCGCGCAGCGTGCCCTACTCGATGCAGGATGACATCGACGACCTGGCCGCGGTGCTGGCGCACACCGGCGCGACCGACGTGCTCGGCCACAGCGGCGGCGCGGTCGTCGCCATCGAGGCGGCCCGCCAGCAGGTGCCGATGCGGCGGCTCGCGGTCTACGACGTGCCGCTCCAGGTCGACGGCCTGTTCCCGGTCGGCTGGCTGCCGGGCGCGCGGGCGGCGGCGCAGGCCGGCGACACGGCCCGCGCTCTCGCGCTGGTCGGCGCGGGGCTCAACACCCAGTCGGCGGCCGGCAAGCTGCCGATCGGCGTGCAGGTGGCGATCACGAGACTGTTCATGCGCACGCCCTACGGGCGGATGATGGGCGAGCTGGTGGCCATGACGCTGGACGAGTCGGCGTCGATCAACGAGCACAGCGGGCCGGCCTCCCGGTGGGCCGGGATCACCGCCGAGGTGCTGCTGGTCTGCGGCGCGAGCGGGCCACCCTACTATCCGAGGATCCACGCGGCGCTGGCCGCGGCGATACCCGGCGCCCGCACCCTGGAGATCGCCGGCAGCACCCACGACGGCCTGGCCCGCGCGACCCCGAAGATCGTCGAGCCGTTCGCCGAGTTCTTCGCCAGGCGCTAGAGACCGTTTCGCGGACAGGGTCCTGCGGTCGTGACCCTGACCGGCATGGCGCCGGCCGCCCGCGACCCCGGCGGATGCCGAGCGCCGGGTGGGCCATCCGGGGACGTCGCGCTCCGGCCGGCCCACCCGGCACTGAATCGCTTCAGGAGGCGGCGCTGGCCTCTCGGGAACGCGTGGTGGACGAGTGCTCACCGGGATGCCCCAGGAAGAGTGCGCAGTCCAGCTCGTCACGGTCCACCGCGGGGGCCGCCCCACGACCCGGGCACCAGGTGTAGGGGTTGACCTCCGACGCGCTGAGCGTCCACTGGATCCACCACGTCGTCGTGTCCACCTGCTGGCCGAGAGCCGCGTGCGAGCCCTCGTGGCCCAACTCGAGTTCGCAGCCCAGCTCCGACTGCACACTCGGCGCCTCCGCCGGGAGCGCATCGAAGAAGGCCAGTTGTGCCGCGTCGAGCGTGACACGGGCGGGGCAGTTCACCGGGGTCTCACGATCAATCGACATGCGTACATGGGTTCCCGCGCCGGGGCTCCGCTACACCGATTCACTGAACCGGTTTTGTCGAGCACGCGGCCGCGGCGATCCACTCCTCGCTGACGCAGCCCTCGTCGTAATCCCACCAGCCGTCGCGTGCGCCGGCCCGGAGCACCCGCTGGACGCCGGCGAGATCGGCACCCGGCGGCACCTCCAGGGCGACCAGGCCGTACTGCTGGACGTCCTCACCGGTCACGCCGAAGGGCTCGAAGGCGTCCAGGACACGCCGGCGGGAGCCGTGCAGCGGGCCACTGCCGAACGGGACGACGCGAATCGTGCAGTTGCCCGACCACTCGAGATGCTCCGCGGCCCAGAGCACCCCGTCGGCGTCGGCCTCGACCCGGATCAGGTCACCGCTGGCGACGCCGCGCACGAACCAGGGCACATTGGTCAGTCGCACGACGCCGTCGCGGACCGTGTCGGCCCAGAGGCTCTCCACCTCGACCGGCGGCCAGTCGTCACCGTCGCGCGGCAGATCGAAATGGACCTTGACCGCTGCCATCGTCACCCCGTACCCGAACTCGCCCGCTCACACGGGAACGTAGTGTTCCAGAAGATCAGCCCGCGCCGACCTCGGGCGTACGGCTGAGAGCGAGCCATTCGTCACGGGTGATCGCATACTCCACCTCGCCCTCCTCGGAACCGGGGATGGGCGGGTAGTCGGGGAAGAAGGTGCGCTGGTACCGGAGACCGACCTTGGTCATCACGGCACGGGAACCGGCGTTCACGGTCATGGTCTGCGCGACGATCCGGGTCTGGCCGGCCGTCGTGAAACCGTGCCGCAGCAGTTCCCGGGAGGCCTCGGCGGCGTACCCCTGACGCCAGTGCCGGCGGGCCAGGCGGTAACCGAGCTCGGCGACGGACTCGTCCTCGGTGGGCGGGAGCATCATCACCCCGATGAACTCGCCGCCGGGGCCGAAGGCCACCCAGTAACCGAGCCCGTCGACCCGGCGGCCCAGCTCCATCCGCTTGGCGTGGAACTCGGTGACCTCCTCGCGGGTACGGGCCCGGCCGTCGAGGTAACGCAGCACCTCGGGGTCGGAGTCGAGCTCGACCTCCAGGTCCACGTGGTCGTCCGTGAGCGGGAGCAGCAGCATCCGCTCGGTGCGCAGGACAGGTTGCGGCATCCGCTCACGATCACACAGCCCCGGCGGGCGCGCGACGGGATATCGGGGTGCGGGGCACGATGGGCGTGCCCCGCACCCGGCTCACGTGTCGCAGATGACGCCGTTGCGGTCGGGGTCGAGCCCCTGCCGGTCCTTGGCGACCACCTTGACGTCCCGGTAGCCGTGATCGCGCAGCCACGCGCACTTGTCGGTGACACCGGCCGGGAACCGCACCGGGATGCAGTGCGCGATGGTGCCGTAGTTACGGTCGCAGCCGTCGACCGCCGCCGGCACCTTGACCGGAGCCGTCGGCTTGCGCTTGGCCTTCTGCCGGGTCACGCCCGGCTGCGCGGCGAAGGTCTGCACGAACGGCGCCGGGGCGGCATGCCTCCCCGGCCTGGCGGGCGCTGTCGTGGCCTCGGTCCGGGCAGCCGCTGCCGCCTTGCCGGGAGCCTGTGCGGCGGGGGACGGGCTGACCGGCGGGGCGGGCGACAGCGTCTGCCGCACGGCGACCTCGGTGGCGCCCGGGCCGAACGTGGCAGGCTCCGGCTGCTGGGTGACCGCCCAGGTCACGCCACCCACCAGGGAGACGGCGGCCAGGCTCAGCGCGGCGATACGTGTCCGGTTCATCCGATCTTCACCCACTTCGCAACCGACGGTACGCCGTTGGTGCCGACCACGAACAGCATGTACCAGCCCGGCGGCGCCAGGTTGGGATTGCTGGTCAGGTTGAGGCTGATCGAGTTGCCGTTGACCGTCATCGGCAGGTCGACGAACCGCTGGTTCGGGTCGCTGGAGTGGGTCACTGCCGCCGGGCGGATCAGCTCGGCCTTGAGCACCGGCCCGTCCACGGTGATCGTGTTCGAGCTGCCGTAGGCCCAGTTCGCCGTGGACAGCCCGGTGATCTGCGGCCGGGCACCCTTGAACAGGTACGGCGGCGAGTAGACCGACACCCGCATGTCGAACGTGCCGTTGCCGGGGTTGTCGCCGACCGCCATGACACGGCCGTCGGGCAGCAGGAACGCCGACGAGTGGTAGCCGCGCGGCACCGGGTCGGTGGCCATCCCGGCGGTGAACGTGTTGGTGGCCGGGTCGTACATGGACGCCTCGTAGACGGGATCGGCCCGGTTGTGCAGCGCGCCACCGGTCTCGAAGACCTTGCCGTCCGGGAGCAGGACCGCGGAGACGTACATCTTGCCCTGGGCTCCGGTCTGCGGAACGCCGCCGGTCATCGTGCCCTGCGGGATCTGCGGGCCGGCGGTGTAGGCCGGGGTCGCCTGCTTCAGGTCGATCAGGTCGGTGAGCCGGTGCGCGTCCGGGTTGGTCTCGTTGTTGCCGCCGCCCAGGGTGAGGACCTTCTGGTCCTGGGCGGGCGGCAGCAGGACGCTCATCGACTGGTCCCGCTCGTCCTTCTTGCGCAGGCCGTTGACCGGGGTGATGGTCGCACTGTCGTAGTCGTAGATCGAGGCGCCGGAGCCCGGCAGGCCGTTGCCGAAGACGTGGCTGCCGGTGTAGAAGAGCCGCCCGTCCTGCATCAGGATCATCGACGGGTAGAGGCCCCAGAAGCTCCACGTCTGCTTCGCCTCGCCGACGCCGAGCCAGCGGCCCTCCGACTCGTCGAAGTACTGGGTGAGCACCGTGCCGCTGGAGTCCTCACCGAGGCCGCCGAGACTGACCACGTCGCCGTTGCCCATGATCGTCGCCGACGGGTACCAGCTGCCACCGGTCATGTCGTTGACCCGCTGGTAGGCGTTCGTGACCGGGTCGAAGATGTACGAGTTCTTCAACCCCTTGTAGCCGTGGCTGCCGTCCGCGGCCGAGTAGTCCTTGTTGCCGCCCATGACCAGGATCCGGCCGTCCTTGAGCTGCACGTGACCGGCGCAGAACAGGTCGTCCGGGGTGGGCACCGCGGTGAACGTGCCGGAGCCGGGCCGGTAGATCGCGGTCTTGAAGGACTTGGCGGTGAAGGCCTCCGGGTCGTTGCCGGAGCCGGCGATCAGTAGTACGTCTCCGTTGCGCAGCACCACGGCGTGGATGGCCCGGACCGTCGACGGGAACGGCATGACCTGCCAGTCGCCCTTGACACACTTGTCGCCGGCGCTGCACGAGGTGCCCGGCACCGTCTGGGTGGCGTCGACCATGGTGTAGTCGTCGGTCTTCAGGGTGCCGTTGCCGTAGATGGTGACGCCCCACACGATCTGGTCGGTGTTCGCCGGGATCTGCGGGGTCCGGACGGTCTGCCGGGTCCACGCCGTGGCGACCGGAAGGACGGCCAGGTCGGTCCAGTACACCCAGCCCTGGGCGACGTCGTGCCGGAACATGGTCATCACCGTGTTCGGCGTGGACGTCTTGTACCAGGCCGACAGGTCGTACTGGTGGCCCGGTGTGACGTTCGGCGCGCACGAGGTGTCCTCGAGCATCATCGCCTTGCGATCGCCCTCACCGGCGTTCGTCAGGGTGACCGACATCGACCGGGCTCCGCTGTGCGCGTCGCTGCTGATCTCGAAGGTGTGGCCGTTGTTGCCGTAGCCGGACTTCTCCCAGCAGACCGGGAATCCGTCCGGGGCCATCGACTCCAGGCCCGGGTTGGCGATCAGATTGGCGCCGGCCGAGGCCGGGCGTTCCGGCAGGGCCAGGAACAGCAGGAGCGACAGCACCAGCAACTGGGCTATGTGGAGCCGGTTGCGCCGGCTCATCACGGGACGTGACGGTGTCATGACTTCTTCCCGGCCAGGTAGATCAGCCTGTCGGAGACGAGGAAACGGATGACGAAGGAGGCGACGAGGGTCAGCAGATTGCCGGCCAGGACGCCCAGGCTCAGGCCGCTGACCAGCACCGTCAGCAGTGGGATGCGCAGGACCAGGTCGGCGTTGCCCACCAGGAAGAACCGGCTGAATCGGCTGAGCGGGCCACGGTTGCGGTGCTTGCGGTAGAGCAGCGTGTCGGTGAGGACGAAATTCCAGATCACCGCGACGACGTTGGCCATCACCGCGGCGGCCGTGTAGTGGACTTCGGTGAGGTGCAGCAGTGCCCACAGCACGGCCTGGTTGGGCAGCAGACCGGAGATCCCGATCAGGGCGAACGCCAGCATCCGCAGCCGCCCCGGACCGAATCGGAGGCCGCCGAGATGTTTCAGGAACCGGATGCCCTCGGCGGCGGTCGACTTCGACTCGCCGGCATGACGGGCCTGGAACCCGTAGGGCACCTCGACGATCCGGCCGGGGCGGTTACGGACGATCAGCTCCAGCAGGATCTTGTAGCCGAGCGGCCGGAGTTCGGCGGCGTCAAGCGAACTGGCGCGGATCGCGAACAGGCCGCTCATCGGATCGCTGACCGACAGCAGACTGTTCCGGAACAGTGTCTTGACCAGCAGCGTCGAGCCGCGGGACACCAGTCTGCGGTATCCGTCGGCCAGGCCGCCGGTGTCGCCGCCGTGCGCGTACCGGCTGCCGACGACCAGGTCGGCACCGTCGCGCAGGCCGGCCGCGATCAGGTCCGGCACGACCTCGGGCGGGTGCTGGAGGTCGGCGTCCATCACGACGATCCATTCGCCACGGGCGAGGCGCATGCCCTCGACCACGGCGCCGCCGAGCCCGCCGGCGCCGTTCTCCCGGTGATGGACGGTGATCGCCATCGGGAAGTCCCGTGCGGCCTCCTCGATCACGGCCGGGGTGTCGTCGGTGCTGTCGTCGACGAACACGATCTCGGTGTCGTCGTGCGGCAGTGCGGCGGCGAGCCGTTCCAGCAGCGCGGGGACGTTGTCTCGCTCGTTGTAGGTCGGCACGATGACGCTCTGCAGCAGCGTGGAGGGCCGCGGGCCCACTCCGATCTCGCCGGGCAGCACCGCCCGGGTGCGCCCGGAGCCGCGGTACCGCTCCAGCGACAGCGTCTTCTCACCGGGCGTGACGGTGGCCTGGTGCGGCGTTCCGACGGCCGCCCGGCCCTGTGCCTGGGTGGTCATGGGTTCTCCTTGTTGATCCGGCGGATCTCGATGCGGCCTTCGCCCTCGCCGAAGCCGGCGGCCACCGTCGAGTTCGTCAGCAGGGTGTTCACCAGGGGCAGCGACTTCGAGTCACCGCGCAGCGCGGGTGTCGAGACCAGATAGTCGACGTCGCGCCACCCGTTCGGCAGCCGGGCCGCGACCTCCGGGTCCAGGTCGAGTTTGTAGAACCAGATGGTCCGGTCCGGCTGGTAACCGGCGTCGACGCACTCCAGCCACAGCACGTCGTCGAGCACGATCGTGGTGTTCGGGTGGTCCGGCACCTCGTCGCGCAGGAAGCGGGCGGCGGCGACGTATCCGTCGTGATAGTCGGCGGTCAGCGCCACCTGGTTGCCGGCCCACCAGCGCGGCGCGACGAACGACGCGGCGAACACCACGAGCACGGCCGGCACCGCAAGGCGCAACAGCCGCTGCCGGGCCGATGTCAGCCGGACCGTCAGGTCGAGCACTCCGCCGACGGCGATCGCGAAGAACGGCAGGACCTGGACCACGTACATCACCGGCAGGTGGCCGCTGGGCCGGCAGGCGATCAGCACGAGGATCGCGCCGGCGACGGCCGGCGGGCGCAGGCGACGCACGAACAGGCACACGACGGTCGCGGCCAGACCACCGATCAGCAGGTACGGGTCGTGGTCGAGCCAGGACCCGACCAGGTTCGCGGCGATCGACCCGTCGGTGAAGACGCTGCCGCTGCCGGCCCGGGAGCCCAGCTGGAACTGCCAGGCGCCGATCAGCGACACGTGGTCGGAGCCGGGGAAGAGCTCGCCGCGCAGCAGCGCGTACAGCGGGTAGAAGGCGCCGACGAGGACCAGCCCGCTGGTGTAACCGCCGACCGCCCAGGACCGCGTGGAACTGCGGGCGGTGTGCTGCCAGAGCGCCAGCACCACCGCGGGCAGCGTCACCAGCATGGTCTCCTTGCTCAGCACCGCGATCGCGGTGGCGGCACCGGCGCCGGTGAAGTGCCACAGGTTCCGCCGCGGCGACAGCACCAGGGCGAGGGCGGCGAGCATCCACACCACCGCGAACGTGTCCAGGTAGACGCCGCGGTACATGACGACGGTGATCGGCGACAGGCCGAAGACGAGCAGCGCGGCGGCGGAGGACCAGACGGCCATCCCGAGGCGCCGGCAGATCACGTAGACGAGCAGTACGACGGCGGCGATCACCGGGAGCATGGCCATCCGGCCGGTGGTGGCGACCGTCGAGCCCTCCGCACCGTACAGTTCGGGGATCCAGGACAGCCCGGCCAACTGGATCCAGGCCAGCGGTGGATGGTCGTACCAGTAGGTGTAGTGGGCCAGGCCGTGCCCGTTGGCCACCGCCCAGGCCTGGGCGAGGTAGGTGCCCTCGTCGTCGTTGACCATCGGATAACCGCTGATGTTGACGCCCAGGACGGTGAGCACCAGGGTGGTCAGGGCGCCGGCCAGGAGGCCCTCGCCACCGAGGAGCGCGGGTCGCCGTACCGCCGAGGGGGGTTGCTCGTGATCGGTCGCCGGCACTCGCGGCCGGGTGGTCTCGACGGCTGTGCCTCGCGCCTTGGGGATGAGCGCGGTCGAGGTGGTCTGCTGGGGTTCGCTGGTGGTCGTCATGCGGCACCGGCCTCGGCGTTGGCGTTCTGGAGATGGGCCCCGACATGCGTCGTCAGCTCCCAGTCGCGGCGCCCGCTGTACTCGCGCCAGACCGCGCGCAACGCGGCGACGCTGAGCAGCAGTGCGTACGGGAGGGCGCCGATCAGCAGCCAGGCGTAGTGCAGCGGCCTGATCCGCAGGCGGTACTGCTTGCCGAAGTCGCGGAGGCCGATGGTCTGGAAGACGATGTTGGCGGCCATCGGCACGAACGGGACGAAGGTCGCCAGCGCGATGCCGACCGGCAGATCGGCGAGGACCCCGACCGCGATGCCGATCGGGATCGCCACACCGGAGAAGGCCTGGAGGAACGGGCCGGTGAGGGTGTACCGGGCCAGTACCCGCTGGCGCAACGGCAGCCGCCGCCACTCCCCCTTGCGCAGCACCTGGAGGAAGCCCTGGTTCCAGCGGGTGCGCTGCTTGAGCAGGCTGCCGATGGTGTCCGGGGTCTCCTCGCGGGTGACCAGTGACGCCTCGTAGGCGACGACCACCTTGGCGCCCCGGCTGGACAGCCGCACGCCCAGGTCGCAGTCCTCGGCCAGGCAGGTGCCGTCCCAGCCGTTGGCGGTGCGCAGCACGTCGGTACGGACGAAGACCGTGTTGCCGCCGAGCGGGATGAAGCCCTTGTCCGCGTGCAGGTGCAACCGGCTGCGGAACCAGAAGAAGTACTCCAGGCAGTTGTGCAGGCTGTACCAGCTGGAGTGGAAGTTGATCAGCTGCACGCCGCCCTGGACGACGTCCGCGCCGGTGGACCGGAACGCGTGGTCGACGTGTTCGAGCAGATCCGGGTGGACCTGGTCCTCGGCGTCGAAGACACCGACCACGTCGCCGCGCACGTACGGCAGCGCGGTGTTGAGGGCACGGGGCTTGTTCTTCACCTCGTTGTGGTCGGTGACGACGAGCACCCGGCCGGGCGTGCGCTCCGCGGCGGCGTGCGCCACCGCGGCGGTGTCCGGGTCGTCGTGGCCGACGATCACGATGATCTCGTAGCCCTGATGGGTGGAGCGGAGCAGCCGGTCGATGGTGTGCTCCAGCACGGCCTGCTCGTGCCGGGCCGGCACGAGCAGGGAGAAGGTCAGCCGGTGGTCACCGTCCGGCTCCGCGAAGCGGGTCGCGGCCAGGGTCTCCGGGGTCCGCCACGCGTGCATCGTCCACCAGAGGGTCACCGCCGCGAACGTGGCGAGCACGACGGAAATAAGAATCATGACGGCGGCAGCCAAGGTCGTCGCCTTTCAGCAATGAGGGAATACGCCACCAGAAATGGAGCGCGCCGACCATATCGCGATCGGCGGCGTTCCATTCAAGTCGATCTCACCGATTCCCGCTTTCCGGTGAGTTGTTTCGAATATGTTTCTCGGAAACAGCGGTCGGATCGGCGACAATTGTCATTGCCAAAAACACGCGCAGGTACGAAAAATAGCCCGGCGCAAGGTTTCGCGTGCGACCGGGCAGCGGGCCGCATGACCCGCTGAAAGAAGATAAGACACGTCGGCTCTTTCTCGCGTCACGCGTCCGGGGGAATAACCCAGGAGCTTTTCGAGAAATGCGTCATGCGTCCGATTTGCCGCCATTGCGACATCTGGATGTCTTGATCGCGATAGTCACTGGGCGCCCTTGATCAACCGGAGCATGATGGTCCGCGTCCCTCTTCTCTTTGGAGCAAAAGATGCTGGACTCAACGGTTCGCCGACGGTCACTCTTCGCTGTCGGCGGCGCCCTCGCCGGATCGATCGCACTCGCTCCGGCCGCCCAGGCCGCGCACTCCGCGGGCACCCCTCATTCCCCGGGCACCACCCTGGAACAGCTCCTGGCCGGCAACCGCCGGTTCGTCACCGGCCACGGCCGGCACCCGCACCAGTCCCCGGCCCGGATCCGGGAGATCGCCGCCGGCCAGCACCCGTTCGCCGTCATCCTCGGCTGCGCGGACTCCCGGGTCGCCCCGGAGGTCCTCTTCGACCAGGGCGTCGGTGACCTCTTCGACAACCGGGTGGCCGGCAACATCGTCGACGACCTGCTGCTCGGCAGCATCGAGTACGCCGTCGAGGAGTTCGCCCCGCCGGTGATCATGGTCCTCGGGCACGAGCGCTGCGGCGCCGTGTCGGCCACCATCAACGCCATCAGGAGCGGCGCCGAGGTCCCCGGGCACATCGCGGCCATCGTGGAAGCACTGACCCCGATCGTCGAGCCGTTCGTCGACGACCCGGACGGCGTCGAGAAGGCGGTCCGGGCCAACATCCGGGCCCAGGTCTCGGCTCTGGTCACCCGCAGTGAGATCGTCGCGCACAGTGGCGCGCAGGTGGTCGGTGCTCGTTACGACCTGGACACCGGCACGGTCACGGTGCTGTAGAAGGTCTCCGCCTCGCAGAGGCCGGTCAGGGCCAGCGCCTGACGCACGTGGCCGGCCGCATTGACGATGTCGTAACCGTGGCCGCCCCGCAGGGCGCGGGTGTAGCCGATCAGCAGCAACTCGATGCATTCGCTGCCGATCGTCTCCACCCGCGCCATGTCGACGATCACACCGTGGCCGCGGCGGCCGGAGGCGAAGGCGTCACGCATGGCGGCGCGCAGGACCCGGTGGGCATCCCGGTCGAAGGCGCCGATGAGATGAAGGTGGACGGTCGAACCCGTACGGTGGTTCGTACGGTCGATCTCGTAACGCGGGTCGGTCATACCTGAAGTCGTACCCGCGAAATGTGTCCGGGAGCCGAAATCCGGATGACACGGTGACCGAGCCAACAATGGTGAACCTCAGAACGGCACACAGACCAGCTCACTGTAAAGAAGGTCGATCCGGTCCGGTTCCAGGGTGTCACTACGGAACATCCGGCGCCGGTCGGTGGGCACCCGGACCGCGCCGCGCGGACGGAACCCGGCGACCCGCGGTTCCAGCAACGTGGCCGGAATCCGGTACCGGACCAGCAGGTGACCGGTGAAGGGCCGGAACATCCGGCGGAACACCACCGGGTCACCGACGTGCACCACCGAGGCGAACCAGGGCAGATTCCGCGGACGGTCGTGCCGGAACACCACGTGACAGACACCGGACCGGTCGGCCAGGACCACGTGCCGGGCCGCCAGCGCGTCCCGATGGTCCAGATAGAGCTGCAGATCGTCGCCGGCGAGCAGGTCCTCGATACGCCGCGGATCCGACGTGACCACCCGCCCGGGCAACGGCACGAACGGCAGATTGGGTACGGCCACCAGTTCGCTGTCCAGATGGCGGAATCCGAGCCGCTCGTTCATGGCGATGACGCTGCCGCTCGGCGTCAGATCGGTGAAGTGATAGCCCTCCTGTCTCAGCAGGGCCCGCAGCAGTTTCACACTCAGCAGCCGGTATTGCGGAAGAACGCACCAGCCGCCCAGATTGCAGAACCGCTGCCGTGTCCCGCCGACCGTGCGCTCCGCGTAGAAGGCCAGATAGACGCCGACGACCACGCCGGCCGCGAGGAGCATGAAACCGTGGTTCGGCGCGGACGACTTCCACGGCGGGGTGAGCGCACGGGCCCACAGATCGACGCTGAGCCGGGAGTTCAGATGGGCGTTCAGGAAATGAGCGACCCGGGACACGTCGGCGGACGTGATCGGCAGGACCTGGACGTTCATCGAACCAGGATCCCAGCCGTCCCGGGTGCGCTCACAGTCGCAGAAGTCATGTCATAGATGAGACCGAATCACAAACCGGCCGCCCAGTTGAGCAATTCGGTGCGGGCCGCGGTCAGGGTCGCGGCCGGCACCGACGTCACGTCGGACGCGTTGACCACCAGCGCCACGTGCACCTTCCCGGCCGCCGACCCGGTCGCGTCGAGCAGCAGACGGCGGGCGGTGGTGGCACCCGCTTCGGTGGTCACCGCGACCGGTCCGCTCGCCGGCACCCCGGAGACGACCCCCAGATCGGACACCACGACGGTACGGGCGGACGGGAACGACCCGGGCAGATGCAGCTCGGTCGGGGCACCCGGTGGCGACGCCGGCTCCCGCCAGACCAGCACGCCGTACTGCCGGCCGGCGACCAGACCGGCGATCCCCGGCAACCGGGACGGGACGGTCAGCCACGCCTGCTGCCGGCCGGCTCCGGCGAACCCCTCCCGGGCCAGGTCCTCGTAGGCGAACGCCACGGTGGTCCCGGCCACCGCGCTCGGGAACAGCCGGTCCAGCACCCGCCGGTCCAGCCGCAGCGCCCCGTTCGCGATCACCGAGTGGTCCTCACCGTTCCAGGCGTCCCCGGTGGTCTGCACCTTGTCCGGGTTGAAGTTCATCAGCTCGCTGTGCCGCCCGCTGTAGACGTCCCAATGCCACTGGGTCGACGACAGCACCTGGCCGGAGCTCGCCGCACTGTTCCAGAACGACGCGCCGGACACCCGTGAGTCCAGGCCCTGATACATCGAACGGACCATCCACGGCGTACGGGAGCTGCTGCTCGTCCCGGACATCGCATTGCCGAACTCGGACACGAACGCGGTGGTCCCGAGTGCGGTGGCCCGGTCCCGGATCCGGTTCATCGCCGCGTTGTAGGTGCCGTCACCGGCCGCCGTCGGGTCGAGCGTCATCCGGCCGCCGTCGTAGTAGTGGCTGTTGAAGACGTACCGGGATCCGAGCTGCCCGGCCGTGGAGAGCCCGCCCTGCTCGAAGAACCCGGTGTTCCAGAAGACCAGCGGCTCGGCGTAGAGCGGCAGCGACGTCCAGCCGGTCGCGTCCATCACGGCCCGGAACCGCTGGTAGAACGGCACCAGATAGGTGGTCTCCCAGGTGGTGCCGGAGGCGCCGTCCAGCCCGCCGTCGAACGGCTCGTTGAACGGGTCGACACCCAGCATCATCGAGTAGTCGACACGGGACCGCAGGTGGGTGAGTGCGGCGCGGGCCTGCGCGAGGTAGGCGTCCTGCACCCCGTAGCGGTTGCGCCAGAAGTCGTACATCGCGGCCCGGATCGCGCCGTTGTTCATCATGTTCTGCCCCCACAGCAGGCAGATACCGCACGACTCGTCCGGATAGGTCCCGGCGTCGATCACCCACTTCGGCGCGCCGTCGCCGGTGTACCAGCTGTCCGGGTCGAACAGGTGCGACGAGTACAGGTCCTGGTGCCAGTCGAGCAGCACCCGGATACCCCGGTCGGTGAACTGGCGGATCTGGTCGGCAGCCCGGTCCAGGTAGGCGGTGTCGATCCGGTCCCGGGCCGGCTGCACCCCCTCCCAGCTGATCAGGAAGCGGATCGCGTTGGCGCCGGTGAGCTCGCGCATCTGAGTGGCCGCGGCCGCCGCGTCGGCGGTGCTGCGGAAGGGGAGGAGTCCGTTCTCGTACAGCTTCGTGCTGCCCGAGACGTTGAAGCCGCGCAGAACGATCTCGCGACCATGGGCGTCGGTGGGTACCGCGGCGGCGGCCGGCTTCACCGGCGCCACGATACCCGCCATCACCAGCAGAACTGCCAGGAAGAAGGCCCGCATGTATCGACGGTAATCACTTGTTCACAATCTGCCACCCGCTATGCCGGGCGCTGCGTATACAGACAACCCGACGTCTTGCCCAGCTTGCGCAGACCGGTCAGGTCACCGGCGCCCCACACCGCCTTCTTCGCGGTGATCGTGTGGTACATGATCTGGTTCTGGTCGTCCTGCGCCGGGTGCGCGAGACCGATCGCGTGACCGATCTCGTGCATCAGCACCGCGCCGGTCGTGCCGTTCCGGGACGCCCCGAAACCCCGGGCCAGCGACTTCACCGACGTCGCGTTCAGCACCACCGCGCCGGTCAGCATCATCAGCGCGTCACCACCGCCCGCCGTGTACGCGGTCTGCCACGAGCCACCGCCCATACCCAGCACCCGGGTCCCCGACGGCAGCCACTTGCTCTGCTTGCCCGGCGTCGCCCAGGCGATCACGATCTCGGTGCCGGACGGGTAGGTGCCCTTGTAACCCGACTTCGCCTGCGGGATCACATCGGTCGTCCCCGCATAGCGGAACGTCAGCCCGGTGGCCGCCGAGATCCGGCTGAACGCCGTCTTCACCTCAGCCAGCGAGTCCTTCGGCGCACGGTCCAGATTGACCCGGTAGTCGATGGCGCCGCCGCACGGATTCCAGCGGGCGATCAGGTCGGTGCCGTGCGACTGGCTCATGAAAGCGTAGGACTTCGCACTGCCGGCGGCCGCCAGGGCCACCCCGGGCTGAGCAGCCACCAGCGTCGAAACCGTGGCCAGCAGAAGGAGAAGGCGCTTCATGACCCATTCTGGGATCGTGCCGGGTGCTGTCCCGGGTGGACACCGGTTGCGGAACGGTTGCCACGGCGGTCAGCTCCGGACGTACCTCGGCGTCGGCTTCTTGTGCTGGTACAGACGGGCGTCGGCGATCGCGTACAGGCCGTCGAAATCCTCGCCGTCGACCCCGAGAACCGCGACACCGATGCTCGCACCGATCCGCGCGGCCAGCACCGTCCGCAGGTTGTCGGCCACGTCGAACGCGTCGCCGTCGGTCAGCAGCACCACGAACTCGTCGCCACCCAGCCGGCCCACGATGTCGTGCGGATGCACCTCGGACCGCAGCGTCGCCGCCACCCAGCGCAGCAACTCGTCACCCGCCGCATGCCCCTGCGCGTCATTGAGCAGCTTGAACCCGTCCAGGTCCAGCACCAGCAGCGCCGCACCACGGCCGGTCCGCCGGCTGTCCGCGACCTCCGCCGCGAACCGCTCCGCGAAACCCCGCCGGTTCAGCACGTCCGTCAGAACGTCCACCCGCGACAGACGCGTCAGCATCCGGCGCTGACCGGCCGCCGCCCGGCCCTGCAACGCGCACGCCGTCGCCGCGGCCGCCGTACCCAGCAGCTGCAACGTCACATACCACCCGCACAGGTCACCGACCTGGAGACCGACCAGCAGGTAGAGCCCACCCGCCGCCATCGCCACCGGGGCGGCCACCTCCGGCCGCATACCCAGCATCAACAACGGGATCGAGATCAGCACACCGATACCGAGCGGCTGATCCACACCACCGTCCAGCGTCGCTATCGCCGCACAACTCACGAAGGCGCTGAACGCGAACGCCAGCATCAACGGCCGGGCCAGGCGCGACCGGCTCAGCCAGTCGGCGCCCACGACCACCGCGAGACCGGTGAAGAAACCCCACAGCGACAGCGCCACCATGCCGGCCCGATGCTCGTGATCGTTGGCGACCAGCATGACGTAGACCAGCGCCACGCACGTCTGCGTCATCGACATCCAGCCCGGGTCGGCGATCGAGTGCCGCCGCCGCTCCCGCGCCTCCACCGCCGCGACCGGACCCGACGGCCGGACCCCGTCACGCGCCCCGGCCACCGCCTCGGCGGTCGGCGCACGGCGTACCCGGGCAGCTTTGTCCTGATAGAGCCGTTGGTCGGCAACGAGCAGAAGCCCCGCGAAGTCGCTCGCGTCGCCGGGGAACGTCGCCGCACCCAGACTCGCCGGCGAGCACACCCGCAGCCGTTCACGCAGCCGCTCCACCACGACCTCCGCGGCCTCCACGTCGGTGCCCGGCAGGAGCATCGCGAACTCGTCGCCACCCTGCCGGCCCACCGCGTCGTGCGCGCGCAGATCCGCCCGCAGCTCCTGCCCCGTCCAGGCCAGCAGCTCATCGCCGGCCCGGTGACCGTGGGTGTCGTTGACCTCCTTGAAATGGTCCAGGTCCAGCAGCACCAGCGTCACCGGCGTACCGGCACGCTCGGCGTCGGCCAGTTCGGCCGCCATCCGCTCGTCGAAACCACGCCGGTTCAGGCAACCGGTCAGCGGATCGGTGCGCGAACTGTCCGCCAGCCGCCGGCGCAACGACGCCAGAACCGCCGAATGCCGCAGACACAGATACGCGACGCAGGCGAAACCCAGGCCATGGACCAGCGGATAACCGGCCGGCGGGGTGTCACCGAAGACCATCAACGCGACGTACGCCGTGACGCCCAGACCCGCCGTGACCAGGAACGCCCGCGGCGGCACCACGATCGCCAGCAGCACCACCGACAGTGGAATGAACGTACCCAGCGGGCCGGCCACACCATCGTCCATGATCCCGAGGACCGCCGAACCGGCGAGGTTGACACCCGCCGCAGCCGACTGGATCCAGATCCACCACCGGGTCCGGGCGATCCGGCTCGCCGTCGTCCAGCCGAGCACCGCGAAGCCGACCATCACCGCCGACACCAGCAGCATCGGAAGACGGCCGGGAAGACCCCAGGTGCCGATCGCGTACGCCGCGGCCAGCACCGCCGGAACCGCCCCGTAGGCCGCCGACGCCCGCAACGACTGGCGACGGGACCGCTGGACGGTGCCGAGGGAATCGCGCTTCACGACACGGCACCTCCCAGGCTGAGCTCGACCCCGGCACCATCGGCGCCGCCCCAACCGCCTTGAGGTTTTCCTGAATCAGCCGCCGCCTCGCACCCGCCCGCCCCTCACCCACCCGCCCACCTCTCACCCGCCCGCCACTCACCCGCCCACCTCTCACCCGCCCGCCTCTCACCCGCCCGCCTCGCAACCGCCCGCCACTCACCCGCCCGCGCCACTCACCCGCCCACCTCTCACCCGCCCGCCACTCACCCGCCCGCCACTCACCCGCCCGCCACTCACCCGCCCGCCACTCACCCGCCCACCTCTCACCCGCCCGCCACTCACCCGCCCACCTCTCACCCGCCCGCCACTCACCCGCCCGCCACTCACCCGCCGCCTCGCAACCGCCCGCGTCAACTCGCCCACCTCTCACCCACCCGCCACTCACCCGCCGCCTCAAACCCGCCCGCCTCGCGCCCGCCCGCCTCGCACCTGCCAGGCCTGGATTCTCGTGAATCACCCGCCGGCGCAGCGAATCACCCGACCGGGGCCGCCCGTTTCCGGATGTTTGCGCCGAGGCTGGGAACACCGGCTCCACCGCACGGTGGAGCGCAGCGGCCACGACAGGAGGACCGTCGCATGCAGAGCCGGCTCCGACTCGGAGGCCACGGAATGCAGCCGTTGCTGCTGATGTTCCCTCTCGGCCTCTTCTGGATGGCCTTCGTCTTCGACCTCGCCACCCTGCTCGGCGCGCCCGCGCTGATCGGCACGGTGGCCTTCTGGAACCTGGTCGCCGGTCTCGGCGGCGGCCTGCTCGCCACCCTGACCGCCGTCTTCGACGCCGTGACGGCGACCGGCCCGGCCGTCGCCCGGACCTTCGTCCTGGCCCTGCTCCTCGACGTCGGCGTGCTCATCGTCTTCGCCGTGGTCACCGTGATGCGCGTCCGCGACCCGTCACGCACCGTATCGGCGAGCCTGCTCACCGTCGAGTTCTCCGGCCTGGCCGCGGCCGCGTTCGGCGCCTGGTTCAGCGGTCGCCTCGCCGCCCCGGGTGCCCCGGTCGCCGACCGCCGCCGCCGCCGTCCGGCCACCGCCCGCCACGACCAGACCTCCCACACCGCCGACCTGAACCAGCTCCTGACCCACTCCACCCCACCCCACCCGGCGGGGCCACGCCCCGCGGGCCTGCCCCCGCGCCGCCCCCGCCCTCAGCCGGCCACCCCCACCCGCGCTCCACACACCCCACCCGCCCAGCAGCCCGGCCCCCATCCCGCCCCGGACACCGCTCCGCACACCACTCCCTTCCCGCGCACCGCGCCATGGCCGCGCAACGCCCCGTCCCCGCGCACCACCGCCAGCCCACGCAACACACCCAGCCCGCGAGCGGTGCCCCGGCCACAAGCCACCCCCGGACCCCGAACAGCGCCCTGGCCACAAGCCACCCCCGGACCCCGAACAGCGCCCCGGCCACAAGCCAGCCCCGGACCCCGAACAGCGCCCTGGCCACAAGCCACCCCCGGACCCCGAACAGCGCCCTGGCCACAAGCCACCCCCGGACCCCGAACAGCGCCCGGGTCACAAGCCACCCCCGGACCCCGAACAGCGCCCGGGTCACAAGCCAGCCCCGGTCCTCGATCGGCGCCCTGGCCAAAGGGCGCGCCCGGTCCCCGCAACGTCCCCGGCCCTCGCACCACGCCAGACCCGCGTATGACACCCGGCCCGCGTGCCGCGGCAAACCCCCAAGCAGCGCCACGGCCGCAAGCCGCGTCACGACCTCGTGCCACTCCGGCACCACGACGCCCACGACCCGCGCCCCAGCCAGGGTCCGACCCGAACCGCCACCGCTGATCTCACCTGATCCAGCTCACCGGCGAGCCTCCCCCGGGGCAACGGTCTCGGTTGACGCAACCACCAGCGCGACCTCCAGCGATCTTGAGCCGCTTTCCACCGGAAACGGTGGAAAACCAACCAAGATCGCGTAGAGGAACGCCACCGCGAAGCACACCGCGAACAGGACCACCCAGACGACAGCGAACTACGGTCGGCCAACACAGCGACCAGCGCCACCCTCAGCGATCTTGAGCCGCTTTCCACCGGAAACGGTGGAAAACCAACCAAGATCGCACGGGGAAGGACGCCGCGAACAGGACCACCCAGGGAAGGGCATCGCGGAGGACGGCGCGGGCAGGACGGCGCGGGCAGGACGGCGCGGGCAGGACGTCGCGGGCAGGACGTCGCGGAGGACGTCGCGGAGGACGTCGCGGAGGACGTCGCGGAGGACGTCGCGAGCGGGTCCACCCGGGAAGAGGTCCGCGAGCGGAACAGAGGTCCGCGAGCGGGACCGGCCGGGTGACAAGGGGCCAGGTCAGCGACCGGGACGAATGCGCGCGCGACAGGACACGCCGGCGGTCACGGGTGTGGGGGCTCGGGCGCGGTGGCGTTGAGCAGGCGGGTGGCGATGCGGCGGGCGGCGGCGACCAGTTCCGGGCCGCCGACGATGCGGTAGGGGACGGGGATCGCGGTGAGCTGGCGGGCGTACCAGTCGGGGGCGCTGGTGGTGCCGGTCAGGATGGTCGTTCCGGGGGTGGGGCCGGGGCGGAGTGTGCCGAGAGCCGTGCCGGCGGTGGCCGCGACCTCGGCGGGTGCGGCGTGGATGAGGATCTCGGCGTGGTACTCCCAGCCGGAGGCGAGGTGTTCGTCGAGGATGGCGACCGGGTCCAGGTCGGACGGTGGGACGAATACGCCGGGCAGGAGTTCCACCTCGGTGACCCGGTCGATCCGGTAGGCACGGCGGGCGTCGGGCCGGTGTGCGTGGCACAGCAGGTACCACCTGCCGTGGCGGACCACGATCGCCAGCGGGTCGGCGGGAGTCGACGAGTCGTTGCCGGCTTCGGAGCGGTAGCTCACCCGTACCGTCTGATTCTGGGCGCAAGCCTGCACCAACCGGGACGTGATCTCGGGGTCGGGCCGCGCCGCGGCGCGGTCAGGAGCGGGTGCGGCGGTACGGCGAACCGCCTCGACCTGTGCGCCGAGCGACTCCGGCAGCACCCGGACGATCTTGCCGAGGGCGCTGCCGACCGGATCGCCGCTGTCCCCGGCCGCGTGATGACCGTCGAGAACCGCCATGACCAGCCCCAGCGCCTCGGCCTGGGTGAAGATGAGCGGCGCGGGCCGGGCACCGCGGCCGACCCGGTAACCGCCGTAGGGCCCGCGCACCGACTCGATCGGGATGCCGGCCTCGCGGAGGATGGCGATGTAACGGCGGGCGGCCCGCTCGGAGATGCCGCCGAGACGCTCGGCCAGCCGGTCGGCGGTGATGCCGGGGCAGCCCTGAACGGCTTCGAACGCCATGAGTGCCCGGGCGGTGGGGCTCTCCATCAGCGGTCCCCCGGTTCCGGAAGGTCATCGTCCGGAACCGAGGCTAACGCGCGAGTCACCCGGGCGGCACAGCCGGCGGGTAGGCGCGAGCAGAGCCTACCCGCTCACGCGGCAAAACGGCGCGAGCAGCAGGGCAGCGCGAGCGGCAGGGATAGCTCAGGCGGCGGGGATAGCTCAGGCCGCAGGGATAGCTCAGGCCGCAGGGATGGCTCAGGCCGCAGGGATGGCTCAGGCGGCGGGGATCTCGAAGATCATGCAGCTGGAGGTCGCGTGGGCGATCAGGCGGCCGGCCGCGTCGGTGATCCGGGCCTCGGCGAGTGCGGTCCGCCGGCCACGTTGCAGGACCGTGCCGGTGCAGGTGAGGCGGCCGGAGGCGACGGTGGCGGGGCGCAGGAACTTCACGTTGAGGTCCATGCTCGTGTAGCCGACCCCGGCCGGCAGCGTGCTGTGCACCGAGCAGGCGGCGGCGGTGTCGAGCAGCGTGGACAGGACGCCGCCGTGCACGGTGCCGAGCGGGTTGTAATGGAACTCCTGCGGGTCGAGCTCGACGGTGACGCTGCCCTCCTCGACACGCATGCCGAGCGCGTCGATCAGGTGCATGATCGGCGGGGGCGGGAAGTCGCCGGCCGACATGGCCCGCAGGAGCTCCAGCCCACTGCGGCGGCCGATCTGGCTCGCGTGCTCGGCCGGGTCGGTCCAGCCGAAGGTCCGGGTCCGGGAGGCTTCCTGGGTCTGCGTCATGGATGCAGGCTTCCAGAGGCTTGATGAGTCTGTCAACGAGACTTAGCCTTCCTCACATGACCACTCCCCCCGCCCTGAACTGGTCCGTCGACAACTGCACCGTCGAGCGCGCGATGGGCATCCTCGGTGAGAAGTGGTCGCTCGTCGTGCTGCGCGAGGTGTTCTCCGGGATCCGGCGCTTCGACGACATGCGGGTGCGCACCGGAGTGCCCCGCCAGGTCCTCACCAACCGGCTGAACACCCTGGTCGAAAACGGGGTGCTGCGCCGCGAGCCCTATCGGGAACCCGGCTCCCGGGTGCGCCACGAGTACCGGCTCACCGAGAAGGGCTTCGACCTCTACCCGGTGATGATCGCGCTCGCCGAGTGGGGCAACCGCTACCTGGCCGACCCCGAGGGACCGCCCATCCAGTACGCCCACCGCGACTGCGGCGCCGAACTGCACCTCGCCGTCACCTGCACCGACGGGCACCTGGTCGAGAAACAGCGGGAGATCCAGCCCCGTCCCGGCCCAGGGGCCCGGCTACGCTCGCCCGATGCTGGATGCTGAGCAGGCCGCCGACTACACCGGCCGTTACGACGCCGTCGATCCCGGCGTCCTGAGCGACGGCACCTGGCTGCTGGACCGGCCGGAGTTCTGGGCCCGGATGCTCGACGGGTTCGCCGACACCGACCTGGTCGGTGCGGTCTTCGACGCGTGCCCCGAGCCGCTGGACCTGTGGGAGGAACTGACCGGGTCGGGCCGGTGGCCGACGCTGCGGTTCGGCGCCGGCGGGTCCGATCTCGCGGTCATCCAATGGCATGGGTACGACGACGAGGGCGGCCTCGACTACGTGGTGCTCCCGGCCGGGACGGGCCGGTGCCTGAGCGTGGCCTCGGTCGAGGGTCACGGCTGGGGGCCGGGACTGTCCTGGCCCGAGGCGATGCGCCTGGTCGAGCGGGGCCGGCTGGGCACCCCCGCGCAACGACTGGTCCTGCTGCACCCGGCGATCGGCGACCGCGACGCCCCACCGTCGGCCGTCGATCTGCTCGCCGACGCACTGATCGAGGTCTGCGCTCCCGGTGCGACACCCGCCGAGGCCCGCGAGACGGCCCGGCGACTGCTGGACGACGAGGCCCGATGGTCCCGGGTGGACGGCGCGCTGGTCTGTGACGACGACTCGTCACCCCGGCGGCCCGGCGGGTTCCCGGCCGGGGACCTGCTGCTGATCACGCAAGCCCTGGCCTGAGGAACCCGCCGGATCCGGCTCAGCGTGAGGAGCTGAGCGGGAGCGCGCGCACCAGCATCCGGTGCGGGCGCCAGCCGGGGAACGGGACCAGATCCCCGACGTGGTCGAACCTGAGGCGTTGCAAGGCGTGCCACACCCGCGTGTTGGTCTCGGCGACCGCGAGCGAGACGCGCTCCTCCTTGCGCTGGTCGAGCAGCTCCGCCACCATCCGGACGCCGAGGCGGTGCCGCTGCTGGGCGGGGTCGACGAACGCCTCACAGATGGCGAACGTGCGACCCTCCCACTCGATGGCCAGGCCGGGATCGTTCACATCGGTCATGTCCCGCCACCAGAGGGTCTCCGGCGGCAGTGGACAGCCCATGACGGTCCCGACCAGCTCACCGTCCACGTAGCCGAGTGCGGCCTGGAAGCCGGGTGCCTCGGCGGTCCAGCGGAGACGGTCCTCGACGGACGGTTCGCTGTGGTCGATCAGGTGCAGGTCGGCGGCGTGGACCCGTCGGTACACAGTGGCGAGTTCATCGATGTCGACCTTCTCGGAAAGGACGACCTTGCTTACAGTTTCAGACATTTCGAATCATGCGTGCCCCCACGCCTGAACCTCCGTTAACTTGATTAGGTAAGGCTTACCTAATCAGAGATCCATTCGCGTTGGCAAATCCGGCTGCTCCCGCTCCCATCGCTGGTGAGCCGCGAAAACCCGCGGCCACAGCAACGCCCGATCCGGCTCCGGGAGGACGATGCCGAAAATGTCGGCGAGGGCATTGAAATAGGTGACTTCATCGGCCAGCACGGAACGCGACGGATCAGCGCCGATCCGGGTCAGCGTCAGGCCCCGCAGCACATCGGCGCCGGTCGAGTCCCGGCGTGCGGCCGTCGCCACCCGCACGAAACCCGACTCCGGTGAGGTACTCAGCTCGACGTGCTTCTCCTGGAACTCCGACATGCGCGCCGGCCCGGCACGGAAATCCATCCCCAGGAAACTGCCCCGCGGATCGTGGTCGAACCGCCAGCCGCCCGGCTCCGCCTCGGACGCGCGTAGCCCGTACCGGAAAGGCCCGTCGGTGTGCGTGCCCTCGACAAGCGGAAGCGGGCCGTGAAGGCCGTCACCCATGCCGAGGTCGACGAGCCAGTCGCCGCCGGGCGACTCGGCCGACGACAGGCCGGAGACGGTGAGCACCAGATGGTTGCCGGTGGCCCCGGCCGCCGGATCGGCGTTGCCCTGCACGCCGCCGACATGCCGCGTCACCCGGTAGCCGAGCGCCCGCAGCAACGCCGAGAACGCCCCGTTCAGATGGAAACAGTAGCCGCCCCGGCCGGCCACGATGCGCCGCGCCGACTCGGCCGGGCAGACCGTGGTCGGCCGGTCCAGGTGAATCTCCAGGCACTCGTAGGGCACCCGCTCGGCATGCGCCCGGTGCAGCGCCCGCAACGCCGGGACGGACGGTTCGTGACCGGCCAGCTCGGGCAGCCCGAGGCGGTCCAGATAGCCGGTGACGTCGATGGTGTCAGGCATGCGGACACGCTAGCCGCTTACGATCCACGGGTGACGATCAGCGACACCCGGTCCCGGCGGCCGGTCATCACCGTTCTGGTCGTCTGCCAGAGCAGCATCGGCCTGATCTTCGGCGGGATCGGCCTGTTCCTGCCGCTCATCCGCACCGACCTGGGCCTCACCTTCACCGAGGCGGGCATGCTGGCCGCCGCGAGCAACCTGACATACGCCCTCATGCAGGTGCCGTCCGGCTATCTCGCCGACCGGTTCACCCCACGGCGGCTGTTCATGATCGGGCTGCTCGGCATGAACCTGCTGGCCATGCTCTTCGCGGTGCTCGACTCGTACCCCCTGCTCCTGATCGATCAGGCACTCGCCGGGTTCTTCCGCGCCCTCGTCTTCACGCCCGGCATGCTGCTGATGACCCAGCTCTTCCCACCCGGCCGGCGCGCCTCCGCGATGGGCCTCTACGTGGTGGGCGGGTTCTCGTCGAACATCCTGCTCAGCGCGGTCGGGCCGCTCCTCGTCGGCCCGCTCGGCTGGCGACTGCTGTTCCTGCTGTTCGCCGGCTTCGGGTTGCTGTCGCTGGTCCTCTACCGGTTCCTGGCCGGTCCGGCCTCCCCCAAACCCCCATCCTCAGCGGTACGGTTCACCGAACTGCCCGGGCTCATCCGGACGCGGATCGTCCAGCTCACGGGCGTCATCCAGTTCACCCGACTGGCCGTCGCGCAGGGCTTCACCTTCTGGCTGCCGACCTACCTCGTCGTCGATCGCGGCCAGTCCCTGGCGTCGGCCGGCCTCGTCGCCGCCGTGGCATCGGCGATCAGCGCACCCGTCAACTATCTCGGCGGCTACCTGTCCGACCGGATCAACCGGCCACTCGCCGTGATCGGCGGCTCGCTGGCCATCCTCACCGCCGGGTTGACGCTGCTCACGTTCGTACCCGGCATGGTCGGGGTGATCGGGGTCGTGGCGTTGATCTCCCTGGCCATCCAGGTCTACTTCGGCCCGCTCTTCGCTCTGCCCCTCCAGGTGCTGGGCGACCGCAATGCGGGCCTGGTCAGCGGTTTCGGCAACTTCTGCGCCAACCTGGGAAGCTTCGCCTTCGTGTACGCGCTGGGCGCCGTCAAGGACGCCACGGGTTCGTTCCGGGCGGGTTTCCTCAGCCTGGCGGTGTTGTGCGTGGTGGCTCTCCTCGCCACCTGGTGGATCCGCCCGTTGCTGCGCCGCCCCGCCTGACCACCCGTTCCCCGCCACCCCGTTGCCCGCCACTCCCCCATACCCTTCGCTCGCCGCCTCCGCCCTCTTTGCCCGCCGCTCCCGCCCCCTTGCCCGCCGTTTCCCCGCCACCTCTGTTCCACAGCGGCGACGCCATCCCCGCGGGCCGGCGTTCCCAGCCGCCCACCTGCCGCGATGCGGATGGGAGCGCTCCAAGTTAGGATTGCGGCGGGACGCTGACCTGAAGGACGGACCCCATGCTGATGGCTCTGCTGCTCGACATCGCCAACATCATCGGCGGTCTGCTGCTCGCCATTCCCCTGCTCGGTCGCTTCCCGGTGATCGCCCGACTGACCGCCCGCATCGCACCATGGCGCTGGCTGGTCGGCATCGTCGCCCTGGTCGCCGGTGGCTACTTCCTGATCGTCCACCTGATCTCCGGGCCGCACCTGTTCCACTTCGAGGTGGTCGGCATCGCGGTCGGCGTCATCCTCGCCTGGGAGCGGCTGACCGGCCGGCGGCCACTCGCCCCCGCCGTTCCCGTCCCGGCATCCACCGCGCCCGGGGCGACGACACCCGATCCCGCATCATCCGCGGCCGCGCACTCTAACCCGGCTCCCAGCCCGGCCGACCTCGCCGGCCCCGCTCTGCTGGTCGCCGTCTTCGGAGTCATCGCGATCATCGTCGGGATCCAGGGCCTCTTCACGCCCAACTGATCACCGCTGCCGCCCGCGGGAGTGGCAAGAAGAACGTTGTCTTGACAGTCCCCGCCCGCCGGCCCGACCGGGATGAATCCGCGAGTGACCGGACAGTCCCGCTGACCGTATCGGATCAGGGGGTGGGGAACGGGTGGCGGAGTGGGTCGAAGGTGTCGCGGTAGCTTCGGGGGCCGATTGCCGGCAGCAAAGCGTGGCGTAGCCAGGTCGGGAGGGCGGCCACTCGGGAGAAGCGGTCGGTGGCGGCCTGTACGTGGCTGACCCGATCGCGGCGGAGGCGTTCGTAGTGGGCCCCGGCGTCGTCCCAGTCGGTGGTTGCCAGGAGTTCGGCGAGGACGAGCGCGTCCTCGGCGGCCAGCGCCGCGCCCTGGTCCCAGACGGGAGAGGTGGCGTGGGCGGCGTCTCCGACGAGGACGCAACGGCCGGCGGACCAGATCGGGGCGCGGACCTCCTCGATCGGCGAGTGATACAGACGGGTCGTCGCATCAGGAGCACCAGCAGCAGCACCAGCAGCGCCGAAAGCGTCTGACGGGCCCAGAGCCGCTGACGGGCCCAGAGCGTCTGACGGGCCCAGAGCGTCTGACGGGCCGGGAAAGCCGGGAGAACCGAGAGCGTCGAGGACGGTGCGGACCGGCGCCGGGTAATCCCGGAAGGAGGTTCGCAGCCAGGCGGCGTCGGCGGAGACCGGTCCGCCACCGGTGGCCGAGGCGTACCCGTAGACCTGCTGGTCGTCGACGGGGATGAGCAGGAACGCGCCGCCCGGCCCGGTCCACAGAGTCCAGCAGTCGACGCCCGGGTTCGGGGCCATGAAACGCCAGCTGGCGGCACTGAGCAGGGCCGGCCGGGTGGTGTCGGTGGCGCCGATCGCGGTGGCACGGACGACCGAGCGCACCCCGTCGGCGCCGGCCACGAACCCGAACCGCTGGCTGGTGTCGTCACCGAACTCGACATCGGCGCCACCGGCCACCGGACGCACCGAGGTGACCGGAAGCGATCGGCGGATGGTGACGTCCAGGCCGTCCGACAGGAGGGACAGCAGATCGGAGCGGCGTACGCACCGCGGCCGCGCCTCCGGCCCCCAGAAGGCGTCCTCGTCGACGGTGAACAGCAGCCGGTCCCGGCTGGACCGGTATTCGCGGCGCTCGGTCGGACGGCCGAGTTTGCTGAGGCCGTCGGCGAGTCCGAGCACCGCGAACGCCGTGATCGCATTGCCGGGCAGGTTGATCGCCAGGCCACCACTGTCGTCGTCGCCGCGTTCGGCGACGGTCACCGGAACGTCCTGACGGCGCAGCGCCCGGGCGAGGGCCAGGCCGGCTATGCCACCGCCCACCACAAGTACGTCCATGACGATCCAGGTTCCCCTTCATCGACCGTCATGGGTGCGAAGTGCCGAAACCGGACAGTCAGCAGCGGATCGCCGGGTCCACCCCGACGAGACGGTGGTCGGACGTCGGGGAGCCGCCGACCGCGGACCACGCGGGGCTGTACACCCCGCTGAGCCGGGACAGCTGCCGGGCATGTCCTTCCGCTTGAAGAGCCCGGCCGTCCATGTTGGACGCGATGGCGTTCACCGAGCCGCCGTCGGGATTCTCACCACATCATGGTTCCGGCGGTGAGGGCGGCGACGACCAGTGGCAGCGCCACCCGCAGCGCGCCGTCCTGGCAGAGCAGTCGCAGCCCGGCCACGAGCACCATGAGCAGGACGAGGCCGACGGCCGCGGCGACGCCGAGCGGCGGCACGGCGAGGCCGATGGTGAGCCCCAGACCGCCGAGGATCATCAGGCCGGACACCTTGCGGTATTCGGACAGGGAGACCCCGAAGTGGTACGCCGCGGCTCGCTGATCCTCCGGGGAGGCGGTGAGCCGGGCGATGCCCTGGACGCCGAAGAAGACGATGACGATGCCGGCAAGCGCGGTGTTCACTTCAGCAGGCTAATTTTCATGCTCACCGGTGTGCAACATCCTGTGACGTGACTCGCCGGATCGCCTCCTCCGCGGCGGCGGCCGGCAGTCCGGCGGCGATCAGCACGGCGGTCGCGGCCCGGGTGCCGTCGTCGGCCCACAACTCGTCGTTCGCCGCCTGCATCATGGCCAGCGTCATCGCCTGGAGGGCCGCGCTGAGCACCGGCAACGGCAGGTGGACGGCGAACCGGCCGCTGTCGCGGGCCCGTTCGAGCAGCGCGAGACTCTGCGCCGCGATCGGGTGCAGCAGCTCCCGCAGCCCGGCCATACCGAGGTTGCTCTCGGCCAGCGAGATCAACAGCCGGTACTGCTCGCCCGCGGTCCACAGGGTGAGAGCGAAATCGGCCATCGCAACCTCAGGATCAAGACCCGATCTGTCGGTACGGCTGAGCGCCTCCAGCAGATCCCCCGAGCACTTGTCGGCCAGCCCGGCCAGCAGTTCGTCCCGGTTCGGGAAGTGGGCGTACACCGTCCGCCGGACCACTCCGGCAGCCTGCGCCAGGTCGTCCATGCTCGCGGCCGGTTGCCGGGCGAGCAGGGTCCGTGCCGCCCGCAGGATCCGGTCCCGGTTCTCCTCGGCGTCGCGCCGGCGGCCCCGCCCGGTCATTCGGCCGCCTCCTTCCGGGGCCGGCGCTTGTCCCGGATCCAGATGATCGCCGGTTTGCCGTCACCGGAGTCGCGCCGGTCGATCTCGAACAGGCCGATCGCGGTGACCAGCCCACCCAGTTTCGGGTAGCCGTAGCTGCGCGGGTCGAAGTCGGAACGCTGCTTGGTGATGATGTGCCCGACCGCGGCGAGCGGTGCCCAGCCGTCGTCGCCGGAGGCGGCCTCGACCGCGGAGCGGATCAGGTTCATCAGGCTGGTGTCGCCGCGGAGCTGGGCGGACGCCGACACGGGGCTGGGCGCGGGCGCGGCCACGGCCTCCGGCTCGGCGAGGTTCTCGGTGTAGATGAACTTGTCGCAGGCGGCCACGAACGGCTTGGGCGTCTTGCGCTCGCCGAAACCGTACACGGTCAGGCCCGATTCGCGGATCCGCGACGCCAGCCGGGTGAAGTCGCTGTCGCTGGAGACGATGCAGAACCCGTCGAAGCGCTCGGTGTAGAGCAGGTCCATCGCGTCGATGATCATCGCGGCGTCGGTGGCGTTCTTCCCGGTGGTGTAGGAGAACTGCTGGATCGGCTGGATCGACTGGGCCAGCAGCTGATCCTTCCACCCGCGCAGGCTCGTGCCGGTCCAGTCGCCGTAGGCCCGCTTGACGTGCGCCGTCCCATACTTCGCCACCTCGGCGAGCAGCCCTTCGACGATCGACGCCTGCGCGTTGTCCGCGTCGATCAGAACGGCCAGTTTTGCCGAGTTGTCATTCACCGCCACAACGCTTGAGGATACGGCCGGGACCGGTGTCTCCACCCGGCGACGGGCCAACATAGATGACGCTCGAATTCACACGCTTCGGGCAGTATCGTGGGGAAATGGCGCTGTGGACCAGCCGGAGTCTGCGAGCCCTGCTGACCGAGGCGGGGCCGGACGGCAGGGCCGAGGCGCTCGTCGAGCTGAGGACGGTGATCGCCGGGCGGGAGCCCGCGCTCCCCGGGATCCTCGCCCCACGCGACGCCGAGATCGCCCGCATCGCCGTCCTGCTCCTGGATGACCTGGCCGAGCCGCACCTGCTGCAGCTGCGCTCAGTGGACCGTCCCGACGCGACCCGGCTCACCACCACGGCCGCCGGTCGGCAGTTGCGCGCCACCCAGCTGCACCACGCCGACCGGATGCGGCGCCACGCCGTCGGTGTGATGTGCGCCGAGCCACCGGACGTCCCGGAGGCCACCCACCTCCGCTATCTGACCACCGCCACCGGGATGCTCGCGTTCGGCGACTACTACGAGCTGATCGCGCTGATCGTGACGTTCCCGTTCGACGGGCCCGATGATCCGCGGGCCCAGCAGGGCGCCCGCCACATGGCGACGGCGAGTCAGGCCACGTCGGCCACCCGCATGCTGTTCGAGGTCGACCTGGCCGGCCCCGCACTGGATCTGGCGTACCAGTCGATGTGGGTCCGCATGATGGCCGACGCCCGGGAGCACGAGCTGCTGCCGGCCATCCGCCAGTGGCGCCGATGGGCAGGCATCCCGGGCTGAGCGGGAACCCGCCGGGGAGAACCGGCCGGGTGAAGGACCGAACGCCGTGGACACATCGGAGAAACAAAGGACCTCACAAGTTCTTGACGCCGCGTCTGTGAGCGCTAACACTCTGGCAACACCCCCGTTACGCGCCTGTCGGTTGGGGACGGTGGGCGCGGTCGTCCTCGGCTGGGAGAAATATGCTGATGAGCAGGCGCCCCGGGCGCCGCAGAGCTTTCGTGTTAACGCCTCTCACCGCGCTGGCCGTCGTGGCCGGCGCTCTGACTGTTCCGTCGCAGGCGGCCGCCGCCGACGGACTCGTACTCTGGTACAAGCTGGACGAGACGTCCGGCGCCGTGGCCACCGACTCGTCCGGCAACGGGCGCGACGGCGCGGTCGTCGGCACCCCGGCCTGGGAGTCCGGCCAGGGTCTGGGCCTGAACGGCACAGACACCTACGTCAAGGCACCGAACGATCTGCTGAAGTCGCTCGCCGCGGTGAGCGTCTCCTTCGACGTGAAGATCGACGCGACGCAGAGCACCCCGTACTTCCTCTACGGGTTCGGGAACACCGACACCTCCACCGGCTACGGGAACGGGTACCTGTTCGCGACCGGCAACGGCTACCGCAACGCGATCTCGCTGAGCAACTGGACCGGTGAGCAGAACACCCGGCCCGCCGACGGCCACAACCTGGCGCGCGGCACCTGGAAGACGGTCACGTATACGCAGACCGGCACGACCGGCACGCTCTACGAGGACGGTGTCGCGGTCGCCACGAACACCGCGGTCAGCGTCCTGCCGAGCGCGATCGGCGGCGGCACGACCACGGCGAACTACTTCGGTAAGTCGAACTACACCGGCGACCGGCTGCTCAAGGGCCGGATGCGGGACGTGCGCGTCTACGACCGGGCGCTGAGCGCGGGCGAGGTGGAGACCCTGGCCGAGGGTGCGAACACCGAGGCGGTCACGGCCGACGTCGCGGCACTCGACCTGGGCGACACGAGCGGCCTCACGGCTGATCTGAATCTGCCGGCGACCGCCCCGTACGGCTCGAAGGTCACCTGGACCTCCAGCGACCGTGACGTGATCAGCGACGCCGGGAAGATCACCCGCCCGGCCGCCGGTGAGCCGGACGCGCACGCCACGCTGACCGCCGCGCTGAGCCGCGGCAACCGGACCGGCACCAAGACCTTCCAGGTGACGGTCAAGGCCGCGTTCGACGATGCGGCCAATGCGGAGGCCGCGGTCAAGGCTTTGACGATCCACAACCTCGAGGATGTACGGGGAAACCTGTCCCTCCCCACGACGGCGAGCTGGTCCTCCAGTGACCCGGCGACGATCGCGGCCGACGGCACGGTCCACCGCCCCGCCACCGGCGAAGCGTCGAAATCGGTCACGCTGACCGCGACGGTCACCGTCGGAACGGCCACCGCGACCCGTGAGTTCACCGCGAAGGTCCCGCCGCTGCCGGCGAAGGAGGCGTTCGAGGGCTACCTGTTCAGCTACTTCACCGGCGAGGGCTACTCGAACGGCGAGCAGGTCTACAACGCGCTCAGCAACGGCAACAACCCGCTGAGCTGGCGCGAGATCAACAACGGGAACCCGGTGCTGACGTCGACGCTGGGCACGCAGGGCCTGCGCGACCCGTTCATCATCCGGTCCCCGGAGGGTGACAAGTTCTACCAGATCGCCACCGATCTGAAGATCTACGGCAACGGCGACTGGGACGCGTCACAGCGCACCGGCAGCAAGTCGATCATGGTGTGGGAGTCCACCGACCTGGTCAACTGGACCGACCAGCGCCTGGTCAAAGTCTCCCCGGACACCGCCGGCAACACCTGGGCCCCGGAGGCGTTCTACTCGAAGGAACTGGGCGCCTACGTGGTGTTCTGGGCCTCGAAGCTGTACGCCGAGAACGACCCGAACCACACCGGCAGCACCTACAACAAGATGATGTACGCGACCACGCGGGACTTCCACACGTTCAGCGAGCCGAAGGTGTGGAAGGACCCCGGCTACTCGGTGATCGACTCGACGGTGATCGAGAACAACGGTGTCTACCACCGGATCACCAAGGACGAGCGGAACAACTCGTCGAACTCGCCGTGCAGCAAGTTCCTGATCCAGGAGAAGTCCACCGATCTGCTCAGCACGAACTGGGACTTCCAGGCCGAGTGCATCGGATCGGGCGCGCTCAGCCAGGGCGAGGGCCCGCTGGTGTTCAAGTCGAACACCGAGCAGAAGTGGTACCTGTTCATCGACGAGTACGGCGGCCGCGGTTACGTCCCGTTCTCGACCACCGACCTCAACTCGGGTGTGTGGACGCCGGAACCCACGTACACGATGCCGTCACGCCCGCGCCACGGCACGATCCTGCCGGTCACCAAGGCCGAGTACGACCGGATCTCGGCGAAGTACGAGGAGCCGCCCACCCCGTCGATCGGCCTGCGGCTGCGCTACCAGTTCGACGAGACCAGCGGCACCGTCGCCCGGGACACCTCCGGCAACGACTTCAACGGCACGTACGTACGCACTCCGGCGTGGGGTGCCGGTGTCCAGGACGGCTCGTTCAAGATGTCCGGCGGCTCGACCTCCCCGTACGTCACGATCCCGAACGGCGTGCTCAAGGGCGCGAGCGCCGTGACGGTGTCGGTCTGGGCCAAGTGGACCGCCTCCACCACGATCAACCAGTGGATCTACGCGCTCGGCCCGGACAGCAACAAGTACCTGTTCACCGGGCCCCGCAACGGCAGCAACGTGCTCTTCTCGGCGATCACCACCGGGTCCTGGCAGGCCGAGAAGCAGATGTCGCACAGTGCCGCGCTGCCCGGCGGCAGCTGGCAGCACCTCGCGGTCACCATCGACGGGTCGAACGCGGCGATGTACCTGAACGGCACGAAGGTCGCGTCCGCCACCGGGGTCACCGTCAAGCCGTCCGATCTCTACGACGCGTCGAAGAACTACAGCGGCTACGTCGGGCGTTCGCTGTACTCGGCGGACCCGTACTACGCCGGTGAGGTCGACGACTTCCGGATCTACGACGTGGCGCTGTCGGCCTCGGAGATCCTGGAGCTGGCCGGCCGCACCACGAGCATCGGCGGGGTCACGCTGCCGGAGCTGAAGGCCGACGCGATCATCGACGACACGGCGGGCACGGTGAAGCTGCCGGTCAAGCCGGGCACCGACGTCACGAAGCTGGCGCCGTCGTTCGTGCTGGCGGCGGGCTCGAGCATCAGCCCCGCAGCGCCGCAGGACTTCACCAGCCCGGTCACCTATGAGGTGACCGACAGTAAGGGCACAAAACGGTCGTGGGTGGTCAGCGCCCTGGTCATGAAGTCGCCGATCCTCCCGGGGCTGAACGCCGACCCGAACATCTCGGTCTTCGGGGACACCTTCTGGATCCACGCGACGACCGACGGGTTCGCCGGCTGGTCCGGGACCCAGTTCCATGCCTGGTCGTCGAAGGACCTGGTCAACTGGACCGACCACGGGGTGATCCTGGACCTCGGGCCGGACGTGTCCTGGGCCGACAACAGCGCCTGGGCGCCGACGATCGCGCAGCGCAACGGCAAGTACTACTTCTACTTCTCCGGCGGGCTGGCCACCGGCAACACGGCCAAGCATCTGGGTGTGGCGGTGGCCGACTCCCCGGCCGGCCCGTTCGCCGACGCGCTCGGCAAGCCGCTGGTCGCGGGCGGCACCTACCCGGGCCAGATGATCGACCCGGCGGTGTTCACCGACGACGACGGGAAGTCGTACCTGTACTGGGGCAACGGCAACTCGTACCAGGTGCCACTGAACGACGACATGATCTCGTTCGACCCCGCGCTGGTGAAGACGTACAAGCCCGCGAACTACAACGAGGGCAGCTTCGTCATCAAGCGCAACGGCGTCTACTACTTCATGTGGTCGGAGAACGACACCCGCAGCGCCGACTACCGGGTGGCGTACGCGACCGGCACGTCCCCGCTCGGACCGTGGAGCGACCGGGTCGGCGTGATCCTCTCGAAGGACACGTCGCTGGGCATCCTCGGCACCGGTCACCACTCGGTGGTCCGGGTCCCGGGTTCCGACGACTGGTACACGGCGTACCACCGGTTCGCGATCCCGGGCGGTGACGGCACGCACCGGGAGACCACGATCGACAAGCTGGAGTTCGCGGCGGACGGGGCGATCAAGCCGGTCGTGCCGACGCTGGAGAGCATCGCTCCGGTGACGGTCGCCGGTGCCGGGCCGGACACCGGTGGGCCCGAGGGCAGCGCCATCGCCCTGGCCGGCACGGTCTCCAACAGCGCCAACCGGCCGACGTGGACGGTGAACTCGACCGCCTGCGCCTTCGCCGACGCACACGCCGCGGCGACCACGCTGACCTGCGCCGACAACGGTTCCTACACGGTCACGCTGACCGCCGGGAGCAGCAGCGACACGGCGACGATCACGGTGGTCAACGCGGCTCCGACGGTCACGGTTCCGGGTGGCCACCCGGCGCCGGACGCGCCGATCGCCACGAAGACCGAGATCGTCCGGAAGGTTCCGGTCCGCGACGCGGGCGCCGACACCCTCAGCTGTACGGCCACCTGGGGCGACGGTTCGACGTCGGCCGGAGTGGTGGCCGCGGGCGTCTGCACGGTGCGTCACACGTACACGGCCGCGGGCCTCTACCGGCCGTCGGTGACGGTCGGCGACGACGACGGTGCGACCGCCTCCGGGGTGCTGCCGTTCGTCGACGTCTACCAGCCGAAGGCCGGTTACGTGGCGGGCAGCGGCTGGAGCGGGACGACGGACTTCGCGTTCCTGGCCCGGTCCGGCAAGACCTCAGGGAAGGCGTGGATCAGCGCGCCGAAGGGTGTCTTCGAGTCGTCGAACCTGACTCCGGCACTGGTCTGCGGGCCGGCCGGGCTGCTCCTGGGCACCGGCACGTGGAACGGGGTCTCCGGCTACAGCGTGCTGGTCACGGCGGTGGACGGGCGGAAGGACCGGATCTACCTGCGGGTGTGGCAGACCCGTACCGGGAAGGTCGTCCATGAGGTGAGCGACGCGAACCTGGACGGCGGCGGCATCGTCTCCTGACGCGGCGGGAGCGGGTCGGGGTCATCCTCGGCCCGCTCCTCGTTGACATCCATATCGTCAGATGTTTACGTAAACATCCACCGATCCCAAGGACTGCGATGAAGATTCGAGCGCTCCTCACGGCCGGGGTACTGGCCGTCTCGACTCTCGCGGCACCGACGGCCGCCACCGCCGCCGCTGCCGCCACCACGATCACCATCGACCCGAGCTACCGGGGGCCGGAGTGGGAGGGCTGGGGCACCAGCCTCGCCTGGCTCTCGCACGTCACCGGCGGCTACCCCGACGAGATCCGCAACCGGCTCGCCGACCTGCTGTTCGGCGCGGACGGGCTGAACCTCAACATCGCCCGCTACAACATCGGCGGCGGCAACGCCCCGACCGTGCGCTCGTACCTGCGGCCCGGCGGCGACGTCCCGGGCTGGTGGAAGGCACCGGCCACCTACACCCCGGCCGACAAGGACTGGTGGGACCCGGCGAACCCGGACCACTGGAACTGGGACGCCGACGCCAACCAGCGCTGGTGGGTGGACCGGATCAAGGCCGATGTCGATCACTGGGAGACGTTCAGCAACTCGCCGCCGTGGTTCCAGACGGTGAGCGGCTACGTGAGTGGCGGCTTCGACCCGAACACCGATCAGATCCGGACGGACTCCCTCGACGAGTTCGCCACCTACCTGGTCCGGGTGACCGCATACCTGGAGCAGGCGCACGGGATCACGGTCGACACCATCGAGCCGCTCAACGAGCCGAACACGAACTACTGGCGTACCACCCTGGGGGCGGACGGCCAGCCGACCGGCGGCCGTCAGGAGGGCGCCCACGCCGGGCCGGCGCTGCAGGCCGCGGTGATCGAGGCGCTGCGCCGCGCGGCACCGGACCGGGCCATCGCGGCGCCCGACGAGACCAACCCGGGGACCCTGGTCACCGACTGGTACGGCATGACACCGGCGGCCCGGGCCGCGGTCGACCGGATCAACGTGCACACCTACGGCACCGGCGGCCGGACCAGCGTGCGGGACATCGCCAAGGCCGAGCAGAAGCCGCTCTGGATGAGCGAGGTCGAGGGCAGCTGGGGCAAGGATTTCACCAGCATGGACTCGGGCCTCGGGATGGCCCAGCGGATCATCGACGACCTGCGTGAGCTGGAGCCGTCGGCGTGGGTGCTGTGGCAGCCGGTCGAGGACGCGAAGAACATGATCGCCGAGGGCAACCTGCAGTGGGGCTCGATCCACGTCCCGTTCGACTGCACGGCCACCGACACCCTGGCCACCTGCCCGATCCAGACGAACACCAAATTCGACACGATCCGGAACTTCACCCACTACGTGAAGCCGGGTGACCACCTCGTCAAGACGAACAGCACCCGGAGCATCGCCGCGGTGTCCGCGACCGGCGCGACCGTCGTGCACGCCAACCCGGCCGCCACCGAGGAGGCGGTCACCCTCGATCTGTCCGGTTTCAACCTGAAGCGGGCGACGGTCACCCCGGTCGTCACCAGCGCGGGCGGCAAGCTGGTCAAGGGCTCGCCGGTGCGGGTCGGCGGCACCACGGCGACCCTGACCGTGCCGGCCCAGTCGGTCACCACATTCCTGGTCAGCGGGGTCACCGACCCCGGCGCGACTCACCTCCGAGCCGACCGGGTCTACCGGCTGCAGGGTGTGGCCAGCGGGCGTTCGCTCACCCCGTCCGGTGACAACATCGTGATCCGGACCAACGACACGGCCGCCGCGAACCAGCTGTGGACCGCCCAGCCGGCCGGCAACGATCGCTACCAGCTGATCAACGCGGGCACCGGGCAGCGGCTCGCGGCCCGGGACGGGCGGGCCGTCGCGGAGGCGGCGGGTGCCGTCGACGACGGGGCCCTCTGGCTGCTCCCGACCACCGGGGACGGCACGTACACGCTGGTCAACGTGGGGGCGCGACGGCTGCTCGACGTCAACGGCGAGGCGACCGCCGACGGGTCTCCGGTGGGGACCTACCTGCCCACCTCGGGGACGAACCAGCGGTGGACGCTCAAGGACGAGACGGTCGGCCGTACCGAGATCGCCCTGAGTCACACCGTGCCCGGACTCGCTCCCGCGCTCCCGGCGACGGTGACCACCGTCCTGCCCAGCGGCGAAAGCCGCGCCCTGCCGGTCACCTGGACGCTACCGGCCGCGTCGAAATGGCGCAGACCGGGCGTGGTGCTGGTCAAGGGAACCGCGACCGACGCGCTCGGCAAGGCGGTCGCCGCGACCGCGAAGGTGACCGTCGACGTGTGGACCTCGACCGAGCCGACCAGGGCCAAGGCCTACGCCGGCGGCCTGCCCGCGATGCCGGCCACGGTCACCGCGGTCGGCCGCAACGGCGGTCGCGCCACCGTCCCGGCCGTCTGGGGCACCGGCGACTACAGCCGCGTCGGCGTCGTGACGGTGGCCGGGACGGCGACGATCGTTCCCGGACAGACGCTGCCCGCCAGCGTGCGCGTGCAGGTCACCGCGCCGTCCGAGGGACTGCTCGACGGCGTCACGGTGAGTGCCTCCTACACCGAGCCGGGCTACTCGACGGCCGGCCTCACCAACGGCAACCTGACCGACAAGGCCTGGTCGAACTGGAAGGGATCCGGCCGCAACCCGGTCGAGACACTGACCGCCACCCTGCCCGCCGGGGCGTCGGCGAGCCGGGCGGTGCTGCACTTCTACCGCGACAACTCGTCCGGCGGCGGCATCGCCGCCACCGTCCAGGCCGGCACGCCGGCCGCCGGCGGCTGCCAGGTCAGCGGATCACCGATCGCGGTCACCTCGACGGTCGTCGACATCCCGGTCACCCCGGGCCCGCTGTGCCTCCGGCTCACCCCGACGCCCGACGGCTACCTGACCGTTTCCGAGCTGCAGGTGTACGCCAAGGCACCCGGCCGTGGCACCGCGGCGTCGGTCACGTCGATCCTGGTCGACGGCGTGCCGATCAAGAAGTTCGACCCGGCCGTGCCGAACTGGCGGGTGTCCGTTCGTGATCTCTCATGTGTCCAGGTGACGGCGGTGACCACCGACCCGTACGCGACGGTCGCGGTCACCGGTTCGGGCAGCACCCGCACGGTCGTCACCACGAGTGAGGACGGTTCCGCCCAGTCCACCTACCGGATCACGCTCGTCCGCAAGCACTGACCGGACCCCGGGCACCCGTTCTGTCAGTTGAGGCAGAGACAGAACGGGTGCCCGGCCGGGTCGAGGAAGACCCGGAACGAGGTCCCCGGCTGGTGGGAGTGCCTGGTGGCGCCGAGCGCGACCACCGCCGCCTCGGCCGTGTCCAGGTCGTCGACGACCACGTCGAGGTGGAACTGCTGCGGCACCTCCTGCTCCGGCCAGACCGGCGCCCGATAGTTCTCGACCTGCTGGAACGAGATGCACTGCCCGTAGTCGGCCTTGAGGTCGACCCAGTCCTCGGAGATCTCGGCCTTCCAGTCGAGCATCTCGCCGTAGAACTTCGCGAGCGCGGCCGGGTCCGGGCAGTCGATGACGATGGTGGGGAAACGCGCGATAGCCATACCGGCGATGCTAGGAAGCATTCCGGACGTTCCGCTTCCGGATCACAAACCGAACTTCAGTCCGGCGCGGCGGACCGCAACCGGGGCCGGTCGATGACGGCCGGCGCCTCCACGACCACCGGGGCCTCCACGACGACCGGCGCCTGCTCCTCGACGACGGCCGGTGTCTCCACCACGGCGGCGGGCCTCGGGCGGACCGCCAGGAGCACCACCGCGTCCCAGAGCGTGTGCACCACCATCGGCAGCAGCAGGCTCATCGAACTCAGGTAGAGCATCGTGAAGATCAGCCCGAGCACGCCGACCATGATCATGCCGCGCCAGCCCTGATAGGCGTGCGCGACCACGAAGAACACCCAGCCCAGGATCGCCGCGACCGACAGCGGCAGGCCCACCAGCTCGGTCCCGACAGCCAGGAACAGCCCCCGGTAGAGGAACTCCTCCCCCACGCCGAAGGCGACCGACATCCCACCGGCCAGCCAGCGCTCCCCGGTCGTGCGGGGCAGCAGCGCCGCGGTCGCCGGAGCCAGCGGTCCCCGCCGCGTCCGCAGATACACGGCCAGGAGCATCACCAGGACATATCCGGAGTAGAGATAGTCCGACCAGTTGCCCTCCGGCAGCCGCCACCCGACATCGGCCGCCGTCAGATCCGGGTGCAGCGCCACCGCGAGCGACCCGGCCACGAGCAGGCAGGTGACGCTGACGATCCCGTTACGGAAGAACCTCGCCCGGTTCGCCGCCATCGCCGCCAGGAGCTGCCGCCGCTTCACGACCCCCTGCACGGTGTTGACGCCCAGGAAGGCGAAGATCATCACGATCAGCGTGGTGGCGACCGTCCCGGCGATGTCCGTCATGACCGATCATGATGATCGATCGGCGGCCGGTACGCCACCCGGCATCCGTCGCAGGCGCAGCCAGCCGGCCAGGCCGAGCGGCAGCATCATCCAGAACGACACCAGGCGGTAGAGCAGCACCACCGCCGCCCCGGTGGCCTCCGGCATCCCGGCCGCGGTCAGACCGGCCAGCATGCTCGCCTCGATCAGCCCGACACCGCCCGGTGTGATCGGCACCTGCCGCACCACCTGCACGGCCAGGTAGATCAGCGCGAGCCGTCCCCACCCGAGCTCCGCCCCGCAGGCGGCGGCGGCCACGGCCAGGCACACCATGTCGAGCAGCCAGTTCGCCACCGCCGCGCGGAGGGCGCCGAGCCAGCTGCGCCGTGGCAGATCACGCAACCCGCCGACCGCCGCGGCGAGGGCAGGCCACCGGCGGATCATCCCCAGCGCACGGTCCCTCACCAGCAGGTGTACGGCCAGCGCGCCCCCACCGGCCACGGCGCCCACGGCCCAGGGATTCGCCACGAGCCACGCCACCCCGGCGGTCACCGCGGTCCAGCCCGCTCCCGCCTGCCCGACGAACCAGCCCGCGCCGTAGAGCAGCCCGAGCGCGGCCACCGACAGGATCCCGGACACCGCCGTGACGATCGCCGCGACAGTGCCGTCGGCCCCGTGCCGCCGGTAGACGCGGAACGCGAACGCCGCCGACACCGCCGACCCGGCCGGAAGCGCCATGCTCATCGCCGACCGGCTGAACGTCAGTGCCACCGCCCGGCCGTGCGGCAGGTCCACCCCGAACCCACCGAGCAGCCGCCTCTGCTGCACCGCGAACGCCACCTGGGACAGCAGCGCCGCCCCGGCCGCCGCCGCCATCCACCACCGGTCCGCCCCGGCGAGGATCCCGCCGACCGCGCCCGGTTCGGGCAGCCGGCCGCGCAGCGCCACCACGGCGACGACGCCGACCAGCAGGAACAGTGCCGCCCGCAGCCACCGCCGGTACACCGGCGACCTCCCGCGGGCGGCACTCTCCACGATCGACGTCACCCGCTCAGCCTGCCCGCCGGGCCCTCCCCCGTCGTCCTCCCAGCGCGGGCACCCGGCATACCGCAGTCGCGGTACACACCGGCTTTCAGCGGAAGGGTGGGAGGTCCAGCAGGCCGGTGACCGTCATGGCCACGCCCAGGGCGGTCACCAGGGTGGCGGAGAGCAGGGGCAGGCGGGTCAGCAGTGTGCCGCCGGCGGACGGGCGGAACACTGTGACGCGGTCCCGGGCGGTGACCAGGGCCAGGCCGAGGGCGACCAGGACGGCGGCGAGCCCGGCACTGAAGGCGACGATCATGCCGAGGCCCAGGGCGGTCCGGTTCAGGCCGGTGGCCAGGATGAGGACGCCGAGCGCCTCGGGGCACGGGATCATCCCGCCGGCGGCACCCATCACGGCGAGTTCCCGGATCCGGGTCCGAGCGGTGGCCGGGGCGGTGTCGAGAACCTGCACCACGTGCCCGTTCAGATGCCCCCGGTCCGGACCATGATGATGATGATAGTGGTGGGAGTGCGCGTGGGCGGGGTGGGTCTGGTGCCGGTCGGACCAGCGGCGGCGGGTCAGGCGCAGGCCCAGGACCAGGACGATCAGGCCGGTGGCGGCCTGCAGTGCGGGCGTCAGGACGCCGGGGACCACGTAGTGGCCGGCCAGCAGGACCGCGGCGCCCAGCAGGAGGACCGAGCCGGTGTGGGTGATCGTGATGATGCCGCCCAGGGCGAGCGCCTGGCCCGGCGTGCCACGGGTGCCGACCAGGTAGGCGGCGAGCATCGTCTTCCCGTGACCGGGCGTGAGCGCGTGCAGTCCGCCGAGGACCGCGCAGGCACCGATCAGGAGCAGCAGCGCCCACGGGGACGACAGGGGTTTCCGGAGTGCGTCGAGCATCGTCCGGCCCGTACCGCTGCCGGGTGCCGCATCGCCACCGCGGCCGAGACGCACGGTGACCGCTCGCCCATCGTCACTGCGAGTGATCTCTTCCGGACCCCGCCCCGCCTCCCGGTCAAGGACGACGTCGAACTCGACGGTCGTGGGTTGTCCGGGATCGAATGCCTGGACGACCTCGAACCGTCCCGCCCCGGCGGGCATCGGCGCGGTGGCCGTGACGGTGGCCGTGCCGCCCGCGGCGAGCACCTCGTAGGGCGGGACGGCCGTCCCGGTGACCGTGAGCGGACTGCCCGCACCGTCCACCCGGACGCCGAGGGACGCGGTCAGCCGACCCGTCAGGGTTTCGGTCTCCGCCGGACTGAGCTGTGAGTTCCCGTCGGTGTCGGCGGTTCGGGCGAAGGCCGGGCCGACGAGTGGCCCGGGGGTGACGGCGAGTTCGACGGCGAGCGTCGCGGCGCCCGGGACGAGGTGGACCAGCTGGACGACCTCGTCGAGGGGATGGGCGGCCGCGGCGGACGGCGACCAGCAGGCGGCCAGGACGATACCCATGCCGAGTGACCGAAAGAGACCAGGTGATGACACATCACGGACAGTAGGGAGCGATGTGCCGGGAATCTCCGGGAACGCGGCACACTTCCCTTGATCGGTCACACTCGGGCGATGCGGCGCCGGCACTCCCGTCCGGCGGACACGGCCATCTCGGCCCGGGCGAGCGCGTGCGGGTGCTCGTCGGCACCGGACACGCGCGAGGACCGGAGCCGTTCGACGTCGTGACCGATATCGTCGGCGAGAGCATCGTGGCCGGCTTCCTGCTACCGCTGACCGGCTTCCTCTGCTGGCCGGCGGCCGGCAAACGCCGGGTGAAGAAGCCTCGGGCATTTCCGGTCCGCCGCATATCGATCAGGACGGGCCGATTTCAGCCGGTGGCCATCGACACCTGCCGTCTTCTACGGTGATGCGAGCTCCGAAATGGACAGGAGAGAGCTTTTGATGAGTCACGACGACGTGGCGCCAACCCGGCGCCGTTCGGTCCGTGTCCTGAGCGCGGCGGCGATCGCCACCGTGCTGACCGTCGCCCCGGCCACCGCCGCTTCGGCCGGCGGCCACGGGCACGGGCACGGTGGGGCCGACAAGTGCGCCAAGCAGGTCAACGACACCTATGCCGAAGTTCTCAAGTGCGTAACCGTGGACGGGGTGCTCAAGCACCTCAAGCAGTTCCAGCGGATCGCCGACCGGAGCACCGACCCGATCTACCCGGGTAGTCGCGCGGCCGGCACGAAGGGCTACGCGGACAGCGTCAAGTACGTGTCCGGTCTGCTGCGCAAGGCCGGCTACAAGGTCACGCTCGACCCGTTCGAGTTCCAGTTCGCGTTCCCGGCGGTGCTGGACCAGATCACTCCGGCCGCCGCGTCGTACGAGACCGGCGCCTTCACCAACAGCCCGGCCGGTGACGTCACCGGCAAGGTGATCCCGGTCGACATCAACCTGACCGGCGACCGGGCCAGCAGCAGCGCCTGCGAGGCCACCGACTTCACCGGCCTCGACTTCAGCGGCACCGCCGACATCGCCCTGGTCCAGCGCGGCACCTGCAACTTCGTGGTGAAGGCGCAACTCGCCGAGGCGGCCGGCGCCGAGGCCGTGGTCCTGTTCAACCAGGGCAACGACCCGACCCGGGAGGCCCTGATCGTCGGTACGCTCGGTGACGACCCGGGCATCACGATCCCGGTGGTGGGCGCCAGCTTCGCCGACGGTTCCGCCCTGGCGGCGGCCGGTTCGACGGCGCACGTGCGGGTGCTGCCGACCGAGACCCGGACCGACGTCAACGTGATCGCCGAGTTGCCCGGCAAGAACCGTGACAACGTGGTGATGGCCGGTTCGCACCTGGACAGCGTGACCGCCGGCCCCGGCATCAACGACAACGGCTCGGGTTCGGCCGCCATCCTGGAGACGGCGCTGACCCTGGCGAAGGTCAAGCCGCAGAACACGATCCGGTTCGCCTGGTGGGGCGCCGAGGAGGACGGCCTGCTCGGCTCGGCCGCCTACGTCGCGGAGCTGTCGCAGGCGGAGAAGGACAGGATCGCGCTCTACCTGAACTACGACATGGTCGGCTCGCCGAACTACATCTTCCAGGTGTACGACGCGGACCAGTCGTCGTTCCCGGCGCCGGTCGTGGTGCCGGAGGGTTCGACCGCGCTCGAGGACCTCTTCGAGTCGTACTTCACGTGGAAGAAGCAGCCGTACGACGACGCCGAGTTCTCCGGCCGCAGTGACTACCAGGCGTTCATCGAGGCGGGCATCCCGTCGGGCGGCCTCTTCACCGGCGCCGAGGTGGTCAAGACCGAGCAGCAGGCCGCGATCTGGGGCGGCACCGCGGGCGCGTCGTTCGACCCGAACTACCACGAGGCCGGCGACACCATCACCAATCTGGACCTGAAGGCTCTCGAGGTGAACAGCGACCTGATCGCGTTCGCGCACCTCACCTACGCCTTCTCGACCGAGTCGGTGAACGGTGTGAAGGGCAAGCCGGTCCCCGGCAAGCCGATCAAGCTGCCGGCCCCGGCCGGGCCGCAGGGCACCTTCAACACCGGCGACGGCGGCCACGAGCCGCACCACCCGGAAGAGTAGTCAGGAAAAACCGGAGGGCCGCCCCGATGCCGGGGCGGCCCTCCGTCATACCACTGCGTCAGATGTCGCGGCCGCCGGGCTCGGGCGCCGCGGTCAGGTCCATCAGCTGCTGCTGGACGTGGTTGGTCAGCGCCTCCTGGTAGCTGGTGGCGAGCTGACCGAGCCGCTCGATCTCGTCGAGCGCCTGGGACCGCTTCTCCACCAGGCTGTCCATCGCCTCGGTGTGGTTGCGCCGGGCGTCCGACTCGATGGTCGCGGCCTTGATCTGGGCCTCGCTGACCAGCTGGTCGGCCTTGCCCTGGGCCCCGGTGATCAGGGTCTCGGACTCGCGCTGCGCGTCACGCATGTGCTCGTCGGCGGTCCGCTGCGCCATCATCAGCACCCGCGAGTTGCGGTCGTCGTCGGCGGCGTTGAGGGCCGGCAGGGCACCGGAGGGCGCCTGGCTGCGGGCGCGCTGGAGCTGGTCCTGCACGTTGCGGGCGTTCTGCTCGGCCCGGGCCCGTGCCTCCTGCAGCCGCTCCAGCTGTGCGGCCAGGTCGGCGAACTCGTTGTTGAGAACCATCGTCGCGGCTGGGTTGCCGCCGCCTCCGCCACCGCCACGCTGGAGCTGGTCCTTGAGGGCGCCGTTCTCCTCCAGGAGACGGGTCAGCTCGGTCTCGACCTCGTCGAGGAAGGCGTCGACCTCCTCCTCGTCGTAACCGCGCTTGCCGATCGGCGGCTTCTTGAACGCCACGTTGTGAATGTCTGCTGGAGTGAGCGGCATCGTGCTCCTCGGTTCCCTTGGTTGGGTCGTGCGGCCAGAAATCCTACGCAACGGCCCAGTGCCCCTGCCGTGGGCATGATCGAGCGGGCCTCCTACCCGCAAGAATCCGACCGAGACTACCGGCGACCGCCGCTACGTGCACGCCCACGCCGTCCGCATCACACTCATTCGCGGGTTCTTCCGTTCGCCGCACAGAGGATGACCAGGGCGCGTAGATTCTGAAGGTCATGAAAGCGAGACGATTCGGCATCACGCTACTGCTGGTCACGGCGGTGCTGGGCCCGGTCGCGCCGGCGCCCGCTCTCGCCTCACCGGCCGATGGACGCCAGTTCAAGCAGGGTTACCAGGACGGTTTCGACCGGGGCCGGGAGGCCGCCCGGACCGACTGTGCCAAGCCGATCCGGGCTGAGACCTTCGAGGCCAACGACTACACCCGCGGGTTCACCATCGGGTTCGACCGGGGCTTCGCGGCCGGGGCCGAGGAGTACTGCCCCTGACGCCGGACGCCTAGTGCCAGAAGACGGCCACCGCGGCGTTCACCACGGTCAGCGTGATGATGCCGATGAAGTGGCCCTTGTTGACCTCGTCGCGCTTGCGCGGGATGAACACCATGATGAAGATCAGCACGGCGAAGAGCAGCTTCACACCGAGCTTGATCGGGTCCGGCTCGTGGTCGCCGCCGCCACGCAGCGGCGCGGAGAGCGCGATGCCGCTGGCGAGCTGGATGATCGAGCCCCAGAGGATCGCCGGGTTGATCCGGAATTTCCCGGACAGGAACTGAGTGACGGCGCCGCCGAGCAGCAGGGCGAAACCGACCAGGTGAATGAAGAGAAGAATCAGCCGCAGTGCTTCCACGTGCCGAAGCTTGCCAGGGCGATCACCTGCGGACGACCTCGGGGGTACGCCGGGTGAGCAGCGGTTCGGCCAGGAAGAGGGCGAGACGTCCCCCAGCGGCCCACCGTATCGACAGCTCGACGGCTACGGCCTCGACGTGGTCGCCGCCACCACGAGTTCTCCAGCGGGCAGTTCGAGATCAACCTGTGGCATTCGGGCCGAGTCGGCGCAGGCCGTCGCCAGCGTCTACCAGGCCGCCAACGCCGTCCGGGCGCACGTCACCAACGAGGTCCCGCGCCCGGTCGACCTCAGCTGGACGGGTTTCGTGGTGCTCTGGGTCGTCTGGATCTGGGACGGTCTGGAGACCCGCCACGCCGCCGAGGCCGCCGCGATCTCCAAGGGCACCCTGACCGGCGTCGTCAAGACGCTGGAGACCCGCGGGCTGCTCACCAAACAGCAGCGGCAGGACGATCGCCGCCTCGTCGACCTGCGCGTCACCCCGGCCGGCACCGCCCGGATGAAAGAGATCTTCCCGCGATTCAATGCGATCGAAACACGCGTGGTCAGCGGCCTTTCCGAGCGCCGCAAGAAAGACCTCACGGCATCGCTGCGGACCATCGTCACCGACATCGAAGACCTAAAAGATAAAAAAAACTAATTGGTACGGGGTACCGCAGCCCCCCCGCCTACCACGCGACGTTTTCCCTGGTCAAGACCGAACACGACCGCCGGGGCGAGGGCCCGGGTCACCGGATTCTCGTGATCGACAGATACGTACGCAGGCCGTATGTTAGTCGGCGTTCTCGGGTTCGGTCCGCATGACGTGAGGGGTTCGCCGCGGTGCAGGCAAATGGCGAAGGATCGCAGACGCCGGAGACTGTGCACGTGCACACTGGCCGGCACCGCGCCGTCCAGCGCTGGTGGCGCCTCGCCGCGGCGGTGGTGGCCGGCGTGATCGCGGTGTTCCTCGCGGTGCAGATCGCCGGCGCCGGCGACCCGGACCCGGCGGAGACCCCTGAGGCGCGGTTGCCGCTGTGGACCGGGGAGCCCTGGTCCCTGTCGACCCCGCCGGTGTCGATCGAGCCGTCGGCCCCGCCCGTCCCGACGGCGATCCCGTCCGTTCCGGTCGCCAACCCGGTCGTCCCCCCGTCGCCGGCGGCGCCGCCCAAGGCCACCAGGACCACCACCCCGGCGAAGCCGGTGACCCCCACCGTGTCGGTCACCGCCGCGTCGATCCCGGCGGTCGTGGACCTGAGCGCCGACGGCGGCCGGGACTGGGTGCACTGGGGCCTCACCGACGCGACCTCGGTCAACCGCCGTCGCGGCGGCGGGGTGATCGAGGACCTCGGCGGCACCCCCCGTGGCCGCTACGACAACAACCCGCAGCTGTACACGTGGACCGGCGGCAGTCCGGCGGCGGCCGCCACCCGCACCCCGACCGGCGTCTACACCTGCGGCCAGGGCGCCACCTTCACCCTGCGGGCACCGGCCGAGCCGACGGCACACACGCTGCGCGTCTACGCCGGTGTGTGGATGGCCGCCGGACGCCTCACGGTCAGCGTCCCCGGCGCCACCGCCTCGGCCACGCTCGACAACCGCAACGGCATCAGCACCAACCGGTTCGAGGTGCGCTACAAGGCCGCCGCGGGCTCCAAGCTGACCGTCACCTGGACCGCGACCGCCGCCTATCACCCGAGCTGCGGCAACATCGACCTCCAGGCCGTCACCCTCGACTGACACCCCTCCCGTTGCCCACGGGTCACGGCGACCGGCGCGATCCCGTCGAGCGGCCGGCCACCGCCTGACCGGCCAGGACGAAGCCGGTCGTCGCGACCCCGCCCGGCCGGTCAGTCGTCGTCGCCGCCGAGGATCGCGCCCGTCACCGCGTCGACGTCGACCTTGTCCTCGTCGCCGTTCAGCCGGAACTCGACCTCCCAGATCGGGCCGCCGCCGCGCTCGTCCAGTTCCGCCTCGAGCACCCGGGCGCCAGGGAAACGCCGGGTGACGATCGCGGCCGCCTGGACGGCGTTGACCGGGCGCGGTCCGAACTGTGCGTCGAGTTCCGGGTCGATCTCGATCTCGAATCCGGAACCGGTGGAGCGGGACGAGTCGTCGGCCATCGCCAGTGCGGTTCCGGCCGCCAGCGGCACCACCACACCGGCCACGGTCACCGCGATCAACAGGGGTCTGCGCATCGAATCCTCCTACCGATGGGACCGCCGCGCCGGGGCGGCGGATGACGTCGGGGAGTACGCGCAATCGGCCACCGGCGATGTGACCCGCGCTGAAGCCTGGCCGCCCCCTGGCAGAAAACTGGATCAGGCGGGCCAGGCTGTTGCCGAGGCACAGGTGCGGGCCGCCGCGGCCGAACGACAGGTGGTCGACGTTGGTCCTCGTCACGTCGAAGCGATAGGGGTCGTCGAAGACGGTGTCGTCGCGGTTGCCGGAGGCGGACCACATGACGACCTTGTCGCCCTCGCGGATCCGCTGACCGCCGAGACCGACCCGGCGCTGTTCCGCCGACTGGTGCGGGCCGCTTCAGCCACCACCCGCTCCACCCGGAAGCGGGTCCGGGCACCATTGCCGCCCTCCCGCGGGCAGTGACCGACCCAGATCCGGCAGCGGGTGCTGCGGGCGCCCCTAGTGACCGGGCAGTAGCAGGGTCTTGCCGGGGAGGCGGCCGCTCTCCGCCGCCTCGTGGACGGCGGCCAGGTCGGCCAACGGGCGCCGGTCCGCGATGTCGATACGGATCGCGCCGGCGGCGACCAGTTTCAGCATCTCGCCCAGCTGGGCGGTGTCGTTGCGGACGATGAAGTGCACGGGCCGGAAGCCGCCCGGTGGCAGTTGATCCACCGGCGTGGTCACCGAGACGAGGACGCCGCCGGGCCGGATCACGCCGGTGTGCCCGGGCGCGGCCGGGACCAGATGGAGGAACACGTCGACCGGTTCCGTCCCGGGGGCGCCACCGCGCCCGACGACGGTGACGTGTGCACCCGCGTGTTCAGCCAGCTGCGCGGCGTAGCGGCCGATAGTGCCGGTTCCGTTGACCAGCACCCGCTGTCCGGCGGTCACCGCGCCGTGTTCGAAGACGGCCTGCCAGGCGGTCAGCCCGGCGATCGGCAGGGCGGCCGCTTCCTCCAGGTTCACCTCGGCCGGGACCCGGACCAGCGCCTCCGCCGGGGCGACCGCGAAGTCGGCGGCGGCACCACCGTCGAGCCGCCCGATCACCCGATCACCGACACCGAAGGAGGCGCCCACCCGATCACCGGCACCGGGAGGCTCGACCACTGGATCACCGACGGCGACGACGGTTCCGGCGACGTCCAGTCCCATCGTGTAGGGCAGGTCGAGCGGGATGATCGACCGGAGCAGACCTTGACGCAGGCCGGCCTCGGACGGGTTGAACGTGGTGGCGGCCGTCCGCAGCAGGACCTCGCCGGGACCGGGTGACGGCCGGTCGATCTCGTCCTCGTGGATCATCGCCGGTACGCCGTACCCATGCATGCGCATCGCCTTCATGAATCCTGACCGTAGGCAGGAACGCCGAGACGATGAATGCTTCAAGGTCTTGATTTTCTGTGCGATCGTCTCGGCATGGATGTGCTCAGCGACGTTCTCGCGGTGATGCGGACCGGGCGGGCCCGTTCGGCGCAGGTCACGTGGCGGGGGTCGTGGGCTCAGGAGTTCGCGCCGGTTCCGGGTTCGGCCGGGTTCCATGTGATGGTCCGGGGGTCGTGCCTGCTGCTGCGGGACGGTGCGGAGCCCCTGCCGCTCGGGCCGGGTGACATCGTGTTCCGGGCGCACGGGGACGGGCACACGCTCGCCGATTCGCTGGAGGCACGCCCGGTCACGCCGGCCTGTGATCCGGCGACGATGGGTGCGCTGCCACGGTTCGCGGTCGCCGGCGACGCCTCGGCGGAGGATGTGACGGTCACGCTGTGCGGGGCCTACGAGCTGGCGCCGGAACTGGTGCATCCGCTGGTCCGCGGGCTACCGGATCTGGTCCGTGTTCCGGCTGGGCGGCATCCGCGGCTCGCCGCTGTGGTCGACCATCTGGCCGCCGAGCTGATCGAACCCGGGCCGGGCAGCGACGCCCTGGTTCCGGCGCTGCTCGACACCATGTTCGTTCACCTGCTGCGGACCTGCCTGGCCGGTGAGCATCCGACCGGCTGGGCGGCCGCCCTCACCGACCCGGTGATCGGAGCCGCGCTGGACGCCATGCACCGGGAGCCGGGTCGGGACTGGACTGTCGCCGGGCTGGCCGCGGAGGGCGGGCTGTCCCGGGCGCCGTTCGCACGCCGGTTCGCCGGGCTGCTCGGTCAACCGCCGATGACCTATCTGACGTGGTGGCGGATGACCGTCGCGGCCGGTCAGCTGCGGGCCACCGACCGGACTCTCGGCGACATCGCGGACCGGGTCGGATACGGTTCCGAGTTCGCCTTCGCGACGGCCTTCAAACGTCGCTTCGGTACGCCGCCCGGCCGCTACCGCCGGTCAGGGGGCGTCACGCCGTGACGGCGGTGACCAGGGCCAGCCGCACCAGGTCCTCGTCGATCTTGCGGATGGCGATGTCGTGCGATCCGCTGGGGGTCACGATGGTGAACGCCGCCTGGTTGCGGAAGTGGAGTTGCCGGTCCGACGGGGTGAGCGCGGCCTGCGCCGGGATGACCACCGTCTCCCGTGCCGGCGAGCTGTGCCACACGGCTTCCGTACCGTGGGCGATGTGCAGCCACCCGCCGCGCGGCACGGTGATCTCCGCCGCGCCGACCTTGCGCCGGCGGACCTGGCCGAGGGTCCAATTCATGCAGAACACCTTGAACGGCTGCCCGTCGCCGTAGTCGGCGACATCCCGGGCCGGGTCGCGGCGCTTGATGCCCGCCCGGTCGAGCCAGGACTCCAGAGGTGAGAAGGAACCGGCAGACCGGCGGATCTTGATCGACATGGACGAGAGTCTGACACGTCCCAGCAGCGGCGCGGATGCCCGGATCGATGCAGGCCCATGACGCGCCGTCCGCCGGGACGCCGTCAGACGACCAGTGGCTGCGCGAAGGCGGCCGGAATGTTCTCCGGGGCCAGTGGGCGGCACAGGTGGTAGCCCTGACCGTGGTCGCAGCCGAGTTCGCGCATGGCCGCGTGCTGTTCGCCGGTCTCGACGCCCTCGACCACGGTGCGGAGTTTGAGGGTGCGGGCCAGTTCGACGACGGTGCGGATGACGGCGAGGTCGGCGGCAGTGGGTTCGGCACGGCTGATGAACGCACGGTCGATCTTGAGTTCGTCGACCGGCAGCCGCTGGAGGTAGGACAGCGACGAGTATCCGGTCCCGAAGTCGTCGATGGCCAGGCCGACACCCAGGTCACGCAGGTCGGCCAGGCAGGCGACGGCCGTACGCGGATCGCTCATCAGCACCGACTCGGTGAGTTCGAGGGTGATCGCCGCGGCCGGCAGTCCCGTGTCGGTGAGGGTCCGCTCGACGTCGGCGGCGAACTGCGGGTCGGTGAGCTGCCGGCCGGACACGTTGACGTTGAGGGTGAGTTCGGGGAAGACCCGCCGCCACTCCGCGGCCTGCGCGCCGGCGGTGCGGAGCACCCAGCGGCCGATGTCGGTGATCATGCCGTTCTCCTCAGCGAGCGGCAGAAAACCGGCGGGCGGCACGAAGCCGGCGGGCGGCGCGAAAGCGGCGGCCGGGGACCCGGAACCCGGCCGGGCCCACCGGATCAGCGCCTCCACCCCGGTCGCCCGCCCGCTGTCGAGGTGGATGAGCGGCTGGTAGAGCAACCGGAACTGATCGGCGGCGAGCGCATGCTTGAGGTCGGCGGTGAGGGTGAGCCGGGCCAGCGCCTCGGCGTGCATGGCCGGTTCGAAGACGACGACCTTGCCGGGCCCGTCCTTCTTGGCCCGGTACATCGCCACGTCGGCGTTGCCGAGCAGGTCGTCGGCGTCGAAGCCGGTCGTCCCGGCGGCGATGCCGATGCTGGCGCCGATGAACACGTCACGCCCGGCGATGCGGAACGGGCGCCGCAGGGCTTCGATGAGCCGCCACGCGACGGGTACCGCGTGTTCCGGTCCGGTGTCGTCGAGCAGCACCGCGAACTCGTCGCCGCCGATGCGGGCGCCGGTGTCGACGGGCCGCAGGCAGTCACGGATCCGGGCGGCGACGTGACCGAGCAGGTCGTCGCCGGCCCGGTGGCCGAGGCTGTCGTTGACGGCCTTGAACCGGTCCAGGTCGACGAAGAGAACACTGGTCGGGGCGGGCTCGCAGAGTTTCTGGGCGAGGATCTCCAGGAACAGGACCCGGGTCGGCAGTCCGGTCAGGGAGTCGTGCCGGGCCTCGCGCAGCGACTGGACGAGGGCGAGCCGTTCGGCGGCTTCGCGTTCGCGTTCCTCGCGGAGCCGGCGTTCGGCGGTGAGCAGTGCGATGTTGTCCAGGGCGAGGCCGAGGGTCTGCGCCATGGCTTGGAGCAGTTGCCGTTCCTCGGGGTCGAGGGGTTCGCCGGCGCGGGCGACCAGGAGGGAGCCGCGCGGTTCGGCACCGAACCGCGCGGACCAGATGTTGAGGTCGTCGAGTCCGGGGAGGGACAGCTGGGAGGCGGGCCCGGACGGCAGGGCGCCGTCCAGGAGGTCCCGGTCGACGCCGCGGGCCACCTCGACGCGGTCGCCGCGCAGGACCGCGCCGACCTCGGCCTCCAGCACCTCGGCGGCACGTTCGACGGCGACGGTGATGGCGGAGCGTTCGTCCTGCGGCGAGCAGACCGCGGCGAAGAACTCGGTGAGCTGATGCGTGGACCAGTGGTTCACGTCGACCCCCTCAGGACAGCGCGAGCGTGACCACGGTGAAGTGGTGCATGCCCAGGGCGCCGCGGACCCGGGCGATCTCACCGTTGGTGTAGAAGCCGCCGAACGGCACGTTCGGGATGGCCTTGGCGATGACGTCGTGTTCCGGCCCGACGCCGTCCTCACCGATGGCGATCCGCCGGGCGGCACAGTCGAAGACCATCGTGCCGAGCGCCTGCCGTCCGCCGAGGGCGTCGGCGGCCTGCTCGGCGGCCTGTCCGGCAGCGTCGGTGAGCCCGTCCGTGTCGCTCTCCATCACCCAGGCCAGTGCGCCCTGGGGAACATCGGCGAGACAGATCAGCGACCGGTCGGATCGATCGCCGGAATGGATGACGCGGATGTCCTCACCAGTGCGCCGGGACAGGCCGAGCGGGTGCAGGAACGCCGCCTGCCGGAACGCCGCCTCGTCGTCGAGCAGCGTCTCATCGGCTCCGAGACGCCGCAGGAACACGTCGAGGGCCGGTTCGCCGTCCAGCTCGTGGACGCGGCCCTCCCGGCTGCTGGTCACGATCATGGCGTCGCCCTGCTTGCGCCACCCGTGGGCGATGCCGACGCCGAGCGGCGAGTCCGATCCGATGGCGATGCCGACGGCCGCGTCGGAGAGGATCTCGACGCCGTCGCGGTTGCCGTGGAACTGGTAGGTACGCACGTAGGTGAGGTGGTCGCCGGCGCATCCGCCGACGAGCGGCACGACGGCCCCGGCCACCGAGAAGGCACCGCGCACGATCTCGTGCTGGTTGCCGGTCAGCCCGTCGCAGAGCATCAGCAGCGCGCGGTGCGGCTGGTCGACGGCGCCGAGGCTGGACGCGGCCTCCACACCGGCGTCCCGCAGGCGATCCGAGACGTTTCTCGAGACATGGGTGCGTACGGCGAACCCGTTGCCGCCCCACGCGGTGACCGCCACCCCGTCCCGGCTGACCGCACCACCCCCCAGCTGCCCCGACGTCGTGCAGCCGACGATCACCGTGTCCGGCCCGATCATCTCCCGGATGCCGTCGAACAGCTCCGGCACCTGATAGCCGATCGAACAGAAGACGAACACCACCACGGGCGTACGGCCGTCGAGCGCGGCACCGGCCGCCTCAGCTCCGGCAGAGGCCGGGTCGGTCAGCGTGCTGTGTCCCGAGCCGAACCAACGGCCGTCCAGGTCAACGCGATCCATGCCGCAGCGAATCGGCACCCGGGGGCCCGATCTGAGGTTGCTCGTGGCCTCACCGGGCCGGTTGTCCTTCCGGCATCTCCGGACCCCAGAGCAGCTCGACCCGGCCGTCTCGATGCACCACCCAGATGCCGCCGGCCTCTGATTCCTCGCAGATGACCGCTTGTCCTTCGTCAGCGCGGCCCACCCGGACCCGGTCGCCGGGGGGGTCAGGTTGTGGACGGCCTTGGAACCGCCGCGGCTGTCGGGGGTGGCGAGGACGGCGATGCGGTATGCGGTGGTTTCGGCGGGATCGCCGCAGAGGGAGTACTGACGGATCAGGTCGCCGCCCAGGTGCAGGTCGATGTGGGCGCCGGGGGTCCGGGCGGGCAGGCCTGCGCCGCCGGGGCGGGCCAGGCGCGGGGCGGCCACGTCGTCGGCGGCGCGGTCGACTTCCAGCACGACCGGGTCGATCGTCACGGGCCCTCCAAATTTGTTCGGGCCCAAACGACATGAGCGAGGAGTCGCCAGGTCAAGATGCCGGGGCGTCGTAGCGGTCACGGATGAAGCGGCCCAGACGGGCGGCGAAACCCTCGATCGTGACCGCGGCGGCGTGGCGGGAGTCCCAGGTTGCGCGCAACCGGACGGACAGCCGGCGGCCGCCCGTCTCGACGGCCAGCGGGATCAGGCCGAAGCGGGGGTCGTCGGAGGCGATCGCGATGCCGCGGCCGGCGGCGGCGAGGGCCTGGGCGACGGTTCCGTTGGCTGCTTCGATCTTCTGGTGCGGGGCCCCCTCGACCGCCGCCTCCCAGGCCAGGCGGGCGGTGAAGGCGGGCGGCAACAGGATCAACGGCTCCCGCAGCAGGTCGGCCAGCAGCACCGTCCCGTTGTCGGCCCAGGGATGGCCGGCCGGGACATAGGCCCAGACCGGGAGCACCGCGAGGGATATTTCATGAAAAGGGGTTGACGCCGGAATAGTTCCGATCGCCAGGTCAGCGCCCTGCCGCAGCGTGTCCGCCGGGGACAGTCCGTCCGCGCCCAGCACGTCGGGAGTCGGATCATCGGGGGCCAGTGTGGCGATGAACGGCGCGACCACGTCGGTCAGCGTCACCGTGGGTGCGCCGATGGTCAGCCGCTCCAGCCGGCCGAGCGCGTGGAAGGATGCCGCGACCTTCAATGCGTCCGCCCGTTGCAGCAGGTCACGGGCTTGCGACAGGAGCGCACGACCGGTCGTGGAGAGCTCCAGCCGGGCGGTCGACCGGTCGAAGAGCGGCACGCCGAGATCCTTCTCCAGCTGGCGGAGCTGGCGGGAGAGGCCGGGCTGGGTGAGGTGCAGGCGGGCGGCGGCGCCACTGACGGTTCCCGCTTCGGCTGTTGCCACGAAATATCGGATATGGCGGAGCTCCATCATGCCTCCCCGGCATAGTCAGGCTGCCATCACGGTAATGGACGGGCATGGGGTGCGGCCCGAGACTGGACGGCGTGAGCATTGAGCAACAGCGCCGGCTGGTCACCGAACTCCCCGGCCCACGGTCCCAGGAACTGATGGCCCGCAAGACGTCGGCGGTCGCCGGTGGCGTTGGCACCACGATGCCGGTCTTCGCGGCCCGCGCCGACGGCGGCATCGTCGTCGACGTCGACGGCAACCACCTCATCGACCTGGGCTCCGGCATCGCCGTGACCAGCGTCGGCGCGGCGAACCCCCGGGTGGTGGCGGCGGTGACCGAGCAGGTCGCGGCGTTCACGCACACCTGCTTCATGGTGACGCCCTACGACGGTTACGTGGCGGTCGCCGAGGCGCTGAACCGGCTCACCCCGGGCGACCACGACAAGCGCAGCGCCCTGTTCAACTCCGGCGCCGAGGCGGTGGAGAACGCTGTCAAGATCGCGCGGGCGTGGACCGGGCGGGACGCGGTCGTCGTGTTCGACCACGCCTACCACGGGCGGACCAACCTGACCCTCGCGATGACCGCCAAGAACAAGCCGTACAAGCACACGTTCGGCCCGTTCGCGCCCGAGGTGTACCGGGTCGCCGGGTCGTACCCGTACCGGGACGGTGTCGTCGACGGCACGGCCGCGGCGGCGCGGGCCATCGACCAGATCGAGAAGCAGATCGGCGCGGAGAACCTGGCCGCCCTGGTCATCGAGCCGGTGCAGGGCGAGGGCGGGTTCATCGAGCCGGCCCCCGGGTTCCTGCCGGCGCTGGCGGCGTGGTGCCGGGCCAGTGGCGTGGTGTTCGTGGCCGACGAGGTGCAGACCGGGTTCGCGCGGACCGGCGACCTGTTCGCCTGCGAGCGGGAGGGCGTCGTGCCGGACCTGATCGTCACGGCCAAGGGCATCGCCGGTGGGCTGCCGCTGTCGGCGGTCACCGGGCGCGCGGAGATCATGTCGGGGCCGCACGAGGGCGGTCTGGGCGGCACCTACGGCGGTAACCCGATCGCCTGCGCCGCCGCTCTCGCCGCCATCGAGACCATCGAGGCCGAGGGGCTGGTGGAGCGGGCCCGCGAGATCGAGACGCTGGTCAAGGCCCGCCTGACGGCGATCCAGGACAAGGACGACAGGATCGGGGAGGTACGGGGCAGAGGCGCCATGCTGGCCGTGGAACTCGTCCGTCCCGGTGGAGCGGAGCCCGACCCGCGCCTGGCCCGGGACGTCGCGAAGGCCGCGCACAGCCAGGGCGTGATCGTGCTGACCTGCGGCACCTACGGCAACGTGCTGCGTTTCCTGCCCCCGCTGACGATCGGTGACGCGCTGCTCAACGACGCGTTCGACGTGATCGCCGCCGCTTTCGAGGAGATCCGATGACTTTCGAGGTTGTCGACCCGGCGACGCTGTCCGTGGTCGCCACGGTGGAGGACATGGGCGTTGCGGATGCGACGAAGGCCGTCGACGCGGCGGCCGGGGCGTTCCGCTCCTGGTCGAGGACCCCGCCCCGGCGCCGCTCGGAGATCCTGCACCGCGCCTTCGAGCTGATGATCCGCGATCGTGCGTCCCTGGCCGAGCTGATCAGCCGGGAGAACGGCAAGTCGCTGACCGACGCGGCCGGCGAGGTGACGTACGCGGCCGAGTTCTTCCGCTGGTTCGCCGAGGAGGCGGTGCGGCCCGGAGGGGACTTCGGGGAGTCACCGGCGGGCGGGACGCGGACCCTCGTCACGCACCGCCCGGTCGGTGTCGCCGCGCTGGTCACGCCGTGGAACTTCCCGGCCGCGATGATCACCCGCAAGATCGGCCCGGCGCTCGCGGCGGGCTGCACCGCGGTCGTCAAGCCGGCCGCCGAGACCCCGCTCACCGCCCTGGCCATCGCCGAGCTGCTCACCGAGGCCGGCCTGCCGGACGGTGTGGTCACCGTGGTCACCACCACCGACTCGTCCGGTGTGGTCGGCGTGTGGCTCAACGACGAGCGGGTCCGGAAGATCTCGTTCACCGGCAGCACCGCGGTCGGCCGGGTGCTGCTGCGGCACGCCGCCGACCGGGTCGTCAACTCGTCGATGGAGCTGGGCGGCAACGCGCCGTTCATCGTCGCCGACGACGCCGACCTGGATGCGGCCGTCGCCGGGGCGATGATCGCCAAGTTCCGCAACGGCGGGCAGGCGTGCACCGCGGCGAACCGGTTCTACGTGCACACGTCGATCGCGTCGGCGTTCGTCGCCCGGTTCGGTGCCGCCGTCGAGAAGCTCACCGTCGGGCCGGCCTCCGACGGGGCCGCGATCGGGCCGCTGATCAGTGCGGCCGCGCTGCGCCGGGTGACCCGGACGGTGGACGAGGCGGTCGCCGCGGGCGCGCGGATCAGCCACCGGGCGGCTCTGCCGGACGCGCCGGGCCACTTCTACCCGCCGACCGTGCTCGTCGACGTGCCCGCCGACGCGCCGATCCTGGCCGAGGAGATCTTCGGGCCGGTCGCGGCGATCACCACGTGGTCCGACGAGGACGAGCTGCTGGAGCTGGTCAACGACAGCGAGTACGGCCTGGCCGCGTACGTCTTCTCCGGCGATCTGGCCCGTGCCCTGCGCCTCGGTGAGGCGATCGACGCCGGCATGGTCGGCATCAACCGCGGCCTGGTCTCCGACCCGTCGGCACCGTTCGGCGGCGTCAAGCAGAGCGGCCTGGGCCGGGAGGGCGCGCGGGAGGGGCTGCGCGAGTTCCAGGAGACGCAGTACCTCAGCGTGGACTGGCCCGCCTAGGTTTCCCGGGACGGCGGCCTGTGGCATTCGTGACGCAGGTCGCCGCCCCGACCCCTGGGTTTGCGACCGTTCGGTCGGATAGCGTCCAACCCATGACGCGGTACGTGGCGATCGGCGACAGTTTCACCGAGGGTCTGGGCGACACCCTGCCCGACGGCACCGAGCGTGGCTGGGCCGATCTGGTCGCGGCCGGCCTCTCCGAGATCACCGACGGGCCGGTCGAGTATGCGAATCTCGCGATCCGCGGCCGCCTGCTCGAGCCGATCGTCAGCGACCAGCTCGAGGCGGCGCTGGCCCTCTCCCCCGCGCCCACGCTGATCACCTTCAACGGCGGCGGCAACGACATGCTGCGCCGCGGCGTGTCGCTGGAGCGCCTGGTCAAGCTCACCGAGCAGGCCGTGCGGCGCTGCGCCGAGTCCGGGGTGCGGCTGGTCGTCCTCAGTGGCGCCGACCCCTCCGACCATCTGCCGTTCGGCAGCACGTTCCGTCAGCGCGGCGAGATCCTCACCGCCGCGGTGTCCGAGCTGCTGCCGCGCTATGACGTGACGTTCGTCGACTGCTTCCGTGACGTCGAGCTGCGCCGCCGGGTCTACTGGTCGGCCGACCGCCTGCACCTCAACGCGGCCGGTCACCGCCGGGTCGCGTCCCTGGTGCTGGGTGCGCTCGGCCACCCGGCGCCGCCGCACGCCCTCGATCCGGGGCCGGCTCCGGCGTTCCGCGTCCTCAGCGAGGCCCGCTATTACGGCGAGCACGTCCTGCCGTGGATCAACCGGCGTCTGCGTGGCCGCTCGTCGGGCGACAACCGCGCTCCGAAGTTCGCGACCTGGACCCCGATCACCGCCTGACCGCGCCGCGTTCGCCGGCCGCCGCCCGGTCATTTCCGCCTGCTCATCGAACTGCCACCAGCTGGTCGCCCTGCGGCAGTTGTACCGTCCATGAGCTGCGCGGAACCATGCTCGTCAATACGAGCATCGGAGGATCGATGTCGCGGCTGCGCATTTCTGTCGTCATTCCCGCATACAACGAAGAATTCATGATCGGCGCCTGCCTGGACGCCGTTCTGACGCAGTCCCGGGCCGCTGACGAGGTCATCGTCGTCGACAACAACTCGACCGACCGGACCGCGGAGATCCTGCACGGTTTCCGGGAGGATGTGATCGTTCTCCACGAGGAGCGCCAGGGTGTGCAGCACGCCCGCAACCGCGGTCTGAACGCGGCGACCGGTGACGTGATCGTGCGGATCGACGCGGACACCCGACTGCCGGCGGGCCACCTCGCGGAGGTGGAGGCGACGTTCGGCGATCCGTCGGTGGACGCAGCGACCGGCCCGGTCCGCTACTACGACGTGACACTGCCGCGGGTGGCGGCGCGGGGTGACGCGCTGATCCGCAGCCTGTGGACGGTGCCGAACGGGCGCCTGGACTGGGTCTTCGGGGCGAACATGGCGATCCGGCGGCCGATCTGGCTGGCGGTGGCGGCGTCGCTCTGCGCGGACGAGCGGTTCCACGAGGATCTGGATCTCGGCATGCACCTGCGGGCCGGCGGCTACTCGGTGCGGTATGCGCGGGGTCTGGTGGCGGGCACGTCGTCGCGCCGGGTGAAGGGTGACTTCGCCGGGTTCCGGCACTACCTGCTGATGACCGAACGCGGCTATGCCCAGCACATCGGGCGGTTGCGGCGGGGGTCGTACGCCCGGGCCTGGATGACCGCCCGGTTCCTGCTGGTCATGTATCCGTTGATGCGCTGGCTGCACGCCAGCCACCACCGGCGGCACGAGTTGCCGGCGGTGGTCGCCCGCAAGAACCCGATGTCGAGCGCCTGCGACTAGCGCACCCTCCGGTGGCTGTGCTGCGGCGTGACCCCTCACGAAGCAGCCGCCGGGGCTCAGGCGGGCTTGACCTGCGTCGGCGTGCCGGGGACGGCTGTCTGGGCGCGCAGCTCGGCGAGGGCCTGCCGGGCGTTGACGACACCGTCGGCGGTGAGGCGGTAGAAGCGGCGGGCGGGACGGCCCTCCGCGGCGGGGTCGACGTCCTCCCAGCGGGCCTCGACCCAGCCCGCGCCCTGCAGGCGATGCAGGATCGGATAGAGGCTTCCGCTGGCCAGGCCGGTCGCCTGCATGAGCTCCAGACCATACCGGTCCGCGCCGGGCTCGGCGAGCAGCGCGGCGAGAATCCGCGCCGTCGGTATCGTGATCCGCATCCGGCCACTCTATCGTAACTCTACATAGGGTCAAGGCGCTGAACCGCGGACCGCTCGCTCACGTAACCCACTCCGTCGGCTTCCCCCGGCCGTCGACGCACAAAGGAGTGCATCGTGAGCTCTGAGCAGCACATCTCCGTCTTCGACCTGTTCTCCGTCGGTATCGGCCCGTCCAGCTCGCACACCGTGGGGCCGATGCGGGCGGCGCGCCTCTTCGCCGGTCATCTGGCCGGGAATGATCAGGTCACCCTGGTTCGTGCCGAGATGTTCGGGTCGCTCGGGGCCACCGGGCACGGGCACGGCACGCCGAAGGCCGTACTCCTCGGTCTCGAAGGTGATACACCGGAGACGGTGGACGTGATCACCGCCGACGCGCGCGCCGCGCGCATCCGGACGGACGGCCGGCTACGGCTGCTGCGCGAGCGCGAGGTGGGATTCGACCTGGTCCTGCACCGCCGCAAGGTCCTGCCGGGGCATCCCAACGGGATGCTCTTCACGGCGACGGGCGCCGACGGCGCCGAGATCCTGCGCAAGACCTATTTCTCGGTCGGCGGCGGGTTCGTGGTGGATGACCGGATCACCGGGGTACGCCCGGAGCAGACAACCGTTCCCTACGCCTTCTGCACGGCCGCCGAGCTGCTGAAACACGCGAACGCCACCGGGCTGTCGATCTCCCGTCTGATGCTGGCGAACGAGGGTGTGCGCCGCACCGAGTCGGAGATCCGCTCCGGACTGCTGGACATCTGGCAGGTCATGCGCGATTGCGTGGACGCCGGCCTGGACGCCGAGGGTGTCCTGCCGGGCGGCCTGCGGGTGCGCCGCCGGGCCGGGGCGACGGCCCGTCAGCTGCGGGTGGCCGGTGACCGGGCCGAACTGGCGATGGAGTGGCTGACCGTCTACGCGATGGCGGTGAACGAGGAGAACGCGGCCGGCGGCCGGGTGGTGACCGCGCCGACCAACGGGGCCGCCGGGATCATCCCGGCGGTGCTGCGCTACTACCTGGATTTCGTGCCCGGGGCCGACAAGGAAGGCGTGGTCCGTTACCTGCTGACGGCCGGGGCGATCGGGATGCTGTTCAAGCGCAACGCCAGCATCTCCGGTGCCGAGGTCGGCTGTCAGGGCGAGGTCGGTTCGGCGTGCGCGATGGCCGCGGCCGGGCTGGCCGAGGTCCTCGGCGGCACCCCCGAGCAGGTCGAGAACGCCGCCGAGATCGGCATGGAACACAACCTCGGCCTCACCTGCGACCCGGTCGGCGGCCTGGTCCAGATCCCCTGCATCGAACGCAACGGCATGGCCGCCGTCAAAGCCGTCACCGCCGCGAAGATGGCCCTGCGCGGCGACGGCCGCCACCACGTCTCCCTCGACAAGGTCATCAAGACCATGAAGGAGACCGGCGCCGACATGAAGGACAAGTACAAGGAGACCTCCCGCGGCGGCCTCGCGGTGAACGTCATCGAGTGCTGAGGGTTTCCTCTGCTTGACAAGAAAGTTACGGGCATCAACACTTCGAAACATTCCCCCGTGCGTTAGCGCTAACAATCGGAGTTTCGATGCCCCGAGTCCTCAGTCGCATCAGCGCGTTCCTCGCCATTTTCGTCCTCTTCGTCGCGGGACTGGCCGCCCCCGCCAGCGCCCTCGACCCGTTCACCGGCTACCTGATGGCCCACTTCATCGGGGAGTCCAGCCAGGGCGAGCAGATCTACCTCGCCCACAGCAAGGACGGCCGCAACTGGACCGACCTCAACGCCGGCGGCCCGGTGCTGCTGTCCACAGTCGGCACCAAGGGCGTCCGCGACCCCGCGATCGTCCGCTCCCCCAACGGCGACAAGTACTGGATCATCGCGACCGACCTGCGGATCGCCAGCGGCACCTCCTGGGGTGACGCGTCCAGCAAGGGCAGCAAGAACCTGGTCGTCTGGGAGTCCACCGACCTGGTCAACTGGTCGGTGCCCCGGCTGATCAACGTGGCCGGCGGCATCTCCGGCGCCGGTGACGCGTGGGCGCCGGAGGCGATCTGGAATCCGGCCACCAACGACTACGTCATCTACTGGGCCACCAACTCAGCTCTCAACGGCGTCACCAAGCACCGCATCTGGTACGTCCGGACCAGCGACTTCCGTACCGTGACCGCCCCGACGCTCTACATCGACCGGGGATCCGGCCAGGGCATCATCGACACCCAGATCGTCGAGGTGGCGAACAGCCTGGGCGGCTACCGCTACTACCGGGCGTCGGCCGACGGGCAGATCACCGTCGAGGGCAGCAACACCATCCTCGGCACCTGGACGAAGATCGGCGACCTGCAGCACCTCGGCATCTCCAACGGCGCCACCGGCGGCAACGTCGTCGAGGGCCCGATGTGGGCGCAGACCAACGGCGCGAACGAGTGGCACCTCTGGGTCGACCAGTACGCCACCGGCCGCGGGTACATGCCGGTGCGGTCCACCAACCTGGGCAGCACCGCCAACTTCGCCACCCGCAGCGACTACAGCCTCGGCACCACCAAGAAGCGGCACGGCTCGATCCTGAACCTGACCGCCGCCGAGGAGACCCGGGTGCTGGCCAAGTGGGGCGCGAGCACCACGACGTTGAAGCGGATCCAGTCCTACAACAACCAGACCCGCTATGTCCGGCACTCCAACTTCGACGTGCGGATCGACGCCGACGTGAGCCCGCTGCGCGACTCGCAGTTCCGGATCGTCCCCGGCCTCGCGAACAGTTCGGGCTACGTGTCCTTCGAGTCGGTCAACTACCCGGGCTACTACCTGCGGCACTACTCCTACGACGGGCAGCTCGCCGCGAACGACGGCACCGCGACGTTCGCCGCGGACGCCACGTTCAAGCAGGTCGCCGGGCTCGCCGACAGCACCTGGTCGTCGTTCCAGTCGTACAACTACCCGACCCGCTACCTGCGGCACTACAACTACCTGCTGCGCATCGACCCGATCAGCACCACCACCGAGAAGGCCGACGCCACGTTCCGCATCACCGGCTGAGTACTCCGGGAGGGGTCGCCACGGCGGCCCCTCCCGTTGTTGCGAGTACCTTGCGGCGCAAGGTACCTTGTGGGCGTGACAGATGAAGCGGCACTGACCACGGCCCTGCGCCGCGGCACCATCGAGTACTGCGTGCTCGCGCTTCTCGACAAGCGCGAGCTCTACGGCGTCGAGCTGGTGCAGCAGCTCAGCACCGGCCTGGGCATGACCACCAGCGAGGGGACGATGTATCCGTTGTTGTCGCGCCTGCGGCGCAACGGGCGGATCGCCACCACCTGGCGGGAGGCCCCGGCCGGTCCACCCCGGCGCTACTACACCCTCACGGCGGACGGCGAGGCGGCTCTCACCCACTTCCGCACCGAGTGGGTCACCTTCCGCAGCGGTGTGGACCGCATCCTGGGAACGGAGAGTTGATGATGACCCAGACCGACGAGCTCGTCGCCGCCTATCTGGCGCGGGTGGAGCGGGCCGCGAGCCGCCTGCCGGCCGGGCGCCGCGAGGAGCTGATCGCCGACCTGCGCGAGCACATCGAGATCGCGCGGGCCGAGTCGGGCGCGGAGTCGGAGGCCGAGGTGCGCACGATCCTCGACCGGCTCGGCGACCCGGAGAGCATCGTGGCCGCCGCCGACACCCAGACCGACCTCCCGCGGGTCACGGGGCCTGTTTCGCCGTACCCCCCGGCCGGTCCTTTTCCTCCGTCAGCACCCGCGGCGCCGGGCCGGAGCACCTCCCGGACCGGCCTGTGGGTCGGCATCGCCGTGGCGATCACCGTCGTCGTCATCTTCTTCTGCTTCGCCGCGTTCGCCCTGGCGCGCAGCGACAACAGCAGCCCCGCGTCGCCGGATGTGGCGCCTGTCGAGGTGACTCCGATCGAGCCGAGCGACGGACCCTGACACGACCCTGATGATCAATTCGTAGGGTCTCGTCCGGGTTACCACGGATATGCGGTCGAGGGTGACGGTTGAAAGGATGAGGCGGTCTCGTCGTCCGGCCATGGGGAGGCCAGCATGAGGTTCGCCCGTCCCGCCACCGCCGTCGCTCTCGCCGCCACGTTGTTCCTGGCCGCGTGCGCCAAGGAGCCGGAGCCGGCCGCGGTCACGCCACCGGCCAGCCCGCACACCGGCCACAGCAGCTCCGGTTCGGCGCCGCCGGCCAGCCCGCTGCGCGAGGGTGAGCGGTTCGTCGAGGTGGGGCTGAAGACGCCGTATACGCCGGCCGCGCCGAACGGCGGCACCGACGAGTACCGCTGCTTCATCGTCGACCCCGGGCTGACCGAGGCCGCCTATCTGACCGGCAGTCAGTTCCTCCCGCAGAACGCGGCGATCGTGCACCACGCGATCTTCTACCGGCTCAGTCCCGAGCAGGCGACATCGGCCGAGCAGGTGGACGCCGCGGCCCCCGGTGAGGGCTGGACGTGTTTCGGTGACGCCGGCGTGGAGGGGCAGACCGCCTGGGTGGCGCACTGGGCGCCGGGCGCCGGCGAGACCCTGATGCCGTCCGGGTTCGGGTTCACCATGCCGCCCGGCAGCAAGCTCGTCATGCAGGTGCATTACAACCTGCTCGGCGCGGGCGACGGCGCCCCCGGGTCCGACGCGTCCGGCATGCAGATGCGCATCTCCTCGTCGGCCGGGCTCAAGCCGCTGGAGACCGGGCTCGTGATGGCCCCGATCGAGCTGCCCTGCGCGCCGGGTGAGAGCGGCGCGCTCTGCGACCGGGAGACCGCTGTCGCCGACGTCGGCACCCGGTTCGGCGCCGACTCGGCGGAGCAGGTCAAGCAGCTCAACCAGTGGTGCAACCGCGGGGCCGCGCCGAAAGCCGGCGACACGCAGAGCTGTGACCAGCCGATCGAGCAGGGCGGCACGGTCTACATGGCCGCCGGGCACATGCACCTGCTGGGCCGGGCGATCAAGGTCGAGCTCAACCCGGGGACGGCCAAGGCGCAGACCCTGCTGGACGTCCCGGAGTACAACTTCGACAACCAGGCGCTCGTCCCGCTGGCCAAGCCCATCAAGATCGCCAAGGGCGACAACGTCCGGGTGACCTGCACTCACGACGCGACACTGCGCAAGCAGCTGCCGCAGTTGCAGAAACTCCCCGCGAGGTATGTGGTGTGGGGCGAGGGCACCAGCGACGAGATGTGCCTCGGAATCCTGGTCGTCGCCCCGGAGTAATGGGTATGTAGCGACGTCATGACCGAGTTCGGCATCCACGCCTCACACGAGCAGATCCCACCCGGCGCGCTCCTGGACGCGATGATCGCGGCCGAGCGCGCCGGGTTCGACGCCGCGATGTGCTCCGACCATTTCTCGCCGTGGAGCGCCCGCCAGGGCCAGTCGGGTTTCGCCTGGTCCTGGCTGGGCGCCGCGCTGCAGGCCACGAACCTGTCGTTCGGGGTGGTCAACGCGCCCGGCCAGCGGTACCACCCCGCGATCATCGCGCAGGCGATCGGCACCCTGGGCAGCATGTTCCCGGGCCGGTTCTGGGCGGCGCTGGGCTCCGGCGAGTTCAGCAACGAGCACATCACCGGAGACAAATGGCCGCGTAAGGAGGTCCGCAACGCCCGCCTGCGCGAGTCCGTCGACGTCATCCGTGACCTGCTCGACGGGCAGGAGGTGTCCCGCGACGGGTTGATCACCGTCGACCGGGCCCGGCTGTGGACCCGGCCCGAGGTCACCCCGCCGCTGATCGGCGCCGCGATCAGCACGGCCACCGCCGCCTGGTGTGCCGAGTGGGCCGACGGGCTGGTCACCGTCAACGCCCCCGAGGAACACCTGCGCGCCATGATCGCCGCCTACCGGAACGCCGGCGGCCGCGGCCCGATCTGCCTCCAGGTGCACCTGAGCTGGGCCGGCTCCGACGAGGAGGCCGCGGCGATCGCCCACGACCAGTGGCGCGGCAACATCTTCGTCCCGCCGGTCTGCTGGGACCTCGCGACCGCCGAGGAGTTCGACGTGGTGTCGGAGAACGTCACGACCGAGCAGGTGGCGGCGGTCGTGAACATCTCCGCCGACACCGAGCGCCACGTCGAGTGGCTACGAGGCTATGCCGCTCTCGGCTTCGACCGGATCTACCTGCACCACGTCGGGCAGGACCTCACGGCTTTCATCGACACGTTCGGTGCGAAGGTGCTGCCGGCCCTGCGCTGAGTCGCGCTTGTCGGCGTACATCCGGGCGTCGGCCGCGGCGAGCAGCTCGTCCGGGGCGACGATACGGCGATCGGTCCACGTGACGGTGCCGACGGCGGCCGTGACCATCAGGTCATGGCCGCCCCACCGCACCGGCACGGCGATCGACCGGGCGATGCGGTCACTGAGCGCCCGCGCCGTCACGTCGTCCGCCTCCGCACAGAAGATCAGGAACTCGTCGCCACCGATGCGGGCCACCACGTCCCCGGAACGGGCCGCGCCGGTGATCCGGACGGCGGTGGCCCGCAGGATCGCGTCGCCGGCCTCGTGGCCGTACTCGTCGTTCACCGGCTTGAAGCCGTTCAGGTCGCAGTAGATCAGCGCCAGGTCACCGGGCGCGCCACCGGCGTGCGCGGCGATCGCCTTGTGCATCTCGGTGAACAGCTGCCGGCGGTTGACCAGGCCGGTCAACTCGTCATGGGTGGCCTGATAGACCAGGGCATGCTTGAGCCGGCTGATCCGGACCAGCACGAGCGGGATGCTCAGCAGCGGCGCGATGGTCAGCAGCAGACCGTCGGCCGGCTGCCCGATCAGCAGCCCCACAGCGCCGCACACCGGGATCAGGAGAAGCGCCGTGCCGAGCGCACCGAGCTGAAGCTTCAGGGTCGGCGGGGCCAGATTGGCAGCCGGCTCACTGAGCTGCTTCACACTCGGATGCAGGCCGGCCGCGCCCAGCGACAGATAGCCGACGGCGAAGAACAGTGCCGGCAACGACGCGTTCTCCCCCGACACCGGCCCCATGTTGACCACCGCGATGCCCAGGATCGTGCAGCCCAACGACCCGAACAGGTAGTTCAGGCAGGACCGGCCGGACTCACTGGTCCGGGCCACCCGCAGCAGGGCGCCGCAGATACCGAGCAGCACCAGCAACTGTGTCAGCACGAGGAACAACCCCGCCGTGCCCACCCCCATGCGCAGCATCTGCGGCCGGAACGCGAACTCCCACAACGGCGCGGCCAGCGAGATCCCCCACACCGCGGCGTCGATCGTGCCGCTCGCATCTCGGGGCGCGTGCTTCAACACGATCATCAGGCTCGCGGCCAGCAGGAACACGTACCCCCCGAGCTGCGGCGGAACGACCAGCAGATCCGGCGGCTTCGCGACCCCGTCCAGCGCGGCCCGGAACCATGCCGCGTTCGCCACGGTCAGCATCAGCAGCGCGATGATCACCAGTATCCAGGGACGCTGGTCGGCGACCCGGTACAGGCGCAGGCCGGCCGCGATCGCCACGGCGGCGATCATGCCGGAGAGCAGCATCAGACCGGTCCGCATCTGGGCCCCGCCGAACAGGTATCCGAACGCGAAAGCCACGGCCACGATCCCGAAGACCGCCGACACGGTACGCCCGGCGCGCCCCGCCACCGGCCGGGGTCTCCTGTCGCCCCGGCCGTTCAGGACTTCTCCCAGCCGGCGCATACCGGTGCTCTTCGACGAGGCCCTTCCGCTCTTGAGGTTTACCTCCGGTAGGAAACCTCACCGGCCGGGATCGGGATCCCGAGCCGTCGCTGAGACACCCCATCGGCCGCTCCAGGGGTGCCTGAGCGACGGCTCGCGAACTCACCTCGACCGCGGACCTCGGAGGCTTCTAGCGGGAGGGGAGGCCCAGGCGTTCCAGGACGGATCGGAGCACGTGGCGGCCCGCCAGGGAATCGGGGCCGCGGAGGCGGGACAGGACTCGGTCGGTCCATGCCCCCGGGAGGCCGTAGTGGGTGTTGTAGGTGGTCAGGCGCTCGTCGTACACCTCGATGTGTTCGTCGGCGGTGACCGCGTCGTAGGTCTCCTGATGCAGCACCGCCGCCTGGGGCAGACGGGGTTTGACGCCGGCCGGCTCGGAGGGGTCGGGTTCGCCGACGGCCAGGCCGAAGGCCGCTACCGCGTGGGGTGGCAGGTTCAGTTCGGCGGCCACCTGTTCGGGGTGGTTGCGGATGGCGCCGACGAAGACCGAGCCGAGGCCCAGGGAGCGGGCTGCCACCACGGCGTTCTGGGCGGCCAGGGCGGTGTCGATGAAACCGATCAGCGTGGTTTCCAGGTAGTCGGTGGCCTCGACCGTGGTGCCGGAACGGGCGGCCAGGCGGTGGGCCCGCCCCAGGTCGGCTATCCAGACCAGGAAGAGCGGCGCCTGCGCGATGAAGGCCTGGCCACCGGCGAGGGCGGCGAGGCGTCTGCGGCGTTCCTGGTCGCGGACCGCGATGACGCTCCACGGCTGCAGGTTCGATGAGGTGGGTGCCGACTGGGCGGCCGCGATCAGCGTGGTCAGTTCGTCGGGGGTGACGTCGCGGGGACCGAAGCGGCGGACCGAACGGTGCGCGAACTGTACGGCGAGCACGTCATTGGTGAGGGGGGCGGCGGCGTCGGGATCGCCGTAGCGAGCAGCGAGAGGCATCCCTAAAGCCTATAGGCAAGATAGGAATAGCGACAGAGATCCGGGTCAGCCCGCTGACGTGAGCTCGTCGGCGGCGTCCGAGAGGATGGCGGCGACCAGGGTCATCGCGTCGATCCGCTGCTCGATCTCGCGCGGGCGCGGGCTCAGCAGGGCGGTGACCGGGGTGTTGACCCACTCGCCGGTCACGACGTAACCGCAGCCGGGCAGGGCCTCCTCGACCCGGCGCAGCACCTCGTGGGTGAACAGGGCGGCCACCTCGGGCGTGCCGATGTCACCGCCGATCAGCTGCCCACCGGCGATCGACACCCGGCCGACCGGCAGCGGCCGGGGCAGCCTGGCCAGGTAGAACGTGTCGTGGCCGCCGATGTCGCGGGTCTGGTCGAAGACGACGAACTCCACGCCGTTCTCGGTGCCGGAGACGACGGCGAACGCGGGCGGCGCGTCGCGCAGGAACTGTTCGAGCCGGGTCGATGCGGGCAGTGCGGCGTCCTCCGCACGGTAGGTCCACCCGCGACGGGCGGCCAGGCGCGGGCGGCCGCGCAGCGTCCTGGTCCGGGAGATCAGCTTGCCGGTCTGGACCAGGATCGTCACCCCGCCCGCGAATCCGAGGACACCGGCGGCCCCGGGCTTGTGCTCACCGATCAGCCGGATGGCACCCACCATCAGCATCACGCCGACGAACAGCCAGATCACCGGCCGGCGGCGGCTGCGCAACCGGGCTGGGATCGGGCTGTTCGCGCCATATCTGGTCCACTCGTTCACTGAGATCCTCCGCGAGCCGGGTGCCCCTCCATACCCGCCGACGGCACTGTCCGACCCTCCACACGGTACGGTGCGCATCCGGCTCGCGACACGCCGTTTGACCGCCACGAAGGTAACGGTCACCCGACGTGTGGAATCAGCCCAGGACCGCCTCCACCCGGACCACCGCGCCCGGCTCGGCCGGCGGGATCAGGTTGCCCTCGACCCGGACACCATCGACGAGCAGGTGGGTGACCCGGCCGCTGCCGGTCACGCTGATCTCGTAGGTGGCGCCGCGGAACCCGCGGGTCGCGGTGAAACCGGGCCAGCCGGCCGGCAGCACCGGGTCGATGCGCAGGCCGCCGAAGTCCGGCCGGATGCCCAGGATCCACTGCGAGATCGCCACGAAATTCCACGCCGCGGTGCCGGTCAGCCACGAGTTCTTCGCCTCGCCGTGGGTGGGTGCGTCACGGCCGGCGATCATCTGGGCGTAGACGTACGGCTCGCAGCGATGTGTCTCGCTGATCTCCTCGCGGGCCGACGGGTTGATCCGCCGGTAGTAGTCGAAGGCCCGGTCCCCGCGGCCCACCATCGCCTCGGCGATCATGATCCACGGGTTGGTGTGGCAGAAGATGCCGGCGTTCTCCTTGTACCCGGGCGGGTACGACGAGATCTCACCCAGTTCGATGCGGTAACTGGAGTACGCCGGCTGCTGGAGCACGATCCCGTGCGGGGTGGCGAGCCGGTCGGCCACGCTGTCCAGCGCCTTCACGGCCAGGCCGTCCTCCAGGCCGACACCGCCGAGCACGCACATGCCCTGCGGCTCGATGAAGATCTGGCCCTCGTCGTTCTCGCCCGAGCCGATCACGGTGCCGTGGAAGTCGTACGCCCGCCGGAACCAGGCGCCGTCCCACCCGTGCTCGGTGATCGTGCCGGCCATCTTCTCGGCCGCCGCCCGGTAGACGACCTCCTCGCCGTCCTGACCGCGCAGCCCGGCGATCACCGCGAGCTCCTTGGCGGCCAGCACGAACAGCCCGGCGATGAACACCGACTCGGCGACCCCGCCGGACGCGTTCTCGGTGGTCTGGAACGGCTCGCCCGGGGTGTCGGAGAAGCAGTTCAGGTTGAGGCAGTCGTTCCAGTCGGCGCGGCCGATCAGCGGCAGGCCGTGCGGGCCGAGCCGGTCCAGGGTGTATTTCAGCGACCGGCGCAGGTGCTCGTAGAGCGGGACCTCACTGCCCGGCACGTTGTCGAACGGCACCGGCTCGTCGAGGAACGTGTGGTCGCCGGTCTCCTTCAGGTACGCCGCGACACCCAGGATCAGCCACAGCGGGTCGTCGTTGAAGCCGTCGCCGATGTCGTTGTTGCCGCGCTTGGTCAGCGGCTGGTACTGGTGGTAGGCACCGCCGTCCTCCTTCTGCGTGGCGGCGATGTCCAGGATCCGCTCCCGGGCCCGCTCCGGGATCATGTGCACGAACCCGAGCAGGTCCTGATTGGAGTCGCGGAAGCCCATGCCGCGGCCGATGCCCGACTCGTAGAACGACGTCGACCGGCTGAGGTTGAAGGTGGCCATGCACTGGTAGGCGTTCCACACGTTGACCATGCGGTTCGTGTCGCCGTCCGGCGTGGTCACGTTCAGGCCGGCCAGCAACTTGTCCCAATAGGCGCGCAGGTCGGCGTACCCCTGCTCGACGGTCTCGGACTGCAGCCACCGGGAGATGACCGGCGACACCCGGGTCTTGTTGATGGTCTGCGATCCCGGCGGATCGAACTTGTCGTCCTTCGGATTCTCGGCGTAGCCGAGGACGAAGACGACCTCGCGCGTCTCACCGGCCGCGAGCCGCAGTGTCACGTGGTGACTGCCGATCGGCTGCCAGCCGTGGGCGATCGAGTCCTTCGAGAGACCGCTCTCCACGACGGCCGGACGATCCCAGCCCCGGTACGCGCCGAGGAACGCCTCGCGCTGCGTGTCGAACCCGGCGAGCGGCTCCGAGCAGGCGAAATAGGCGAAGTGGTCGCGGCGCTCGCGGTACTCCGTCTTGTGGTAGATCACCCCGTCGACGACCTCGACCTGGCCGGTGTTGAAGTTGCGCTGATAGTTCGTGGCGTCGTCCTGCGCGTCCCACAGGCAGAACTCGACCGAGGAGAACAGCGACACCTCGGCGTCGTCGGCCCGCTCATTGGTGACCCGGACCCGCCAGACCTCCAGCGTCTCCCCGAGCGGCGCGAAGTACAGCGTCTCGGCGCGGATGCCGCGGCGGGACGAGCCGATCTTCGTATACGACAACCCGTGCCGGCACTCGTAGTCGTCCAGCTCGCGCTCCGGCGTCGGTTGCCAGGAGGGCGACCAGAAGTCGCCGCTGACGTCGTCGCGCACATAGACGTAGCGGCCGCCCACATCGAGCGGCGCGTTGTTGTAGCGGTAACGGGTCAGCCGCCGCAGACGGGCGTCACGGTAGAACGAGTAGCCACCCGCGGTGTTGGACACGATGCCGAAGTAGGCGTCCGTGCCGAGGTAATTGATCCACGGCAGCGGTGTGTCCGGTCGCTCGATGACGTACTCGCGCTGCTCATCGTCGAAATGCCCGTAGCGCAAAGGGTCCTCCCCCGTCGCCGTCGGAGCCGCCCGGCGGGTCGCCGGCCGACATGGAAGCAGTTTGGGAGCGCTCCCATGGTCGACCATTTTACCGCTTCGACACCTCCGTGGGACCAGTCCGAAAAGACTCTTGTTCGGGTACGGCCACACGTCCCCGACCGCAACGATCCGGCCCCGTTCCCTACCCCGCGACGCCGGCGGCCCGTCCGGACCGCGACGCGACCGCCGGGGCGAGGCGGTCCGTGACGCCGGACGGCCGCCCGCGCGGGAGACGCGGGCGGCCGTGTGGGGGACGAGTACCGGCTACGGGGCCCAGGCGCCGGCGACGTTCCAGCTGCTGTCGGCGCTGAGGGTCAGCGGCCGGTCGAACCCGGATCCGGTGCCCGAGGCGATCCACGCCTGGGCGTCGAAGTGCCGCAGGTACCGGCCCGGGAAGTTGATCGACTCGAAGGTCACCCCGGTCCCGCCGAGCCCCGGCCGGGCACAGAACGTGGCGTCGGCCGCGAACAGCGCCGACCCGTCGTTGCCGGCCAGCCGGATCCGGCTGGCCGCGTGCCGCAGGTACTGCCCGGGAACGTTCACCGACTCGAACGTGTAGCAGGACGAGTCGGCGAGACCCCGGCGGAGCGTGAACGTGGCGTCGGCCTTGAGCAGCGCGCCACTGCCCGCGGTGACCGCCTCGGTCCAGCCGAGACTGTCGGCGTGCCGCAGGTACCGGTCGGTGTAACCCCACGTGGTGACCTGCAGCGACCGCCGCACGTCGAACGGGAGGAGCACCGAGCTGCGCCACAGCGCCGGGCTCGACACGTTCCAGGTGGCGTCGGCGGCGAACGAACCACCGGTGTCCGGGTCGATGCGGACCTGGTCACTGGCGTGCCGCAGGTACCGCCCCGGCTGGCCCGCCGCCTCGAAGGAGACCCCGCCGGCCGCCAGGCCCGGCCGGGAGCACCACGTGGCGTCGGCCGCGAACGACCCGCCCGTGTCGGCGTCGATACGCACCAGGCTGTTCGCGTGCCGCAGGTAGCGGCCCGGGAAGTTGACCGACTCGAAGGAGTAGCAGCGAGGATCGGACAACCCGGCGACGGTACGGAAGGACGCGTCCTGCCGAGCACCGTCCCCACTGATCACATCGGTCCGGGCCACCGAGTTCGCATGACGCAGGTGCCGATCGGTGTACCCGGCCGTGGTCACCTGGAACGACCGCACGTGGCCGAGGGCCAGCGGCACCGTCGCGTTCTGGTTCCGGGACGCCCGGATCAGGCTCGTCATCGCGGCCCGCACCTGGCCGGTGTCCACCTTCTGGATCTGCCGGTCGTAGGTGAACAGCCCGTTGTACTCGCCCTCGACGTCGGTGATCTCGGTGTAGACGAACCCGGAGAGGCCCTTGCTCGTCATCAGCCGTTCCGAGTCCCGGATCATCCCGGTGAACCGGTCGTTGAGCTGCGCATTGCTCGACATCTGCTCGTAGGCGAAGAACTGCCCGTTCGGGCTGTACTCATGGCCCGGCGTCCGCAGGCCGAGCCCGCCGAACTCACCGAGGATCGACACCCGGGCCGACGACGGCAGCGGCGCGTCCGGCCCGGTGTAGACGTGCCAGTCGATCATGTCCCCGGTGCCCGGGTCACCCTTCGACGCACAGCAGTTGAAGCCGGAGTGCGCGTTCATCAGACGCGTCGGGTCGTAGTTCTCCAGGTCCCGGGTGACCCGCTGGGTCTCGGCCAGGTTCCACTCTCCCCAGCCCTCGTTGAACGGCACATAGGTGATGACCGCCGGCGAGAACCGGTGCTCGTCGACGATCTCCCGGGCCTCGGTCTCGAACTGGGCGATCTGCGCGGCCGACTTGGTGTCGTCGCCGCCGGACGGGATGTCCTGCCAGACGAGCAGCCCGAGGCGATCGGCGTGGTAGTACCAACGGGCCGGCTCCACCTTGATGTGCTTGCGCACCATGTTGAAGCCCAGGTCCTTGTGCTTCTGGATGTCGAAGGCGAGCGCCGCGTCGGTGGGGGCGGTGTACAGCCCGTCCGGCCAGAAGCCCTGATCGAGAGTGCCGGCCTGGAAGACGAACTCGCCGTTCAGCGTCGGCCGCAGCACCCCGTTGACCAGCTTGGTGCCGACCTCACGCATACCGAAATAGTTCACCACCTGGTCGACGGTGGCACCGCTCGCGTTCCGCAGCGAGACGCGCAGGTCGTAGAGGAACGGGTCGTCCGGCGACCAGCGGCGCGCGTTCGGCACCGGCACGGTGAACTCGGTGAACCCGCCGGTGGCACTGCCGACGACCGTGGAGCCGTTGAGCGCCTCGGCGAGGACACTGTGCCCGCTGACGTTCCCCCGGGTGAAGACACGCACCCGGGCCGTGTTGGCCGTGATGTTCGGATAGATGTCGACCGAGTAGATCGACGACGTCGCCGTCGGCTCCAGCCAGACGGTCTGCCAGATGCCGGACGTCGGCGTGTAGAAGATGCCGCTCGGGTTGTTGACCTGTTTGCCGGACGGCTGCTCCTCGCCGCGCCCGTCGGTGGGGTCGTAGACGCGGACGACGATCTCGTTGGTCCCGCCGTTGAGCTGCGGCGTGACGTCCACCTCGAACCGGTCGTAACCGCCCTTGTGGGTGGTCACCTGCACGCCGTTGATCCAGACGGTGGCCTCGTAGTCGACCGCGCCGAAGTGCAGTTGGACGCGGCGGCCGGCCCAGCCCGCCGGCACGGTGAAGGTGCGCCGGTAGAACATCAGGTCACGGTTGTCGTTGCGCATGATCCCGGACAGTGCCGACTCGACCGGATAGGGCACCAGGATCCGTTCCGGCAGGGTCTGCCCGATCGGCGGGGCCGCGTTGCGGTTGACGTTGCCGGCGGAGTCGGTCGCCGGATTGAGGAACTGCCATTCACCGTTCAGTGACTGCCAGTCCGGCCGGGTCATCTGCGGCCGCGGGTAGTCCGGAAGAGGGTTGGTGGTGGAGACCTGGCTGGTCCAGGGGGTGGTGAGCGGGGGCGTCTTCGGAACGACGGCCACCGCGGGTGCGGCGACACCGGCCAGGCCGGTGGCGGCCACGGCGAGAACAACGCAGGTACGGGCGACGAATCGGCGCATCGGACTCCTCAGGGGAACGGTCACACCGCCCTGCAAGATCGAACGGTATCTCACAGGGTCGAACACATTCATCCATCGACGTTTATCTTCTGTCAAGGTTCCGAACGATTTCCGGAACCCGATGCGGGGGTCGTTATTGCCACGTGCCGTCCAAGTCCGACGTTGCCCGGAGCGGCCCGGCCCCGACGAGGCAAGATCCAGGGATGGGTGACACTCGTACCGACCTCGCCGCGCTCGAGGCCACACGCAGGAGGATCCGCGAGGAACACCTGCGCCCGCCCGCCGAGCGCCCGGCCTCCACCGCCCGGGGCCTGCACCACACCGCCCTGATCAGCAGCGACGTCGAGACGACCGTGCGCTTCTACCAGGACCTGCTCGGCTTCCCACTCACCGAGCTGATCGAGAACCGCGACTACCCCGGCTCGTCGCACTTCTTCTTCGACATCGGCAACGGCAACCTGCTCGCCTTCTTCGACCTGCCCGGGCTGGACCTGGGCCCGTACGCCGAGGTCCTCGGAGGCCTGCACCACCTGGCCATCTCGGTGGAGCCGGGCCGCTGGGCCGAGATCGTCGAGCGCCTCACCGCGGCGTCGGTCGACCACGCCGTCCACAGCGACGTCTCCGTCTACTTCACCGACCCCGACGGCGCCCGGATCGAGCTGATCGCCGACCCGCTCGGCGAGATGTACGGCACCAAGGTCCTCTGACATGGAGCTGTCACGGATCACCCCGGAGCTGCGCGGGCCGGTGCGGCGCTTCCCGGCCATGCCGATCGAGTCGGAGTGGTTCCGGCGCCTGAGCCGGCTCGCCCTGCCCCTGATCAGGTCGGGCGGCGTCCCGGGCGTGACGATCGAGCAGGCCATCCCCGGGATGCCGGGCGTCCGGGTGCACCGGCCGGAGCTGGTCCGGTCGCGGGCCGCGCTGCTCTGGATCCACGGCGGCGGGCTCGTCACGGGCGCGGCGCGGATGGACGACCGGATGTGCGGCGGCACCGCGGCCGAGCTGGGGATCGTCGTGGTCGCGGCCGACTACCGGCTGGCGCCCGAGTTCCCGTACCCGACACCGCTCGACGACTGCCACACCGCCTGGACCTGGCTGCTGCGCAACGCCGCCCACCTGGACGTCGACCCGGGACGGGTGATCATCGGCGGGCAGAGCGCCGGGGGCGGACTGGCCGCGGCACTGGCCCAGCGGCTGCACGACGAGGGCGCTGTCGAGCCGGTCGCGCAGTGGCTGTTCTGCCCGATGCTCGACGACCGCACGGCGGCCCGCCGTGAACTGGACGAGATCGGGCACCGCGTCTGGAACAACCGGCACAACAGGTACGGGTGGAGCGCCTACCTGCGGGCCGAGCCGGGCGGCGAGCAGACTCCGGGGCATGCGGTTCCGGCACGGCGTACCGACCTGACGGGCCTGCCGCCGGCCTGGATCGGCGTCGGTGACGTGGACCTGTTCCACGACGAGGACCTCGACTACGCGGAGCGGCTCCGGGCCGCCGGAGTGCCGGTCACCTTCGAGGTCGTCCCGGGCGCGCCGCACGGCTTCGAGGCCTGGGCGCCGAAGACCGCGGTCAGCCGCGACTTCGTCCGCGCCGGGCGGGACTGGCTGGCCGGGTTCACCGGACCGGCCGACGGCCCGGGGCAGCAGCCCCGGGCCGTGGAGTGATCAGGCGGGCGGCGGGCCCGACGGCGGAGTGCCACCCGGACCGCCTCCACCCGGGCCACCGCCGCCGGGGGCGCCACTGGGCGGAGTCCCGCCCGGCTGGCCCTGACCGCCACCGGGCGGGGCAGCCCCGGCACCCGGGGTGGTCCCGGTGTCCACGCCCACGCTGAGCGCCACCGCATAGCCGCCGCTCACGTCACCGGTCACGGTCGCCAGCTGCTTGACGCCGGCGTCGTCGCCGAAGACGTTGTCCGTCGCCAGCGTCAGCTGGGCCAGGTTGGTGACCGACGACTCGTAGCCCTTCTCCTGGTAGACGGTGTCGCAGTACTCCTTCGGGATCGCGACCTGCGAGGTGGCGATGGCCTTCGTCGAGTCGGTGATGCTGGCCTCGTCGGGGTAGACCTCGAAGTGGATGTGCGGCCAGCGACCGGTGTAGCAGGCCGGGAAGATGCTGGTGAACGTCACCTTGCCGGCCGAGTCGGCGATCTGGACGCCCCGCAGGTAGTTTTCCTCGGTGACCCCCTCGGAGTACATCGAGTAGAGACCGGCCCGGTCGCAGTGCCAGACGTAGACGGCCACCCCGGCGAACGCGGCCCCGCCGTTGGCGAGGTCCTTGATGGTGAGTTCGAGGGTCATCGGCACACCCTCGGCGGTGCCGCCGGCGTCGCCGAAGCTGGTCCGGATGTCACTGCGCACGATGCCGCTCTGTTCGAGCACGTCAGGACCGTTGGAACCGTCGCCGGGGTACGGACCGGCCGTCTCGTCGGGAATCTCGTCCGACGAGACGGTGGCCGCGGAGGAGGTCGTCGAGGTGGCCGACGATGACGAGGACGGGGAGGTGCAGGCGGCCAGGCCCAGCGACGCCGCGCCGATGCCGAACGCTCGCAGGATCTGCCGCCTGCCCATCAACGTGCCCAGGTCGAAACCGAGGCCCTGGTCGAAGACCTCTTCGTCCGGGTTGGGGAGTGGACGCCCCTGATAGGTCGGGTGGTGCTGTGAGCTCACTTTTCCTCCGATATGCCGCTCGGTGGGTGTTACGCCACCATGCAAACACCGGAGGCTATGGACGAACTGTGCGTCAGCTAGCGGAGGCCGAATAGCTGTTGGTGACGAAGTCCTTGCCACCGCTCGCCGAGGTGATCTCGTAGCCGAACTGGATCGTGCTGAGCGTGACGTCGCCGAACCAGCCACGGGCCCGGATCCAGTTCATCACCGCGCGGATGTCGACGGTGCCGGCGTTGGTGTTGCTGGTGCGGACGAACGAGAACACCTGGTTGGCACCGTTCGAACCGGAGTACACGTTCCAGCTGTGACCACCGACCGTGACCGCGGTCTGGAACGACCCGAGCGGCCCGACCGCCCCGGTCTTGTTCATCCAGAGCATGATCTCGTACGTCGTACCGTTGGCCCAGATGTCATAGGCGGTGGTGTAGGCCCCGCTGGTCGGCACGGTCACGTTGAAGCTGCTGGTGGCGCTGCGCAGCGAGCTGAGCCTGATGCCGACACTGCGGCTGGCGTTGGGGTAGGACTTGATGCCGCCGGTGTTGGGGTGGTTGGCCCAGACCCCCCAGTTGCTGGCCGAGTTGGCCCAGATGGTCTGCGGCCCGGCACCGCTGCCCCAGATGTTGTTGTAGAGCGTGTAGCCACCACTGGTCCAGTTGCCCCACTGGTCGGACGACCACCACACGGCGGCCTGGGCGGGGGCCTGCCCGAGCAGCAGCATGACGGCGGCGAGCAGCACGGACAGGGTGAGACGGAGTCTGCGCACGGATACTCCCTGGGGATGTCGAAGCGCTTCGACACTCGATCGTGGGAATCGATGACTGTCGAATAAAGGGGATACCGGCACACTAGGCCGGAAGTCATCAGCCCGCAACGAGAAAGAAACCTCCGCTCCAAAGTGGATCTACGGTAAAGTCGCGGGACATCGACACGGATCAGGGGGCACCTGTGGTGGACGAGACGGTGCCGGCCGGGCTGGACACGTCGACGGCGCATCCTGCTCGCCGCTACAACTACTGGCTGGGCGGCAAGGACCACTTCGCGGCCGACCGCGAGTCCGGCGACATGATCGAGCGGGCCCACCCCACCGTCCGGCTCTCGGCCCGGGAGAACCGCTCGTTCCTGCAGCGCGCGGTGCGGTTCCTGGCCGAGGAGGCGCGGGTCGACCAGTTCCTCGACGTCGGCACCGGCCTGCCCACCGCCGACAACACCCACGAGGTCGCTCAGCGCCGGGTCCCGCACAGCCGGGTCGTCTACGTCGACAACGATCCGATGGTCGGCGCGCACGCCCGCGCCCTGCTCACCAGCAGCCCCGAAGGCGCCACCCGTTACCTCGAGGCCGACCTGCGCGACCCGCGGACGATCCTCGGCCACCGGCAGCTCAAGGAGATCCTCGATCTGGAGCGGCCGGTCGGGCTGGTCCTGATCGCGGTGCTGCACTTCATCCCGGACCACGCGCAGGCCCGCGACGTCGTCCGCGAGCTGCTCGCCGCCCTGCCGTCCGGCAGCTACCTGGCCGCGTCCAGCTTCACCCTCGACTACAGCAGCCCGGAGACGGCGGCGGTCGCCCGGCAGATGATCGCCCAGGGCCGGTCCGACGCACACCCGCGCACCCGTGCCGAGTTCGCCGAGTTCTTCACCGGGCTCGGCCTGATCGGCCCCGGCATCGTCCCGGTCTCCGAGTGGCTGCCGGAGGTGCCGGCCCACCAGCGACCGCCGGCGGAGCAGGTCGCGATCTACGGAGCGGTCGGCCGTAAGCCCTGATCAGACGAGCGCCCGCTGGTAACGCACCTCGTCCAGCGGGAAACCCCAGGACTCGTCCACCTTCGACGCGCCGTCGGGCAGCCAGCCCGCCGCCTCGTAGAACCGGCGGGCCCGGACATTCGTCCCCAGCACCCACAGTGTCGCCCGCCGGAACCCGGCCGCCACCAGATGATCGACGGCCGCCGCCATCAGCTCACGCCCGGCGCCCGTGCCCTGATGCCGCGGCAGCAGGTACATCGCGGCGATCTCCCCCGTCACCGAGACGTCCACGCCGGGGTCACGGCTCGGCAGGACGGTCACGAACCCGGCCGGCGCCGCCCCGTCCCCGGCCCAGACCAGGATGGCGGCGGGCGGGCGGATCCGGTCCAGCCACTGCCGCCACCCCGGTTCGCGTTGCGCCGGGTCGAGCGAGTCCAGATAGTCCTGCGGAATCAGGCCGGCATAGGCCGCCTGCCAGGTGCGGACATGCACCGTAGCGAGAGCGACCGCATCCCCGGGCACCGCATGACGAACCGGCATCCCGCAAACATAGTCCGCCGGCCACCGCCGGAGGGCCCCGGCGCGGAGGACGGGGTCCTCCGGGACGGGGCCGTGGGTGCACGGGTGCGTGCTCAGGAGAACAGTGCGGAGTACCCGTTCAGCGCCGGCTGCCCGCCCAGGTGCGCATAGAGCACCTTCGACTCCCGGCTGATCTCACCGCGCTGCACCATGTCGATCAGGCCGGCCATCGACTTGCCCTCGTAGACCGGGTCGGTGACCATGCCCTCGGTCCGGGCGGCCAGCCGCATCGCGTCGAGCGTCGTCTCGTCCGGGATGCCGTAGACACCGGCGTGGTACCGCTCGTCCAGGATGATCTCGTCGTCGGTCAGCTCCCGCGCCCCGATCAGCGCCGCCGTGCTCCGGGCGATCCGGGCCACCTGCGCGTGGGTCTCGGCCGGTTTCGCCGAACCGTCGATCCCGATCACCCGGCGCGGGCGTCCACCCGCCGCCGCGAACCCGGCGATCATGCCGGCCTGGGTGCTGCCGGTCACCGAACACACGATGACGGTGTCGAAGAAGACCCCGAGCTGCTCCTCCTGCGCGATCACCTCGTACGCCCAATTGGCGAACCCCAGCCCGCCGAGACGGTGATCGGACGCGCCCGCCGGAATCGCGTAGGGCGTGCCGCCGGAGGCGACGACGTCGGCGAGAGCCGCCTCCCAGCTCTCCTTGAAACCGATGCCGAAACCAGCCTTCACCAGCCGCACGTCCGCGCCGGCGAGCCGGCTGATCAGGATGTTGCCGACCTTGTCGTAGACGCTGTCCGGCCAGTCCACCCAGCTCTCCTGCACGAGCACGCACTTGAGGCCGGTCGCGGCGGCGACCGCGGCGACCTGGCGGGTGTGGTTGGACTGCACACCACCGATCGACACCAGCGTGTCGGCGCCCTGCGCGATCGCGTCGGCCACCAGGTACTCCAGCTTGCGGGTCTTGTTACCGCCGTACGCGATACCGGAGTTGCAGTCCTCCCGCTTCGCCCAGATCTCGGCGCCGCCCAGATGACGGGTCAGACGGTCGAGCCGGTGCACCGGCGACGGGCCGAACAGCAGCGGGTGACGGGGAAAATCGGAAACACTCATGAGCGCCCCTCGGTCAGCGGGTGAAGGTGGCCCCAGATCTCGGCGTTGACCTCGATGGCCCGGGCCACGTCGTTGTCGGCCAGTGCGGAGATCAGGTCGTCGTGCAGACGGACGGAACGGCCCGCCTGCGGGGACGTGAAAAGGAGGCGTTCGGCGCGGCGTACCAGAGAGGTGTATCTCTCGACCGTGCCCGAAGCCGCGGCGTTGCCGTAAGCGGCGAGCGGAATCGCGTGCACCTCGTCGTCAGCGGCGAGAGCCGCCTCGACGTCGCCCTCGGCGACGGCCGCCGCGAACCGGGCGTTCGCCTCGCGCATCGCCGCCACCCGGTCGGCGGCGAGCGTGGCGGCGACGTTGCGCACCGCGAGATCGTGCATCGCACCGAGCACGGCCGCGGCGTCCTCGACGTCCTTGGCCACCACCTCGGTCACCCGGGTGTAGCTCTGCGGCTTCGTCTCGACCAGGCCCTCGCTGGTCAGGCGGGCGATCGCGTCACGGATCGGCGCGCGTGACAGGCCCAGCCGCTCGGCCAGCTCGTCGGGCCGCAGCGCGGCGCCCGGTGCCAGCGTGCCGTCGATGATCGCGCCGCGCAACCGCCCGTAGGCGGCGTCCCTCAGCAGATGGCGTCCGATGCTCTCCACAACTGAAATGTTAGATGCCAGCATGGGGCGGGCGCCAGAGGTGTGCCGTGACCGGACGGCAACCCGGTCACGGCAGGGGATCATCTGCGGTCTGCTGTTCCCTCACCACCACGGCACCGGCCGGTGCCGCAGCAGCAGTCAACCGCCGCGGCACAGCGCACCGTAGGGCCGTTGGACAGGGCTTCCAAGGACCTTCATCGGTACGGCCACGCAGGCTTCCGTGGCTACCCCCGCCACGTCGTCCCCGGCCCGGACCGCGGCGCGACCGCCGGGCCGACCGCGATGGTTGCGGAATTCGCGAGCCGTCGCTCAGGAAGGCCGACGTCCGCACATTTCATGTGTCAGCGACGGCTCACGCTCTGACGGCAAGTGACGGTGGTGCGGACGCCGCCTCGTCGCCCGCACCACCGTCACGCCTGCTGGGGTCAGCGGCGCCTTCTGCTCGCCGCCCGGCCCTTCCTACTCAGCGGCGTCAGTAGTCGCCGCCTGCTTCCTGCTCAGCGGCACTGGTACTCACCGCCCGGCTCCCTACTCAGCGGCGCTTGGTGCTCGCCGTGTGACCGGCCGCCTCGTCAGCGGCGCCCTGCTCCTCGGCGGCACCTTCCTCGGCGGCACCTTCCTCGGCAGCGCCCTGCTCCTCAGCGGCACCCTCTTCGGCGGCACCCTCCTCGGCAGCGCCCTCCTCGGCACCCGCGTCACCGGCGCCGGCACCCGCGGCGGCGACCGCCTTGGCGTCGGCCAGAGCCAGGCAGGACTGGAGGAACGCCTGCTGGGCGGAGGTGACGGCGGCGGCTGCCGCGGCCGCCTGGTCGGCCGGCTGCTCGGCGTCGCCCTGCTCGTCGGCAGCGCCCTCCTCAGCGGCACCCTGCTCCTCGGCGGCGCCCTCCTCAGCGGCGCCCTTGCCCTTGCCCTTGGCCTTCTCCTTCTTCTCCTTCTTCGCGGCCTTCAGGATCTTGGTGTACTTCTTGGCGAGGGCACGGTTCTCGGCCTTCGCGGCAGCCGGGTCCTCGGCGGCCTGCTCGGCGGCTTCGGCGGCGTCCTCGGCTCCACCCTGACCCGCGGCCGCGGCCACGTCGGCGGCGAACGTGTCACAGGCCGCCTCCAGAGCCACCGTCGAGTCGGCGGCGGCCTCCTCGGGGGCCTGCTCCTCGACGGGGGCGAGCTCTTCGCCGTCACAGATCACGATGACGTCGTTGACCTGGAGTTCGGCACACTGGGAGATGTCGAACTGCTTACCGTCCACCGAGATCAGGTCAGGGGCGGCCTTCTGCTCGGTGCTGGCGTTCGCCAACTGGACACCGGCCACGCCGCTGACCAGAAGCACGCCAGCGACCACCACCGCGCCGATCGTCTTCCGCCGGTTGTCCGGGTTGTTACGTCGGTACGAGCGCGCCCTCATAATCACTCCTCGTCGTTGGACGTCCATGCCGTCGGTTGGGGGGCCATACGGGCGGCGGGCGCCGAGGGGTTCAACGCACTCGTCCGATTGCGTCCCGAATCGCCCCTCCGGAAGGCGCCATAACCCCAGCTCAGAGTGCGTGTGACGACAGCCCGAAAAAATATTCCGGGAGGGGGCGGCGGGGGTACCGATCGATGGTCACGCAGGGTGGGGAGAACGCGGACGCGACAGTCCACTACGTACGGTGATATGTGCAGAGTGATCGTTGCGCGTGTTCCCGTCGCTGCTGCGATGGAAGAGACCCACCGCAACGGAGAAGAACCGCGGGTCAGCGGATCTCCAGTTCGAGCAGCGAGTAACCGTAGATACTGACCCGCTTCGTACCGTGCATCCGGACGAAACGGGCCACCGCCTGTTCGCTGATCCGCACGGTGCCGCCGGTTCCCGTGGTCGTCGCATAGACGCGTTTCCAGGTCTTGCCGTCGAGTGACGTCTCCACCCGGTAGGCGGTCCCGTAGGCACGCTCCCAGACCAGGACCACCTCGGAGATCTGCCAGGCGCGGCCGAGGTCGACACGGATCCACTGGGCGTCGGAGAAGCCACTCGACCAGCGGCTCTCCGGGTCGCCGTCGATGGCGTTCGCGGGCAGCCACGGGTCACCCTCGGACGCCGAGGCGGTCGCCGTGCCCTGGAGTGCCAGGTTCGCGCCGGACGGGTTCGCCTTACCGGTCACGCTCGGTTTCGGTGCGGACGGGGAGGGTGCCGACGTGGCGGACGGCGAGGCTGTCGACGTGACCGAGGGCGAAGCGGAGGGCGTGACGCCCGGTGATGCGGGCGCGGGCGGCTCCGGGGCCGACGTGGCCGTGGCCGGGGCCTCCGGTTCGGTGGGTACGGCCGCTGCCGCGGGGGCGGGGAGCGGTTCCTCGGTGCGGTGGAGGCCGATCAGGACGATCGGCACCGCGAGCAGCACCACGATTCCGGCGGCGATCCAGCCCCAGCGGTGTGGGGCGGGCGGCTCCGGCCGTACCACCGAGGGTTGCGGATCTTGGATGAGCCGACCCGGACCGGGAGGTGGCGCGGAACGAGGGATCTGCGGCATGCGGGTCAGCCGGAGGCTGTCCGCCCGTGAGGGGCGGCGCTGCTCCGTGCCCGCCGGATCCACCGGCAGCCCGCCGTCACGCCCGTCCACGCGGATTCCTCCCGCTCGATTCGCCGGCGGCCGATCGACTGCCGCGCAGTATCTTGGCGTAAAAGAGACGCCGGGCGATGCCGATGGAGTCGCCGCCGGCGGGCGGCAGGGCGCGGTGCAGGGCATCCTCGCAGCGAACGTGAGAGCGATCACATTCGCGTGTCGCGGTCGCATCGCCGCAGGTCACCGGGGTTTTTAGTACGGATACCTTCCAGAAGGGCCGAGGGCGAATGGGAACGCACGTGTACCGGTTGATCCGGACGTCCTGGGGGATCTGGATCAGGCTGACGGCGCGCGTCTCCCCCGGCGAGCACCCGGACGCGATCGTGGTGTCACCCGGCCATCCGGTCCGCCTGGCGTTCGAGGGTCCCGCCGCCCAGCACTGCGCCGAGGACCGGGAGGAACTCGCCCGCGGGCTGGCCGTCGTCGCACCCGCGATACCCGGACCGGTGACCGTCACCGTGTCCGAGATCCTCTACTCCCTGTGCGACTTCCAGCCGGACGGGCTCCCGGTCGCGATGTGCCGGTGGGCCGAGGCGGAATTCGGCCTGCCACCCCGCGTGATCGGCGAGTCATACGACCGGGAGGCGAAGCGTTACGTCTTCGACTGGCACAACTGAATGGGCACCCCGATCACGGGGTGCCCATCCGGAAATGGTCGGCGGATCTAATTCAGGATCCGCTGGTGGAAATGCCGGAAGTGGTGACGAGCTTGCGCACCGCGGCACGGGTGATCTTCTTGAACTCGCGATCCTGCGGGTCGTCGGCTCCGACCAGGCCCACCGTCAGAGCCACGTCACGGTAGGCGACCTGGGCCAGCTTGAAGCGCACGGCCACCTCGATGCCCATGAACTTGGCCTCCAGCGCCACCGCCGCGGTGATCGACTCGTCGCCGAGCGGCGGGTTCCAGGACAGCGGCCGGGCCGTGACCTTCACGGTGCCGACCTCGATCTTCGGGCACTCCTCCAGCAGTTCCTGGACCTGATCGATCATCCCGAGGGCCGCGTCCTCGCCGGTGGCGGTCAGCACCTCGAGCGCGAGGGCGCCGGTCTCGTCGTTGGAGAAGAGGACCTCCGCGGTCGGCGGAAGCGCGGGCTCCTCAGCGGGCTCCTCCGCGGGCTCCTCCGCGGGCTCCTCCGCGGGCGGCGGGGGCGGCGAGCCCTTCACCGGCTCGGCCACGGGCGGACCGGCCTTGACCGGCTCGGGGGCGGCCGGAGGCGCCGTCGGGGTCTCCGATGGCGCGGGCGTCTCCGACGGTGCCGGCGTCTCCGACGGTGCCGGCGTCTCCGACGGTGCCGGCGTCTCCGACGGTGGCGGCGTCTCCGACGGTGCCGGCTCGGACGACTGGGTCATCGGCCCGGTCGCCGCGAGGGACGTGACGTCATCGGGCATCTCGCACGGATCGGCACCCGGATCCTGCTGGTGGAGCACTTCGGCCAGGATGTCTCCCAGGCCGGGTATGTCCTGTCGGACATAACCGGAGGGGACGTCCTTCTGCGTGATGAGCGCCTTCTTCAGTTGTTTCTGCCGATCCGGCGGCTCGGGCACGCCCGCGATGACCGGTGCCGAGGCGCTCGCCGGGGCGGGCAGCCCCGCGATCGAGGAGAAGCCGAGCCCCGCGGAAACGGCGAGGACGACGGGCAGCTTGAATTTTCCATACGTCGAGAAAGCCATTCCCACAGGCTAGATACCATTTTTACGTCAGGTCGGAATAGTGACGATTTCGAAGACGGCCACACGTTCCGCCGCGGCCTCGAATTCGTCAGCTGTCCCGGTGGTCACCAGGCCCAGCTTGACGAAGAACGGCACCCCACCCGGCACCTCGGCCGGAAACGCCCGCATCACCGCCCGGCGCTCCCCCACATCGGTCACCTCGACCAGCCGGACCGGGATGTGCCGCCGGCCACGGGCGAGCTCGCCGCGCCCGGCCGCGCGGACGTTGCGCGCCCAGTCGGCCCCGGGGAGACCGGCGACCATGTAGCGGTGGCCGCCGACGGTCAGCGGAGAGACCGGGGTGGGGCGTGGCTTGCCAGAGCGCCGGCCCGGGACGGTGAGCACGTGGACGGTGCCCAGCCGGAGCCCGAGCCGATTGAGGGCACGGACCAGCCGGTTGGCGGCGGGCAGCCAGCGGGGCAACCTGCTCATGACCAAATCCTTTCGACGATCGAAGCTTTTTGCCGACGGTACGGTAAATTACTTCGAGTGTCGAAGGAATATGTGGAGGCCCCTCTCACGGCTGCCGCCGACGCCGCCGCGGCCTTCGGGTCCGCCACCGACGAGGTCGACGAGGCGGTCGCCGGGGTGCTCGGCGTCAACCGGACCGACCTGCGGATCATCGGGCTGGTCGGGGCAGCCGGGGCGATGACCGCGGGAGCGCTCGCCGGGGCCGCGCGGCTCAGCCCGGCCGCCACCACGGCGGCCATTCAGCGACTGGTCGCGGGCGGGCACCTGGTCCGGGACATCGACCCCGACGACCGGCGGCGGGCCGTGGTCACCGTCACCACGGAGACCGCCGAATTGATCAACCGGCTCTACGGTCCGATCGCCGAGGCGGGGCATCGGCTGCTGACCCGGTACAGCGTGGAGGAGTTGCGGCTGGTCACGGAGTTTCTGGAGCTGGGCCGGAGCATGCAGCTCGAACAGGCCGACCGGATCCGTCAGACCCGGCACACGGACGGCGAATGATCGGTCCGGGTGGGCGCGGGACGGGCTAACCGGATCGGTGGGCGATCCGGCCGTCGACGACGGTCAGGAGCACCGGGGAACCGGCGAACTCGTCCGGGGCCGCGGTCAGCGGGTCGAGACCGAAGACCGTCAGGTCGGCGCGGTGTCCCGGCAGCAGGCGCCCGGACTCGCCGGACAGGCCGGCTGCCGCGGCCGCCTCGGTCGTGTAGCCCTCCAGGGCCATTCGTGCGGTCAGCGCCTGTTCAGGGAGGACCGGTGCGGTGCCGGGTTCGCCGGCCGGGCGGCGTAGCCGGGCCGCGGCCAGGATCGCCCGCGGGTCGAACGGTGCGATCGGCCAGTCCGAGCCGAGGGCCAGGCGGGCACCCCGGTCGCGCAGGTCACGGGCCCTGAAGGCACGGTCGGCGCGACGTTTGCCGAGCCGGGTCGACCAGTTGTCGGTGTGGTCGGCGCGGGTGTAGCCGGTGCAGTGGGTCGGCTGCATGCTGGCCGTCACATCCAGCGCGGCGAACCTGCCGATCAGCTCCGACGGCATGGTCTCCAGATGCTCGACACGGTGCGGAACACGAGAGGCACCGTGCGGAACACGAGAGGCACCGTGCGGAACACGAGAGGCACCGTGCGGGAGAGCGGAAGCGGGCGACGACAGCGACTCGTAGGTGTCCAGGACGAACCGGATGCCCGCGTCGCCGATCGCGTGGGTGACCAGCGGGACCCCGCGGGCGGCGAGGAATCCGGCGGCCGAGGCGTAGTCGCGCGGGTCGGGCCAGAAGCAGGCGGTCGACTCGCCGTGGGTGTCCGGTTCGTCGAGCCAGGCGGTGCCGCCGTCGATCGTTCCGTCGATCATGAACTTGGCGCCCTCGACCCGCCACCGGCGGCCCGACAGCGACTGCTGGGCGACGACCGCGTCCAGCCCGTCACGGCCCGCACCGGGCATCACGAACGGCGCGAACCGCCACCGGATCGGCAGGTCACCGTCGTCCTCCAGGGCGCGGAAGAGGTCCAGCGAATCGTCTTCGAAGTCCATCGCGTTCGCCGCGGTCAGCCCGCACGCCGCCATCCGCCGCATCAGATCGGACAGCCGGGCCCGGCGTTCGGCCGGCGCGTCGTCCGGCAGCAGGGCGCGGACCAGGTCGAGGGCCTCCAGCTCCAGCAGGTGCCCGGTCGGGACGCGCCCGGCGTCGCAGACCACGCTCGCGCCGGACGCGAACGGGCGCGGCCCGTCGATCCCGGCCATGGTCAGCGCCTTCGGGCTGACCAGCGCCGAGTGCGCGTCGAAGAGCAGCAGGAACACCGGCACCTCGGGTCCGACGGCATCGACCAGCGGCGCGTGGGTGATGGGCGCGCCCTCGAAGGCGTTCGGATCGAGACCCCAGCCCTCCAGCCATCCGCCCGGCGCCACGTCGGCGGCCCGCAAGGCTTCCTTCAACCCGGCGAGGGTACGGACGGACGACAGATCCACGCCACGGGTGAGGCCGATACCCATGACCGGGTGGAAGTGCCCGTCCACCAGCCCGGGGGTGATCGTCGCCGCCCCCAGGTCGATCACTTCGGTGCGCGGGCCGCGCCAGGCACGCACGTCGTCGCGGTCGCCGATCGCGGTGATCACGCCGCCGGTCGTCGCGATCGCGGTCGGGGTACGGTCGCCGGACATGGTGTGGATACGGTCGGCCATCAGGATCAGGTCGGCGCTCACGCGTGGCTCTCCTCCGTGCGGCGGTTCTCGTTCTCTAGTACCGGTGCGGACGGGACCGGGTTCATCGCCGGGGTCCTCGGACTTGCGTCGATGCGCGAAGCTGTCCTTCTCTTCGTGAAAGGACCCCGAGAACGGCCGTGACCACCTCGTATCCCTGCCCCCGGTGCGGCGCAGCCGCCTCCCTCACCGACGGTTGCCCCGGCTGCGGCGCCGCACCGGACCCCGACGCCGCCGAAGTGATCCGCCTCGACGAGCGGATCGCCGAACTCAACCGGAACCTGCACGACGCCCGGGGACTCGTCACGGCCCTCACCCAGCGCCTGCACGACGCGCACGCCACCCGCAACCAGCACGTCGCGCGGGTCGCCGCCCGCCGCGGACGGCCGGCGCCTGTTCCGGCACTCTCGGCCCCGCCCGCGCCCTCCGGCACGCCCGCGGAAGCCAGGCTCAGCACCCTCACCGTGCAGAACGTCCTCTTCGCGCTGGGCGGGCTCCTGCTCGTCGTCGCGGCCGCCGTCTTCACCGCCGTCGCCTGGGCGCAGGTCGGGGTCACCGGGCGGGCGCTGCTGCTCGCCGGGGCCACCGCCGCGGTCCTCGCGGTGCCGCCGTTCGCGGTCCGGCGCGGCCTCACCGCCGCGGGCGAGACCCTCGCGGCCGTCGGCCTGCTCATGATCCTTCTCGACGGCTACGCGGCGTGGGCGGTCGACTTCCTGTGGGTGCGGCTCCACGACCCTTCGGGGTACGCCGCGGCGGTCCTCACGATCACCGCGGGAATCGCCGTCGCCTACGCGTACGCCACGAAACTGCGCGGGCCACGGATTGCCGCACTGATCATGGTCCAGCCGGTGTTCCCGCTGGTCGCGAACGCACTAGACGCCGAATCCACGGGGTGGTCGCTCGCGTTCACCGCCACCGCCGCCGTCGACGTCGCGGTCCTGCGGCTCCGGTCGTTCCGGTTCGCGGCACCACTCGCGTACGTGGGCGCGCTCGCCGCCGGCATTCTCGGCGCGATGCTCGCTCTCAGTGACGTCGCGGCCGCCGCCACGCCGTCGGCGTCCGCGGTCGCCGGTGCCACCCTCGTCCTGCCGCCCGCACTCCTGCTGACCTGGGCACTCCTGGACCGTCGGCCGGCCGCCCGGGCGATCGCTGCCGGACTGCTCGTCGTCGCCATCGGAATCGCCGGAGGCCGCTGGGCCTGGAACCTGAACATCGACGTCAACGGCGCCGGCTGGCAGGCGACCCGGCTCGCCCTGCTGGCCCTCGTCGTCGCGGCAGCGGTCGACCTGCTCCCCCGCAGTACGGCCGGCTTCGCCACGCTCGCCCCGCCCGCCACGACGCCGCCCCCGCCCGCGGGCCCTGGCTCTCCGGTGAGCGGTCGTTCTCCAGGGGCCGGTTCCCCGGACCCGTCCGCCACTCCCGCACCCCCCTCCACCGCCCCCGCGACCTCCTCCACCGCCCCCGCACCCCCCTCCACCGCCCCCGCGACCTCTTCCACCGCCCCCGCGACCTCCTCGGCCGCTGGCCCCGTGGGCGGTTCGGCCGGAACGGCGCACCGGGGTTCGGGGCTGCTGGGGTGGGTTCCCCGGGAGGTCGGGCTCGGGGCCTGGCTGGGTGCCCTCCTCGTGGGTGCGGCGCCGGCCTTCGCTGTGCTGCTGGCCTCTGTCGCGGGGGCCGTGCTCAGTGTGGCGACGGCGCGGCCGGTCTTCGGGACCCCGGCGGACTGGGCCGTTCCACGAGTGGAACTCGATCTGATGGTCGCCGCGGTCGTGACCGGGGTGGCGTACGCGATCATGGTGCCTCGCCGGGCCTGGACGGACCTGGGCCTGACCACTCTCGTGAGCGTCGGGTTCCTGGTTCCCACGTCCTTCGGGCTGCCGTGGTGGGCGGCCTCGTTCACCGGGGTCGTCGTCGGCGCGGTGGCGCTGGGGTTCGCGGCACGGTCACGGACCGCGCGGGAAGCCGCCTACCGGGTCGTGGTCGCACTCGCCGGTCTGGTGCACGCCGTGATCGTCGGGGTCGGGAACGCCACCGTCATCGCCGCCGTGGCCGGGGCGATCGCCGTACTCGGAATCGGTGCCGCCCTCACGGTGCGGGGAACCCCGCGCGGGGCCGACGTGGGCGCCGGCGCGATGACCGTGGGGCTGCTCGCGGTGCCGGCCACCGTGTGGCTGGCGCTGTTCGCCGCGGACGTCCCGGTCACCGGCCGGGTACGGGTGTCGCTCCTGGTCGCGGGACTGCTCTGCCTGGTGGCGCACGGTGCCGCCCGGCGGCTTCCGGGGTACGGCCTCCAGGCGCTCGGCGTCGCGCTCGTCGTGGCGGGGTTCGCGCCGGTGTGGGCGGCACCCGGAACGGATCCGGTGGTGCTCTACGCGGCGGGTGGGCTGCTGCTCATCGTGTCGCTGCTGCCGCTGCCCGGCACCCGGACCGCGGCCGGAGGGGCGGCCGCCGCCCTGCCGGCGATGGCGCTGTTCGCTCTCACCGCGGCCGACCTGGCCGTCGTCCTCCTCGAACCGTGGACCGCCCTCCGCCACATCTGGTCGGGCATCCCGCCGCAGCAGTCGCCGGTCGCCTGGGCCAATGTCGCCGCCCTCGTCGCGGCGATGGTCGCGGCATCCTCGACCGGGTGGCTGCTGGTGCGGTCGGGGGCGCTCGCGGTCGTGCGTACGCCTGCTCGCGGGCACTCCGCGGGGACCACTTCGGACTCCGCGAGCATCCACTCCGCACCCGGCGAGCCGGGTGGCGGGGGCGGCGAGGATGGGGCTTCCGGCGAGCCGGGTGTTGCGGGCTCCACTGGGCCGGGCTCCGCTGGGCCGAGGGCTGCGGCTGCCGGCCGGCCGGGGCTTTCGGCGGGGTTGGTGGCCGGCTGGGCGGCGGTGCCGTTCGTGGCGGTGCTCGTTCCGCTCGTGTTCGCCGCGGCCGGGGTCGCCTGGCCCGCGGTGCCGATCGCCGGTCTGGTCACCGGGCTGGCCGGGCTGGTGGCGGTCGCGCTGGCTCCGGCTCGGCACACGATCGGGGGTGTGTTCGCGGTTCTGTTCGGGGCGCTGGGAGCAGCCGGAGTGGCCGGGTCCGCGGCGGAGCACGGGGCCACCATCGCCGCGTTCGCTCTCGTGCTCGCGGGCGGTGTGACCGTCGGGGTGGCCGGGCGCGTCCAGGCCGATCGGGTCGCGGGGTGGCTTGCCGGGAGTGTCTCGGTGGTCGTTCTGGCGTACACCATCTCTGATCTCATCGACCTCGGCATCGCCGGGCCGGCACTGATCGTGCTCGCCGCCGCCGCGCTGGTCGTCGCTCTCGAAGGGGTCCTCGCCGGGCGGCGGCCCGCGGAATCGTGGGCGCCGTTCGTCGTCGGGCACGCGTCCGCGCTGGTGGCGCTCTTCCTCACGGAGAGCCTCGGCTGGGCGGCGCTGGTGTGCAAGCTGTGGGCACTGGTGCTCACCGTGCGTGCGCTGCGGCCGGGTGAGACCCGGCGGGGGCGGTTCGGGTACGGCGTCGCGGCCGGATCGGTCGCCCTGGCCGGCTGGTGGCTGCTGCTGTCGTCGCGGGACGTGGAGACCACCGAGATCTACACGCTTCCGGCCGCCGCGCTGGCTCTCGCCGCCGGATGGTTCGCGCGGCGCACCCGGCCGGACCTGCCGTCCTGGTCCGCCTACGGTGCGGCGCTGGCCGCGGCGTTCCTGCCGAGCCTGGCGGTCATCGCGAGCAGCGGCGCGGACGAACCGCAATACCCGCGCCGGCTCCTTCTCGGGGTCGGCGCGCTGATCGTGCTGCTCGTCGGGGCGCGGGCGCGGCTCAAGGCCCCGGTCGTCACCGGCGGTGGCACGCTGCTGCTCGTCGCCCTGCACGAACTCGTCCAGTTCTGGGATCTGCTGCCACGGTGGGTGCCGCTCGCGGTCGGCGGTCTGCTCCTGGTCGGCATCGCCACGACCATGGAACAGCGGCGCCGCGACCTGGCCCGGCTACGGGCCGCGATCACACGCCTGGCCTGATCCGGCCGGCCCGGCCGGCACCGTCGAATCAGCGGTGCCAGCCGGGCGCCGGGTTGGTCAGTAGACGTCTCGGACGTAGCGCTTCTCGGTGGCCAGCTGCTTCAGGTAGGCGGTGGCCGCCGAATCGCTCAGGCGGCCGTGGTTGACGGCGATGTCGTGCAGAGCCTGGTCCACGTCGCGGGCCATCCGGCTGGCGTCGCCGCAGACGTAGAAGTGGGCGCCGGCCTGGAGCCACGCCCACAGCATGGCGCCCTTCTCGCGCATCCGGTCCTGGACGTAGACCTTCGAACGCTGGTCGCGGGAGAACGCCACGTCGAGCCGGCTGAGGACACCGTCGGCGCGCAGGGCCTCCAGCTCCTGGGCGTAGTAGAAGTCGGTGGTGCTGCGCTGTTCGCCGAAGAACAGCCAGTTGCCGCCGGGTGCGCCGGTGATCTGCCGCTCCTGGAGGAAGCCGAGGAAGGGCGCGACGCCGGTACCCGGGCCCACCATGATCATCGGCGTGTTGGGGTCGGCCGGTGGCCGGAAGTGCGGGGCCCGCTGCACGTAGACCGGCACGGCGGCACCGGCGGGGGCGTCGGCGAGGTGGGTGGAGCAGACGCCCTTGCGGGAACGGCCCCGGTGGTTGTCGAAACGGACCACCGAGACGGTGAGGCTGACCAGTCCGGAGGCGGTGAGCGGGGTGGAGCTGATCGAGTACTGGCGGGGCTGGAGCCGCTTCAGGACCCCGGCCCAGTCCCGGGCGGTGGCGTCGACCGGATGTTCGGCGATCACGTCGGCGGCCTGCCTGCCCCAGGTCCATTTGGCCAGCTCGCCCTTGTTGTCGGCGCGGAGCAGGGTACGGATCTGGGTGGAGCCGCTGCGCTCGGCGACGAACCGGAGCAGGTCGGTGGTGACTCGCGTGATGTCGAGGTGGCGGCTGAGCGCGTCGGCGAACGGGAGGGCACCGATCCGGTCGAGGTCGACGACGGCGTCGCCGGGCAGGCCGGTGACGGTGAGCCATTCGCTGACGAGCTCGGGGCAGTTGACCGGCCAGACGCCGAGCGCGTCACCGGCCTGGTATTCGAGCAGCCCACCGGTGTCGAAGGTGAACTGCCGCACCTCCTTGGCCGACCCGGGCAGGCTGAGCAGCCGGTTGCCGACGAGCGCGGCGGCCAGCGGAGCAGCCTTGGTGACCAGGTCCGCGGCCGGAGAAGAGGGAACGGCGGGAGAAGACAATGCCGGGGAAGGAGACAAGGCCGCGGGAGGAGACAAGGCCGCAGGAGGAGACAAGGCCGGGGCGGTGGTGGTCAGGGCGCTGAGGACCGAGGAGAGCCAGCCGTCGGCGGTGGATGCGAAGTCGGGTTCGCAGTCGGCGCGCGGGGCCAGGCGGACCGCGCCCAGTTCGGCGAGGCGTTCGTCGAGGCGGCGGCCGTGACCGCAGAAGTCGTCGTAGTTGGAGTCGCCGAACGCCAGGACCGCGAACCTCTGCCCGTCGAGCCGCGGCGCCGTCTCGCCGGTCAGCGAGTCCCAGAACGTCGACCCGTTGTCGGGCGCGTCGCCGTCACCGAACGTGCTGGTCACCACGAGCAGGTCGGCGCCGGGGTCGAGCAGGTCGGCGGCCGGGCCGTCCATGCCGAGCACGCTCACCTGCCGCCCGGTCTCGGCGAGCCGCCCGGCGACGACCCGCGCGAAATCCTCGGCGTTGCCTGTCTGCGAGGCCCACAGCACCTGCAGGCGGTCCACCGCCGGTTCAAGATCAAGACCCTGCGATGGTACGGGTGACAGCACTCCCGCGAGCAGCCCGTTGACCCACATGGCCGTGCCCTGGTCGAAGGGTGCGTTCGCGGGCAGTGCCGTCGGCCCGGGCCGCAGCGTGGCGCCGGCGAGGAACCCGGCGAGATACCGCCGCTGGTCCTCGTCGAGCGTCGGCGGTGCCGGGTCGAGCCCGAGCCGGGCCAGCAGAGCGTTCGCCTCGACCGACAACGCGGCCTCGGCGACGGAGTGCCCACCGGCGGATGACGACGAGGAGACGGCGTGCCCGCCGGACGAGGTGGTCGAGGGGACGGCGGGTGGGGCGGCGGCGACACGGGTGAGGGAGACCGCGCAGACCTTGAGTTCCGGCTGGAAGGAGAGTGGGTCGACGGCGTCGCTGGTGACGGCGTTGACGCTGACGTACTCGCCGAACAGGTCGTTCCAGTGGATCGGGGCGAAGCACGAACCGGGCCGGACCCGGTCGGTGACGACGGCCGGGAGGACGGCCCGCCCGCGCCGGGAGGCGATCTCGACCATGTCGCCGGGGCCGATCTCGTACCACTCGGCGTCGGCGGTGTTGATCTCCAGGAACGGCTTCGGGTTGAGCCGGTTCAGCTTGGCGATCTTCCCGGTCTTGGTCATCGTGTGCCACTGGTGCTGGAGGCGGCCGGTGTTGAGCACGAACGGGTAGTCGTCGTCGGGCATCTCGGCCGGGTCGGTGTGCGGCCGCGCGTGGAAGACGGCTTTACCACTGGGCGTGGCGAAGCGGAGACCACCGGGTGAGGCGGCGGAGGCACCAGGGACAGCGGCAACAGAGGCGGCGGAGGCACCAGGGACAGCGGCAACGGAGGCGGCGGAGGCACCAGGGGCGGGAGCGGCGCCGGTGCGGTAGCGGATCGGGTTGCGGCGGCCGCTTCCCGGGGGCGCCGGCCACTGGACGGGACCACCGGCGAGCTGCTCGTAGGTGATGCCGCGGAGGTCGTACCCCGTCTGGGGGTTGGCGAAGGTCTTGATCTCCTCGAAGATCTCCGCGGCCGAACCGTAGGCGAAGGCCGGGCCGTAACCCATCTCGGCCGCGACGCGGGCGATGATCTGCCAGTCGGGCAGCGCCTCGCCCGGCGCCGCCACCGCCGCGGGCACGAGCGTGAGGTTGCGCTCCGAATTGATCATGATGCCGTCGGCCTCGGACCACATGGCCGCGGGCAGCGCGACGTCGGCGTAGGCGTTGGTCTCGGTCTCGGCGAACGCGTCCTGCGTGATCACCAGCTCGGCGGCTTCCAGACCGGCGATGACGGTCCTGCGGTTGCCGACCGAGGCGACCGGGTTGGTGCAGATGATCCAGCAGGCTTTGATCGTCCCGGCGGCCATCTGCTCGAACATGTCGACGGTGCCCTTGCCGACGTCGGTGCGCAGGGTGCCGGCCGGCACGCCCCAGGCCGTCTCGACGAACTCGCGGTCGGCCGGGACCAGCACCGACCGCTGGCCGGGCAGTCCCGGGCCCATGTAGCCCATCTCCCGGCCGCCCATCGCATTGGGCTGGCCGGTGAGCGAGAAGGGGCCGCTCCCGGTACGGCAGATCGCGCCGGTCGCCAGATGCAGGTTGATCAGGGCGTTCGTGTTCCAGGTGCCGTGGGTGCTCTGGTTGAGTCCCATGGTCCAGAGGCTGACCCAGTTCCCGGCCGCGCCGATCCACTCCGCCGCGGTCCGGATGTCGTCCTCGGCGAGGCCGGTGAGCTCGGCGACCCGGTCCGGCGGGTAGTCGGCCAGGAACTCGGGCATCACCTCCCAGCCCTCGGTCCACGACCCGATGAAGTCCAGGTCCGGCGGGAGGAGATGCAGCAGGCCGTTGAGCAGCGCGAGGTCGGCGCCGGGCCGGATCTGCAGGAAGAGGTCGGCCTTCTCGGCGGTGGCGGTCCGCCGCGGGTCGACGACGATCAGCTTGGCGCCGGCCTTGACCCGCTCCATCATCCGCAGGAAGAGGATCGGGTGGCAGTCGGCCATGTTCGACCCGATGACCAGGAAGACGTCGGCGTGGTCGAGGTCGTCGTAGGAGCCGGGCGGCCCGTCCGCGCCGAGCGACAGCTTGTATCCCGTGCCCGCACTGGCCATGCACAACCGCGAGTTGGACTCGATGTTGTTCGTCCCGATGAAGCCCTTGACCAGCTTGTTCGCCAGGTACTGCGCCTCCAGGGTCATCTGACCGGAGACGTACATGGCGAAGGCGTCCGGGCCGTGCTCGTCGACGATCGCGCGCAGCCGCCGGGCGGTCTCGCTGATCGCGGCGTCCACACCGAGCGGCGAGGGGGTGGCGCCCCGGTCGGAGCGGACCAGCGCGGTGTCCAGCCGGCCGGTCGCCGCGAGGAGGTCGGCGCTGGTGGCGCCCTTGGTGCAGAGGCGACCCGCGTTGGCCGGGTGGTCCCGGTCGCCGCTCGCCTTGATCACCTTGAGCGGGCCGCCGGCCGGGCGCGCGACGTCGAGCACCACCCCGCAGCCGACGCCGCAGTACCCACAGACGGTTCGCACCTGGGTGACATCGGCAGCCACGGGCACCCCTTCACACTAAAGTCGCTCCACAAACCTAGAAAGCCCCGGTTTCCGCGTGGTCACTTGAAGGTGCGTCGCCGATTACCCGAAGGTCACCTCACCGCGCCGGGCGTTGTGAGGCACGAAGAAGCCCGCGCCACCGGGTTGCTCCCGGTGACGCGGGCTTGTTCCGTGTTCGTCAGGCCTTGACGGTCAGGCCTTGTCGGAGGTCACCTGCGTGGTCTCCGCGTCGTCGGCGTCCTTGGCGGCGTGCCGCGGCGTGCCGGCCCACTGGCCGGGCACCGCGACGGGCGCCGGCTTGCCGGAACGCGCCACCATCAGGGCACCGGCGATCGCCAGGATCAGGCCCAGGATGGCGAGACCCAGCGGGCCCCAGACGCTGACCAGCTTCAGCGAGCGGACGTTCGCCTTGGCGGTGTCGGCCGACTTGGTGACGGTCTCGTCGGTGTAGGCGAAGTCCGCGTCGAGGATGTCGACCGAGCGGCCGTCGCTGGAGACGAGCTGCTTCTTCTGCTGCTCCTGGACCCGGATGAACGCGCCGGTGTTCGGCTCCACCCAGTAGGAACGGGTGTTGCTGTACTTGACCTCACCCGCGGTCGCGCCGGGGAGCAGCGCACCGAGGATCACCGAGAGCCGGTCGGCCGGAACCTGCTGGGTCTCGTTGGTGAGGGTCTGGACGAACTTGTAGGTCTCGAGGCCCTGGATCTCCTCGGTCTTCTCGAAGACCGCGTCCTTGGCCGCGAGGATGTCCCGGTCGAAGATCTGGTAGGTCTTCTTCTCGGTGCCGAACGGGAACTTGTAGATCTGGCCGGCGTACTTGACCGGCTCACGCTCGCCACCGGTGTCCAGCCACTGGCCGTCCCAGTCCTGCGCGGCACCCGTCTTGCGGTCCACGGCGAGCGAGGTGCTGTAGGCGCTGACCAGCTCGGACGTGTCCGTGCGCTGCACCTGCTGGCCGGCCACCCACACGAGGGCGGTGCCGTCCAGGTCGCCGCTGAGCTTCGCGGTCGAACCGGCGTCGGGCTGGACGGTGACCGTCGAGCGCAGGTCACCGGAGTTGACCGTGACCGAACCGTTGGTGATCTGCATGAACCGAGCGTTCGACGCCTCGGCCACCGACTGGGTCAGCTCCATGTCGTACGGGAGCTGAGCGGCTGACGGCGCCACGACGAAGGCAAGGCCGCCGGCGAACACCAGCGCCAAGACGCCGAAACCGAACAGCACGGTGCCGATGACGCGGGACTTCATATGTCCTCCACGAGGATGGAAACGAAATTGCGGCAGGTGAGATGTATGCCGAGCTTGCAGGAGGTTACTACTGAGTCACATCAGGAAGCGAGACCCTTGCCACATCTTCCTGAACGATTGTTGAAACGGACTCGCCTTCACGCCGGAACACGACCGTGAAATTCCACGTCGCGAACTCCCGGAGCACCGGCACCGAGGCCACCCACTGGGCCCACCACGGGTGGTAACGGGGAATCACATCGACCACCGTGACAGCGCCGGCACGACGGGCGGCCCGGGCCCAGCGCATCATCCGCGCCGCGCTGACCGGGAAGAGCGTCTCCATGTACCGGTTCTTCGGCTCGCGGCCGAACTTCCGCAGGTAACGGCGCCGGGCACGCTCCCCGCCGAGCAGGTGCCAGGGTCCGGTCTCGTGTCCGCCGTGCGGGGACCACCACGGCGTGAAAGACACGAAGACGGTGCCACCCGGGCGGGTCACCCGGACCATCTCGTCGAGCATCTTCTCCGGCTCGGCGACGTGCTCCAGGACGTTCGACGAGTAGCAGACGTCCAGGGAGCCGGTCCGGATCGGCAGGGCGGTGCCACTGCCACGGACCATTCCGGCGACCTTGGCGCCGGCGTCGGCGAAGTCACCGACAGCCGGATCGAGGCCGTGGTACGAAGCGCCGGCCTTCTCGAACTCGGAGGCGAAATATCCCGGCCCCCCGCCGACGTCGAGCACCCGGGCACGGTTCAGGTCGACGTAGGCGCCGAGCTGCCGCACCGAGTCCTCGGCGAGCATCGAGTAGAACCGGTCCGGGTCGCTCTGCTCGACCAGGAACGTCCGGAACAGCCGCACCGACCGGCCCAGCGTGGCGCGGTGCTCGACGATCGGCTGGTCGTCCACTGAGATCTCCTTCTCCGGCTTACCCGACGACGGTGCCGCGGCGGCCGCGACGGCACACGCGGCCGCCAGCATCGCCAGCTGCACCACCGCGCCGTACGCCCACTCCTGACCGTGGCCGGTGAGCCGCCCGCCGACCGCGACCCCGATGCCCGCCGCGGCACTCGCGAAGGCCAGCGGCGCCAGCCAGGAGGGCCGCACCTGCCGCACGATGAGTGCCGACAGCAGCAGTGCCGCGCCCGCCGGGCCGCCGAGGACGACCGCGAGCACCATCAGCGGCACGAACATCCACCAGGATCGGCCGGAGCCGCGCACAGGTGAGGGTCCCGCCGGGGTGACACGCCGCCGGACCGGCAGCAACGCCAGGATCACGACCAGCAGGATGCATCCGGCACCAGCCGCAAGGCCGGTACGGTACGGCTCGTCCGGGGTGAAGCGCAAGATCACCGTGCCGCCCGCGCCGGCCGGGAGCGCGAACGCCTGCTGCCAGCCGTCGACACGGACCGGGCGCAGCTCCTGCCCGTCCATGGTCGCGGCCCAGCCGGCGTTGTGGTTCTCCGGCACGACGAGCAGCGACGCCTCACCGGCGGCGACCGTGACGGTCCGCTCGGTGGCGCCCCAGCCGTCCACGGTGACGGCCCGGTGGGTGGCGGCCGGTGCCGTGACGGCCGCGCCGTCCGGGACGATCGTGGCCGTGTCGATCACGAACGCCGCCGACGGCCGGGTCCGCAGGTGCTGGTCGCCCGCCGGGAGTTGCACCGCGTCGACGGCGAAGTCGTCGCAGATCGTCACCGGCAGGTCCCGGCCGGCCAGGACGTCGGCGAGGGTGCCGGCGACCGACGTGGGGTAGGCGACGCCGCCGATCTCGACGGTCGGCCCGGTGCCGCACGCGGCGGCCAGCGGGGTGGTGGCGGCGATCGGGGTGAGCAGCCCGGTCAGGCCGGGGACCTGGATCTCGGCGATCCCGTCGGGCGCCGGCCAGCCCTGCCCGCGCGGGTCGGCGACGACCCGTTCGGCGTCGATGACGGTGACGTCGAGGCGGTCGGTGTTCGCCGACGGGAAGGTGACCAGACCGTCCGCGCCGACGTCGGCGACCGTGACCTTGCCGTTGACCCGGACCGACAGCTTCGTGGGCCGGGCCGCGGACGGCGCCTCCGGGGCGACCACCGTGAGCCGGTCGATCCGGCGCTTGCCGGTCCAGGCCAGGGTGAGGGTGGCGTCGTCGTCGGTGGGTTCGGCCAGCCAGGCGGTGGCCGGG
>NZ_JBHSBL010000021.1:310690-342929 GCF_042650585.1 Actinoplanes subglobosus
CGACGGCCGCCCAGGCACCGGCCGACACATCGCCGGCCAGCACCGACGACGCCGCGGCGCGGACCGGTTTCTGCAGCGGGACGGTGGCGCCGGGCCGGACCGCCGCGGTGAGCCGCAGGTCGTAGGAGCCGTCAGCCGGGGTGGTGAAGTAGCGGTCCAGGCCGAGCGGCTCCTCGCCGGAGCGGGCCAGGAACTGGTCGCAGCGGGAACCCCAGCAGGCACCGCGCTGCTGGGCGTCCCGGGCGAACACGTACGACGGTGTGGTGGTCGTCCCGAGGTCGTCGGGCGCGCGCAGGCCCCGCTCCGCGTCCAGCCCGGGGACGCCCAGTTCACGCAGGGCCACCGCGCCGTCGTAGCCGCTGCGCAGCGCGAGCACCGTGACGCGGACCGCGGTGGTGAGGCCGGGCAGGGTGGAGAGCGTGTGCGGGCCCGGGGTCTCCGGCACGAGCCGGTCGACGATGCCCTGGTCAGTGGTGAGGCGGACCATGGCGACCGGCGCGGCGACCCGCAGGTCCTCGGAGAAGTCGACGGTGATCGAGGTGACCCGCTTGGCGGTGCCCAGCTCGACGTCGATCCACTGCCCGACGCCCGACTGGAACGGGTCGGAGCGCCACGCCGTACCCCGGTCGCCGTCGAGGGCCGCGAACGGCATGCCGGACGGGTCGGTGGCGCTGATCGAGTCGGCGAACGAGGCGCTGCTGGAGGCCTGGACCGAGCGGATGCCCTGGTACTCGGCGACCGTCTGGTGGACCTTGCCCTGGAACGGCAGGAAGTCGGCGCGCAGGCGGCCCTGCCGGGTCTTCTCCGACCGGGTCAGGGTCTGGCTGACGTTGTCCCGGACCCGGCCGATGTTGACCTCGCGGCGGCGCAGACCGTCGGTGACGATCGGCCGGGCCGTCGACTCGCCAGTACCCAGGCCGAGCTCGCCGTCGGCGTCACCGGCCAGGACGGTCGGCTGCCCGGGGTCGAGCAGGCCCTGTTCGAGCACGCCGAGCAGCGACTCGGGGCCGCCGCTGACCACCGGGACGTTGCTGACCGTGGTGGCCGAGACCTGCGGGACGTCCGCGGTGACCTGGTAGATCTCGATCGCCGGCACGGAGACCGACGCGTCGACCGGGCTCGGGTCCGCGCCGCCGGGACCGACCTGCGGGCCGAAGCCGGCGGCCAGCGCGAGACCGGGCGAGCCGGCGATGGCCGCCCGCACCACGGCGATCGGCGGCGCGCCCGAGGCGGCCCGGTCCAGGTCGTGCCGGACCAGCAGGTACTTGTAGCCCGAGCGGGCCAGGAACTCGGCCAGCGCCGGGGAGCCGCGGCCCTGTTCGAGCACCGCCTCGACGGTGTCCATCACCCGGATGTTGCCCTCGGAGCTGAGCGGGATCTGGTTCCGGGTGGACCAGGGTGCCCCGGCCAGCGGCTGGATCGGCTCGTCGACGGTCCGGCCCCAGGTGTGCTGGGCGAAACCGGAGCCGGGCACGACCAGGGTGCGGGCCTGCGCGTCCTGGTCGGCGAGCCAGCCGGTCGCCTCCCGCCAGTAGGACGGCATCTCGGTCCAGCCGGGCCCCGGGCGCAGCAGCATCAGGCCGGCCGGTGCGGCCGCCACCACCAGCAGCACCGCGACCAGCGGGCTCGCCGGGAGGCGCAGCCGCAGCCGCCGCCAGGTGAAGGCCTTGCTGGTCAGGTAGGCCAGGCCCAGCACGATCGGCAGCCGCAGGACCGGCTCCCACTTGTGCACGTTGCGCAGCGGGGCGAGCGGTCCGTCCAGCAGCTCGCGCACCAGCGGCGCGAACGGGCTGTCCATGGTGCCGACGTAGCCGACGGTCAGCAGGCTCAGGCCGGTCAGCGCCGCGATGATCAGGAACCGGCGCTCGGGCATCCCCCGCAGCGCGAGGCCGCACAGCCCGAGCACGGCGACCAGGGCGGTCGCGGCCATCAGGGCCGGGTTGTCGACGAGCGTCCAGCCGGCCGGCCACCACGGGTCGCCCTGCACGATGTAACCGACCCACTGGTTGGTGCCGCGCAGCGCCTGGTACTGCGAGGTGACCGCGGTGGTGGTGCCGGACGACTCGATGAAGTCCAGGAACGGCAGGCTGTACTGGCCGAAGAGCAGCAGCGGGACGATCCACCACAGGGTGGTCCCGATGATGCAGACCACCCACCAGAAGATCAGCGCGAACAGGCGACGGTCCCAGCGGCGGGTGATCAGCCACAGGCCGGGCAGCACCAGGGCCATCACCACGGCGGCCGCGTTGATGCCGCCCATGAAGAGGGCGGCCAGGGCGGAGAGCGCGGCGGCCCGGCGGGGCGAGCCGAGCCGGCGGACCCGGACGAGCGGCAGCATCACCCACGGCAGGAAGACGACCGGCAGCATCTCGGAGGAGAGCGGGCCGATCTCGGTGAGCATGCGGGGCGCCAGCGCGTAGGCGAGCGCGGCGACGATCCGGCCGGTGTCGTTGCCGATCCGCAGGGCGCGGGCCAGCAGCAGGGTGCCGAAGTAGGCGGCGCAGAGCAGCAGGGCGCACCACAGCCGCTGGGTGATCCACTGGGGTACGCCGAGCAGGTCACCGGCGGCGAAGAACGGGCCCATCGGGAACAGGTAGCCGTACGCCTGCTGCTGCAGTTCGCCGGAGGCGGACCACGGGTTCCACAGGTGCAGGGCCCGCTCCATGAAGCCGATCGGGTTCTCGGCCATGTCGAGCTTGGTGTCGAACGTGATGCGGCCGGCGCGCTGGATGAAGGCGAGGACGATCAGGACCACGGCGCCGGCGACGGCGAGGACGTGCCGGCTGGGGCTCGGCGGAACCGAGGGCCGTGCGGTGGTCACAGGGGTCGTCCGCTCCAGGAGGGACGCGGTCATCGGCGGCACCTCGGAGGCAGGCAGCTGAATTCGGCGAGCGCAGTGTAGAAGATCTGGCGGATACCGGAGGGCTTCTCGGTGAGCGCGACCTGACCGCCGGTGGCCTTGGCGATCTGGTTGAGCTCGCCGGCGTCGATCTCCGGTCCGACACCGATGAACAGGATCGGTAGCGGACGCTTGCGGTCGACGAGTTCGCCCAGCTCACGGAGGAGTTCGCCGCGTTTCATGCCGCTGGCGTTGTCGTCGGTGCCGTCGGTCAGGATCAGCACCATGTTGATCCGGCCCGGTGTCCAGTTGCGGGTGGCGTCCCGGTAGGCGGCCAGCGCGGTGTCGTAGAGGCCGGTGTGGCCGTTGGGGTTGACCTCCATCCGGCCGACCTTGCGGATGAGCTCCTCCCGGCGCGGCCCGATCGGGCCGACCGGGACCACCTCACGGTAGTCGCGCTTGCCGTCCAGGTCGGTGGAGAACTCCCAGATGCCCAGCTCGGTGGTGGGCAGCAGCAGCTTCACGCCGTCCTGCGCGGCCTTGACGGTGGCCTGCATCCGGGTCTCGGAGGAGCCGGGGACGACGGCGGCCATCGAGCCGGAGATGTCGAAGACGGCGAGCATGCGGGCGCTGATGTGCACCCCGCCCCACGCGTTGAGCAGGGTCTCCGCGTCGGTCTCGGCGGGCAGGGCGGCCGGGGCGTACGTCCCGGTGCGGACCTTGGTGGCGCTCACGATGCCGGCCGGGGCGGTGCCGGACGGGGTACGCAGCCCGTGCCCGTTGATCACCGCGGCGCCGTTGCCGGCGAGCAGCGCGCGCAGCAGCTCGGCGGCGTACTCGCGGGGCTCGTCCTCGGCGGTGATCACCGCGAACGGGTAGTCCGGCCCGGGCACCGCGGTCCCCGGGTAGACGGCGACCTGCTTCTTCCCGCCGTCGGCGGCGAAGAGCACCTGCTGCTCGGTGCTGACCACGGCGGTCTCGTCCTTGCCGGGCCCGACCGGGTCGGGTGCGGCCTCACCGGCGGTGGAGACGGTGTACGGCGAGAGCCGTCGCATGATCGCCGCGGTGCCGGGTGCGTCGTTCTTGGCGATGTTGCGGATGCCGACGAGGGCGCCGAACCCGAGCGGGCTGGTCGCCGGGTCGGGCAGGGCGACCGGGACGGGCAGTTTCGCGGCGCCGACCAGCTTGGGCCAGGCCAGCTGCTTCCTGGCCGCCAGCCGCTCGGCGGTCCCCTGGTCGAGCGCGACGACGACCGGCGAGGTGGCCACCGAGATGCCCTCGGCCGGTACCCCGAACGCGCTGGCCGCACGGGCCCGGCGCAGCCACAGGGTCGACTCGGGCACCCACACGTCGGGGGTCTGCGCGATCGGGTCGACGGGAACTCCGGCACTGGCGCTGGCCGACTTTCCTCCAGCGGGGCTCGCCGGAGCCGATCCGGAAGCTGTGACAGCGGAATCCGGAGCGGTACGCGCGACCGCGCGCAGCACCTCCGCCGACTCGCGTTCCTCGACCACCAGGTCGAGGCATTCGTCGCGGGCGGTGAGCCGGGAGGCGATCTCCCGGATCGGCGGGGCGATGCTCGGCGCCGCCGCGACTCTCAGCGTCGTGCGCTGGGAGCAGGGCGGATCGCTCCGGGTCCGATCGACATATGTGAATCCGGACCATCCCGCGAGAACCGCGATCAGCGTGATGCTCAGCATCGTGACCGGCCAGAACTCCGGTCGCGAGCGGAGGCTCCCTTCGCTCACGCGGCTCCTTCCGATGTAACGCGCCCGTTGCGTACGTTCCCAGAGCTGACCTAGTGTGACGCGACCGCGAATCGTACTCGCTAGTAGGGGTGGCAGAGTAGACCATGACGGATGCCTGCGGCGGTCACGTCCTGTTCATGAACTGGCGCGACACCAAGCACCCCGAAGGCGGGGGCTCAGAGCTCTATCTCGACCGGGTGGCCAAGGAACTCGTGCGCCACGGTTACCGCGTGACCCTGCTCTGCCAGGCACACGGAACCGCCCCGGCGGAGGAGAGCACCCCTGACGGGGTGCGGATCGTCCGCCGAGGTGGACGGCACACCGTCTACCTGATGGCCGCCCTCACCTACCTGCTCGGCTTCCTCGGCATCGGACCTCTGTCCCGGCGCCGCCTCGGCCGACCGGACCTGATCATAGACGTGGGCAACGGCATGCCGTTCCTCAGCCGCCTCTACGTCCGTAAACCGGTGATCGTGCTGGTCCACCACGTGCACCGGGAGCAGTGGCCGGTGGTTTTCGGGCCGCGGATCGCCCGGATCGGCTGGTGGATCGAGTCGGTGCTGGCGATCCGGGTCTACCGGCACTGCGCCTACGTGACGGTCTCCGAGTCGACCCGCGAGGAGCTGGTCGGGCTGGGGGTGGACCGGCACCGGATCTCGGTCGTGCACAACGGGACACCCGAGGTGACCGGGCCGCCGCACCCGCGCAGCGCCCACCCGAGCCTGATGGTGCTGGGCCGTCTCGTGCCGCACAAGCGGGTCGAGTTCGCGCTGCGGGCCACCGCGCTGCTCGCCGCCGAACTGCCCGGCATCGAGCTGGTGGTGGCCGGCCAGGGCTGGTGGGACGAGCCGCTGCGGCAGCTCACCGCCGACCTGGAGATCGAGGACCGGGTCCGGTTCACCGGCTTCGTCACCGAGGACCACAAGCACGAGCTGCTCTGCCGCTCGTGGCTGCTGCTGATGCCCTCACTCAAGGAGGGCTGGGGCCTGACCATCGTCGAGGCCGGCGTCCGCGGCACGCCGTCGGTGGCGTTCCGCTCGGCGGGCGGGGTGGCCGACGCGATGGCCGACGGGGAGACCGGCGTGCTCGTGGAGAACGAGTACGACTTCTACCTGCAGGTCCGCGCACTGCTGCTGGATGCCTCCCGGCGGACCGGGATGGGCCTGGCCGCGGCCGTGCACGCGAGCGCCTTCACCTGGGAGAAGGCGGGTCAGGGCTTCTCCGAGGTGGTCGCCCGGCAGCTGGGCGGCGGCCAGCAGATCCCGGCCGACGAGCCGGTGCGCAACTGACGTCCGGACAGACGAGAAACAGCCGGTCAGCGAAATCGCTGACCGGCTGTTTCCGTTGTATCTCAGCGAGAGCCGTAGGCCGCCGCACCCTGCTGCGGGTCGACTTTGCTCACGCTGGCGACGTGGTCGGCGGAGGGGTTCAGGGCGCTGGCCGCCGCGAACACTCCGACGACCCCGAGGATGCCCCCGGCGAACGTCGCAACAATGAACGTGGCCAGTTTGGCCATGATCTTTCCTCCCCGGTTCGGTAGGTGCGCGGACGGTACCACGATCTACTGCCCAGTAGCAGTAGTGCAAGAACCCCACTGATCACGATCGCGGCAGCGATCACATGCGCGACCAGGGCGGCGATCCGGCGGCCGGAATCCGCCAGCTCGATGACCGCCGGTGCCGACGGGTTCTCCCACAGTTGAAGGTACCGGCCGTCGTACACCAGACGCAGACCCGAAAGTACGGAATTGTCCGGCTCTTGGGTGCCTCGGGCCACCAGCACCCAGCGGGTCCCGGCCTCGGCCGCGGGACGGCCCGCGGCCAGCAGGGCACCGGCCGCGCCGGCTCGGGGGCTCTCGCCGTCGACGGTCACCGGCCCGACCCGCAGGGCGTCGTTCATCAGCACCGGCACATCCAGGATGCGGGGCGCCGGATCCCTGATCACCACGCCGCCGGCCCAGGCGTACCGCTGATAGCCCTCGAAAGGCAGCGACAGCACCTCGCCCGGACTCTGCGACACCAGCGTGGCCACCCGCTCCCAATCGGCCGGGTAGCGCACCGGCCTGAGCTGTCCCATCGCACCGAACGCGAGGTCCGGAAGCAGCACGACGGGCAGCAGCGCGGCCGCGGCGAGCAGCGCCCGGCCGGAGGCCGGATCCCATCGGCGGGCGAGACGCCCGGCGAGCAGCTCGGCGCCGAGGGCGAAACCCAGAGCGAGGACCAGGGTGTACGGGAGGAGGAACTTCTGCCCGTCGCGCAACAGGCCACCACCCGGCACGTGGACGACGGCCCACTCCAGCAGCACGGCCGCCGGTGTCGCCCCGGCCAGCGCCAGCAGGAACCCGCCCGCGGCCAGCACGAACAGCCGGTCCGCGACACCCGGCAGGCGACGTCTCAGCTCCCGCAGCCCGGGCGCGGCCACCACCAGCAGCACCAGCGTCACCAGCGGGGCCAGCACCGACTCCCGGCTGGCCGGCACGGTCTGCGCGTTCCAGATGCCACCCGTCCCGGCCAGCGCCACGAACGTGCCCGCCCAGTTCTCCGCCCGGGCCGCGAACTGGGCCACGCCCTCCGGGTCGGACGCTCCCCCGGCCGGTGCGGTCAGCGCCGCCACCAGCCACGGCGCGTTCAGGGCGGCCACCGCGGCCAGGGCGGCGGCGGTCACCCGCCGGCGCAGCGGCAGCAGCACGGCCACGGTCACCAGCGCGATCAGGCCGCCGGTCGGCGTCAGCGCGGCCGGCGCGGCGGCCACCACCAGACGAGGCAGCCCGCCCCTACGGCCCGCACGCACGTCACCCGCCGCGAGGATCAGCCAGGGCAGGCAGGCGTACGCCAGGAGCAGCGCCCACTGACCCAGCAGGAGGCGCTCGGCCAGGAACGGGGTCCACGCGAAGGCCAGCGCCGCCACGGCCCGGGGCAGCAGCCGCTCGGCCGGCAGCAGCCGGGCCGCCCCGAGCGCGGCCAGGTAGACGATCGCCACCAGCGCGACCCGCTGGAGCAGCCAGCCCGGCATCACCAGGCTCGCCGCCGACACCACGGCGTCCAGTGGCACGGCACGTGGGAGCGCGTCCGCCGGGGCGAGCATCTCCCAGGTCATCGGCTGATGCGGGACGAACGTCATGTCGTAGCGCAGCACGTAACCGGGCAGGGCGAGCGGCGCGAGCACGACCGCCGTGACGGCGCCCGCGATCGTGTGGAGGACCGGTGTCGCGCGCACTACCCCGCGGGGGCCGGGACGACCTGGCCCACCGTGATCTCGTCGGTGCAGACCCCGACCGTGTCGTCGGTGAGGTCCACCTCGACCGTGCCGCCACCGCCGGACGCGAGCGCGAACACCTCGTTCAGCCCACGGTGTACGTCGAACGGGATGATCTCGCCGGCGCCGATCCGCAGCGTGGCCGAGGTGTCCCGGTCACTGAGGTAGGCGATCCGCACCACCCACCAGTAGTCCTCGACGCTGTTCTTCAGGGGAATGCTGACCGGGCCGCCGGTGATCCGGTAGCCGCAGCCCTGCACCGGCCCGGGCTCCGCGGAGACACCGTTGACCCAGGCCCGCCGGATGTGGCCGGTCTCGTCGAACGCCGACAGGTGCCGGGACTGGATGACGAAGATCGGGCCGTCCTTGCCGAGCGGGCCGAAGAACTCCGACTGCTTGTTGTACGGCGCCGACAGGCGGCCCACCACGTCCTCGGGGACCAGCGAGTCCATGAAGACGGTGCCGGCCGGCGCGGCGGCGAGCTCGGCCTTCGCCGTGAGCAGGTAGTCGCGACCCTTCTTGAGCGCCCACTCGTCGCCGAACCGCAGCGAGGTGAACGCGGCACTGCCGGCCAGCACCACGACGACCGCGGCGAGCACCGGCAGCGCGCGGGGCACGCCGACCAGCCGGGCCCGCGGGCGCTCGGCGGCGGCCACCTCCTCGATGCCCTCACGCCGCACCCCGCAGAGCGCCGCGCCGGCCGCTATCGCCGCGACCACCACCACGTCCGAGATGTAGCGGGGCACGGCGCCGGCCACGCCGCTGTAGATGGATCCGAGCCGGGTCGCGCCGAGCAGGCCGGCCACCAGCGCCGCATACAGGAACATGAGCAGCCACGCCCGGCCGGCCTCGGTGCCCCGCAGCCACACGGTGAACCCGATGAACAGCACCATCACGCCCAGCGCGATCCAGCGCACGTTCTCCGCGGGCGCGGTGACCGGGGCGCCGTCACCGGCGGCCATCCACTGCCACGGCCCGCCCATCAGGCCGGGGAAGAGGGTGTTGCCGAACATCTGGGTCACGAAGGTGACCACCTCGTCGACCGAGGACGGGCGGCGCAGCGAGGACGTCGAGCGGGCCAGGTAGAAGACCAGGAACAGCAGGGAGATGTTGGTCAGCACCGCCCACGACGGCCACCACCGGCGGATCGTGGTCCACACCGACCGGAACGGCCCGCCCCGGGTGTAGAGGCAGAGCGTCGTGAGGAAGACCAGAGCGACCGCGAGCAGCGCCTTCTCGAAGAAGACCAGCCCCAGCAGGATCGACAGGCCCAGCGTCACCAGGTGCTTGGGGCGCCGGGTCCGGATGTACTTCACCTGCGCACCGACCGCCAGGATCATCGCCAGCTGCATTGGCAGCATGTTGATCCCGACCGCCCACCAGGAGGTCGCCTCCAGCGTGAGCGGGCTGAACAGGAAGATCGACAACGGCACCAGCACCGCCCAGCCGGGCTGGAGCATGAGCCGCAGCAGCCGGTAGAGCGCGATGCTGACGGCCAGCTGACCGGCCACCAGCAGGGTCAGGAACGGTGTGTAGCTGAACCCGCCGACGTGCAGCGTCAGCCACGTGACCAGCTGCCCGGCCGGCATCAGGTGGTTGTTGAACAGGCCGAAGAGGTAATCGGGCGACAGCCCGTTGCCCTCCGCCATGGAGACGAGCGGGAAGTCGTCGTAGGTCAGGTATCCCCGGTGCGCGATCAGCGCTCGCGCGCCCACGCTCACCACGATGAGCACGGCCGCCACCGCCGTGACGGTGAGGCCGATGCTCTGCACCGGTGGGGCGGCAGCCGGTGTGGACGGTGGCGAGCTGCGCTCGGGTTGCGGAGCCAAGGACACGTCAGCAGGTTGCCACAGGCACACCAGGTTTGACAGGCCGGGTCTCGTTTCCGATCAACCGGCCCGGACCCCTCAACCAGCCGCTCAGGGGGCCGAACTTCCGGGTTCGAGCTGCCACTAGACCCGAGTGTGACTCACCAGTAACCTGCACGAGCCGACACCAAGCCGATACAGAGCCGACACAGATCGGCGGCACCTAGGCGATTGCGAGGCGAGATGACCGATTCCCTGGACGTTGCCGGTGTGGCCACCGGTGTGGACGTCTGCGTGGTCGGCGGTTGTGGACGGGTGGGCCTGCCGCTGGGCATCGCCCTCGCCTCGCGGGGCCTGTCCGTGCTGCTCTACGACATCGACGCGGCCGCCGTGGACCGGGTCAACTCCGGTGTCATGCCGTTCGACGAGGAGGGCGCGGCCGGGCCGCTGGCCGAGGCGCTGGCCGCCGGCCGGCTGCGGGCCAGCACCGCCCCGGAGAGCGTCGGGCGCGCCGAGGCCCTGGTCGTGGTGGTCGGCACGCCGGTCGACGAGCACCTCAACCCGGACCTGGGCGCGGTGCCGCGGGCGATCGAGCGCTGCGTGGAGTACTTGCACGACGGCCAGCTCATCGTGCTGCGCAGCACCGTCTACCCCGGTGTCACGGCGCTGACCGAGAAGCTGCTGAACAGCCGGGGCCTGCACGTCGACGTGGCGTTCTGCCCGGAGCGGATCGCCGAGGGCAGGGCGATGACTGAGCTCTTCACGCTGCCGCAGATCGTCGCCGCCCGTACCCCGCAGGCCCTTGATCGTGCCGAGAAGCTCTTCCGGCACCTCACCGACTCGATCGTCACGCTCGAGCCCGAGGAGGCCGAGCTGGCGAAGCTGTTCACCAACACCTGGCGCTACCTGAAGTTCGCCGCCGCCAACCAGTTCTGGATGATGGCCAACGACTTCGGGCTCGACTTCGCGCGGATCCGGCACGCCGTCTCCTACGACTACCCGCGCGCCGCCGACCTGCCGATGCCCGGGTTCGCGGCCGGGCCGTGCCTGCTCAAGGACACGATGCAGCTGGCCGCCTTCAACCGGAACAACTTCGTGCTCGGCCACTCGGCGATGCTGATCAACGAGGGCCTGCCGCTCTACCTGGTGTCGCGGCTGGAGGACCGGTTCGACCTGGGCGAGCTGAGCGTGGGCATCCTCGGGATGGCGTTCAAAGGCGGCTCCGACGACTCACGGGACAGTCTCGCGTACAAGCTGCGCAAGATCCTGACCTTGAAGGCGCGGGAGACGCTCTGCACCGATCCGTATGTCAAGGACGACCGCTTCCTGCCGCTCGATGACGTGCTCAAGCGCGCCGACCTGCTGGTGATCGCGTCGCCGCACCCGGACTACCGGACGCTCGACACCGAGAAGCCGGTCATCGACATGTGGGGCCTCACCGGACAGGGGGTGCTGGTGTGACGCCACGGGTCTCCGTCGTCATCCCGGTCTACAACGAGGGACCGGAGGTGGTCCGCCACCTGGAGCGGATCCTGCGGGAGGTGCTGCTGCCGGCCGAGATACTGGTCGTGCACGACATGCCCGAGGACACCACCGTCCCCTACGTGCACGAGCTGGCCCGCACCGATCCGCGGGTGCGGGCCGTGCTCAACACCTACGGCCGGGGGCCGGCCAACGCGATCCGGTTCGGCATCGACGCGGCGCGCGCCCCGGTGGCGGTCGTGACCATGGCCGACGGCTGCGACGACCCGCAGCAGATCGACGACCTGGCCCGGCTCGTCGACCGTGGCGTGGTCGTCGCGGCGGCGTCCCGCTACATGCCCGGCGGGCAGCAGGTCGGCGGCCCCCGGTTCAAGCGGATCGCCTCCCGGTGGGCCGGCAAGACGCTCAAGACGTTCGCCCGGGTCGGCACCCGCGACGCCACGAACAGCTTCAAGGCGTACGACACCGATTTCGTCCGTGAGGTCGGCATCGAGTCGAACACCGGTTTCGAGATCGGCATCGAGCTGACCGCGAAGGCGACCCGCCTGCGCCGCCCGGTGGCCGAGATCCCGACGATCTGGCTCGACCGCCAGCTCGGGGAGTCACACTTCGACGTGGGCCGGTTCATGCCGAGTTATCTGCGCTGGTACTTTTTCGCGTTCGGACGGCGTATGTCGGACGCTCAGATGGCCGCCCGCTGGGCGGAGAAACGGCCCACGCCGACTCCGGTGACTGGGCGACACAGGGAGGACACGCCCGCATGAAGGTGCTGGTCACCGGCTCGGCCGGTTTCATCGGCGGATATCTGGTCGAGGAACTGCTGGGCCGCGGGCACGAGGTCGTCGGCCTGGACAACTTCTCCAAGTACGGGCCGGTGTCGCACAGCTACGACAGCCACCCGAACTACAGCTTCACCGAGGGCGACGCCCGGGACACCGCGCTGGTCACCAAGCTGCTGGAGGGCTGCGACCACTTCGTCGCCGGGGCCGCGATGATCGGCGGCATCTCCTACTTCCACGCGTACGCCTACGACCTGCTCGCCACCAACGAGCGGATCATGGCGTCGTCGTGTGACGCGGCGATCGCGGCGCACCGGGACGGCACGCTGAAGAAGGTCACCTACGTGTCGTCGTCGATGGTCTTCGAGTCGACCGACCGCTGGCCCAGCAAGGAGGGCGACCAGCTCCAGGTGCCGCCGCCGATCTCGTCGTACGGCTTCCAGAAGCTGGCCGTCGAGTATTACGCGCGCGCCGCCTGGGACCAGTACAAGCTGCCCTACACCATCGTCCGGCCGTTCAACTGCGTCGGCATCGGCGAGGGACGGGCACTCGGCTCGGCCGAGGTGATGTCCGGCAACGTCAAGCTGGCCATGTCGCACGTCGTCCCGGACCTGGTGCAGAAGGTGCTGAAGGGCCAGGACCCGCTGCACGTGCTCGGCGCCGGCGACCAGGTCCGCCACTACACCTACGGCGGCGACCTGGCACGGGGCATCGCCACCGCGATCGAGCACGACGCCGCGATCAACGACGACTTCAACCTGTCGACCGCCGAGTCGACGACGGTGCTCCAGCTCGCCGAGGTGATCTGGCGCAAGATCAAGGGCCCGGACGTGCCGTTCCGGGTGGTGAGCGACGAGCCGTTCGCGCACGACGTCGCCATGCGCGTGCCGGACGTGACGAAGGCCCGCGAGGTCCTCGGCTTCACCGCCGAGACCAGCCTCGACACGATGCTGGACGAGGTGATCCCGTGGATCACGCAGGCGGTTCAAGAGGGCCGGCTGTAACCGAAACCGGGGCGGCGCCCGTGCGGGCGCCGTCACGACTCGGGATCGGCGCCGCGGCGGTCGCCGTCGCCAGTGCGGTGACCAGCGCCTTCGGCTATCTGGTGCCGGTGCTCGGGGCCCGTACCCTGGCGGCCTCCGATCTCGGCGCCCTGGCCACCGTGCTCGCCATCGCCGGCATCGTGGCCGTGCCCAGCACCGGTCTGCAGATCGCCGTCGCCGTGCACCGGGCCAAGCGGCCCGGCGCCACCGCGCGGCGGGCCGGATGGCTCACCGCGGCCGCCTGCGCCGCCCTGGTCGCCATGCTCGCGCCGGTCGCGGACGCGCTGCTCGACGTGCCGGCGCCGGTGATCCTGCTGCTGGCCGTCTACACCGGTGCGATCGTGCTGGCCGGGCGCTGGCTCGGCGAGCTGCAGGGCGACGAGCGGTTCCTGCGTCTCGCGCTGGGCATGTCGGTGCTGGCCGCCGGGCGGTACGGGGGCTTGAGCGCCGGGCTGCTCCTGGACGCCGGCCTCACCGGGTCGATGCTGATCGGCACCGCCACCGCCCTGCTCATCCCGGCCGTGCTGCCGGTGCTCGCCCGCCGGGTCCGCGGGGCCCGGGCCGGCATGACGATCACCGCCCGGCAGGTCTTCACCGCCTGCTCGGCGACCCTGGCCATGCTCGTGGTCTCCTACGCCGACTTCCTGCTGGCCCGGCACCTGCTGCCGGGGCACGAGTCCGGGGCGTACGCGGTCGGCACGGTCCTCACCAAGGGCGCGATCTGGGCGCCGCAGGTGGTCACCGTGTTGCTGCTCCCCCGGCTCGCGAAGGGGAGCCGGCGCGCCCTCGTCGTCGCGCTCGGCCTGGTCACCGCCTCCGGGACGGTCCTGGTCACGGCATCCGCGGTGGCCGGCGGGCTGGCGTTCCGGTTCGCCGGCGGCGAGGACTACGTCACCCTCGGCCGGTACGCCCCGGTGTTCGCCGCCACCGGCGCCCTCTACGCCCTGGTGTTCGTGCTGATCAACGCTCAGGTCGCGGCCGGGGCGAAGTGGCCGTCGGCACCACTGTGGGCCGGGACCGGCCTGCTCGTCGTCGCCGCCGAGTTCGTCGTCCCGCACACCTTCGAGGCGATCATGTGGTGCGCGACCGGCACCGCCCTGCTTCTTCTGATGGCCACCGCAGTGCCCAACGTGGCACGTCACCGACGGATTCGGTCCGCTCCCGCGACGGATTGAACCCTCCATCCGTTCGTGTCACGGGATGTCGCAATGATCCATATAACTGGCTAACTTTCCGGGCCATGGCTGACACGAACATCGAACGGCGCACGCTGCTCGCCGGAACCGCGGCCGCCGCGGCCACCGGGACCCTGGTGATGAGCGGATGTCCCGTCCACGCCGCGCCGGGCGACCCGCGCCGACCGTTCGACTGGAAGCACGCGAACGCCCTCCCCCGCGGCTGCGACATCGCGGTCCGCGGCAGCCGCACCCGCGAGGGCCGGTTCGGCGTCATGTTCAAGAACGCCCCCGCCTTCCAGCCACCCGAGGACCTGCTCCGCTCGCTGGCCGCGCAGATGGGCGAACCGTCCACGCCCAACCCCACCGACCTGGACAACCCGCGCATCCCGGCCGGGTTCACGTTCCTCGGCCAGTTCATCGACCACGACATGACCCTCGACCGGACCCCGCTCGCCGAGGCGCAGGCCGACCCGCAGGCCCTCACCAACTTCGACACCCCGCACTTCGACCTGGGCAGCCTCTACGGCCGCGGGCCACGACAGGACCCCGAGCTGTACGAGTCCGACCGCACCCGGCTCAAGATCGTCCGTAACGCCAACGGGGTCGACGACCTGCCCCGCCGCCCCGACGGCAGCGCCTACCTCGGCGACCCGCGCAACGACGAGAACCTGATCGTCGCCCAGCTGCACATCGCGTTCGCCAAGTTCCACAACCGCCTCCTCGAACGGCGGCTGGCCCGCACCCTCGCCGACGCGCAACGGCTCACCCGCTGGCACTTCCAGTGGATCATCGTGCACGACTTCCTGGAGAAGATCGTCGGCGCCGAGGTGGTGGGCCGCTACCTCAACCGGCTCGGACGGGTCCGCCGCGAGCACTACCAGCCCCGCAACCCCAACCGGCCGTTCATGCCGATCGAGTACTCGGTCGCGGCCTACCGGTTCGGGCACAGCATGGTGCGGTCCGGATATCTGCTCAACCAGCGCGGAGGGCAGCCCTCGGGAGCCGCGATCTTCGGCCAGGAAGGCTTCGACCTGCGTGGCAACCGGCCACTGCCGGCCGGCCTCGAGATCGACTGGTGGCACTTCTTCGACGTACCGGGAAAGCCCTCGACGCCGCGCAACGCGGCCCGCCGCATCGACGGAAAGCTCTCCCTCCCGCTCTTCAACCTGCCCGCCACCGTCGTCAGCGACGGCGTCGTGTCGCTCGCCGAACGCAACCTGCTGCGCGGCAGCCGCCTCGGCCTGCCCGCCGGGCAGGACGTCGCCACCCGGATGGGGATCAAACCGCTCACCAACACCGAACTCGGCCTGCCCGGCCCGGCCGACCCGGGCTGGAAGGGCAAGGCGCCACTCTGGTTCTACATCCTCAAAGAAGCCGAGCTGACGTACGCCGGACAGCGCCTCGGCCCGGTCGGCGGCCGGATCGTCGCCGAAGTCATCCTCGGGATCCTCGACATGGACCGGAACAGCTACCTCAGCGTCAACCCGTTCTGGCGTCCCACCGTCCCGATCGCCCCGCTCCTCGGCCAGTTCCGCACCGGCGACCTCATCAAGTTCGTTTTGTAGGCGCGGGACGCGCGTCCCGGCGCGCGGCCCGCCCCCCGGGTCCCTAGGGTGATCACATGGGCACCGGCTTGAATTCGAGAAAGACGCGGGGAGCGCTGCGCCAATCGGCCAGCATCTCTCTCCAGTTGCTGCTGGTCCTGCTCGGCGGCTGGGTCGCGTGGCGGATGCTGGGCGGCGCCTGGTCGGTGATCTGGCCGGTCGTGATCGCACTCCTCCTGACCACCCTGACCTGGCCGCCGGTCCGGTTCCTGCGCAAGCACAAGTGGCCGCCCGCCCTCGCCGCCGGGCTGGTGACACTGCTCTTCCTGGTGGTCGCGGTCGGCACGTTCATCGGCATCGCGGCCCCCGTCGCGGTCAAGGCACCCGAACTCGCCGACCAGGTCAGCGCCGGCATCAAGGAGCTGCAGAACTGGGCCGCCGGCCCGCCGCTGAACATCAGCAACGAGGACATCACCGGCTACCTCGACACCGCCATCGAGAAGTTGCAGGCCAGCGTCGGCAGCATCGCGACGGCCACCCTCAGCGGGGTCAGCTCGGTGTTCAACGGCCTGGTCAACACGGTGCTCGCGCTGTTCCTGATGTTCTTCTTCCTCAAGGACGGGCCGCGGTTCCTGCCCTGGCTGAGCCGTCAGCTCCCCGGCCGGCTCTCCAACGACCTGCCCATCGTCGCGACCCGCTGCTGGGACGTGCTCGGCTCGTTCGTCCGCTCCCAGGCCCTCGTCGGGCTTCTCGACGCCGTTCTCATCGGCATCGGCCTGGCGGTGCTCGGCGTCGACCTCGCCCTGCCGCTGGCGGTGCTCACCTTCGTGACCGCCTTCATCCCGATCGTCGGTGCGCTCTTCGCCGGTTTCGTCGCCGTCATCATCACCTTCGTCACCGACGGGTGGACCGACGCACTGATCGTGCTCGCCATCATCGTGATCGTGCAGCAGCTCGAAGGGAATGTCTTCCAGCCGATGGTCCAGAGCCGCGGGCTGGGGCTGCACGCCGGGGTGGTGCTGCTGGCGGTGACGCTCGGCAGCAGCCTCTACGGGATCGTGGGGGCGCTGCTGGCGGTACCGGTGGCGGCCATGATCGCGGTTCTCTGGATCTATCTGCGGGAGCAGCTCACCGAGAACGCGCTGGACGCGCCCGTTCCGGTTTCCGATTCGCCGCCGCCATCCGGGGCCGGTGCCACTTCGCCCACCTCGGCTGCCGCCTCGACCTCGGCGTCCGGTGCCGCCTCCCCGACCGGTGCCGCGTCTCCATCCGGTGGCGCGTCTCCATCCGGTGCCGCGTCGCGGGTCGGTGCCGGGCCGGGCTCACCGGCATCGTCCGGACCGGGGACGGTGGCCGGACCCGAGCCCGCCCAGGCCTGATCCGGCCCGGCCGGCGGATCTTGATCCGGCTGGTTCGACGGATCCTGATCAGGCCGGACCGACCGGGTTTTGATCAGGCCGGACCGACCGGGTCCTGATCAGGCCGGACCGACCGGGTCCTGATCAGGCCGGACCGACCGGGTCCTGATCAGGCCGGACCGACCGGATCCCGATCAGGCCGGGCCGACCGGATCCTGATCAGGCTGGCTTTGACACGCGTGTGCCCCGGCCTGCTCGGCCGGGGCACAAGTGCATTCGAGGGTCAGGCTTCGAGGTCGACCGGCTCCGGGACCTCGCGCAGGTGCCGGTTGTGGCGCGGTTCCTGCTTCGTCTTGGCGTCGTTGAGCCGCCGGCGCAGATCGTCACGGACGTCCATGATCGCGGCGTGGAGATCCTCCTCCGACGACGTGGTGACGATCTTGTCGCCTCCGCTGGCCCAGCACTCCAGGGTGACCTTCTGGCCGCGGGACGCCCGGTCCTTCACCGAGATCTCGAGCTCGGTGGCGTCGGCGTGGAAGGCGGCCAGCCGGGTGTCCAGGGTGCCGATCTGCTCGACGATCCACTTCCGGTCACCCTGCGAGAACCCGGCCCCGACACGCAGGCACTCGGCGACGGTGGCCGGGTTGGCGACGGCACTCATCTGATCTCCTCTTTCCGGCGGATACGGTCACACTTCTCGTACCCCCTGGTGTGGGATCTTGAACAGGTCTTTCAGCGGTCATTTGTGCTGAAATGCATGTAGTCGAGGAGGGTCTTCCAGCGGCCGCCCCAGTAGAAGCCCTCGGCCGTGAACGCCGGAACCGCGCCGTCCTCGTGCATCATCCCCGGCCAGTAGCGCTCCCGGGCCAGCCAGGTGCGGCTGTTCGGCGGGTCCAAGTAGTCGCCGCGGAGCATCGGATTCTGGCGCGGGTTGACGTCGATCGCGAGGCCGTAGGAGTGCTGCGACCACCGGGTGGTACCCGCCACGAACCGGCACTCGTAACCCAATGTCATCACCGACCGGTCCTCGACCACCATCGGCGGCATCGCCATGATCGGGAACCGCCAGCGGTACAACCGGCCGAACGCCCGCTGGATCGGCTCCGCCAGCGTGTGATGCATGATCACGTAGCCGTCGTGGGCGCGCCTGTCGAACCCCAGATAGCGGACCCAGATCTTGCGCAGATCGGTCGCGGGAACCGGGCACTCCTTGGCCGGGTCGCCGTTGGCCTCGGCGGCGGTGACCGGCGACACCCGGGTACGCCAGTCCGGCAACGGCTCATCCGGGGCGGTCAGTCGTAGCAGGCCGTCCACCCGCAAGGGCTCACCCTTGGGGATGCTGTTCCATTCGCGGAGGTCGGAAACGCGAACGTCGTATCGCCCGGAGATGGAGGAGAGAGTGTCGCCGGGCCGGATGACATAGGCCTCCGCAGGAGGCTTGGCCGATACCGAAGTCGCGGGCATGGCCGATACCGAAGTCGCAGGCGTGGCCGATACCGAAGTCGCGGGCATGGCCGATACCGAAGTCGCGGCCACGGCCGATACCGAAGTAGCGGCCACGGCCGATACCGAAGTCGCAGGCGTGGCCGATGTGGCCGATACCGAAGTCGCGGTCGAGGCCGACGTCGGCGGTGCGGCTCTGACATGCGCCGATGGGGCGGCTATGGCGCGTGCTGACGGTGTAGCCGCGATCGATGCGGGCGGTGCGGCTGTGGCGGGCGCTGGGGGCGTGACCAGAAGGATCGCGCAGGCGAGCGCGGACAATGATCTTCTCACAGCATGCCAGAGTCGGCGGAATTGCCGTGATCTGCCCGCTCAATGGCGCAATCCCCCTCGAACCAGGACGTCGGGCGAACCCGAGACATCGGTGGGCGCCGCGACCGCCCCTCCCGGGGCGGTGAGGGCTCCCGGTGTGCCCAGCGGGTGTAAACGCCGACGAATTGCAGGCGCGAGGGAGGCGGGCCGCAGGCGCGAGGGAGACGGACCGCAGGAGAGAGCGACGGACCGCAGGCGCGAGGGAGACGGACCGCAGGCGCGAGGGAGACGGACCGCAGGCGCGAGGGAGACGGACCGCAGGCGCGAGGGAGACGGACCGCAGGCGCGAGGGCGACGGACCGCAGGCGCGAGGGAGACGGACCGCAGGCGCGAGGGAGACGGACCGCAGGCGCGAGGGCGACGGACCGCAGGCGCGAGGGAGACGGAGCGCAGGAGAGAGCGACGGACCGCAGGAGAGAGCGACGGACCGCAGGAGGGAGAGCGACGGACAGCATGTCCGTCTATGGAGTGCGTGAGGTGTGTTGGCTGAGCGTGGGTGATCAGGACATGGAACATGTGGGGGCACGGCTGCGGCGCTGGCGGGTTCGGCGGGGGCTCAGTCAGCGGGTGCTGGCGGAGCTGGCCGGGTTCAGCCAGGGGTATGTGGCGCAGATCGAGAGCGGTGCCGCGCCGTTGGAGCGGCGGGCCGCACGGGAGGCGCTGGCCCGGGCGCTGCAGATCTCGGTCGGTGAGCTGACCGGGCGACCAGATGACGGGGCTCCGTGGTCACCGGTGGGCGCGGAGGCGATCGCGGAGCTGCGTGCCGGAATCGTCGCGCTGGCCGTGCCGGTCGTCGCCGGGCGGCACAGGCCGACCATCAGCGGCGGGGACGAACCCGGGGTGGACGTCGCCGCCCTTGTTCGTCTCTATGTCGCCTGCCGCTACGACCTGCTGGTCCCAGCGCTGGCCACGGCACTGACCTCGCTGGCGGCACGGGACGCCGACGGACGGGGCGGGCCGGCGCATCTGCGACGTGTGGTGGAGGTGTGTTCGACGACCGTGTCGACATGTGTGCAGCTCGGGCACCCGGACTTGACGCCGGCGATGGCCGCGGTGGCGATGCGCGCGGCCGAGCAGCTCGGTGAGCCCGCCTTCCTGGGACTGGCGAACTACACGCGGATCCGGGCAGTCGGGGCAACGACCGGGGTGGAGCGGGTCGTCGATGACGGGATCGGGCTGTTGCAGCCGCATGTGGGTGGGGATCCGGTGGCCGCGGTGCTCTACGGCATGCACCACCTGATCCGGGCGGAGATGGCGGCGCGCGACGGGCTGGCGGGAACGGCGGCGGACCACCTGGACGAGGCGGGCAGAGTCGCGGCGTACACCGGTGAGCGGGCGGACGACTGGTTCAGTTTCGGGCCGACGAATGTGGGGATGTGGCGTCTCGCGGTGCTGGTGGCGCTGGGCGACGGGCCGGCCGGCAGCACCCCGCCGCCCGGGTTCCGCCCGGAGGTCGTGCCGTCGGCGCAGCGCCGGGCCACCTATTTCATTGACCTGTCCCGGGGCCTGTTGCAGGGACGCGGCCATGACGACGCGGCGGCGGCCGCCCTCTTCCGGGCCGAGGTGATCGCTCCGCAGCAGGTGTGCGCCTCGGACGGCGCCCGTGAGGCGTTGCGGACCCTGTTGTCACGGCCCCGGTACGGGCGGGACAGCCGTCTGCGCGGGCTGGCCGGCCGCGCCGGGATCCGTGATTAGTGCTGGTAATCGTCAGGGTTGCGGGGGCGTTTAGCGTTCGGCCATGACGGAGACGCTGACGGTGGTGCTGGCGCCGGACCCGGATGCCGCGAGCCTGGCCGGGGCGATGGTCGCGGACGCCTGTCTGGCCTGGCGGCTTCCGGGCCTGCTGCATCCGGCCCGCCGGGTGCTGGCCGAACTGGTCCGGAACGCTGTCGAGCATGCCGGCACCGAGGCGCGGGTGACGATCACGCGGCGCGGGGACGGGCTGTGTCTCGCCGTGTCGGACGGGGATTCGCGGCTGCCCCGCCTGCTGGCTCCGGCACCGGTTCGCCGGGGGCGGCCACTCGATGAGAGAGGCCTCGGCCTGCAGGTGGTGCAGGCCGAGGCAACCGGCTGGGGCGCCCGGCCGACACCGACCGGCAAGGTGGTCTGGGCGCTGCTGCGGGACCTCGAACCGTCCTGACCGAAACGGTGCGGGACCTGGACCGACCTGACCGAAACGGTGCGGGACCTGGACCGACCTGACCGAAACGGTACCGCTGCGGGACCTAGACCGACCTGACCGAGCCGACCCGGGTCCGCAGGCTCTCGGCGAGCCGGTGCACGTCGCGGTCGTTCTCGGAGTCGCCGCGGCCGCGGGTCATCGCGTCGGCCAGGGCGCGCAGCTCGTTCGGTGGGAGCAGGCCGGTGTCGTCGCCCTCCAGCGGGACCGTCAGCCGGTGGCCGGTCGCCGGGTCGCGGGCCTCCAGCGTGGGCGTCGAGACGATGGTGTGACCGACCCGCCTCTTCACGGCCCCCTCCGAGACGTAGGCGGTGGCCAGGTCGACATCACGGGTCCGGTAGGCGCCGCGGACGTGCACGACGGTGCCGTCCAGCCAGGCCGCCAGCCGCACGGTACGCAGGGCGGCGGTGACTCCGGCGATCACGACGAGGAACCCGACGGTCATGAAGAGCCCGCCGACCAGGAACAGCACGGTCTTCGGTGGGCCGCCGGCGCTGGGGAACCCGGATCCGGTGGAGCCGAAGGTGACGTCGCCGGTGTACTCGTCGTAGTCGACGATGCCGCAGATGAAGGCCGCGATCCCGGCGAACACCGCGCCGAACAGCACGAGGAACGCCGAGAAGAAGAACACCGTGACACGATGGCCGGAGGACTGCCCCACCGACAAGGTAACCCGCTGACCCGTCATAGTGACTGAGCGTAGACCGCCTGAGCAACCCCGGTCAGTCCATCATCACGCGGTTCCGTCCGCCCTCTTTTGCCCGGTAAAGGGCATGATCAGCACGTGCGAGAAGTTCGTCGAGTGTGCTGTCGTCGTCGGCCAGGCTGGTCAGTCCAACACTGATGGTGACCGGCAGTGGCCCGGCCTGGGTGTCCACCGGCTCGGACGAGACGGCCAGGCGGATGCGTTCGGCCAGGTCGGCGGCGTGGCCGTCGTGGTCGGGCAGGACCGCGGCGAACTCCTCGCCGCCGTACCGGCCGAGCACGTCGGAGTGGCGCAGGCGGCTGCGGATGCGGGCGGCGACGGTACGGATGACCTCGTCCCCCACCCCGTGGCCGTACGTGTCGTTGATCGTCTTGAACTTGTCGATGTCCAGCATGACCGCCGCCAGCTGCCGGCTGTTCCGGGCGGCCGCCTGCACCAGCGCACCGGCGATGGCGTAGAAGTGCCGCCGGTTGTGCTGCCCGGTCAGCTCGTCGGTGGTGGCCAGCTCCTGGACCCGGCTGAACAGGCGCGCGTTCTCGTAGGCGGCCATGCCCTGGGTGGACAGCGCGGCCGCCACCTGCCGGCTGGTGTCGTCGAGTGCGCTGCCGCCGACCAGCACCATCCCGACCGGGCCGTCCCGCCCGATCAGGGGCACGACGAGGGCGCCGGGTGCACCGGCGAGCAGCCTTTCCCGTACCCCCGCGGTCTCTGCCGGATCGAGGAGCTCGGGGGCGTCGCCGGCGGTGAGCTGCGCCCGCGTCGCGATGGTCTCCGGCGGCGCCGCGCCGTCGACGTGGAGGACCTCGCCGTCGGCGCCGATCAGGCAGGCGGACGAGCCGCCGAGCTGGGCCCGCAACGTGCCGCAGAGGTGGCGCAGCAGTTTGTCGGGTTCGAGGATGGCGGTCAGCTCGGCGAGGCTGGCGCGCAGCATCTCGGCGAGGGCCTGCTGCTGGCGGGCGGCCTGAACGGCGGTGTGCAGCTGCGCGGCGCGGGCGGTCTCCAGGGACACGGCGACGTGGCTGCTGACCGCGGTGAGCACGGCGACGTCCTCGTCGGTGAAGATGCCGCGGGCGAGCCGGCTGTCCAGGTAGACGACCGCCACCATCCGGCCCTTGAACTGGACCGGCGCGATCAGGATGCTGCGCAGGCCGTGCACGACGGCGCTGCGGGAGCCGAGGGCGGCGCCCTGTTCGGTGCCGGTGACGACGAGCGGTTCGCCGCTCTCGGCGACCCGGCGGACCAGGCTGGTGCCGTACTCACCGGTTTCGGCGAGGTCGCCGGTGGCGTCCCGGCCGGCGTAGCGGACCGGTTCGCCGTTGTCGTCCAGCAGGAAGAAGATGGCCCGTTCGGCGCCGAGGATGCGCAACATCTCGTCGAGGGCGACGCTGGCCAGCTGCTGCGGGTCGAGGATGGTGGCGGCGGCGCTGCCGACCTGCTGGAGCGCCTCCAGGTGGCGGTTGCGGCCGGAAGCCGGCCGGCGTTCGGCGACGGTCCGGCGATGCGTGCCGGCGCCCTCGTCGACCCCGAATTCGGTACGGGTCTGCCGCCGCCGCTGCTCCCAGCCGTGGAAGATGGCCATGCCGAGCGCGAACCGGGCCTGCCGGTCGGCCTCGTTGGCCAGTCCCATGGCGCGCAGGGCCCGCGCCCGGATCCGGAACACCTCGTACTGGACGAACGGCGCGTCCAGTTTCCGCAGCCGGCGTTCGGCCTCGTCGGCGACCTTGATGCACTTCTGCGGCTCGGCCGACGCCAGGTGCAGCGACGCCTTGGTGGTGAGGTAGACGCTCCGGAGCAGCGGAGTGCCGCCGACCCGGCCGAGTTCCTTGATGGCCTTGGCGGCGATGGCGAGCCGGGCCGGGCGGTCCGCGTCGGAGGCGAACCGGAACTGGATCAACCGGGCGTGCGCCATGTAGACGTAGATCCACCGGTGCTGCGGCATCAGATCGCCGTGACGCAGCCCGAGCGCGTGGAACTCGTCGAAGATCTCCTCCAGCTGCGGACCGACGTCACCCTGCTCGATCATGGTGCAGGCGGCGGCGGTCAGCATGTTGGCCCGCTGCACGCGGGTGCCGGCACCCGGCGGGAACACCTCACGCAGGTGTTTCAAGGCGGCCGCGGCGTCACCGAAACGGCTCTGCCCGGCCGGGACCATGACGCTGAGCATGCCGAGCGACGTGCCGAGCGCGACCTCCTGGTCGGCCAGGCGCTGCATGCCGCGCTCGTACTCGCGGGCCGCCTCGTCGACGTAACCGCGCAGCAGGTAACGCAGGCCGAGCGTGGCGTAGCCGGGAATCAGCTGGGCGGGCACGTACCAGCGGGCGTTCCGGGTGATCGTCTTCTCCCACACACTGCCGTCGTCGGCACCGCTGAACAGCAACGCGACGCCGCGCAGCCACTCCACGTAGGCGACCAGACCGGGGTCACCGAGACCGGCGGCCACCTCGTCGGCACGTCTCAGGCAGCGTTCACTGGTGCCGCGCAGCCTGATCACCGCGGTCACGTAGCCGATCAGGGCGTACACCCGGACGTATTCGGGACACGGTCCGAGACGGTTCACGGCGTACATCGCCCGCAACGCGAGGATGCCGGCCTCCCGCAGGCGCAGTCCGATCCCGGCGGCATAGCCACCGGCGTCGAGGACGGCGGCGAGCGCGGCCTGCATCTCCCGGTCCTTCCCCCGGGCGGTTCCAAAGCCAAGTTTGGTACGCCGTACCAGCCCACCCGCCATCGCGATGAAAAGCGTCTGCACCAGGGCGAACAGCCCCGCCCCGGGCAGCGGCCGACGCAGTTCGGCGAGCGCGGCCCGGGCCGTCTCCAGAGCCTTCCCGTCGTCCCAGAGCGTGTGGTGCAGCTCGATGCGGGTGGTGAGCAGGCGGGCCCGCTGCAGCCGGTCGGGCTCACCGGCGAGCGCCCGGTCGAGCACCGCGTCGGCCTCCTCGAACCGTCCGGCCGCCAGGTAGGCCTGCGCCAGCACGTGCAGCAGCCGGCCGTCCGGGGCCGGATCACCGTCGACGGCCTCGACGAGGTATTCGATGGCCTCGGCCGGGGACTGGTCGGCCAGGGCACGGCGGCCGGCCGCGGCGGCGCTGCGACGGCGGTCCTCGGGCGCGGCGGCGTCACCGGCGTGCCGGTGGTGGCGGGCGACGGCGTAGGCGTGACCCTCGTCGCGCAGGTCCTCGGGCAGCCGGTCCAGCGCCGCGGCCAGTCCGGCGTGCAGCTTGCGCAGGTCGGCCTCGTCGACCCGGTCCAGCAGGACGTCGCGCAGCTGGGGGTGGACGAACGCGTGCCAGCCGCCGGGACGCGGTTCCAGGACGTGCCGGTCGGTGGCGGCGGACAGGGCGCCGAGCACCCGGTCGGTCTCGCCGATCTGGAAGAGCAGCTCGGGGCGGAACCGGATGCCGGCCACGGCCGCCACCGTCAGGCAGTCCAGCGTCTCGGCGGGCAGCCCGGTGAGACGGGCCGCGATCAGGTCACGGACGTCGGCGATCGGGGGCAGCGCGTCGGCGCCGGGGATGTCCAGGCGCCAGCCGCCCCACACCGGGCTGAGCAGGCCGGCGTCGAGCAGCCGCAGCAGGTAGCTGACGACGGCGAGCGGTGTGCCGTCGGTCCGCGCGGTCACGTGCCGGACCAGCTCGACGCCGACCTCGGCGCCGGGCAGGCGGGAGGCGATCACGTCGGCCAGGGCCGGTGCGGGCAGCGGGGCGCAGGTCACCTCGAGGGTGCCGGCGCTCTCCAGGCCGGCGGACGGGTCGTCGGCGTCGTCAGGTGCGGTCAGCAGAACGAGGACCGGCAGTCCGGCCAGTTCGGCGGCGAGTTTCTCGATCAGCTGGCGGGTACCGGAGTCGAGGTGCTGGGCGTCGTCGACGGCAAGCAGCAGCCCGCCGGCCCGGGTGGCCAGCTCGCCGAGGAAGGCGGCACCGGCACCGAGGACGTGTTCGTCACCGCCGGGCGCGGGCTCGCCGGCGACGGCCGGGACCAGGTCGCCGAAGAGCCGGGCCAGCAGACCGGGACCGGCGACCGCGGACGCCTCGGCGACCTGCGTGTCGACGGCGNNCGGGTCGACGGCGGCCCGCCGCTCCGGAGACAGCCGGCGCACCGCGGCCTGCCAGGACGTGACCGCCTCCCGGGCGGCGGCCAGCGGCGACGCCTCGTCGGGACGGCAGGTGGCCCAGAAGACCGGTGCCCCGTCGCTCGCGGCCTCGGCGGCGAGTTCCTCGGCGAGCCGGGTGCGGCCGGCGCCCGCCGCCCCGCGGATCACCGCGATCCCGCCCTGACCGGCACGGGCCCGTTCCCAGCGGCGGCTCAGCCGGCCGGCCTCCTCGGCCCGGCCCCGCAACGGCCAGCTCGTCACCGCACCCTGCTCGGCGGCCTCGCCCCCGGGACAGGCACGCAGATCGGCCAGGAGCGTGGCGGCGTCCGGGTAGCGGTCGTCGGGGTCCTTGGCGAGCAGCCGCACCACCACGGCGTGCAGGGCCGGGTCGATGCCGGGACGCAACTCGGCCAGGTCGGGCACCGGGGCGGCCAGATGCAGGCGCAGCAGCTCACCGACGTCGTCGGCCTCGAACGGCAGCCGACCGGCCAGGCACTCGAACAGGACCACGCCGAGCGAGTACAGGTCGGAACGGCCGTCGACCGGGCGTTTCAGCATCCCGGACTGCTCGGGCGAACTGTAGAGGAAGGTACCGACCGCCTCGTCGGTGTCGCCCTTCTCGGCACCGACCTGGGCCAGGCCGAAGTCGATGAGGGTGGCCGGCTGGTCCGGGCCGACCATGATGTTGCCCGGCTTGATGTCACGGTGCACCAGACCGAGCCGGTGCGCGGCGGCCAGGCCGCGGGCCAGGCGGGCGGCCATCGTGACCACCCACTCCTGGGAGAGGGTGGCGCCGAGCTGGTCGGCCAGCGAGCCACCGGTCAGGTGTTCGAGCACCATCGCGGGCACACCGTCGAGGTCGCCGACGGCGTGCACCCGGACCACGCCCGGATCGTCGATACAGGCCAGCAGGGCGGCCTCACGACTGAACTCGGTACGGATCTCCGGGTACGCGCTGGCGTCGGCGAGCGGGCGCTTCACCGCATACCAGCGGTCGCCGCGACGGGCCCGGTGGACCATCGTGAACGCGCCACGGCCGAGCTCGTCGACCAATTCGAGGCCGGTCAGCCCTGTTTCCGTCACTTGACACTCACTCCGCGTCCGGCGTCATTGTGCTGATCGGCGGCAACCGGGTGAACCTGAACATTCGCGGCCAGGGCGAGCTGTTCTGTGGCGTTCTCCACCGGAACCGGACGGGCGAAGTGGTATCCCTGCGCCCGCTGACAACCCAGCGCACGGAGCAGACCGGCCTGGCCGGCGGTCTCCACACCCTCGGCGACGGTGGTCAGGCCCAGCCCGGTGGCCAGGTCGACGATCGCGCGGACCAGCACCGCCTGCTGGGTGTCGGCGTCGTCGGCCGGCATGAACGAGCGGTCGATCTTCAGCACGTCGATCGGGAGGTCACGCAGATAGGCGAGCGAGGAGTAGCCGGTACCGAAATCGTCGATCGCCACCCGTACCCCCTCGGCCCGGAGAGCGGAGAGGTGCAGCAGCGCCTGCGCCGCGTGCGCACCGGAACGGACCAGCACGCCCTCGGTGATCTCCAGGGTGAGCGCGGCGGCCGGCAGGCCGCTCGCCTCCAGCGCGGCCAGCGCCTTCACGGTGAAATGCGGGTCGGCGAGCTGGCGCGGGGAGACGTTGACGGTGACCGTGGTGCCCCAGCGGCGATGCCACGGCGCCGCGTCGGCGCAGGCGCGGCGCAGCACCCACTCGCCGAGCGCGACGATCAGGCCGCTGTCCTCGGCGGCCGGGATGAACAGATCCGGACCGACCGGCGGGCGGCCCGGCGGCAGCCAGCGGACCAGGGCCTCGACGGCGACCGGGTACGCGTCGTCGAGCGTCACGATCGGCTGGTAGTAGACGGCGAACTCGTCACCGTCGACGGCGGCGCGCAACCGCTCCAGCAGGCGGATGCGGTCGGCCTGCTCCTGGCGCATCGCCACGTCGAACACGATGGCCTGGTCCTTGCCGGCCGCCTTGGCCGCGTAGAGAGCCAGGTCGGCGTCGCTGAGCACCTGCACCGGGTCGGAGGCCGGGCCGAACACCCGGATGCCGGCGCTCGCCGTGATGTGCAGCGGCTGACCACCGGCCGGAACCGGCTCACGCAGCGCGGCCAGCACGGCGTCGCTGCGGGTTGCGGCCCCGGCCGGGCCGGCGCCCGGGAGCAGCAGCGCGAACTCGTCGCCGCCGAGACGCGCGGTGACCTCGCCGGAGCCGGTCATCCCGCTCAGCCGGGCGGCGACCGAGACCAGCAGGGCGTCACCGGTCGGGTGCCCGAACCGTTCGTTGACGTCCTTGAAGCCGTCCAGGTCGACCAGGATCAGGGCGCCACCGGCCGGGTCGGCGAGCAGCTCCTCCAGCTGGGTGCGGTTGGGCAGGCCGGTCAGTGTGTCGTGCCGGGCCTGGTGGGAGAGCGAATGCTGGAGTTCGTCCTGGTCTGCGAGGGCGGCACGGAGACTCGCCGCGCGCTGGTCGGACAGCCGCGTGGTGTGGGTCAGCCGCAGCACCAGCAGCAGGGCGGTCAGCGCGGTCGCCACCACCGGGACCACCAGGTCCTTGCGGTGGTTCTCTGTGACCAGCAGGAATCCGGTGGCGGCCGGGCCGACCATGACGAGCACGACGTTGACGATCAGCGCGGTCCGGGCGCGGGCGGGTGCCGGCACGGCGTCGTGCCGGACCGGCTCCCCCGCCTCCGGGTGCCGGGCCGCGGTCCCGATCAGCAGGAACGCCAGCAGCAAGCCGGCCGCGGTCCAGCCCGGGCCGGTCCACGTGCCGCCGTCGGCGGAGGCGAGGAAGTAGACCACGTCCGCGACGGTGAGGACGCCGGCCGCGGTCAGCAGCAGCCGGTCCGGCCAGGTCAGCCGCCCGTGCACGACGATCATCCGGGTCGCCGCGGCCAGCACCAGCAGGTCGAGCGCCGGGAACATCAGCGCGCACGCCGGGCCCGACCAGTGCCCGCGGTCCATCACGAACGGGTCGTAGAGCAGCACCCACAGCAGCGACGAGCCGGTGCACAGCACGATGCCGGCCTCGGTCATCCCGGCCCACGGCGAGCCGCCGCGCCCCTGGGCGAGGTTCAGCAGACCGACCGCGAGCAGCGGATACATGCAGAGATAGATGATGTCGACGACGGTCAGCCCGTTCGGCACCGCCGAACCGCCGGCCATCCAGATGCCCCAGATCGCGTTGGCGACGGCCGAGCAGAACATCGCGGCGGCCAGCGGCCACCAGGCACGGCGGCGCGCCAGGTGGTGCCGCTGGACACCGTTGCGGACGGCGACCAGCGCCGCTCCGGCCACCACGACGTACGCGGCCTGGCGTGCCGTGCCGCCCAGGAGCGGGGCCAAGATCACTGGCAGAGCACCGGCGAGCAGCAGCCGGTACCAGCCGCGATTCCGATCCGTCGAGGACGCCACCGGAACACCGTCGCGTGCCGGGAGTGCGAAACGGTTGCCGGGCAGGGGCTACTGGAGTGTGGCCGCCAGTTTCTGCAGCGCCTCCCGGGCGCCGGTGGTGATCGGCTGACCGTGCCCGGGCAGGATGACCCGCACGTCGAGACCGGCGAGCTTCTTCACCGAGGCGGCCGCCTGCGCCGCGTCCGCGGTGTACTGCGGCGCCGACCCCTCCAGTACGTTCTGGTTGCGCAGCGCGTCGCCGGCCACCAGCACACCGGTACCCGGTTCGAAGATCGACACGTGGCCGAGGGTGTGCCCCGGGGTGCCGACCATCTGGAGGCCGAACACGTCGTCGCCGTCCTTGACCGCCTGGATCTGCTTGCCGGCGGCGTCGATGGCGGCGACGTCGTCGGTCCCCGCGTACAGCGTCGCGGAGATCTGCGGCACGATCTCGGCGAGCCCGCCGGCGTGGTCGTCGTGCTGGTGGGTCAGGATGACGTGCTTGACCGAACCCCAGCCGAGACCGGCCGCCTTGAGGCCCGCCTCCACCGAGGCGGCCGAGCCGGGCGTGCCGGTGTCGACGACGGCCACCTCGTTGCCGCGGACCAGCAGGTAGACGGCGACGAAGTCGAGGTCGACGCGTTTCCAGTCGAAGGCGGTGCCGGCCTGGCTCGCTGCCGGGGAGTTACTTTCCGCCGGAGAGTTACTCTCCGGCGAAGAGGTGCTGTCGCTACAACCGGTGAGGGTGTTGAGGACCGTGATGCCGAAGACACCGGTACCCGCGGTCAGCAGAAGTCTGCGGTGGAGCCGGAAGTCACTCATCCTCCCTCTCTAGCGCATCCACCATGGTTTCGCTCCCCGGCAGCGCCGACGACAGCCGCCGCCGCGACGACACGTCCAGTTTCCGGAACACCTGCCGCAGGTGGTGGCCGACCGTGTTGGCACTGAGGAACAGCTGCGCGGCGATCTCGCTGTTGGTGGCCCCGCGCGCGGCCAGGTTCGCGATCGCCAGCTCCTGCGGGGTGAGGCCACCGGTCCGGCGGGTGGTCGGCCCGGTGGCGGTGAGCTCCTGCGCCGCCCGTGCCGCGAACCCGGCCGCCCCCATCGCGGCGAACAGGTCACCGGCGATCCGCAACTCGGCGCGCGCGTCCCGCCGCCGTTTGCGCCGCCGCAGCCACTCCCCGTAGAGCAGATGCGCCCGCGCCAGATCGGCGCGCGCCGCGGATCCGTCGAGCGGATGCACCCGGACCGGCTCACCACGCGCCGCGGAACCGTCGAGCGGATGCACCCGGACCGGCTCACCACGCGCCGCGGAACCGTCGAGCGGATGCACCCGGACCGGCTCACCACGCGCCGCGGAACCGTTGAGCAGGGCGATCGCCTCGCGGTAGAGCGGCTCGGCGGTGCCCGGTCCGGCCAGCAGCGCCCGGCTGCGGGCCAGCACGCCGAGCGCCCAGCCGGTGCCGGCCGCCTCGGCCCGGCCGGTCAGCGTGGCCAGGGCGCGGGTGGCCAGCGCCCGGTCGCCGCTGCGGACCGCCGCCTCGATCAGGTCGGGCAGCGCCCCGGAGTGCAGTCCCAGCACGTCGGGGTCGGTCATGTCCCGGCCGGCGGCCCGCGCCTGTGCGTAGTCGCCACGGCTCAGGGACACGACGACCCCTTCCGCCGGCCGGTCCGGCCCGGATCGCCAGGCGTTCAGCTCCGGCCAGCCGGCGATGGCTCCTCCGGCGATGGCTCCTCCGGCGATGACTTCGCCGATCCCGCCGAGCCGGGCCCGGATCCGGTCCGCCTCGGCGAGCAGTTCCCCGGCCCGGTCCAGATCCCCGAGCCGGACCTCCACGGTCGCCGCGCCGTGCAGGGCCACCAACAGCCGCCAGTGCGCGCCGGTGCGGCGGGCCGCGTCGGTGACCCGGCGCCAGAGCGCACGGTGCAGGTCGGCATCCCACAGCAGGACGCTCGTCACGGCGGCGGTCAGGTGATCACGCAACACCACCTCGTCCGGGACGGCCGGGTCGAGCAGCAGTTCGGCGGCCCGGCGGATCCCGGCGACCGCCGTGCCGGGATCGTCGCCGGCCAGGGCGGCGAAGGCTCGCAGCTGCTGGTCCCGCACGTCCTCGCCGTGGCCGGGGGCCAGGACGTCGACGGCAGCGGCGATCCGGGCGATGCCGGCGGCCGAAGGCGGCGCGACGGTTCGGAGGATGTGTTCCACGGCCTTCAGCAGTGCCTCGTGGACCAGGCCGGGTACCGTCGCGGCGTCCAGGCAACCGGCGAGGCCTTCCCCGTGCCCGCCGCCCAGCATGACCGCCGCGCCCGCCCGCACGATCCGGGCACGGCCGTGCACGGTGAGCACGCCGGGGCTTTCGCGTTCCGCCGCGCCGGCGAGTTCCCGTGCCTGGTGGGGCGCACCGGCGTCCAGTGCCGCATCGGCGGCGTCCAGCATCCGCCGCACCCGGTCGGAGGGGTCAGGTGTCAGTTCGGCCGCGCGGGTCAGCAGATCGGCGCGGGCCGCATATCCGCTGGTGAAGGCAGCTCGGTTGGTGAAGGCGGCTCGGTTGGTGAAGGCGGCTCGGTCCGGCCGGCCGGCGCGGGCCGCATGTCCGCCGGCAGCGGCGATCCGGGCCAGTTCGGCGGCGACCGTGTCGTCGGGTCGCGCGTCACGGTCCACCGCGGATCTCCATACCGCCGACGGCAGGCCGGGAACTCCGCGCAGGTGGTACCCGGCGAGCCGGCCGCCGACCGGCGCCCGGCCGGTGGACAACTCCCGGCCCAGTTCGATGAGGGCGCGCGGGTTGCCGCCGGCCGCCGCGACCAGCCGGGTGGCGACCACGTGATCGAGCGGCCGGCCGGCGGCCGGGCGTAGCAACGCGATCCCGTCGGCCTCGCCGAGCCCGCCGACCCGCAGCACGGGCAGGCCGGCCAGCCGGTCGCCGATCGCCCTGGTCACGAGGACCAGGCCGAGGCCGGGTGCTCCGGCGCACCGGGCCAGCGCGTCGAGGGAGGCGTCGTCGGCCTGGTGCGCGTCG
>NZ_JBHSBL010000021.1:342956-365419 GCF_042650585.1 Actinoplanes subglobosus
AACGCGGTGAGCAGGGCGGCCGCCGCCCGGGCGACGGGGACCTGGCCGGCCGGTGGGCGGTCGGCGAGCCCCAGGACCACGCGCAGTCGTTCGGCGAGGCCGAGAGCCACCCGCAGTCCGCCGGGCACACGCGACCCGGCGGGCCGGTCGACGGCGTTCAGGTACGGGATGAGCAGGCGGTGCAGTACGGCGTACGGGAATCCGGTCTCCGCCTCGACCCCGGCCACCCGGATCGCCGCCGCCGGGACGACATGCTCGACCAGGGCGGTCTTCCCGATCCCGGGTTCACCGACCACCACCAGCGTGCCGCCGGGGTCGCCGTGCGCCGCCGACAGGAACTCCCGCAGCGTCGCGCACTCCCCGGCCCGTCCCAGGAGAGCCATGACGGCCCGAACCGTACCGAGCGCACGGCCCGGGCCTCATTGCTCTGCGTGCACCGTCATCGGCCCACAGTGCACACCGTCAGCCGGCGGCGGGCGCTCCGCAGATGAAGCGCGGCTCGGGGTCGTACTTCCAGGTGAACTTCTCCCGCTTGGCGACCTTGCCGTCTTTGTGGAAGAGCCGCCACGCGTCCTGGGTGAAGCCGATCAGCCCGCTGGTCGCGATGCAACTGGGACCGTCCGGCTTGGTGATCGTCGGCGGGGAGGTGATGTTGCGCCGCGGGCTCCACTCCGTGGTCACCTTGTCCCAGACCTTGGTGCTCCACATCGACACGGTGATCGAGTTGCTGGTCCAGGCGGTGTCGATGAGCACCCCGTGCGGACTGTCGTTCTTGAACTTGAAGTCCAGGTCGGGCCAGAAGATGGTGGACTCGATGACCGCCGGGTACCGGTCGAAGTAGTACGAGTGCGGCTTGTGCTCGACATCCTGCAGCCCGGCGTAGTAGCTGGCGTTGAAGAGCGTCGTGGTGAACTGCGAGACCCCGCCGCCGACACCCGGCTGCAGGTGCCCGCCGACGATCACCGGCGCGTCCTTGTAGCCCTGTTTGTAGCCGCGCTCGCCGGTGTGCTTGTTCAGCGAGAACGTCTTGCCGGGCAGCACCAGGGCGCCGCGGACCTGCTTGGCGGCGGTCACGATGTTCTGGCTGCGCGAGGACGACAGACCACCGGTGAACTTGGTGGTGAAGGTCGAGACCTTCTCCTTGACGCCGAGTTTCTCCAGGTCGGCGACGGAGGTGGCGGGTGCGGCGGTGGTCAGGGAGGCTTCGACGGTACGGGCGTCCGCGCTCTGTGCCGCGGTGAGCAGCCGAGGCGCGAGCGCGGCCAGGTCGATGCCCCGGCCCTCGGCGCCGGCCACGATCTTCGGTTTGCCGCCGGCGAACGTGAACTTCGCGTCCTCGGCCGCGATCTCGATCTTCGCGAGGGCCGGCGCGACGGCGGCGCGGAGCTTCTTCGCGTCGATCCGGGGCTCGATCAGTCCGGCCTTGTCGGCGGTGAGCACCAGGCTCTTGGCGATCGCGGCCGGCGGGACGGTGAGGGTGCCCCGCTCGGAGGTGACGGTCAGCGGCGCGGCCACGGCCGGTTTCGCGACCGTCTCGACCAGCTGGTCCACCTGCTCGGCGGTGGTGGCCGCGTTCAGCTCGACGAGCGGGATGGCGACCGGTCCGCCGGAGAGCCAGCCGGCCTTGACCGCGTCGGCCGAGTGCCGCGGATCGAGGCCGCGGCCCGGCTGTGGGTGCACGGCTTTCGGGGTGAGCCCGGTGAAGGTGACGGCGGGTGCCTTCATCGCGGTGCCGACCTTGCCGACGGCCTTGCGCAGGGCGGTGTCGAGCAGGTCGGCGTCGACGGCGACGACCGGTTCGACGGCCCGGTCACCGAACAGCGCGGGGCGGCCCTTCGCGGCGGCGTCGACGGTCGCGTCCACGTCGACGACCAGCCCGATGTCGGCCGGGTCGAGGGTGGCGCCCTTGCCTTCGACCCGCACCTGGACCGCGGCGCTGACTCTCGGGTCGGTGGCCAGGTGGGCGCGGAGGGCGGCGGTGGCCTCGGTACGGGCCAGGCCGCCGAGGTCGACGCCCAGGACGGTCACGCCGCGGGGCACGTCACCGGTCAGGGCGTACCGGGCGGCGCCTCCGGCCGCGGCGGCCAGCGCCACGGCGGTGAGACCGGCGGTCAGCACGCGGCGGCGCCGGCGGGACGGCGGCGGTGGTGGTGTGGGCGCTTCGGCGGGCGGGACCTCGACGTCGTCGTGCGTGGGCGAGGCCTGCTGCGGCAACCGTACGGTGGGCTGCCGGTCACTGGCGGTGGTCACCGTGCCTCCTCGGGGGTCGGGGGCGGTGAGCCAGGAATCCTAATCGATTGCGGACAGGTGACCGACAGGCGGTCAGCTCCGCTGGGTGAGAGAAAGAGCCGTTCGTACGGTGCTCACCAGCCTTTCCCGGTCGAACGGTTTGGCCAGGATGGTGGACCCGGGCTCCAGATTGTTGCCGTGTTCGTCGAAGAGCGACTCGGCGTACCCGGAGACGAAGACGACGCACAGCCCGGGCCGGCGGCCGGACGCGATCCGGGCCAGCTGGCGGCCGTCCATGCCGGGCATCACCACGTCGGTGACCAGCGCGGCGATCTTGCCGCCGTGCCGTTCCAGCAGGCGCAGAGCCTCGGCCGCGTCCGGAGCGGTCAGCACCTGGTAGCCGGCGCCGCCGAGCATCCGGGCGGTCACCTGGAGCACCGCCTCCTCGTCGTCGACCACCAGCAGGGTCTCCCCTCCCCCGGCCTCCCGCGCGGTGGGCTGCGGCGGGACCGGCGTTGCGGGGGCGGTCCCGGCGACGGCGGGCAGCGTGATGGTCACGGTCGCACCGGCACCGGGTTCGGACTGCAGGGCGAGCTGCCCGCCGGCCTGGCTGACGATCCCGTGGACGGTGGACAGGCCGAGCCCGACCGTTCCGGTGGTCGACTTGGTGCTGAAGAACGGCTCGCAGGCGCGCTCCCGTACGTCCGGTGGCATGCCGGGGCCGGTGTCGCGTACCTCGATCGTCAGGGTGTCGCCGGCCGCCGAGGTGGCGATGGTGACCGTGCCGCCGTCGGGCATCGCCTCCCCGCAGTTGCGGACCAGGTTGTGCAACGCCCGGGCCAGCTGCACCGGGTCGGCCTTGACGTCGGGCAGCGCCCGGCCCAGTTCCAGGTGCACCTCGCAGGGGGCACCGGCGGTCGCGCGCAGCGACTCGTGCTGGTCCTCCAGCAGATCGTTGACCTTGACCGGGACCGGCTTGTTGACCTCACGGCGGCCGAACGCCAGCATGTGCTGGGTCAGGGCCTTGGCACGCTCGCCGCCCTTGACCACCTGCGCCAGGTCGCCGAGCAGCGACTCGGCGGTCTCGGCCGGGATGCCGCCGTCGTCGCGGCCGTCGGTGATGGTCTCGATGGCCAGGTTGGTGTATCCGAGGATCGCGCCGAGGATGTTGTTGAAGTCGTGTGCCGTGCCGCCGGCCATCCGGCGCAGGCTGTCCAGGCGTTCGGCGTCACGGTTGCGGGCGTCGTCCTGCCGGCGTTGGCTCTCCTCGCGCAGCCGTTCCTCGGCCTGGGCGACGTCGGTGACGTCGTCGACCATCAGGACCCCGCCGGTCAGCCCCTCCTCGTCGTGGGTCTGGCGCAGGTGGATCCGCAGGAAACGGACGGTGCCGTCGGGCCACGTGATCCGGTGACTGAAGCGGAGCTCGCTGTCGTCGCCGGCGCCGTGCAGGAGCCCCAGCACGGTGTCCTCGTCACGGCCGGCGAGACCGAGCCCGGCCAGCCAGCCGGATCCGACGACACGGGTCAGCGGGAGCTGGAGGATCTCGGCGAGCCGCGGGTTGACGTAGTCGGCGCGGCCGTGCCGGTCGATGATCCCGATGCCGACCGGTGAGGCCACCGCCATCGCCTCGAAGAGGCGCTCGGTGTCGTGCAGGGCCCGCACCTTCTCGATCAGCTTGGCGTTGACGGTCTGCAGGTGTGCCTGGGCGAAGTCGACGTCGGCCGTCGCGCTGATGTCGACCGGCCCGCCGGCCAGGGCGGTGTCGATCGCGTCGAGCAGTGCGTCCGGGTCCTGGGAGCGCAGCACCACCTGGCTGACCCCGCACGCCTCGGCGATCGGCCGGGTCTCCGGCTCCAGATAGTTCGCGGTGTAGAAGATCACCGGTGCCTGGGCGGCCTCCCGGTCCGGGTCGGCGCGGAGCCGGTGGACCAGTTCGAGGCCGTCGATGCCGGGCATCAGGACGTCCGAGACCACCACGTCCGGATGGTGGGCGTGGGCGAGGCGGAGCGCGTCGGCCCCGTCGTGTGCCTCGATGACCACGTGGCCCCGGAAACCGAGCAGCATGCGCACGATCTCACGGTTGGCGGCCACGTCGTCGACGACCATCACTGTCGCCACGGCGGCTCCCTTGCGGCGAGTCGGTGGGTGCTATGTCCGTAATAAGGCTAAAGCAGAAGAAGGTCACATGTACGTTGATGCTGAATCGGATTCGGATCCTCGGAGGCCGCAGTGTTGCGTTGGGCCGTGTCGCTGCTTGCCGGAGTGGCCGCGGGTGTCACCGGGGTGGTGCTGGCACGCCGGTCCCGGAAGGCGGTGGCGTGGGCCGAGGCCGGCTGGCACTCCGAGGCGATGGAGAACGCGCGGCTCGCCGCCATCGTCGAGGCTTCCCAGGACGCGATCGTCAGCAAGACCGCGGACGGCATGATCAAGAGCTGGAACCCCGGCGCCGAACGGCTCTACGGGTACTCGGCCGAGGAGATGGTCGGCCACGACGTCAGCCGCCTGCTGCCCAGCGACCGGCTCGGCGAGGAGCGCGAACTGCTGGCCCGGGTCCGCCGCGGACAGGCCCTCACCCGTTACGAGACCCGCCGCCGGCGCAAGGACGGCCGCATCATCGAGGTGTCGCTCAGCATGGCCCCGATGCGTGACACCGACCACGAGGTGATCGGCACGGCGACCGTCGCGCACGACATCACCGCCCGGGTCCAGGCCGACCTGCGCCGCCGGGTGGAACGCGAACAGCTCGAAATGATCATGCAGGCGGCCAGCGACCCGTTCTTCACGATGGACGACCACGGCGTGATCACCGAGTGGAACCGGCAGGCCGAGCACGTCTTCGGCTGGCAGCGGACCGAGCTCCTGGGCCGCGACGTGACCGGAACGATCCTGCCGGAGCGCTACCACCGGGCGCTCGGGCGGCTGCTCACCGGCCGCGGGGAGTGGCTGCTGGACCGGCCGACCGAGATGGCCACCGTGCACCGGGACGGCCACGAGATCCCGGTCGAGCTGACCATGTGGCGCATCCGGCACAACGGCGGCTCGCACTTCCACGGCTTCGTCCGCGACATCACCACCCGGCTGCAGACCGAACAGGCCCTCGGCCAGGCCCGGGACCAGGCGGTCGCGACGGCCCGGCTGAAGTCGCAGTTCCTCGCGTCGATGAGCCACGAGATCCGCACCCCGATGAACGGCGTCATCGGCCTGACCGGGCTCCTGCTCGGTACCCCCCTGGACGAGCGCCAGCGCCGCTACGCCGAGGGGATCAGCTCGGCCGGCTCCGCGCTGCTCTCGGTGATCAACGACATCCTCGACTTCTCCAAGCTGGAGGCCGGCAAGGTGCTGCTGGAGGAGGCGAACTTCCGGATCGGCAAGCTCCTCGACGACGTGGTGGAGCTGGTCGCCCCGCACGACACCCACGACGGCCTGACCATCACCGCGGTCTGCGACGAACGGCTGCCCGCCGCGGTCTGCGGCGACCCGGCCAAACTGCGGCAGGTGCTGCTCAACCTGGCCGGCAACGCGGTCAAGTTCACCCCGCGGGGAACCGTCACGATCAGCGCCCACCTGGACGGTGACCAGACGTGCGGCCCGGAGGCGGTGCCGATCCGCTTCGAGGTGCACGACACCGGCATCGGCATCGACACCCAGCGGCAGGAGGAGCTGTTCGAGGCGTTCACCCAGGCCGACGCGGGCACCACCCGGCGCTTCGGCGGCACCGGGCTGGGCCTGGCGATCAGTCGTGACCTGGTCGGGCTGATGGGCGGGCGGATCGGGATGGAGAGCGAGCCGGGGCGGGGCAGCACGTTCTGGTTCACGGTCACGCTGCGGACCGAGCAGGAGCACCTGGACCACGTCGAACGGCACGCCCTCGACGGGCTGCGGGTGCTGATCGTGGACCGGGACGCCGGCGACCGGGCCGTCCTGGCCGAACAGCTGACCGCCTGGTCGATGGAGGCGACCGGGGTGGCCGACACGGTCGACGCGTTCGCCGTGATGCGCGACGCGGCCGCCGCCGGACGGCCGATCGACCTGCTCATCGTGGACACGCACACCGCACCGGAGGACACCGCGGCGATCACCCCGCCCGGCTGCCCGCCACCGAAGACGATCCTGCTCGCCGACGACGCCCGTCAACTGCCCGGCGAGCCCGACCCGGCCTGGGTGGCGGCCGCCTTCGCCAAGCCGCTGCGCCAGTCGCAGCTCTACGACGCCCTGGTCGGGATGCTCGGCGACCGGGCCGGCGACCGGGCGATCGGTGCGACGGCGCAGGCTCCGCTGGGCCGCGGGCATCTGCTGGTGGTCGAGGACAACGAGATCAACCGCACGGTCGCGCTCGGCATCCTGGCCCATCTCGGCTACAGCGCGGACGTCGCGGTCAACGGGCTGGAGGCGATCGACCGGGCCGCCCGGCAGGACTACCAGGCGATCTTCATGGACTGCCTGATGCCGGAGATGGACGGCTACGCGGCGACCGCCGAGATCCGCCGCCGGGAGCCGGCCGACCGGCACGTGCCGATCATCGCGCTGACCGCCGGCGCCCTGGCCGAGGACCGGGCCCGCTGCCTGGCCGCCGGCATGGACGAGCACATCGCCAAACCGCTCATCCCGGCCGATGTGGCGCGGGTGCTGGAACACTGGACCGGCACCGGGCCGACACGGACCGACCTGCCGACGATGATCAACGAGATCGAGCGGCGGCTGGAGCAACTGCGCGGCCCCGACCCGGCGGCCACCGCCGGAGCACTGGCCGGGCTGCTCGCCTCGCTGTCGGCCAAGATCCCGGAGCACCTGGACCGGATGCAGCAGGCCCTCGCCTTCGACGACGCGGACCTGCTGCGCACCGAATCCCACCAGCTCATGGGCGTGCTGGCGAACCTGGGCGCGGGCCCGGCGACGACCGCGTGCGGCCGGATCGAGACCGCGGCCCGGTCCGGGGACCTGGACGCGGCGGTGGAGACCTTCACCGACGCCCGCCCGCTGATCATGATGGCCCGGGACGCGGCCGACCAGATCCGCCGCCGGCCGCTGGGCGTCAGGTGCTGACCCGGTCGCGGCGGTCGGCGTAGAGGCTGGTCGCGGTCACGGTGGCCAGGGTGACGGCGATGACGATCAGGGACGCGTCGGTCGGGATGTCCGGTACGCCGTCCCAGAGCCCGTGCGCCCAGTGCAGCACCAGCTTCACCCCGATGAAGGCCAGGATGATCGCGAGTCCGTAGTTCAGGTGCCGCAGCCGGTCCAGGACGTTGTGCAGCACGAAATACAGCGCCCGGAGCCCGAGCAGGGCGAACGCGTTCGTCGCGAACACCAGGTAGGGGTCCTCGGTGACCCCGTAGACGGCCGGCACCGAGTCGACGGCGAACACCACGTCGGTCATGAAGACGGCGACCACGACCAGGGCCAGCGGGGTCAGCGCGCGGCGGCCGTGCTCCCGGACGGTCAGCCTGCCGCCCTGATAGTTTCCGGTCACCGGCATGAGCCGCCGCATCAGCCGGACGCTGCGCATCGAGTCGATGTCGACCTGGTAGTCCTCGTGGCGCATGGCCTCCCGGAACACCTTGGCCGCGGTCAGCAGCAGGATCCCGCCGAACAGCAGGAACGCCCAGGTGCCGCTCTGCAGGACCACCGCGCCGGCGGCGATGAAGATCGCCCGCAGCACCAGGGCGCCGGCGATGCCGTAGAGCAGCACCCGCTGGGCCAGCTGCGGCGGCACCGCGAAGGCGGCGAGCAGCAGCATGAAGACGAACAGGTTGTCGACCGACAGGGACTTCTCCACCACGTAGCCGGTGTAGAACTCCATGGCCGGGCCACGGCCGTACAGCTGCCAGATCAGCACCCCGAACGCGCCCGGAAGCGCGAGGTAGAACAGTGACCAGCCGACCGCCTCGCGCATCGCCACCTCGTGCGGGCGGCGGGTGATCACGAAGTCGACGGCCAGGAGGGCGAGCAGCACGGCGATGGAGATCGCCCAGAGTTGCGCGGACGCGATGGACGGCAGATCGAGCACGGAGCCTCCTCGGACACGGTTGATCGTCCGAGGTCTCCCTCACCCGTCGCCGACCGGCGGACTGGGCGAACGCACGAGGGCACATGGATGCCCGTGGTGACCGCCACGCTCTCGCGGAGGTACTCCCCTCGCGGCCAGCTTAGGCAGGACCCGCTCGGGGAACCAGGCCAACATTGGTTTTTGCGGCATTCCGGTTGACGGGCCGGGGCGCCGGGGGGACCGTTGAAGCTCGGCTGTCACCGCAGCCGACCAGCGGTTCCGAGGGGGTACCGCCATGTTTGTCGACATCCTTGTAGGCACGCTGCTGATCGTCTGCCTGGTGATCAGCGCCGCCGCCCTGGCGCCGCCGACGCACCGGCGTCGCCGGCACCGGCACGGCTGAGAGAAGCACACCGAGCAGCCGCCCCGTCCGGGCGGCTGCTCCCCCGTCTCAGATCAGATCGCGCAGCGTCGCGGCGAACCGCGCCGGGGCACGCAGGTGCGGGAAGCCGGGGCGCTTCCCGGTCAGCGACTGCTTGCGATTCAAGAACCAGCATTTGTACGACCGGAGCAGGCTCCCGTCCCAGCGCGCCACCGCGAACTGCCGATAGGGCGCCGGAACCCCCGCCAGATCGGCCGTCGCCCGATGCTGTTCCGGGCAGTCCGGCGGCTCCGCGGCCGGTTCGTCGAAGGTCAGCACCGCCCGCGTCGAGTACGCGTCCGCGAACGCCTCGGCCAGCAACGCACCCTCACCCTGGCCGACCAGCACCGGCGCCCGGTGCAGGTCCAGGCCGTTGACCAGCACCGCCAGATCACGGGCCAGGCCGGCGACGTCGTTCTCGCTGCGGGCCGCCGAGTTGCCGTGCCCGGGCAGGTCGACGGCGATGACACTGCACGTGTCGCCGAGCTCCGCCGCGACCGGCCACCAGATGGTCCGGTCGTAGAAGAGCCCGTGCAGCAGGACCACCGGACGGCCGTACCGTCCCCATCGGTCGTAGACCAGCAGATTCTTCGGGGTTCCATAGGCGTGGGTGGTGCGGCGCGGCGGCTGAGGATGCACGGCGATGGTCTTCCTGATTCGGGGGACACCAAACATGCGCTGACGTCCCCCGGTCCACCAAACATTGCCGGGAATTGATCCACTACGGTCCACGGCCCGTATCGTTACGGCCGTGTCCCCTGCCCTGACCAACGCGCGTGTCCTCTCTCCGTGGCGGGCGATCCTCGGATTCGGGCTGGTCAGTCTGGCCGCCGACATGGTCTACGAGGGCGCGCGGTCGATCACCGGGCCGCTGCTCGCCGGCCTGGGCGCGTCCGCTCTCGTGGTCGGTCTCGTCACCGGCGCCGGTGAGGCCGCCGCGCTGCTGCTCCGGCTCGTGTCCGGGCCGCTCGCCGATCGCACCGCCCGGTACTGGACGCTCACCATCGCCGGCTACGGGCTGACGGCGGTGTGCGTACCACTGCTGGCTCTCGCCCCGGCCCTCGGCGGCGCCGGACTCGCCGTCGCCGCCCTGCTGATCGTGGCCGAGCGGATCGGCAAGGCGATCCGGTCGCCGGCGAAGTCGGCGCTGCTCGCCGAGGCCGCCGGATCCGTCGGGCGCGGCCGCGGGTTCGCCGTCCACAAGGCGCTCGACCAGGTCGGCGCGTTCGCCGGGCCGCTGCTGGTCGCCGCCCTGGTAGCGGTCTCCGCCGGGGTGATCTGGCCGGCGCTGGCCGCGCTCGCGATCCCGGGTGCCGCCGCGATGATCCTGCTGGTCTGGCTGCGGCACCGTTTCCCGGTCACCATCGAGCGCCGGCCGGCCGCCGAGTCCGTCCGGGAGAGCCTGCCCCGGCGGTTCCACTGGTTCGCGGTCTCGGCCGGGCTGGCTACCGGCGGTCTGGTCACTTTCGGACTGATCTCCTACCACGCCAGCAGGACGGGGCAGATCCCGATCGCCCTGGTGCCGGTCCTCTACGCCGGGGCGATGGCCGCCGGCGCGGTGTCCGCCCTGGCCAGCGGCCATCTCTACGACCGGTGGGGCGCGAAGGTGCTGTATGCGCTGCCCGCCCTCGCCGCCGCCACACCCGCGCTCGCCCTGTCCGGCAGCACCGCCGCGATCGTGGCCGGCACGCTGCTCTGGGGCGCCGCGGTCGGCGTGCAGGACTCCACGGTGAAGGCGCTCGTCGCCGATCTGGTCCCGGCGCCGCGGCGGGCCACCGCGTACGGCGTCTTCGCCGCCGTCCAGGGTGTCGCCGCGCTCGCCGGTGGCGTGCTGGCCGGTGCTCTCTACGAGCAGTCGCTGACTCTCCTGGCCGTGGTGTTCGCCGGTGCACAGCTGGCCTCCGCCGTCCTGCTCACGGTGACGCTGAGAATCCGCTGATCGTTCGGCCGCCCGTCACAGGGCGGTCTCCTGCCGGATCGTGGCTCCGGTTCCCCTGTTCACATGCGCATCGCGCTCGTCACGGAATCGTTCCTGCCCGATGTCAACGGCGTCGCCAACTCGGTCGCGCGGATGGCCGAGCACCTGGCCCGCAACGGTCACGAGCCGCTGGTCGTGGCACCCCTGCCGCCGCCCGGATCACGAGCGCCGTTGACCGGCCTGGACTACCCCGTGGTGCGTGTCCGGTCCCTGCCGATGCCCGGATACCCGCAACTGCGCCTCGGCCTGCCCGCACCGGCACTGCACGCCGCGCTGCGCCGGCACGCCCCCGACCTGGTGCACCTGGCCAGCCCGTTCGTGCTCGGCGCGTGGGCGCAGGCCAGTGCACGGGCGCTCGGTGTGCCGTCGGTCGCCGTCTACCAGACCGACGTGGCGTCGTACGCCCGCGTCTACAAGGTCCGGCTCACCGAACGGATGGCGTGGCGCTGGATCCGCACGGTCCACAATGCGGCCGGGCGGACCCTCGCGCCGTCGACCGAGTCGGTGGCCGCCCTGGAGGCGCACGGCGTACGGCGGGTGCACCTGTGGCGGCGCGGCGTCGACGTCAGCCGGTTCCATCCCGGACGGCGCAGCGACGGGATCCGCCGGGCGCTCGCACCGAACGGTGAGGTGCTCGCCGGTTTCGTCGGCCGGCTCGCCGCCGAGAAGGAGATCGGCCTGCTCGCCGGCGTGTCCCGGCTGCCCGGCGTGCGGCTCGTGGTGGTCGGGGACGGGCCGGCCGCGCCGTCGCTGCGACGGGCCCTGCCGGACGCGGTCTTCCTCGGGGCCCGGCACGGCACGCAGCTCGGCCGGATCTACGCCAGCCTCGACGTGTTCACCCACACCGGACCGTACGAGACGTTCGGCCAGGCCGTGCAGGAGGCGATGGCCAGCGGGCTGCCGGTCGTCGCGCCGGCCGCCGGCGGGCCGCTCGACCTGGTCGCGCACGGACGGACCGGGTTCCTCGTGCCGCCGCACCGGGCCGACGGCTTCACCGAGGCCGTCGCCCGGCTCGCCGCCTCCCCCGGGCTGCGGCTCGAGATGGGCGCGGCCGGGCGGGCGGCGGTGCACCGGCGGAGCTGGGCGGCGATCGGTGACGAGCTGATCGGCCACTACCGGCACGCGCTCGCCGTTCCGGTTCCGGCCGGCATACCCGCCGGAGCGGCCGCCGCTTAACGTGGGCCCATGGCGTTCATTCTCGACACCGGCGCCCTGCCGGCCGCCGACCGGGTGGAGGCCGTCCACACCGCGATGATGTACGCCTCCGCGCCCTGCCACGTCATCCACGAGGATCCGGACGGGCCGATCCACGCCCGGATGGAGGTGTGGGACCTCGGTGACACCAACATCTTCACCTGCCGGTCGTCGGGGCTGCGCCTGCTGCGGACCGCGAGACTCGCCCGGCAGGACGCCATGCCGGTCATCTCCCTGGCCGTTCAGCAGCAGGGGTACGGACGACTCGACCAGTACGGACGACAGGAGATCACCCCGCCCGGTGAGCTGCTCGGTGTCGACCTGTCCGGGGCGTACGACTACTCCTGGTCCTCCGACGGCGCCGCCGGGTGCGTGCAGATCCCGCTCGACCGCCTGGACCTGCCCGCCGACAGCGTCCGCCAGGCGCTCGGCCGGCTCCGGGCCAGCCCGCTGCACCGCCTGGTGACCGCGCACGTCGCCACCCTGTCCCGGGACCGCGCCCGGATCACCGCCGATCCGACCGCACCGGCCGTCGCCGCCACCACCGTCGACCTGGTCCGCGCCCTGCTCGCGTCGGCCGCCCGCACCGAGCGCCACACCCGGCAGGCGATGGCCGAGACCCTGCTCACCCGGATCCGGGCGTACACGCGGCAGAATCTCGCCGACCCGGAACTGTCCCCGGCGATGGTCGCGGCGGCACACAACATCTCGCTGCGGCAGCTCTACAAGATCTGTTCGGGGGCCGGGCTGTCACTGGAGCAGTGGATCATCAGTGAGCGGTTGCGGGGCGCCCGGCACGACCTGCTCAGCCCCGGGCACCGGCACCGGCCGGTCGGGGCGATCGCCCGGTCCTGGGGCTTCCGCGACCCGACCCACTTCACCCGGCGGTTCAAGGCACGGTACGGCGAGACGCCCAGCCGGTTGCGTCAGGCCTCCCAGGACGCCCGGCTGCCGGTGACGTCGGTACCCTCGGCCGATCGTGGCTGATGTGACCACCGCAAACGGTGGAAAGCGGTCACGATCCGGTGGGGCGGCCCGGGTTCCGGAACTGTCCTGTGTTTGTCGGGAGCGGTCCGGCCGTACCGGAAAGGGATAACCTGCCCCGGGTGGACCTTGAGTTTTCGGATCCGTCTTTCGTCCGGGATCCGTATCCGGCGCTGGCCCGGCTGCGTGAGCAGGCGGCCCTGGGGTTTCATGAGCCCAGCGGCCGCTGGCTGGCGGTGAGCCATGCCGCGGTCGACGCGGTGTTGCGGGACAGGCGGCTGGGGCGGTTCTGGCGGGACGAGGAGCCGGCCGCGGTGTTCGAGCCGTTCAATCTGCTGCACCGGCATCAGATGATGGAGAACGAGCCGCCGGTGCACACCCGGTTGCGGGCGCTGGTGGCGAAGGCGTTCGCGCGCGGGCATGTGGAGCGGCTGCGGGCGACCGTCGCGGCGGAGGCGACAGCGCTCGTCGAGGCGGCCGGGGCCGATTTCGATCTGTTGACCGATCTGGCGGAGCCGCTGGCGGTGACGGTGATCGCCGAGTTGCTGGGGGTTCCGGCGGAGGAGCGCGACCGGCTGCGGCCCTGGTCGGCGGCGATGGTCCGGATGTATGAGGTGAGCCGTACCCCCGAGGTGGAGGCGGCCGCGCTGGAGGCGTGCCGGGAGTTCGCGGTGTACATGCGGGAGCTGGCCGCCCGCAAGACCGCCGACCCGGGCGACGACCTGATCAGCCACCTGGTGTCGGTGCGCGACGGCTCGGACCGGCTGACCGCCGAGGAACTGGTGGCGTCGGCGATCCTGCTGCTCAACGCGGGGCACGAGGCGTCGGTGAACGGGCTCGGCAACGGCGTGGTGGCGCTGCTCGATCATCCGCGCGAGCTGGACCGGCTGCGCGCCGACCGGGAGCTGGTGCCGACGGCCGTCGAGGAGATGCTGCGGTTCGACTCGCCGTCCCAGCTGTTCGTGCGGACGGCGGCGGCCGACGTGGAGATCGGCGGGGTGACCGTTCCGGCGGGGGCGGAGGTGGCGGCGCTGCTCGGGGCGGCGAACCGGGATCCGGCGGTGTTCGCCGACCCGGACCGGTTCGATGCGGGCCGGGTACCGAACACGCACATGAGTTTCGGCGCGGGCCTGCACTTCTGCCTGGGTGCGCCGCTCGCCCGGATCGAGTTGCAGGCCGCACTGACCGCCCTGCTCGATCATGCGCCGCGGCTGGGGCTGGCCGAGGAGCCGGTCCGGAGTCCGGGGTTCGTGCTGCGCGGTTACGAGTCCGTCCGACTGGATGTCCTGTGATCTACGGACGGTAGGGTCGGCCGGTGCGGACGAAGCAGGAGCTGACCGAGGACATCCGGCGCGAGCGGCGGGCGGCGCTCGTGGTGAACGCGCGGTCGCGGCGTGGGCGGCAGCTGTATGCCGACGCGCACGCCCGCCTGCTCGCCGCCGGGTTCGAGCTGCTCGGGTCCTACGCCGTGGACCGGCCCGGCGAGCTGGAGAAATCGTTGACGGCGGCGCTCGCCCACGACCCCGACCTGCTGGTCGCCGGCGGCGGCGACGGCACGATCAGCACGGCCGGGCGGATGCTCGCCCACCGCGACGTGGCTCTCGGTCTCCTTCCCCTCGGGACGACGAACAACTTTGCGCGTACGGTCGGAATCGCCCCGGATCTTGATGAGGCGGTCCGGACGCTCGCGGAGGGAAAGGTCATCGACGTGGACCTGGGGATCGCCGGGGACATGCCGTTCACCAACCACGTCGGCGCCGGACTCTCCGCCGAGATCATGATCAACGTGCCCAGCCGGCTCAAACGGATCATCGGGCGTATCGCCTACCCGATCACCGCGCTCGGCCTGCTGACCCGGCACCGCGCGCTGCGTGTCACGGTGCGCGCCGACGGCCGGGAGATCGCCTTCACCACCCATCAGGTCTATGTGGCGAACGGTGGTTTCCACGCCGGCCGCCCGATCACCGCGGACGCGCACGCCGACGACCGGCTGCTGGTCGCCTACCCGGTCGGCGGCGCGTCGAAGCTGGAACTGATCCGCGAAACCGCCCGCAACGCCCTGACCGGTCACCGGCGCACACTGCGGGAGCAGCCGTTCCTCGCGGTCGGCGAGCTCTGGCTGGAGACCGATCGCCCGGCTCACGTCGAGGTCGACGGCGAACCGTGCGGAGCGACACCGCTCCGGGTGGCCGTCGACCCCAACGCGCTACGGATCATGGCCCCGCCCGGGACCCAGGACCACTGACCTGCTGCTGCCCAGCTCGGCGCGGACCGGGCGGGCTCTACGACGCCCAGCCCGACGCGGCGGTGATCAGTCGGCGGGGTCGGTGATGCGGGTCAGCCAGGTGGTGGCCTCGGCCTCGGGCAGGGTGCGGTCGAGGCTGATCTCCGGGTGCATCAGGGGGTAGACCCGGCCGGTGTTCCACGAGCGGGCGTACGACGGTTTGTCGAGCACGACGACCCGGTGCCCGTCGAGGACCGGGATGTCGGCGGGGCGGCCCTCGCCCCAGATCCGTTCGCCGCCGGCGCCGAACAGTTCGAACTGCCCGCGCACCCCGCCGGCCGGCTGGAGGTCGCGTCCGTCGGTGGCGGCGGCGATCCACGCCGGCTCAGGCCGGACACCGTCGATGAGACCATGCGCGGGGTCGCCGATGAGGGTAGCGGCGAGCAGCGTGTGCAGCTGGAAGTTGTCACCGACGCCGCTGACGGTCAGACGGAACGCCCGCCCGGCCGGCCGGTGGATCACCAGGAACGGCTCGTCGTCGAGCACCTGGAGCAGCCCGTACATCCAGGGCGCCGCGTCGGCGTGGCCGGACATCGCGTCAGCCGCGGCGGCAAGCCGTTCACGGCCCGGGAACGCCTGACGGACGCGCTTCTGCTGCAGCGGCAGGAGCAGGCTGGGAATCCACTCGTCGACGGTGAAGAACGACTCGACGATCCGGATGCCCTCCTCCTGCTCGATCCCGGCCTGTGCCGCGGCCCGGGCAACCCGGTTCATCAGCGCGTCGGCCTCCTCCTGGCTGGCCGGGGCCTCGAACTCGCCGCCGTCCTTCTCGGCCAGGACGGGGAAGCGGGCGGCCTGCTCCAGCGCGTCGGTGATCCGCTCGACGAGCACGTCCAGCAGCACGAACGGGTCGGCACCGGCCTCGGTCAGCCCGGCCGCTACCTGGGCCAGCTGGCCGCCGTTGCCGATCGACACCTGCCGGACCGCGGGGAGCAGCCGGCGGACCCCCTCGGTCAGCTCGTCGGGGCCGGCCCCGTCGAGTGAACCGATGATGCCGCGCATCGCCGTCGACGACGCGTCCTCGTCCAGATCGATGACTCCCTGGGCCAGATCCCCGCAGAAGTCCGGCAACGAGCGCTTCTTACGCCTCCACCACATCGGCGCATCGTAGGGGCGCGAGGCCGCGGTCCGCACGGGACCCCGGCAACTGCTTCACATCGCTCCCGGCCGGCGGGACCGGTTCCCGGGACGGCGACGCCGGCCGGTATGGCGCCGGCCGGCGTTCACGGGTGTGCCGAGAGGGGATCAGGCGTTGGCGGAGGCCTTGTCGTCGGGGACCTCACCGGCCGTGGTGGCGTGCTCGGCCTCGGCGATGATCTGCTTGTCCTCGGCGGCGTGCTTGCGGTACTGCAGCACCGAGTAGACGATCGCCGCCGCCCAGGCGACGTAGATGACGCCGTAGAAGGCGTAGCGGACACCGTCGGGGGCGTCGATCCAGTCGCTGCGGAGCAGGGAGCGGGTGTTCGTCAGGATGATCACGCCACCGACCGCGGCGCCCAGGACCCGTGGCGGGATGTGGCGGACCAGCCAGGCGGCGATCGGTGCGGCGATGACGCCGCCGAGCAGCAGGGCGAGGACCCATCCGTAGTCGATGCTCTCGCTGCCGATGCCCCAGATGAAACCGAGGCTCGCGGCGATCGCGACGAGGAACTCGCTGGTGTCGATGGAGCCGATCGTCTTGCGGGGTTCGAGCCGTCCGCTGGCCAGGATCGCCGGGGTGCCGACCGGGCCCCAGCCGCCGCCACCGGTGGCGTCGATGAAACCGCCGACCAGGCCGAGCGGGGCGAGGAACCGCTTGCGCAGCGGCTTGCCGAGCTGCCCCTTGGGCAGACCCTGGAAGGTGAACCGGATGAACACGTAGAAACCGAGGACCAGCAGGATGACCGCCATCAGCGGCGCCGCGACCTCGGTGGAGATGTTGGAGAGCACCGTCGCGCCGGCGAAGGCGCCGATCGCGCCCGGAACGCCGATCTTGAGGACGACCTTCCAGTCGACGTTGCCGAACCGCCAGTGCGAGAGGCCGGAGACCAGGGTGGTGCCGATCTCGGCGAGGTGCACGGTGGCCGAGGCGGCCGCCGGGTTGGTGCCGATAGCCAGGAGGAGCGTGGTCGAGGTCACGCCGTAAGCCATGCCAAGGCTGCCGTCGACGAGCTGAGCGCCGAGCCCGACCAGGGCAAGGAGGATGAGCTTCTGCATGTCGGACCGCCGGTGTGGGAGGGGCAATTCCTATTTCTTGGATCGGAGAATAGAAGCCTAGCTAGCAAGTAGGCAAGGCATCAATTGCCACAGTTGTCTACAGACATGTTGCAGAATGACCACCGTGAGTGACGCTGATGACGTTCGCCGGCTTGCCCTCTCCCTGCCCGAGGTGGTGGAGATCGACAGCGACGGGTTCGACTTCCGGGTGGGCGGGAAGGGATTCGTCTGGTCATATCCGGAACGTCTACCCGGAAAACCGCGCGTGATCCGTACGGATGTGGCGGTTCTGTTCGTCGGGGACGAAGCGGAGAAACAGGCTCTGCTCCTCGGCGAGCCCGACATGTTCTTCACCACACCCGGCTACGACGGTCTGCCACTGGTGATGTTGCGGCTGACACAGGTCTCACCCGAACGGCTGAGCGAGCTGATCACCGACGCCTGGCGGATGCGGGCCCCGGACGACGTCGAGGCCGGCCTGACGGCCGGCCTCGACAACGAGTTGCGGTGATGATGGCGGCGCCGGCCCGCGGTACGGACCGGCACGCGAGGTTCAGGCGCTGGGCGTGCCGGCCGTAGCGGCCTTCCGGTAGGCGAGCAGGCCCAGGATCAGGCCGGCCAGACCGGCGACCAGGCCGGCGATACCCCAGGCGGCACCGTTGCCGCTGTCGCTCTCCTCGGCGGCGGCCTCGGTGGCCGGCGCCGGGGCGGCGGACGGTGCGGCCTCGGCACCCGCGGCGGTCAGCTTGAGGACCGGCGCCGGGCTCTCCGGCTCACTGCCGTCGGTGGCGGGCTCGTCGATCCAGCGGACCACGGTGCCGTCGGAGTACGTCTGCAGCGCCTTGAAGACCATCTGGTCGACGGTCGGCAGCGGCCCGAGCGAGACGTCGAACTCCTGGAAGGTGCCCGGCTTGATCTCCGAACCGCCCGACGCGGTCCAGGTGATCTTGGTGACCGCCTCGGTGATCTCGCTGTCGTGCACCTTGACCGGGGTGGCCAGCTTCGACTTCTCGGCGACCGCGGTCCAGCCCGGCACCGGCTTGACCGACACCGAACCGACCGGGCTCTCGACCGGCAGGTTGATCTCGAGCTTGGTGGTCGACTCGCTGTCGCTCTCGTTGGGCACCCGGAACGACACCTTCGTGTAACCGCCCTGGGTCGCGGTGCCCGGGTTGACTGTCACGTGCGCCGACGCCGGACCGGCCAGCGCGAGCACGAACGCGGCGGCTACGCCGGTGACGGTGGCGGCGCGCCGCAGCACGGTCTGCTTCATGGGGGACCCCTTCACGCCTTGCGGCGACGGATGAACAGGAAAGCGGCTCCGGCGGCCAGGAGGACCACCACACCGGCGATGAGACCATACATCGTAGAATTTGACGACTCTTCGGACTTTTCTACCGTTTCCACCGCGTTCGCCGGCGTGGGGGCCGGTGCGGTCTCCGACGCGGCCGCCGAGGGCAGCGGCGCCACCGAAGAGGGCTCGGCGGACGGGGCGACCGCCGACGGGTCGTTCACGGTGAACTGGTAGGAGCCCTTGACGGAGTGCCCGTCCGTGGAGACCACCTGGTAGGCCACCGTGTAAACGCCGTTCGCGAGCGGCGCGGCGACGGTCACCACCCCCGTCGTGCCGTCCACCTTCGGCGCCGAGGTCTCCACCTTCGCCTTGGCGGCATCACTGACCGTGATCGTGGTGTAGTCCGGATCCAGTTTCTGCAGGAACCGCAGCTTCACCTCGGACGGCGACTTCTTCAGCGTCGCGTTCTTCGCCGGGTTCGCCTCCGCCAGCGCGTTGTGCGCCCACGCCGGCACGCCCGGCAGCAGCACCGCCAGCAGCGCCGCCAAGGCCAGGAACAGCCTGCTCACGCGAGCACCCGCTCGCCGATCCAGCCGCCCTCGGCGCAGCCCGGAGGAATGGCGAAGACCGCGGATCCGATCGGTGTTGTCCATTCGTTCAACAGGTCCTTCTCGGCGAGACGCCGTTGGATGGGGAGGTACTGCCGGTCGATGTCAGCTTGGTACGACGCGAACACCAGCCCGCTGTCGGGTCGGCCCTGCGCGTCCGGGGCCTCGTCGTAGTTGTACGGCCGCCGCAGGATCTTGAGCCGGGGATCGGTCTGCCGGGCCCGCGTGACGTGCGCATAGTCAGGCATGACCGGCAGACCGGTGTCGTCGAGTTTCGCGAAGTCGGGCTCGTCGAACTCGGCCGCGCCGCTCAACGGGGCACCGGACACCATCCGCCGGCCCACCGCGTTCTCCTTGTCGGTGACGCTCAGCAGGTCCCACGTCTCGATCTCGGCACGGATCCGGCGGACCACGAGCGAGGTGCTGCCGTCCGGGTTCCACACCGCGGTGTCCATGGCCGCGTCCCGCGGGTTCGCCGTGCCGTCCAGCTGGCCCAGCACGTTACGTTGAGTGAACCCGGCCGGGTGCACGCCCGCGCTGCGACGGAACCCGCGCTGCACCCAGCGGACCGCACCGAACGGCCGGGCGTCCTTGATCAGCATCCGCTGGGCGTGCGTGACGGTCAGCGCGTCGTCGGCACAGATCTGCAGCATCAGGTCGCCGCCGCTCCACCGGGGCTCCAGGCGGTCGACGGTGAAGGCCGGCAGGTCGGCAACCGGGGACTTCAGGCCGGCCGCCCGGTACAGCCCCGGGCCGAAACCGAACGTGACGGTCAGCCGGGACGGGTGCCGGGCCAGCTCGGCCTCGGTGTCGCCGAGCGCCGGCTCACCCCTGGTCAGGCGGACCGCGTCGTCGGTGAGCAACCGCAGCATCCGGCCCAGGGCGGCCCGGTCGGTGCCTCGGGACAGGGTGAACGACACGAACGCGCCGTGCGCCGGCGGTTCAGTGGTGACACCCGCCTGCCTAATGCCGTGGAAGGGCACGATGCCCGTACCGATATCGGTGAAGGAAACCGGGACCACCGGCTGGCCGGAGCCCTCGGAAGGAGCGGAACCACCGGAACCGGCCGAGCACGCGGCGACCGCGCCGAGGCCGGCGGCGGCACCGCCGGCCAGAAGGGCACGTCGACGCAGCGTCACGAGGACGCGCCCGCCGACGGCATCCCGTGCATGCCCGGCGCGTAACTCTCCTGGGCGCCCGCGAAGGGCTTGGCGACCGCGGTGAACGCCACCGTCCCGCCGCCGGACAGGGTCAGCGTGAACGCCACCTCGTCGCCCGGCTTGATCGCCGCGGCCGGCTGCATCAGCATCAGGTGGTCGCCGCCCGGGCCCAGCTCGTGGGTGGCGCCGGCCTTGATCGTGAAGCCGCCCTCCTTGGGCTTCATCACCATCTTGCCGTCCTCCATGGCCATGGTGTGCAGCTCGATCGGCGAGGCCGGTGACGTCGCGCCGGTGATCGTCACATCCGCACCGGTGTCGTTGACCAGCGTGCCGAACGCCGCGGTCATCCCGGTGTCCGCCGCCTTCACCCAGGGGTCACGCACGGTGAGCGCGGCGGCCGGGGCGGACGACGTCTGCGCCGGGGCCGGTGCGGCCGCGGTCCCCGTCTCCGGGGAGCCGCCACAGCCGGTGAGAACGGCACAGGTGACGGCCGCGACGGCGAGAACGGTACGAGTCAGCATCATCTTCCTCAAGCTCGGCAACGCCCGTTAGTCGCCGGTCGGCGGGACCGAGTTCCCGAACCATCGAAGATCACTTTTAGTTCTTACTCGATTACGCAAAGTTGCTGAAAGTTGTCTGGGAACTTCGGGGCCACAGCGGGCGACCAATGCCTCGACCGCACTCCCGAGCCGCCGACACCCTGACGAGGCCAGCCGATGTCCGTGACACCCGAGTTGACCACCGCGCCGCCGGCCACCGAGCCGCCACCCCGCGAGACCCGCCGGACCGGCGCGTTCGCCGCGCTGCTGCTGCGACTCCACTTCTACGCCGGCGTGCTGGTCGCGCCATTCCTGGTGGTGGCGGCCGTGACCGGCCTGCTGTACACGGCGACGCCACAGCTCGACGGCATCCTCTACGGCGACAAGCTGACCGCCGCGACCACGAGCGGCCCGGTCCTCCCTCTCGCCGACCAGATCGCCGCCGCCCGCGCCACCCACCCCGGCGGCACCATCGCGGCCGTCCAGCCCGGCGACGGCGACGGCACCACCCGGGTCGTCTTCTCCCAGCCCGACCTCGGCGAGAACCAGCACACCGTCTACGTCGACCCGCACACCGGCACGGTGCAGGGGCAGCTCACCACCTGGTGGGGTTCGACACCGGTCACCACGTGGCTCGACGACCTGCACCGCAACCTGCACCTCGGCGACCTCGGCCGCAACTACTCCGAACTCGCCGCGAGCTGGCTGTGGGTACTCACCCTCGGAGGCGTCTTCCTGTGGTGGCGGCGCCGGCGTGGCGTACGCAAGATGCTCGCCCCCGAACTGTCGGCGAAGAAAGGCGTGCGCCGCACCCGCGGCTGGCACGCCGCGACCGGCCTGTGGATCAGCCTCGGCCTGCTCATCCTCGCCGCCACCGGCCTCACCTGGTCCCGATGGGCCGGCGGCAACTTCGAGATCGCGCTCGACACCCTCGACGGCCGGCGCCCCGCCCTGGAGGTCCCCGGCGTGACCCCGTCAGCCGGCGGCCACCACGGCGCCGGCAGCGAGGCCCCCGTCGCCGTCGACCCCGCCGAAGCCGACACGGTTCTCAAGGTCGCCCGCGACAACGGCCTCACCGGCCCCGTCGAACTCAGCCTCCCCGAAACCGGCGGCGCCGCCTGGACCGTCGCCGGCATCGACAACACGTGGCCGGTCAGCCTCGACCGCATCGCCGTCGACCCGGCGACAGCGACAGTCGTGGCCCGCAGCGACTTCGCCGACTGGCCGGTCCTGGCCCAGCTCACCAAACTCGGCGTACAGGCCCACATGGGCATCCTCTTCGGCATCGTCAACCAGATCCTGCTGGCCGCCCTCGCCATCGGCCTACTGTGCGTGATCCTCTGGGGTTACCGCATGTGGTGGCAGCGCCGCCCCACCCGCGAGGGCCGCCGCGCCCTCGTCGGCGCCCCACCGGCCCGCGGTACCTGGCTCGGCCTTCCGGCCTGGGCAATCGTCGTCGGAGTGCCGGTGGTCTTCGCCCTGGGCTGGGCGCTGCCCCTCTTCGGAATCCCGCTCGCCGCCTTCCTGATCATCGATGCGATGGTCACGCTCCGCAAGAAAGCCACCGTCTAGTACGCCGTTGGCCGCCCTTCG
>NZ_JBHSBL010000022.1:0-20278 GCF_042650585.1 Actinoplanes subglobosus
GCCGGCTGGTCCACCGGATCCCGGTACGGGTCCGGCACTACTGGAAACTGCTCGCTACCTGCGCGGCGACGCTACTCGCGTTCGCCGTGGTGTTCAGCACGGTCCGCGTCGCGCCGCTGGTCACCAGCACCAGCGACGAGGACGGCGACAAGGTGACGGTCGACCTGGCCGGCACCACCGACCTGTTCGACGCGACCACCGCGCACAGCGTCAAGCTGACCTTCCACGACGACGACTACCAGCGGGTTCTCGACGCGTTCTGGAACGACTACGAGAAGGAGTACCTGGAGGCCGACCTGACCCTGGACGGCACGGTCATCCCGAGCGTCGGGATCCGGCTCAAGGGCAACTCGACATTGCAGAGCGTCACCCGCAACGGCGAGTCCCGTCAGCGTGGCGGCTTCGGCGGTGCCCGGCAAGGAGCCCCGCAGGGTGGTGGTTTCCGAGGGGGCGGAGGCATGGGCCGGGCTTCTCTGAAAGCCGAGGAACCGGAGAACCTGCCCTGGCTGATCCGCTTCGACGAGTTCGTCGAAGGGCGCCGCTACCAGGGACACCGCGAGATCGCGGTGCGCGTCGGCGGCATGGGCGGCGGCGCCGCGGTGCTCAACGAGGCGGTCTCGCTCAACGTCCTCGCGGCGGCCGGTGAGATCACTCAGCGGTACGCCTACACGAGCTTCACCGTCAACGACCGCCCCACCACCGCCCGCCTGCTGGTCGAGCACCCCGACGACGAGTTCGCCGACACCGTCGCCACCGCCACCGGGCACTCGGGGGTGCTCTACAAGAGCCTGGCCAGCAGTCAGTTCAGCGACCAGGGCGACGACCCGACGGAGTACGCCGACGACTTCAAACAGATCAACAAGAAGGGCAGTCAGGACCTCCAGCCGGTCATCGACCTGATCCAGTGGGTGAACAGCGCCAGTGACGCCGAGTTCGACGCGAAACTCGCCGACCACGTCGACGTCGAGGCGTTCGCCCGCTACGTCGCCACCCAGAACCTGCTGGTCAACTTCGACGACATGGCCGGACCCGGCCGCAACTACTACCTCTGGTACGACCTGGACACCAGCAAGTTCTCGGTCATCGGCTGGGACTACAACCTGACCCTGTCCGGTTCGGCCACCCAGGACCCGTCCCAGTCGGTCAGCATGGGCGGCGGCGGGATGCGCGGTGGTGGAGGTTTCCCGGGCGGCGGCGACTTCCAGCTCCCGGAGGGCTTCCAGCCGCCGGAGGGCATGGAGATGCCGCAGGGTGGTCAGATGCCGCAGGGTGGTCAGATGCCGCAGGGCGGGGGCGGCGGACGGGGCGGCTTCATGAGCGGTCACAAGCTCAAGGAGCGGTTCCTGGCCAGCGCCGCCTACCAGGACGACTACCGCAAGGCGTACAAGGAACTGTTCAACGAGATCTACGGCAACGCCGCGGCGCTCAACACGATCACCGCGATCACGAAGGTCATCGGCACGGTCGACGGCGCGGACACCCAGGCCGTCGCGACCGAGGCGGAGAGCCTGACGACGCTGATCCGCGAGCGCACCCAGTTCCTGGCCACCCACGAGTTCATCACCGGGTGACCAGGGGAGTTCCCGGCCGGCTGCCCATGGCCCCCCATGACAGCCGGCCGGGTCTCCTTCACCGGGTAACGACCAGGGAGACACCGAGCGAGTTGCGGCCGGTCGTCTCGTCCCACACGCCCTCGTTGGCGAGCCGGATCGAGTAGGCCGGTGTCGTCGCGAGCTTCGCCACCGGGTCGGGCAGGTTCACCGACAGGGGATAGGTGCCCGGTGTCGTCGGCACGTAGAAGTCGGCCTTCAGGATGATGGCCTGACCGGGAGTCCACGTCCGGAGGTCGGTGGGGAGCACGACGTTCTGGTTACGTGTGCCGGAGGACATCACCAGGCGCACCGGGCGATTCTGGACCGGTGCGGCGAACCCCTCGTTGACCAGGATGAGCTGCACGGACGTCTTGGTGCCCACCTTGGCCGACACCGGCATGATCGCCTTGAGCAGCCGGATCCGGTAACCGAGCTTGCGTGCCGCCTCGTCCCGCCCGGCCTGACCCCACGAGTTCAGCACGCCCTCGTGGAACGACGGGTTCAGATACGTCCAGTGGTAGGCGGCCATCTCGGCGCTCGCGTTCGCCCACCCGGACCGTGCCGACGGATCACACGTCTCCCCGCCGACCAGCGTCGTCGCACCCTGCGCGGCCAGCCACTCCCGGTCGTCGCCGGTGTAGGTGCCGTAGTCGTCGGTCCCGGCCAGGAAACAGTCGTCGTGGATGCCGACCCGGGTCGCCGACGGCGCCAGCCGCCGTTTGATCTGCGGCGTCCGCACCTGGATCGGCACGGTCGCCGGGGTCGCCGCGAGCAGCGCCGCCAGCACCCGCCGCCGATCCTGCCAGTCGGTGCGGGTGAAGTTGCTGGTGTAGTACCACTCGCCCCAGCGCCCGACGAACCCCGCCTGAACGGCGGAGACCACATCCGCGTTCGCGGTGATCATCTTCCCGAGCTGCGCGACGTGTTTCACCGCGCGGTCCGGCTTGACGTCCAGGTCGTCGTCAGCGGTGTACGCGAACCGCAGCACCATCTTCACCCCGGCGGCCCGGGCGGCCGTGAAATCGGCCCGGATCAGCTCCATGTCGGCCCGGCTGATCGTGTCCGTGTTCCGGTACTTCTCCAGGTAGAAGATCCGGAACACGAGACTGCGCCCTTCGCCGGCCCGTGCCGCGGCCAGCTCTCCGGCGTCCAGCGGCACATACCCCGAATCGTCCGGGTACAGGTGGGTCTCCGTGTACGTGAAGAATCCCCGCCCCGGATTGGCGAACACCGCGTCCGACTTCGGGTAGAGGCGCGACGTGGTCACGGCCGGCACCGCCACGGCGGCGTGGGCGGTTCCGGGAAGAAGCGCGACGAGGGCGGCGGCCGCGATGCCGGCCCGGCCGAGGAACGAACGCATGGGCCGACAGTCGGCCCGAGCCCCCGGCTCCTGAGGAAAACCATCAGTGGGGTTGGTCGAGGCCGAGCAGGCGGTCGAACAGGTGCAGGCGGAAGACCACGGTCAGGGACAGGTACCAGAGGATCAGGGCCGGCAGGACCACGAAGAAGACCGGCCGGGACGGGCCCATCAGGCCGAAGTAGTTCCACAGGACCGGCACGCACAGGATGGCGCTGAAGACCACGCACAAGCCCAGGACCAGCAGTGCCGGGCGCTTGTCGCCGGTCGGGGCGGTCCATGCGGCGAACACCCGTGAGCGGGGGGCCAGGAACAGGATCAGCAGGAACGACGCGAAGCAGAAGAACGTCGACAGGCCGGTCTGCGCGAGGATCGTCGCCGACGCCGTGGTGAAGTCGGCGTCCACCCCGTACGTCAGGCCGGTGCTCTTCTCGAACTCGTGGATGATCCGCGCGTGGGTGCGGCCGGGCTGGAAACCGTGCGAGATCATGCTGTACAGCGCCGTGTAGATGGCGGTGCCGAACGTCGCCGTCACCACCGAGGCCGGCACCACGAACCGGACCAGGTTGCGCAGCATGTCCGGGTCGGGCCGGCCGCGGCCGGCCCAGAAGGTGAGGAACACCGTCGGGATGCCGACCGTGAACATGGTCAGGCCCACCTGCGTCGGCGAGTACGGGAACCCCAGCTGCAGCATCGTCACGGCCAGGATGACCAGGCCCTGGCTGGCCACGCGCGCCAGAAAGACGTACAGCGAGATCCCGATGCCGTTGATGATCTTGCGACCCTCGTGCTGGGCCGGTGGCAATGCCGAGAAGTTGTCGTCGACCAGCACGATGTCGGCGACGTCGCGGGTCACGGCGCTGCCGCTGCGCATCGCCACGCCGACGTGGGCCTGTTTGAGGGCGCGGGCGTCGTTCACGCCGTCGCCGATCATCGCGACGTAGCGGCCCTGCCGGCGCAGCGACCGGACGATGCGTTCCTTGTGTTCGGGCGCGACCCGGCCGAACACCGCGGTCCGCGCGACCAGCCGGTCCAGGGCCGGATCGTCGAGTCCGTCGAGCTCGGCGCCGGGTACCGGGTCGGTGGCGTCGAGCCCGGCGCGGGCGGCGATGGCCGCGACGGTCCGCGGGTCGTCGCCGGAGAGGACCTTCAGGTCGACCCCTTCGGCGCGGAACCGGGCCACCGTCTCGACGACGTCCTCCCGCAGCTCGTCGGCGAGCACAGCCAGCGCGACCGGTTCGAGCATCGGCAGGTCGGGCCGTCCCGCCGCGTCCCGCAGCCCGGCCTCCGGGTCCTCGGCCCGGGCCAGCAGCAGTACCCGCAGGCCGCGTCCGGCCCGGTCGGCGACGTCGGCGGCCGGCACCGGGAGCCGCAGCCGCCCGGCCAGCGCGTCGGCGGCGCCGAGCACCCACGTCCCGCTCTCGGTGACCATTCCCGACCAGCGCAGCGACGACGAGAACGGCACCTCGTCGCGGACCTCCCAGACCGGCCCGCCCAGCGAACCGGCGATCGCCAGGGCCGTCAGGTTCGCCGTGGTCGCGTTGTGCGCCAGGCCGCCGAGTGCCTCCGCGGCCTCGTTGTACTGGTGATCGCCGAGCGGGACGATCTCCTCCAGCGTGAGCTGGCCGGTGGTCAGGGTGCCGGTCTTGTCGGTGCAGACCACGTCCACGTTGCTGACCGATTCGACCGCGTTGACCTGCTGCACGAGGGCGCCGCTGCGGGCGATCCGGACGGCACCGGCGGTGTAGGCCAGGGCGATGAGAAAAAACAGGCCATAGGGTACGAGACCCGACAGCACCGCCGTGATCTGGACGACCCGCAGCAGGCTGAACCCCTCGAGTGCCGCCTGCGCCAGGATGCAGCCGCTCATCAGCGCGGTCAGCGCCATGACCAGCCGCACGATGAACTCGATGCTGCGCTGCAACGGCGTACGGTCGGTGGTGGCCCGCCGTGCCTCCGCGGTCAGCCGCCCCGCATAGCTGTGCACGCCCACGTCCCGTGCCTGCTGGTGACCGTCGCCGGCCACGCACAGGCTGCCCGAGCGCAGGTCGTCCCCGGGGTGTTTGACGACCGGGTCGGATTCGCCGGTCAGCAGTGACTCGTCGGCCTCCAGCCGGCCGCCGTCGAGCAGGGGCCCGTCCACCACGATCTGGTCGCCCGGCCGGACCCGGATGACGTCGCCGCGTACCACCCTGTCCGGCGTGATCTCGACCTCGCGGCCGTCGCGCACCACCAGGACCCCGGACCGGTCGAGCAGTTGCAGCCGGTCCAGTTTGTGTTTGGCGCGGATCTCCTGCGCGGCGCTGATCACCGCGTTGATCAGGCCCAGTCCGACGCTGATCAGGGCGTCGCTGTACTGGCCCAGGCTCAGCAGCGCGGCGCCGATCACGAACAGGATCAGGTTGAAGAACGAGAAGACGTTGGTCCGCAGGATCTCCGGGTAGCTGCGTGACCCGCCCTGGACGGAGGTGTTCGCCTCGCCGCGCCGCAGCCGTGCCTCGGCCTCCGCCTCGGTGAGTCCCTCGGCCGGCGCCAGCATCACCTGTTCCATCAGATCGAGACTAATCGCCCAAAAGCCGCTCCATCCCCGCGATGAAGATGTTCAGGTCGAAGTCGAGCTGGGCGTCTCCCGCACGTCGACGCCCGGCCCGACGTCCCGTTCGACACCGTCGACCCGACGTTCCGGTTCGGGCACGGCCTCCGCTACTGACGGTCCGCCCCGCGGCTGGTCGCCACCACCGGCGACCAGCCGCTGTTCACCCCGGAGTCGTTCAGGACACCGACTGTTCGGCTTCCGTGCCCTCTCCGGCACTCTTCTGCTCGCCGTACCGGCGTTCGGCATTAACTCTGCCGCCGCCCGCCGCCCATAGCTTCGACTCGATCACGCCCGGCCGTGCCCGCCCCTGGTGGCGCCCCTGCGTAAGCGAGTCGACATGCCCGCACACCCGGACGTCAGCGTCGTCATCCCCACGTGCAACCGCCCGGACCTCGCCGTCCGCGCCGTGCACAGCGCGCTCGCCCAGACGCACCGCGACCTCGAGGTGATCGTCGTGGTCGACGGTCCCGACCAGGACACCACCACCGCACTGGCCGCTGTCGGCGACGACCGGCTCCGCGTGATCGTCCTGCCCGAGCGCGGCCGCGCCCCCCACGCCCGCAACGTCGGCGCCTCCGAGGCCCGCGGCCGTTTCGTGGCCCTGCTCGACGACGACGACGAATGGCTGCCCCACAAGATCGAGACGCAGCTGAAGCTCGCCGCCGGCTCCGTCGCCGCGTCACCGATCGTCGCCACCCGGCTGATCAACCGGACGCCCCGCGCCGACTCGGTCATGCCCCGCCGGCTGCCCGCCGACGGTGAACCGCTCAGCGAATACTTCACCGTCCGGCGTGGCCTCTTCTACGGCGACGGATTCATCCAGACGTCCACGATCATGGCCCCCACCGAGCTGCTGCGCCGGGTACCGTTCACCGTCGGCCTGCGCCGCCAGCAGGAACTCGACTGGGCGCTGCGGGCCATCCGCGAGGAGGGCGTCGAGCTGGTGTACGCCGAGGAGCCGCTCGTGCTCTGGCACCAGGACGAGGACCGGGAACGCATCAGCCACCAGAACCCGTACGACGAACAGCTCGCCTGGCTGCGCGACAACCGGCATCTGTTCACGCCCCGGGCGTACGCCGCCTTCACCCTCAGCGTGATCAGCTCGATGGCCGCCCCCGGCCGCGAGGGCCGCCACTTCCGCGAACTGCTCACCGAAGCCCGCCGCCACGGCCGGCCCGGAGCCCTCGACTACCTCACCCACCTGCAGATCTGGGCCCTGCCGCCGACGTTGCGGGCGCGCCTCCGTGACCTGGTCGTCGGTCGCCGTTCCGCTTCCGCTTCCGCTTCCGCTTCGGCTTCGGTGGAGTCGGCCGGTCCCACCACAGCGCCGGTCGATGTCGCCTGACCGCACCCCGCCTTCCCTTGCTTCCTCCGCGGCGGGGGAGCGGCGGGTGGCGATCTGGCGGAGCGCGATGCTGCTCGGCTCGGAGACGTTCATCCGTGCGCAGGGTGATTCGCTGACCCGCTGGAACCCGGCCTATGTGGGCGCCACCCGCATCGACTCGGCCCTGTCCCGGCCCGACGACGTCATCGTCTTCCCGGACGGCCCCGCGGGCCGCCGCGAGTTCCTGGGCCTGCGGCTCGGCGGCACGTCACCACGGCTCAGAGCGGTTCTCTCCCGGGTACGCCCGGACCTCGTCCACGCCCACTTCGGCGGCGACGGCTGGCTGGTGAGCCGTACCGCGGGACACCTGGGCATCCCGCTGATCGTCACCGTGCACGGCCACGACGTGACCCGCCAGCCGCAGAGCTCCGGCCTGCACGGACTCCGCTACCGTCGCAACCTCCGTGCCGTCTTCGCCAGGGCTGCCCTGGTCATCGCCGTCTCCGAGGTCATCCGCGACCGTGCCGAAGCATGCGGCGCCGACCCCGCGAAGATCCGCGTCCACTACACCGGCGTGACCGTACCGCCGGCCGTCCCGATGGTCCCGAAACGCTGGGACGTAGCGTTCGTGGGCCGTTTCGTGGCCAAGAAGGGCGTCGACGACCTGCTCACCGCCCTGTCCCGGCTGACCACCCCACGCCCACGGGCCCTGCTGATCGGTGACGGCCCACTCCTGCCCGAGATGCGGGTCCTGGCCGAACAGCTCGGCGTCGACGCCACCTTCGTCGGCGGTCAGCCCCCCGACTCGGTCCAGCGCCACCTGGCCGAATCCCGGATGCTGGCCGCCCCGTCGAAGACCGCCCCCGACGGCGACACCGAGGGCCTGCCCACCACCGTCCTGGAGGCCGCGGCCCTGGGCCTCCCGGTGATCGCCACCCGTCACAGCGGCATCCCCGAAGCGGTGCTGGACAACCGAACCGGCCTCCTGACCGACGAGGCGGACCCGACGGCCCTGGCCGCCTCGATGTCCCGCCTGCTGGGAGACGCCGACCTGCGCCGCCGCCTGGGAACCCAGGCCCGCGAACACGTACAGACCCACTTCGACCTCCGGACCCAGGCCCAGCGCCTCGAGTCCCTCTACGACGAGGCCACCGCCGGATCGCACGCCTTCTCCGCCCGGAGCTCCCGCCGGTGACCCGGCGCCACCACGCTGCCGGACCGTCCACCTTGTGGTGAGACGGCAGTCAGCGGAGGCGGCTCAGGGCTGCGCTGGCCAGCCGCTTTCCTCGGCGGACGCCGCCCAGGACGGCGGTTGCCGCACGGCCGCCTGACGTGGCCTTCAGGACGGTGATGATCCGGTGAGCCCGGGACAGGTCGGATTGGAGGGTCGCGGTCCTCCGCTCGTACCAGGCCAATTGGGAATGTGCCTCGGCGAGCTGCTGTGCGAGACGGTCGTGGGCCGCGGTGAGCTCCCGCAATGTCGACGGGGTCGTCCGCGCCGCCGGAGGCGAGACGTCGGTTACATCGGACATGGCCGCGAGGAATGAGGCGGTGCCGTCGGCAGGCCACAGGTGGGCCGGCCCTTCGTCGTGCAGGGCGGCGGCGAACTGCTGAAGGGCTTGCGAACCGGCGCCGGCCGCTGAAAGCGAGACGCCGGCCGGGGTCAGGGTGCCGTTGGTGAGGAGGAGGGCGTCGGCCGGGAGGGCGGCGTGCGGGCCGGACTGCCAGGCGGCCAGCAGGGAGCGGAATTCGGGCTGGTCACCGGCGCGGGCGGCGGTCAGCAGCGCGTCGTGCAGGCAGTCCCCGGACGGCACCGGGCCGGAGCCGCCGAGGGTCCAGCCGGCAGCGGTCCGCACCAGGTGGCCGTCGGCGAGCAAGCCGTCGGGCAGCGGTGACGGATGGTGGCCGGGGTAGGCAGCCGCGATGATCCACGCCGGGGCGAGCGCCGCTGCCAGTCCGCTGCGGAGCAGGTCGGCGGTGAGGGCCCGCGGGTCGGCGAGCAGTGGCCCGTCGGGAAGTCCGGCCCGGCGCAGCGCCGACGTCAAAAACCCGTGCAGGTGACCGTCGGTGAGGGCGTCCTCATTGAGCAGCACGGTCGGTGATTGCGGGGACGGGTACGCCGACCAGTCCCGCAGCACGTCGAGCCCGGCCGACCGCAGGTGGTCGCGTAACGGTCCGAGACCGGCGGGCCGGGTCGGGTCGGCGGCCGGGAACGCCGACCATTCGGCGTCACCGGGTTCGGTGGCGCCGGCGTGGAGGCGGTGCAGCCCGACCGGGTTGGCCAGGGACAGCAGCAGCCGTCCGCCGGGCCGCAGGACGGCGAGCAGCTGGGCGACGCCGGCCGACCACGGCAGGTCGGCGGTCTCGGTGGAGCCGGTCCGGTCCAGCCCGTCGAACGCGACGACCGTGTCGTACGCCGGAACGGCCGCCAGCTTCTCCAGGCTTCCGCAGCAGACCCGCACTCCGGGCCGATCGGCCCAGCGGGCGGCGAGCGCGTCGGCGTCGGGTACCCCACGGACCAGGACGGTCACCTGCCGGGCCGGGATGGCGTCGACGAGGTCCGGGTCGTGCGGCCCGACGACGAGCACGTGCCCGTGTGCGGTGCCGGCGAGTTCCCGCAGGAGCGCACCGCGGGCGGGGGAGTGGTCGGTCCAGTGCGGCATCTCGCCGCCGAGCAGGAGCGGTGTCATGCCGTCGTCCAGTGGAAGAGGTGCCGGAGTTCGGCAGGGGTCAGGGTCCGGTCGGCGCCGAGTTCGTCGACGGCGATGGCGTGCGCGGTGGCCGTGTCGATCCGCGGCCCGTGCAGTTCGGCCCACTGCCGGCGGATGCGGCCGCGGCCGCCGAAGAGGTCCTGTTCTCCGGCCAGCTGCATCGGGTCGCCGTAGACAGCCGGTTCGCAGCCGGCCAGGATGCCGTAGAAGACGGCGCTGCACAGCCGGTTCGACGCGACCCGCCGGTGTCTGCGCTGTTCGGCGAGTTGCCGGGCGAGGAATCCGGGGTCGAGGTCCTTCCACCAGCCACCCCGGTAGCCGTGGCAGATCACCCGGAATCCGGCCTGCTCGTAGCGGCGGCGGACCCGGGCGGTGCGGTACTCCTGCCAGTAGAGGCAGACGGTGACCGGCCCGGTCTCGGTGTCGCGGATCTCGGCGATCAGGCGGTCGTGGTCGCCTTGGACGTGCTGGCCCTCCCAGCCGTGGAAGGGGTACCAGATGGTTCCTTCACGCTCCGTGGACGGCACGGGTTCCATGGCGATCAGGTACGCCCACGGCGCCCCGACCACGTGCACCTGCCGACGCCCCATCGACCAGGCCCGGCGCCGGGTCCGTTCACTCCAGACGAACGTCGGGATGCCCGGGACGAACTCGTGGTCGGGGGCGAGGCCGTCGCCGATGTTCCAGCCGTGCTGCAGATAGCCGTGGATCCGGGGCGGATCGGCCTCGAACCCGCAGTAGCGGGCCAGCACGAAGGAATGCCCGTAGTAGTGGTTGGCGTGGTGCACGCCCCATCCCAGCGCCTGAAGGCGTACACCACGCAAACTTCAGACGATCAGCCGGTGACGGCGAACAGGGCGTCGGCGTACGCCTTGTGGCCCTCCGGTGTCGGGTGGTACGACTCGGACAGGTTGTCACGCAGCCCGTGGATCCACGGCTCCTTGGTGCACGCCTCGTGGCCTTCGAACGCCTTGCGCACGTCGACGAAGGTGAAGCCGGCCGCGGTGACCCGGCCCTGGATCACCTCGTCGAGGGCGTCGGCACCGTCGTTGAGCGCCTTGCGGCGGGCGTCACCGAGGGCGTCGCACGACACCCCGGCGGCGCCGGGAGCGGCGACCAGGTGCGGGTATCCGAGGACGTACACCTTCGCGTTCGGCGCACGGTCGCGGATCATCTTGTAGAGCGCGTCCAGCTCGGCCGGAAGGTTCGCCTCGACCGTGGTGACCGCGGTCTCCACCGAGTCCGTGCAGGTCGCGTCGGTGCCGAGCAGGCACGTCTGTAGCGACTTGGTCCATCCGGCGTCGTTACCGCCGACCGTCAGGGTCACCCAGCCGGTGTTCTCGCTCAGCGCGGTGAGCTGCTCGAACCGCACGTCGTTGATCTTCGCGCCGGCGCAGGTGGCGTCGGTGACGGTGCCGAACGAGGCGACGGTGCGCAGGGCTGCCCACAGGTGCGGGTAGCCGCCGTCCTTGCTCTGCACGCAGGTCGTGCTCTCCCCGTAGTTCCCGGCGCCCAGGCCGGCCGCGTACGAGTCACCGAGCGCCACGAAGTCGCGGGCGTCCACGGCTTTCGTGGCGGCTTCCTCCATGCCGTCACTGCAGGCCGTGAGGGCGGCCAGCGCCACCGCGGTGGTCGCGACCGAGATCCAGCGTCGCTTCAAGGCAACTCCTTAACGAAAGATAGATCCCGTGAATAATGCATGACGGCCGCGTTCCGGCATACTGCTGACCTGTGACGATTCGGCAGCCCCGCCTGGAGATCGAGTACTGCACGCAGTGCCGCTGGCTGATGCGCGCCGCCTGGACGGCGCAGGAGCTACTCACCACCTTCACCACCGACCTGGGCGAGGTGGCGCTGGTCCCGGGTGTCGGCGGTGTCTTCGAGGTGCGCCTCGGCGACGAGACCCTGTGGTCGCGCAAGGCCGAGGGCGGCTTCCCCGAGCTGGCACATCTCAAGCGGCTCGTCCGGGACCGGGTCGCCCCCGGGCGAACGCTGGGACACAGTGATGGTCACAAGTCCGGCGAGCCGACCGGGAGTAGGGCAGAGTCGGACGGGTGACATCCCGCTGGACGCTGTACGTACCCGTAATCGCTCTGATCGCTCTGGTCCTGACCTTCGGCCGCGACCTGCCGTCGTACGTCGTGGCGCTCGTGTCCCTGCTGCTGGCCGGGGCCGTGCTGGCCGCGGTGCACCACGCGGAGGTGGTGGCGCACCGGGTCGGGGAGCCGTACGGCTCGCTGATCCTGGCCGTCGCGGTGACGATCATCGAGGTGGCGCTGATCGTCACGCTGATGGTGAGCGGCGGCGAGAAGGCGCAGTCCCTGGCCCGGGACACCGTCTTCGCCGCCGTGATGATCACCTGTAACGGCATCCTCGGCATCTCGCTGCTGGTCGGGGCGCTGCGCCGGCGGATCGCGGTGTTCAACCCGGAGGGCACGGGCTCCGCGTTCGCGACGGTGACCGCGATCGCCACGTTGAGCCTGGTGCTGCCGACGTTCACGACGAGCAGCCCGGGCCCGCAGTTCACCCCGGCCCAGCTGGCCTTCGCCGCGGTGGTGTCGCTCGGCCTCTACCTGCTCTTCGTCGCCGTGCAGACCCGGCGGCACCGCGGCGACTTCATGCCGATCACCACCGCCGGCGAGGTCATCGACGTGGAGGAGCACGAGGACCCGCCGTCCGGCCGGGCCGCGCTCCGGAGCCTGGGCCTGCTGCTGGTGGCCCTGATCGCGGTGGTGGGGCTGGCCAAGGGCGTCTCGCCGACGATCGAGTCGGTGGTCGCCTCCGCCGGCCTGCCGCAGTCGGTGGTCGGTGTGGTGATCGCGCTGCTGGTGCTGCTGCCGGAGACGATCGCCGCGGTCCGCGCCGCGGCCCGCGACCGCATCCAGACCAGCCTCAACCTGGCGCTCGGTTCGGCGATGGCCAGCATCGGCCTGACCATCCCGGCGATCGCGACGGCGATGATCTGGCTGGACGGCCCGTTGCTGCTGGGCCTCGGCGGCACCGAGATGGTCCTGCTGGCGCTGACCGTGGGGGTGGGCACCCTGACCGTGGTGCCGGGCCGCGCCAACATCCTCCAGGGCGGGCTGCACCTGTCCCTCCTTGCGGTGTTCCTGTTCCTGGCGGCGAGCCCCTGATCCACCGCGGTCGGTAGATTGCACCCGATGAACAAGCCCCGGACCATCACCCTGGGCGTGGCCCTGCTCGCGGCCGGCGCTCTGCTCGCCGGTGGCGTCCCCGAGAAGCCGGTCGAGCCGGTGGGCCGGCCCACCGCCGAGCGGGAGTGGCCGGGGGCGGCCCGCGCCGACCTGCGTGACCTGACCGTCGAGCCGCTGCTGTTCCTGGACGCGACGACAGCCGTCGGTCAGGTGACCGACGGCGATTTCGTGCGGCTGCTCGTGGAGCGCGACGGCATCGCCCGTGAGCTGCGCCGTCTGCCGGCCGCCGACGATCCGCGGTTCGAGGCGATGACCGTCTCCGGTGACGAGCTGATCTGGGCGGAGTCGTCGGGTTCCCGCCCGGTGGAGATCTGGGCGGTCCGGCGTGACGGCGGCGACGCCCGGCTGGTCACCGCCGACACCGGCAACACCCTGTTCTACGGCAACCAGCACGACCTGGTGGTGGCCGACGGGCGGGTGCACTGGGTGGCCGGCGAGGGCGACGACAGCACCCAGATCCGGTCGGTGGCGCTGACCGGCGGCGACGTGGACGTGCGCGAGGAGGCCGGTCGCTGGTCGCTGTCGGCGTGGCCGTGGCTGACCGACGACACCGGCGCGCAGTCCGGCCAGGTCCGGCTGCGGGAGCTGACGTCGGGCCGCGAGGTGGTGGTGCCGTTCTCCGGCGCGGAGTGGGGCATGTGCGCCCCCGCCTGGTGCCGGGTGATGGTGATGGGTGAGGCGGGTCTGGTCCGGATCGACGTGATGCGCCCGGACGGCTCGGACCGCCGGCGGGTCGCCGGGCCGGACACGCAGGCCGCGGTGAGCGACGTGGCGGTGCTCGGCCGGTTCGAGATCCTCTCCGAGCCGGGGCCCGACTTCGATCTCACCGGCACGGCCGGGCTCGTCGTCCACGACCTGACCACCGGCCGGACCGTGACGCTCTCCGCCGCCGCCGATCTGGCAGCCACCAAGGACGGCGTGCTCTGGTGGTCGACCGGCACGCGTGAGGCGGCCGTCTGGCACACCCTGGACCTGCGGACCATCTGACGCACGGTGGCCGCGCCTTTGCGGAGAGTGGCTTTCGTGGATACGTTGGGTGGGTGCTCTTCCTGACCCCGAGGACCGGGCCGCTCACACAGGCCGTTCTCGATCAGGGTGAGCTGCTGAGACAGCTGGTGGATGGGCTGGGCTCACCGGTCGGTGTGGTCCTGCCGCAAGCGGTGCACGCCAATGTCGCCGCCTTCCGCGAGGTCTACCGGCGCCACCACCTGAGCGGCCGCATCCATTTCGCGCACAAGGCCAACCGATCGTCGGCGCTGCTGCGCGAGCTGGCCGCCACCGAGGCCGGCGTCGACGTGGCCTCCCTCGGCGAGCTGCAGCACGCTCTCGGCGCCGGCTTCACCCCCGGCCGGATCATGGCGACCGGGCCGAAGGACCACGCCTACCTGTGGCTGGCCGCGCGAACCGGCGTCACCGTCAACGCCGACTCGGCCGCCGAGCTGGAGGAGCTGGCCGCGCTGGTCACGGCGCACCGGCTGCCACGGGTCCGGGTGATGGTCCGGCTCTCCGGTTTCGAGACCACCGGTGTGCGGGTGATGAGCCGCCGCAGCCGTTTCGGCGTCCCGGCCGCCACCCTCGACAGTGCCCTCGACGTCGTGCGCAAACGCGAGCAGCAGCTGGAGCTGACCGGCGTCGCCTACCACCTGGACACGGTGGCCGTCGCGGAGAAGGCGGTCGCTCTGGAGGGCTGCCTGGCCGCCCTGGAGCACTGCCGGTCCCTGGGCCTGCGGCCGTGGACGCTCGACGCCGGCGGCGGTTTCGGCATCGGCTATCTGGCCGACGAGGGCGAGTGGGAGCGGTACACGTCCGAGCTGGCCCAGGCGGTCCTCGGCAACCGGCCGCCGCTGACCTGGAACGGGTACGGCTACGGCCTGCGCGCCGAGTCCGGCATCCTGCGCGGCAGCCTCGCCCTCTACCCGGCCTACCGGGAGGTGTCCGGCGCCGCCTACCTCGACCGGTTGCTCGGCGCCGACGCCCCGGAGCGCCGACGCCCGCTCGGCACGATGCTCCTGGACCACATGTACGACCTCGACGTCGAGCCCGGCCGGGCCCTGCTCGACCAGTGCGGCCTCGTCGTGGCCCGGGTCGTGGAGGTCCGCGACGACGGTGGTGACGTGCTCGTCCGGCTGGCGATGAACGCGCGCGACGTGTCGCTGGAGGAGCACGGCGTACTCATGGATCCGGTTTTGATCGGAAGGACCCCGCACGAGCCGGCGGGTGTCTATCTCCTCGGCAACCTGTGCCTCGAATCGGACCTGATCACCCGGCGCAAGGTCTTCCTCCCGGCCCGGCCGCAGGTCGGCGACCTGCTGGCCTTCGTCAACGCCGCCGGCTACTTCATGGACCTCACCGCGAACACCGCGCTGCACCAGCCGCTCGCCCGGAAGGTTGCCGTCTTCCGTGCGGGCGGGTCGTGGCACTGGAGCCTCGACGAACAGTACTGGCCGATCCACCCGCCCCCGGAGCCGCCATGAGGTATGACGACATCACCGAGGCCATCGGCAACACTCCGCTGGTCCGCATCGATCCGGCCGTGCACGGCCTGCGCCACATCGATCTGTACGCGAAGCTGGAACTGCTCAATCCGTTCGGCTCGGTCAAGGACCGTGCCGCGTGGAACATGGTCCGCCCCCTGCTGCCGGGTGCGGCCGACCGGGGCGACACCGTCGTCGAGCTGTCCAGCGGCAACACGGCGAAGGCCCTCGCGCTGATCGCCGGGATGCACGGGCTGCCGTTCAAGAGCGTCACCAACCGCATGCGGGTCCCCGAGATCAAGGATCTCCTGCTGCTGCTCGGCGCCGAGATCGACGAGCTGCCCGGCCGCTCCGAGTGCCTCGACCCGAACGACACCGACGACCCGCTCACCCGCATGCACCAGCGGCTCGCCGGGTCCGGCGGCGGTTACGTCCACACCGACCAGTACTTCAATCCGCTCAACGTGGAGGCCCACACGAGCGGCACCGGCGCGGAGATCGTCAAGGACCTCGACGGCGCCCCCGACTGGTTCATCGCGTGCGTCGGCACCGCCGGATCCTCCACCGGCGTCGCCCGGGCGCTGCGCCAGCACAACCCCGCCACGCACGTCGTGGGCCTGGTCGCCGCCAAGAGCGATTTCATCCCCGGCATCCGCACCATCGACGAGGTGCACGAGGTCGGCCTCTTCGAACCCGGTGTCTACGACACCATCGCCCAGGTCAGCGCGGACGAGGCCATCGACGGCACACTCACCCTGGTCCGCCGGTGCGGCATCCTTGCCGGGCCCACCGGAGGCGGAGCGTTGCAAGGTTCAATCAATTTCCTGCGTACGGTCGACGAGCCCCCACCTGTCCCGGAGGCGTCGTCGCCTCCCGCTCGTCGCGTAGCGGTCTTCATCGTGTGCGACCGGGTGGAGAGCTACCTCGGCTATCTGCGGGAGCGCCGTCCCGCCCTGTTCGGCCGCCCGCCGCGACAGCACTCGATCGCCACGTTGGCCGAGTCGGACATTTCCGGCGCGCCATCGATCGCCGTCTCCGACGTTTCCGGATTTATCCGGAATGCGCTCGTGGTCGATCTGCGCAGCCCCTACGCCTACCAGGCCCTCCACATCGACGGCTCGATCAACATCGCCGACGAACTGTTCGCCGACATGCTGCACGCCGGTCTCCCGTTCAGCCGCCGCCGCCCGGTCCTGCTGGTCTGCCCCGTCGGCGAGAGGTCCGCCGCCTACGCCGCCCTGCTCACCCGGATGGGCCATCCCGACACCCGCTCCCTGGCCGGCGGCATCATCGCCTGGCGCGACGCCGGCCTCGACCTGGTCCGGGACTGACCGTGACCGTCCTCGACGAACTGGCCGACTGGCATCACGACCTGCGCGCCCAATTCCCGATGATCACCGGGAACCCGGATGTCGCCTACCTGGACTCGGCCGCCACCACCCAGAAACCGCACCCGGTCCTGGACGCCGTGCTGACCTACCTGACCACGGCGAACGCCAACGCCGCCCGAGGCACCTACCCCTGGGCCAACCGCACCACCGCCCGCATCGAACAGGCCCGCGACCGCCTGCGCCGCTTCCTGCACGACCCCGACCCGGAACGCTCCACCGTCCAGTTCGTCAGCGGCGCCACCGAGGGCCTGCGCGCCGTGGCGAGGGACTGGCTGCTCCCACAGTTGCGCCCCGGCGACGAGATCCTGGTCCCGTTCGCCGACCACAACGCCAACACGCTGCCCTGGACGGAGGCCGCGGCCCTGGCCGGCGTCACGGTGCGGCCCATCCCGTACGACACCGCCCACGACTACGACCACCGGCGCCTGACGGTGGGCCCGCGAACCAGACTGATCGCCACCACGCACGTGCATCACGTCTACGGCGGCGACATGAACGTCCACCGCCTCCGGGCCCTGGCCCCCGACATACCGATCTGCCTGGACGCCGCCCAGAGTTTCGGCCACATCCCGATCGACCTGTCCGCCCTGGACGTCGATTTCGTGGTCTTCTCCGGCCACAAGGCGATGGCCCTGCCCGGAACCGGAGCCGTCTGGTCCCGCAATGCCAGAGGCCCCGCCTACCACCCCGCAGGCTGGGTCGGAACCCCCAACACCAGCGGCATCATCAGCCTGGCCGCCGCCATGGACTGGCTCGACGAGGCCGACATGAACCGGATAGCCCGCTGGAACCAGGCCCTGACCCTCCGCCTGACCGAGGGCTTGTCGAAGATGCCGGCCTACGAGGTCCTGGGTTGCCAGCGGAGCCTGACAGCCGACACGCTGACCCAGCAGCGTCACGGAATAGTGGCATTTCGCCATCAAGAAATAGCCTCGAACGATCTGGGTTTCATTCTGGCAGCCGAGGGATTGTTGCTGAGAGCAGACGCCCATTGCCAGGCCCCCCAGGGCGAGAAGACGGCTTCGGTGCGGGCCTCGGTGCACGTCTACAACACCCCCGCAGAGATAGACCACCTACTGACAACATTGGCCGCACTGGACCACTGACCCCCTTCCGATCCTGATTCCTTCAATGAACGTGCCACCCTTACGGAATCACTGCTCGAACAATCACCCAGAATGCTGTTATCTCTTCATTCAGGAGATCCCAGATTCGGGCGGCGACCACAGTTCAGAATCAAATCCCAACCTGCAATGAACCGGCCAATAGAATCCGCCCCCGGTGCGGACTGTCAGATCCGTCGCAACCAATCAGCAGAAACCAAAGCGCAGGCAGCCGCCGTTTGGCCAACACCACCAGCCACCCCACCGAAACAGCAGCATCTGTCACCCGCCGGAGCAGCATCGACCGTCACCCGCCGGAGCAGCATCAACCGTCACCCATCGAAAGGCGCACCGCCCGAAAGGCGCACCGCCCGAAAGGCGCACCGCCCGAAAGGCACACCGCTGAACCAGCCGCAGCAACCCCCACCGCCATCGCCTTTCCTGCTGCTGGCGGCGTCGAGCGCGGCCGCGCGGCGCGAAATAGCAAGGCAGATACGGTCCGAGCGAGCACTACGATCGCGATCGCCGTGGCGAGAACCTCGGCCGGGTCGTGACGGCGAGAACCTCGGCTGAGTCGGGCACGGCGAGCACCGCGGTCGAGATGGGCGTGGCGAGTACCTCGGCGGGGTCGTGACGGCGAGAACCTCGGCTGAGTCGGGCACGGCGAGCACCGCGGTCGAGATGGGCGTGGCGAGTACCTCGGCCGGGTCGTGACGGCGAGAACCTCGGCCGGATTGGCCCGGTGAAACTCTTGGCCGACGCAGCGCGGCGAGAGTCCTGTCGGACGACCAGGGCGGGAGTCCTGACCGGTCGCGGCGAGAAAGGCGGTGGGATCGCTGTAGCGGGAATCCTCGCCTGTCGTGGGCCCTCGACACCCACCACGTGCCGGTCGGTGAGTGGTCTGGTCGGATTGCCGGAGCAAAGGGGAGGCCTGGAGGCGATTGCCGCGGCGGGAATCTTGGCGGCGGGACTCCTGGCGCGGGAATCTTGGCCGGGGTAGCCCCGCGGCGAGGACCTCGAGACCCCGCAATCGAAGCCTGGCACCCGCAGCGGCATCGGCCGCCGCCGGGACAACTCCGGCGGTACGAAGCAAATCCGATGCCCAGAACCGCCCTGCCGCCCAGGCCGGCTGACCGGAGAACAGAGCCAACCACGGCCGGAATCCGGATGCGTGTGCCGGCTTGCGGCCAGGGCGCCAACACCATGTCGATGCTGCGACCAGGTACCAGAGCCCAGGCTGGCACCGAGGGCAGTTGAGGATCGAGCCCAGGCTGGCACCGAGGGCAGTTGAGGATCGAGCCCAGGCTGGCAACGAGGCAGCTGAGGATCGAGCCCAGGCTGGCAGCGAGAGCAGTTGAGGATCGAGCCCAGGCTGGCACCGAGCAGCTGAGGATCGGGCAGGAACCCAGACCAAGCCGGAACTCGCATCCCAGCCTGAGGCCGAGGTAACGATCGTGCACAAGGCTGGGATAACGGCCGGAGTCGACCACGATGCCGATGCCACAACCGAAATCGACGTCGCAACGGCGCTGGAAGCGCGCTTGAGATCGGGGCCGTCGCGAACACCAGAACCCCCGTCGCCATCGAACCTGGGATCGAGGCCAACACCGGACCCGCCGCCGTTGAGGTTGCGATCGGGCTAGAGCCTGGACCGCTCGCCGCCGTTGAGGTTGCGATCGGGCTAGAGCCCGGACCGCTCGCCGCCGTTGAGGTTGCGATCGGGCTAGAGCCCGGACCGCTCGCCGCCGTTGGAGCCGCGAGAGAGGTCCAGGCTGGACCGCTTGCCAACGTTGGGTTTGCGATCGAGGTCAAGGCCGGACCGCATGATCTTGACACAGCAGTGGAGGTCGTTGGATCGTTCGGGTTCGCGGCCCGGAAGTCCCCTTTCTGCGGGTTTGGCAGCGGACGCCTCGGCGTGGATCGTGGCGGCAGGTCTTCGCGAGGCGGAGGGGCCGGTGGCGCTACTGGGGCGCCTGTCGGCATCGTGATCACGCTCGTCGGGGACGCGACGGTCGCTTGCTCCGGCTGAACGGGAAGATTGGCGATGTCGGCTTGCGCTGAAGGCGTGGCTATGGGTGGTGTAACTGGCGCTGACGTGGCAGCCGGGAGCACTCGGGCGGGCGCCCCTGGTCCTCCGTCTCCTCGAATGCGTCGGAGTTTTTCGGCATGGCGACGCCTCAAGCCCCAAGCGCGATGGCGCTCGTGCTCACGGCGGAATTCCTCGCGCTCTGCGGAGTAATTGCGAGACGCGGTTCGGTCGCGCATCGCAGCGGTTTCCGAGCGGCTGAACAGCGACCCTTGTCTCATGCATAAATCTTCCCCCACTCCGGCGCCGAATTGTCAGCAGTGGATCATGCCAATTTCCGTTCCCGGGAGGCTGCCCAAATGGTGGCACAATAAATCGATCATGAATCTTCGGGAAAGGCTGGATCGTTCCCGCGCGGGTGGGGACACTCATCGGCGGGAAGCGGGAAGCGGGAAGCGGGAAGCGGGAAGCGGGAAGCGGGAAGCGGGA
>NZ_JBHSBL010000023.1:0-52066 GCF_042650585.1 Actinoplanes subglobosus
CCTCCACCACCCAGTTCCTGCTCAAGAACACCCACGCCAAAGGCAACGCCGACCTGACGTTCACCGGCTTCACCGCCGGCATGATCCCCCTGCACGGCGACTGGGACGACGTGTAGGAGCTTCCGGCCCGCACCGCCGGGGCCAGGGCGCCTGACCGTTCGGCGGGGGGACGGCCCCGCCGCACGGCCGAACACATTGGACGGTTTTCCCATGACGGCTGACGATGCCGTTCGGGAGGATGCCGCACATGTTGGTGACCCGGCTCGTCCTCGCCGCCGCGCTCCTGTTGTCCGCCGCCGCCTGTGGAGGGTCGCCACCGGATCCGCTCGAAGGCAAGTGGCGCTCGCAGCAGGGCTCGATCGCCGAGTTCGTGCGCACCGGCGACGGCACCTACACCGGCGAGATCCTGGAGAGCCGGGAGCTGAACTGCCTGCCGGCGGAGATCGAGCTCGCGGCCGTTCCCGGCGGCGGCTACTCGGGCACCGAGAACTTCTACCTCTCCAGCGGAGGCGTGTGCGGGGCGAAGATCGGCCGGGGAACGATCGTCCTCACCCCGGCCGGTGGCGAGGACACGTTCACGATCGCCTACACCCCACCGGGCGGGCCGGCGGCGATGGGTTGCGTCAACTGCGAGACCGACACGATCACCCGCATCGCCGAGGATGACGGATTCCCCTGGCTGTGGGTCCTCCTGGCCGTCGCGGTGGCGCTGGTACTGCTGCTGGTGCTGCTGCGCCGGCGGCCCGCCGCCGATCGGGCCCTGCTGCGGGAGGTCTCGCAACAGGCCGTCGCCGAGGTCGACCCCGCCCAGTCGCCCTACTTCCCACTGATCGCCGACGCCTACCTGGCCGACCCTCGTCTCGCGCTGCGCGGCCCGCGCCGGCCCGACCAGGTCGGTTCCGGGATCGGCGGTGACGATCCACTGATCATCGCGGCGGCGATCTACGTGGCCAGCGTGGTCCTCGAACACCTGATCGGCGGGGTGACCGACGGGGTGGCCGCCCGGATCCGCGGACTCTTCCGCCGGCGCCGGCGGCCCGCCGTCGAGCCGCTCACGCCCGAGCAGGCCGCGCACCTGCGACAGGTCGCCGCGGCCAAGGGGCGCGAGGCCGGGCTGCCCGACACGACGGCCGGACTGCTCGCCGACGCTGTGGTGGGCGCGTTCGCCGTACCCCGCTCGGATCCTCCGGCAGTCGAGCCGCCGCCGGACAACGAACCGTGACCACCGCGCCGGCCGCCCACCGGGTCCGGTCGGTCCTCGGCGGGGCGACCGCGCTGCCGTCGGAGACATCGGTGCGGTTCGCTGTGCTGGTGATGATGGTTCTGGCCACCACCAGCATCATCGGCTCCCGGCTGTGGCTGGACGGGCTCGCCGCGGACAGCCCCTACCAGGGCTGCGCCGCCGGGCTCGCCCGGCTCGGCGCGGCACCGACGGCGAACGGCCGGCCGTCCCTCATCTTCGGCTCGTACGCGATGTGCCTGCGTCCCGAAGCCGCCGTCGCCGTTCGGTACGCCCTCGGCGCCTGCGTGGTGCTCGTGGTCGCCGCGGCCGCCGTCTACCTGCTGATGCCGCACTGGCGGATCCGGACGCGGCGGCTGCGGCGGGTGAGCACGCACGCCCCGGCCGACCTCGTCGCACATCTGGACGGCCTGGTGCAGGCGGCCGGGCTGACCCGCACGCCGGTCTTCTGGGGCGGACCGGGACGGGGCGCGGACGGTGTCGCGTTCGGCACCCGTCGCCGCTGTCATGTGCAGATCGACGCGGGGCTGCTGGTCCGTTACACCGATCCGGGGCGGCGGGCCGAGTTCGACGCCGTGATGCTGCACGAGCTGGCCCACGTCCGCAACGGGGACGTCGGGCACACGTATCTGACGATCGCGGTCTGGCGGGCGTTCGTCGTGACGATCCTGGTGCCGTATCTGCTGCTCAGGATCGGCGATGCCGCCGCGGTGGTGCCCGTGCTCGCGCTGGCCGCCGTCATGTACATCGCCTACTACGGCATCCTGCGGATCCGTGAGCTGAACGCCGACGCGACGGCCGCCACCGTCGTGGAGCCCGCAGTGCTGCGCCGGGTCGTCGCGGGCAGCCGGCCCCGGATCCTGCCCACCCACCCGTCGGTGCGCCGGCGCCTCGACGCGCTGGACGACCCGGGCCGGCTTCCGCAGGCCGGCCCGCTGGTGCTCGCCGGGGCCGGGCTTTCGGTCGCGCTGCTCCAGGCCAATGCGGACGGGCTCGGGGTCCTGCTGCTGCTCGCCGCCACCAGTGATCTGCGCACGATGCTGCTGCTCTATCCGTGGACGTCGCTGCTGACGCACCTGACCACCGCGCTGCTGATCTCGTTCCTGGCCGCGGTCGTCTCCTGGCGTGCGGTGCTGCGTGACCGGCTGCTCCCGGGCGGGTCGCGGTGGGCCGGGCCGGCGGCGCTCGCCGCGGGGCTGACCGTGGGCGTCCTGGCCGGGGAGCCGCTGTCGTTCTTCCAGAGCGGGGCACGTGTCAGTGGCCTCTTCGACGACGCCGGGGCGACCGGGCCGGCCCGTCTCGCGGCGATCGGCGGGCTGGTGGTGCTGCTGTGGCTGGTGTTCGCCTGGCACCGTGGCATGGCCGAGACATGGCTGCCGGTGCTCCGTGGCGGTCTGCGGCCCGCGTTGTGCACGGCCGCGGTCGCCGGTGGCCTGGCGTGGTATCCGGGGTTCACGTCGTGGGCCGGGTTCCACGACAGCGCGACCGCCGTCCTGGCCGTCGACTGGCGCGACTACTTCCCCGCATGGCAGGGGTCGTGGCATCCGCCGGGTGAGGCGCTGCTGTCCACCGGATACCTGCCGCTGTTCTTCCCGGCCACCATCCCGGGTGTCGCGTTGCTGCTGGCCGTGCCGTCCGTCGTGTTCGTCCGGGCGGCGCTGCGACAGCCGGGCACCCGGTCCCGGGCCGGCCGCTCCGCCGCCGGAGGCGTGGTCGCCGCCGTCGTGTGTCTCGCGGTCCTGATCGTCCTGGCCGACCTCGTTCACACCCGGGGCGGTCCGGCCGTGAAGGAGAACATCAACGGGGCCGGTGGATTTCTGCTGCTGGCCACCGGTGGGCTGACCGCGGTCTTCGCGGCCGTCGCCGGAACCGCCGGAGCTCTCGTCGCCGGTGCGGGACGGCTGCGCGTGCCCTGCGCGCTGCTGGCCGCGACCGTGGCGACGGCGGTGATGGTCGTGCTGTCGCCGGTCCCTTTCACACTCGCCGTGTGCGGTGTCGACAACGCCGGCCTGTGCCTGCCCGGCGTCTCGATGGCGGCCGGGCTGACCACACTGCTCGGCTCGGTGCCGGGCCTGGCCCTGACCGGCGTGGCCGCGGCGCTGGTCACAGCAGTCCTGACCGGCCGGTCGGCGGCTCTGCCCCACCCACCGGCCGGGACTGTGACCCACCGGCCGAGCCGGGCCGTCGTCGCCGGATGGACGGCTGCGGTGGTGCTGCTGGGCGTGCCGGTCGCCCTCGGCAGCTGGTATGGCTACCACCTCTTCACCGGCTGACGAGCAATCGTTCGGGGCGGCGCCGTCAGAGGTGCGGGCCCCGGGACGGTGGTCCCGGGGCCCGCTGACTTCGACTCGTCCGTTATCGGCGGCCCGCGTGCAGCTGGGACACCTGCTCGGCGCTCAGCTCGGTGCCGTACAGGCGGAGGTCGTCGATCAGGCCGTCGAACCGGGGGTCGCCCCAGCTCGTACCGCCGAGGAGGTTTGCGGTGGTGGTGCCGCCGACACCGACGTCACCGATGTTGATCGGGAAGTCGGTGCGGACGGCCTGCTGGACTCCGTTGAAGTAGATCTTGCCGGTGGAGCCGTTCATCGTGAAGACCACGTGTGTCCACGCGTTGAGCGGCAGGTCCCGGCCCGCACCGAGCAGCAGACGTTCCTGCGCCGCCACCCCGGGTGCCTTGAAGGTGGCGCCGAAACCGGTGGTTCCGCCGTTCGTCGCGGACTGGAGCAGGAAGAACGTGTCCGTGCTGCTGCCGATCTGCAACAGCGGGACCCAGTTCGGCAGGGCGTCCGGGCGGGCCCAGAACGACACCGTGAACTGCTCGTCCAGGCCGGCCTCGATGTTGTCGGGCAACCGGACCTGGTTGCCCGTGGACGCGGCTCCGCCGGGCAGCGACACCGCGCTGCCGGACCGGCCCGCGGCCCACGACGTGGTGCCTTGCAGGGTGGCCGCGCCGATGGACGCCTTCGCGCCCGAGTTCGCCGCGGAGGTGCCGGTGTTCTCGTCGAACAGGTAGCGGACCGGGACGCCCTCGTTGTACAGGGCGGCCACATCGGCGCCGCTCAACGTTGAGGTGTACAGGCGTACGTCGTCCATCAGGCCGTCGAACGCCGCGTCGGGGTAACCGTTGCGGCCCAGCCAGTTGTCGGCCGTCGGGCCGATCTGGGCCATCCCGATCGTCAGGTCGGAGCGGGTCGCGATCGCCTCGCCGTTGAGGTAGAGCGTCCCGGCCGGACCCTGCCGGGTGAAGGCCACGTGGTTCCACTGGCCGGCGGTCACGTCCCGGGCCGGGGTGGCGTAGACCCGCTCCTCCGGGCCGGTCTTGGCCTTGAAGGTGGCGGCGAGCCCGGTGCTGCCGCTCGCCTGGGTCTGCATTTGGATCTGGAAGTAGCTTCCGGCGGAGCCGAGCCCGTCACCGATGTTGAGCAGGGCGGTCCAGTTGGCCTTGGTGTCGGGCCGTACCCAGAAGCCGGTGGAGAAGTTCGCCGCGTTCTGGAGCAGGTTGTCGGGCAGGTCGACGGCGTTGGCGGTGCTGCCGCCGGGCAGGTTGACCGCCTTGCCGACGACACCGCCGGCGTTCCAGCCGGTGGTGCCGGTCAGGGTGGCGGCGCCCGGACCACCGGCGGTTCCGGTGTTGGCGGCCGACGTGCCGGAGCCCTCCTCGAACTCGTACCGGGTCAGGGAGGTGGGTGGCGGTGGTGGTGCGTCGTCACCCACGACGACCAGGTCGTCGATCATCAGCCCGCCGGCGGTGCCTCGCAGGGTCAGCGTCGCGGTGCTCGACGCGGCCGTGAAGGTGCCGGAGTACGTGGCGTAGTTCGCCGTCGACGGCTGGCCGGTGGTCGCGGTGAGGGTCGCGCTCAGGTTAGCGACCGTCAGAGTTCCCGTCGCGGCGGCGGTCCCGCTCACCCGGCTGTCCCGTGCGTAGCGCAGCGAGACCCGGTAGGTGGTGCCGGGGGTGAGGGAACTGAGCGTGCGCTGGATGTTGCCCGCGGCGCCCAGGCTGAGCTGGTAGCCGGTGAGCCCCAGACCGCCCTGGCCGGAGACGGTGCCGCGGACCAGCTGGACCTGGCTGGTGACCGTCCACGGCGACATCCGGGAGTTGCCGGCGGCGACGTCGACGGTGGCCGGCGGGTTGGCGGTGCGCCACTCCGACGGCAGGCGCGGGTATTCGAACTGGTCGACGACCCGTGGGTTGAGCTGGGTCATCTTGACCGCCGGGTCGATCTTGACGATCTTCGCGACCGACGGGGTGCCGGACGTGTCCCAGACGAACAGCATGTAGGAACCGGGCGGCGCGTACGTGCCGTTGGCCGGCGCGTTGATGTTCACCGTGCCACCGGACTGGGTGAACGTCAGGTCCTGGAAGTTCTGGTCGTTGTTGAAGCCGTGCGTCACCGAGCCGTTGCGCACCAGGGTGACCCGGGAGACGGTACCGGTCGCGGTGATCGCGAAGCCGCCGTTGTAGCCGATCTTCGCGGGTGCGGTGTTGATGACCGGGCGCGGGGCGAGCTGGTCGCCGTTGAACAGGTAGGACGGTGAGTAGTACTCGACGTCGGTGTAGCTGCGCGGGCCGGGGGTGCCGCCACCGCCCATCATCACGCGGCCGTCGGGCAGGAGCAGCGCCGCGGAGTGGTAGAGCCGGGCGTGCTCGTACGGGACGGCGACCTCGCTCCAGTTGCCGGTGTCCGGATCCCAGATCTCGGCGTTGGTCACGTATCCGCCGTTGCCGTTGTTCTCCCGGCCGCCGCCGGTGACGAGCACGTCGCCGTCGGGCAGGACGGTCGAGGTGGCCCAGTGGCGCTGGTACTTCATCGGCTTGGTGGCGGTGATGACCGGGCTGGCCGTGCCGCCGGTGATGTCGACGGTGAAGCCGGCGCGGGCGCCGTCGGGGCCGCCGCCGTTGGCCCACCAGCCGCCGCCGACCTGCAGGATCTTGCCGGGGCGGTACATGGTGGCGGTGGAGGTGGCGCCGACCGGGTTGCCGTTGCCGCCCTGGTTGGCGATGGCGCTGGGCAGTGTGCCGCGCAGGGTGATCTGCCCGGTGCCGTTGTTGCCGGCCGGGTTGAGCTCGTACATCTGGGTGCCGGTGATGTTGAACAGGTTGCCGCTGCCGGGGGCGACGAACGCCCGCGGGTACCACCAGCGGTTCTCGTCGGCGCCGGGGTGGTCGGTACCGCCGTCGCCGTACGCGGCCGGGCTGCGGGCCCCGTCGAGGGTCTTCCAGCCGGAGCCGGACTGCGGGGTGTAGATCTCCGGGGTGAGCACGCCGGGTCCGCCCGGTCCGCCGCGGAGGCTGCCGCCCTGCACGACGATGTCGCCGTTGGGCATCGTGGTGCCGGTCGGGTACCAGCGGGGGTAGTTCATCGGCGCCTTGTTCTGCAGCCCGTTGTTGGTGGTGTAGCCGGTGACGCCGATGGCCGCGTCGTTGGGGCTGTTACCGCCGAGGCCGTCGTCGCCGCCGATGGTCATGGTGGAGTGGTCGTGCGGGTTCTGCACCTGCATGGCGCAGAACAGATCGGTGTAGGTGGTGTTCGGGAGGATGCCGGCCCGCAGGTTGGCGAGGGTGCGGGGGCTGGCCGGGTCCCAGATGTCGACCTCCATCTGGCCGCCCTGGGTGACCGAGGAGTTGCCGGTCCAGTCGTAGGGGGTGGTGTCGTCACCCCAGCCGCCGACGCTGCCGAACGACTGCACCTTGCCGTCGGAGGTCAGTGACATGTTGATCGGCACGAGCGGCCACGGCGTGACACCGCTCCAGGCGCCGGCCTGGTCCTTGACCGGCGGGGAGCAGTCGGCGGCGAGCAGCCCGGCCGCGTACGCCAGGCCGTTCTTCATCTGGGCCCGCATGTAGGACTCGGCGTAGGCGGTGCCCTCGTGTCCCATCGACGTGTACCAGGACCGGCCGGAGTCGATCTTCTGGCACCAGGTGACCGGGTGCAGGGTGCCCTGGCGGCCGCCGCCGTAGGACGCCTCGTCGGCGGCGATCAGGGTCCGCACGTTGGGCGCCGGGTTGACGACCCAGTCGTACCACTCGTCGCTGCGCGAGATGGTGGTGGGCACACCCTGGGTGAGCGGGTGGCCGTTGTCCCGGACGTTGACGGTGCCCGGCCGGACACCGGGGTCCTCGGGGTGGCCTTCGGAGACGGCACCGACGAGCCGGGCGTAGAACGGGTTGACGTCGTGCTCGCTCTCGCCGACCGACCAGCCGGTGTAGTGCAGGCCCATGAAACCGCCACCCCCGCGGATGTACGCCTCCAGAGCCGACCGTTGAGCGGCGTTGAACAGCACGCCGCCGGTCTGTGCGAAGACGACGGCGTCGCGGGCGGCGAGGTTCGAGGTGTTGAAGACGGCGGGGTCGTCGGTCTCCTGGATCTCGACCGGCTGGTTGTACTGGGTGCCGAGCTGGGTGGCCAGGTCACGCACGGCCTGGCGGGCCTGCACGTTCGAGGCGTGGAAGTTGGGCTTGTAGAAGAGCAGGACGTTGAGCCGGCCGTCGTCGACGGCCGCGGCGGCCTGGACCGGCGACACCGACCCGGCGACCAGGATCAGGGCGGTGACGGTGGCGACAAGGGAGCGGAAAGATCTTCGGGGCACTTTCATGCGAGGTCCCTCGGAATTCGGCTGACGTGGCAGTGAGGACGGTCACTGTCACTGGAGGGCCTGAAACTATGTCGTCCGCGTTACACCGTCAAGAACCTTGTCCTCATACATGGACTGAGTTTTTCCTGTGTCCTCATATGTGAACGCGGTACAGATAAGAGCAGGCCTGGCGGAGAGATCCGCCAGGCCTGCCCGATGATCAGCGGCGCACGCGGGCGCTGCCACCACCGGCGAGCGCCCACACCTCCTCGCGGGTCGCCATCGAGGTGTCGCCCGGCGTGGTCATCGCGAGCGCGCCGTGCGCGGCCCCGAGTTCCAGACAGGACTGCAACGCCTCACCCTCGAGCAGCCCGTAGATCAGCCCGGAGGCGAACCCGTCGCCGCCACCGACCCGGTCGAAGACGCCCAGACGGTCACGCGCCACCGACGACAGCACACCCGTCTCCGGTGACCAGGCGATCGCCTGCCAGTCGTTGTCGCTGGCGGTGTGCACCGTCCGCAGGGTCGTCGCCACCACCTTGAGCCACGGCATCTTGCCCGCCACCGTGCCGACCATCTCGGCGAAACTGTCGATCGGCAGCGCCGACAGCCGCTCGTCGACGTGCGCGACGTCGAACCCGAGGGCGGCCGTGAAGTCCTCCTCGTTGCCGATCATCACGTCGACGTGCCGGGCCAGCCCGGTGTTGACCGCCCTGGCCACCTCGGTGCCACCGATACCGGCCCACAGGCTCGGCCGGTAGTTGAGGTCGAAGGACACCACCGTGCCGTGCCGCTGTGCGGCGGCCATCGCCTCCTCGGCCACCGCGGCCGCGCTCTCCGACAGGGCCGCGAAGATCCCGCCGGTATGCAGCCAGCGGACCCCGCGACGGCCGAACAGGTCATCCCAGTCGATCGTGCCCGGCCGCAGTCCGGCGATCGCCGTGTGCGCCCGGTCGGAGACCCCGACCGCGCCGCGCACCCCGAAACCACGCTCGGTGAAGTTCAGCCCGTTGCGGACCGTACGGCCGATGCCGTCGTACTTCTCCCAGCGGATCAGCGAGGTGTCCACGCCACCCTGCATGATCAGGTTCTCGACCAGGCGGCCGATCTCGTTGTCGGCCAGCGCGGTCGCCACCGAGGCCCGCAGCCCGAACACCTTGCGCATGCCACGGGCGACGTTGTACTCGCCGCCGCCCTCCCACACCTCGAACCGGCGGGCGGCACGGACCCGGCCCTCGCCGGGGTCGAGCCGCAACATCACCTCACCGAGCGCGACGATGTCGAACTCGCACTCGGCCGCGGGACGTATCTCGATCACGATGTCACTCCTGGTAGTGCGCATCTCGCGGTGACCTCGTCCCACTTGCCGGCGGCCAGCAGGTCGGGCGCCACCATCCAGCTGCCGCCGACCGCGGCGACCGCCGGGTGGGCGAGGTAGGTGGGGGCGCTCTGTGCGGTCACTCCCCCGGTCGGGACGAACCGGACCTGCGGGAACGCCGCGGACAGCGCCTTCACGGTGGCCAGCCCGCCGCTGGCCTCGGCCGGGAAGAACTTGACAGTGTCCAGGCCGAGGTCCAGCGCCGCCATGATCTCGGTGGCGGTACTGGCGCCGGGGATCACCGCCAGGCCGAGCGCCTGGCAACGGCGGACGACGGCGGCGCTCAGACCGGGTGAGACCACGAACTTCGCGCCCGATTCGTACGCGACGTCGACCTGCGTGGCGGTCAGGACGGTGCCGGCGCCCACCACCAGGTCACCCCGGGCGGCCAGACGACGGAGGACGGCCGCCGCCTCTCGCGTACGGAAGGTGACCTCGGCGATCGGCAGGCCGCCGGCCACCAGCGCGTCGCCGAGACCGTCGGCCGACCCGGGATCGTCCAGCACCACGACCGGCACCAGCCGGTGCCCGCCGAGAACGTCGACGGCGCTCATCGCAGCTCGGCGATGACGGTCTTGAGCTCGGTGTAGTCGTCCAGGCCGAACGAACCGAGCTCCCGGCCCCAGCCGGACTGCTTGAACCCGCCCCGGGGCAGGGTGACGTCGTCGGCGTGCCAGGTGTTGAGCCACACCGTGCCGGCGCGCAGCTTGGCGCCGACCCGGTGCGCGGTGCCGATGTTCGTCGACCAGACGCCGGCGGCCAGGCCGTACACCGTGTTGTTGGCCGCCGCGACGACCTCGTCCTCGGTGTCGAACGGGATCGCCGTGACCACCGGGCCGAAGATCTCGTCGGTCTGCACCGCCATCTGCTCGGTCACGCCGGTGATCAGCGTCGGCGACACGAAGAAGCCGCGGTCACCGACGGCGTCGGCGCTGCCCGCGGTCAGCACGGCGCCGTCACGCACCGCCCCGCGGATGTAGCCCAGCACCTTCTCGTGCTGCTCCTGGGAGACCAGCGGGCCCATCTGGGTGGCCGGGTCGAAACCGTCGCCGACGGTGATCGCCCGCGCGGCCGCCGCCACCCCCTCGACGACCTGGTCGAACACGCCACGCTGGACGTAGAGGCGGGAGCCGTTGACGCAGCACTGGCCCTCGTTGAAGTAGCCGCCCAGCACCGCGCCGGCGACGGCGGCGTCCAGGTCGGCGTCGTTGAAGATGATGTTCGGGGCCTTGCCGCCGAGCTCCAGGGAGACCTTCTTCAGGTTGCCCGACGCGGCGGCGGCGATCTTCTTGCCGACCTCGGTGCTGCCGGTGAAGGCGACCTTGTCGACGCCGTGGTGGTCGACCAGCGCCGCGCCGGTGTCGCCGAAACCGGGCAGGATGTTCACCACACCGGCGGGCAGGCCGGCTTCGAGCAGCAGCTCGCCGAGGCGCAGCGCGGTCAGCGGGGTCTGCTCGGCCGGCTTGAGGATGACGGTGTTGCCCGCGGTGATCGCCGGGACGATCTTGAAGCAGGCCATCAGCAGCGGGAAGTTCCACGGCACGATGCCGGCCACCACACCGACCGGCTCGCGGCGGGTGTAGGCGTGGAACTCGCGGCCCGGCACCGACATCGGGATCGTCGTGCCTTCCATCTTGGTGGCCCAGCCCGCGAAGTAGCGGAACAGCTCGGCGGAGATCGCGACGTCACCCTCCCGGGCCGCCGACACGCGCTTGCCGTTGTCCAGGGCCTCCAGCTGGGCGAACTCGTCGGCGTGGGCGTCGATCAGGTCGCCGATGCGCCACAGCAGGTGCGAACGGTCCCGCGGCGTCATCCGCGACCAGGGCGAACCGGCCTCGAAGGCCGTACGGGCAGCCGTCACGGCACGGTCCACGTCGACCGAGGACGCGTGTGCCACCTGGACGAGCGTCTCCTCGGTCGACGGGTTGACGGTGGCGAAGGTCCGGCCGTCCTTCGCGTCCACCCAGTCACCGTCGATGAGCAGCCCCTTGGGCGAGGACAGGAACGAACGGACGGCGGGCAGGAGAGCGGAGTTCTCGTGGGGCATGATGGCCTTCCGTGGTCGGAACAACTACTTGATTGTCGAAACCTTCGACCCGTCGAGGGTCAGTGCGACGGCGACGACGATGATCGCGCCGTAGAGGATCTGTTCGTAGGCGGACGGCACCCCGACGATCGGCAGGCCGACCCGCAGCAGCGTCACGACCAGCGCGCCGGCCAGGCTGCGCCACACACTGCCGTGACCTCCGGTGATCGCGGTGCCGCCGACGACGATCGCCGCGACCGCCGGCAGCAGCAGGTTGTCGGCCATCGTCGGCCCGCCGCTGAACTGGCGCGACACCAGCATGACCGCGGCGAAACCGGCACAGGCGCCGGACAGGCAGAACACGCCGATCTTGACCAGGTCGACCGGGGTGCCGGCCAGCCGTGCCGCCGACTCGGTGTAGCCGGTGGCCGACACCCAGCTCTGCAGCGGCGTCACCTTGAGCACCAGCGCGATCAGGGCGACCAGCAGGATCGCCACCGCCGCCGACGTCGGCAGGAATCCGCCGATGTAGAGGTCGAGCCAGCTGACCGTGGAGTCGTCGACGACCCGCACGGTGCCGGCGCCGGAGACCACCAGGGCGATCGCCGACAGGATGCTCATCCCGCCCAGGGTGACGATGAACGACGGTATCCGCAGCAGGACGTGCGCCGCCCCCTGCACCGCGCCGATCGCCGCCGCGATCAGGATCACCGCCGGCGTGGCCGGGCCACCGAGGTCCGGCAGCCACAGGGCCAGCAGGACCGTGGACAGCGAGGCCAGCGCCGCGATCGAGAGATCGATACCGCCGCAGAGCACGACCAGGGTCGCCCCCGCCGCGAGCACGATCAGTGGCGCCGCGGTCCGCAGGGCCGCCGTCAGGCTCCGCTGGGTCAGGAAGTCCGGGTCGACAGCGGTCAGTGCGGCCATCAAGGTGACCAGGGCGATCAGTGGCATGAAGCCGGTGAACCGCCCGGCTCGCAGAGAGACTGTGGCCGGCCGGGTGGCCGCGGGGGTGCTCACACCATCACCTTCACCAGGTCCAGGGGGCTCGGTTTGCCGCCGTTAGGGCAGGCGACCTCGGTGGCGACCCGGCCGTCGGTCATCACCAGGATCCGGTCGGCCATGCCGATCGCCTCCTCCAGGCTGTCGGCCAGCAGCACGGTGGCGACGCCGGTGCCGGCCAGTTCACGCATCAGCCGGTACACCTCGGAGCGGGCGCCGATGTCCAGGCCGCGGGTCGGGTGGTCGAGCAGCAGCAGGCGGATGTCGCCGCCGACCAGCCAGCGGGCCAGCACCACCTTCTGCTGGTTGCCGCCGGACAGGCGCCCGATGGCGGTGTCGCGGGTGGGCGTACGGATGGAGAGTCTCTTGATCCATCCGTCGACCAGGCCGGCCTGTTTGCGGGGCGCCACGAAGGGTCCGGTGCAGCGGGCCTGCTGTTTGCTCAGGGTCATGTTGTCGGCCACCGACATCGGGCCGACCATGCCCTCGATCTTGCGTTCGGCCGGGACGTAGCCGATCCCGGCGGCGCAGGCGGCGCGGGTGCTGGACAGGTCGACCTTCCTGCCGTCCATCCGGATCTCGCCGGCGGTGGTCGGCTCGGCGCCGAACAGCGCGCGGCAGACGTCCTCGCGCCCGGACCCGTGCACGCCGACGATGGCCACGATCTCACCGGACGCGACGTCCAGGTCGATGTCGTGAAACGTGCTGCCGGACAGCCCGCGGATCGACAGCCGGGGCTGCTCGGCGGTGACCGGCACGGCGGCGTTCTCGTGATAGTGGTCGTCGGAACCGGTCGAGCCGATCATCATCCGGTGCAGCTCGCCCGGGACGGCGCCGGCCGTGGCGACCTCACCGACCGACTGGCCGCCGCGCAGCACGGCGACCCGGTCGCACACGTCGAGCACCTCGTCGAGGCGGTGCGAGACGAAGACGACCGACGCGAACTCGCGCAGCCGCCGGATCTGCGCGAACAGCGTCTCGATCTCCTTGGACTCCAGCACCGACGTCGGCTCGTCCAGGATGATCACCGGCGGGTGCTGGCTGCGTTCCTCGATGCGCAGCACCTTCGCGATCTCGACCATCTGCCGGTCGGCGAAGGACAGCGAATCGGTACGGGCCAGCGGGTCGATGTGCGAGCCGATCTTGTCGAGTTGCTCCTGGGCCAGCCGGCGCATCGCGTCCCAGCGGTAGATGCCGCGCCGGACCGCCGGGCCCTCGCTGCCGAGGACGATGTTCTCCGCGGCGGTCAGGTTGGGCACCAGCGACTGCTCCTGGAAGACCATCCCGATGCCGTGGTTCGCCGCCTCCACGACGCTGCGCAGCCGGACCGCCTCGCCGCGGACGTAGATCTCCCCGGCATCCGGGGTGACCAGCCCGACGAGTGCCTTGAGCAGCGTCGACTTGCCCGCGCCGTTCTCGCCGGCCAGGCCGAGGACCTCGTGCTGGTGGACCACCAGGTCGACGCCGTCGAGCGCCTTCACCCCCGGATAGTGCTTGACGAGGCCACGGACCTCCAGTGCCGGGACGCTCATTTGACCACCTGGTTCCTTCGTCGCTGCGGGATGACCGCGGCAGCCACCGCGGCCACGACGATCAGGCCCTCGACACCGCCCTGCCAGTAGGGGCTGACGCCGACCTGCACCAGGCCGTTGGTGAGCACCATGACGAGCAGGACACCGACGGCGGAGTGCAGGACACCGCCGCGGCCGCCGGTGAGCAGGGTGCCGCCGACCACGGCGGCGGTGATCGCCGAGAAGTCGTAACCGTCACCGGCCTGCACGAGACCGGCGCCCAGCTGGCTGGTCACCATCACCCCACCCAGCCCGTAGAAGGCACCGGCAAGGGCGAAGACCCCGATCTTGTACGGCTTGACGCGCACCCCGGAGAGGGTGAGGACCTCTTCGGCACCGCCGATCGCGTAGGCGTACCGCCCGAGCCGGGTGTAACGCTGGACCAGCCAGCCGATCAGGATGCACGCGACGGCGATCCACGTCAGGTAGGAGAAGCCCAGCAGCCGTTCGATCGCCCAGCTCTCCAGCATGGTGTCGGTGATGTTGGGCTGCACGCCGGCGAACATCAGCGTCGCGACGCCGAGCCCGATCGCCGACACCCCCAGCGTGGCCATGAACGACGGCACCTTCAGCAGGACCAGGGCCAGGCCGCTCAGGCAGCCGAACGCGCAGCCCAGCAGGACGGCGATCAGGATGCCCAGCAGACCGAAGTCGTTGTCGTTGCGGTTGTTGGCGACCAGCAGTGACACGGTCAGGGCCGAGGCGCCCATCACCCCGGCCGCCGACAGGTCGATCGACCCCATCATCAGCACGAACGTGATGCCGCAGGTGACGACGGCGAGCACCGCTGCCGCGTCCACGATGTTCCGGACGTTGTCGGCGCTGCGGAACTGCGGGCTCAGGGCCGCGAAGATCAGGAAGATGACGATCAGCGCGAGCGGTGGGCCGGCGTCCCGGAGCGACGCGCCTCGCCGAGAAGGACGGCGAGGCGCTACGGCGACCTCGGTGGCGACGGTCATGTCAGGGGGCCGGCCACGCGGTTGAAGACGTTGCCGCACTCGAAGTCGGCCGGGTTCGCCTTGGGCTGTGCGAACTCGGCGGCGTTGTCCTTGGTGACGAGGAACTGCCGGGCGAAGAACGCGCGGTTGCCGGCGGCGATGTCGGCCACCTTCAGCTTGCCGGTGGCGACGCAGTAGCCGATGGCCAGGCCGATGCCGCCCTGCCAGGTGCCGTCGCTGGAGACGGTGGCGGTCATGTCACCCTTCTGGACGGCGCTGACCGCGTCCGGGACCGCGTCGATACCGACGACCGCGACCTTGCCGGACCTGCCCGCCTGCTGGAGGGCCTCCAGCGCGCCGAGCGCCATGTCGTCGTTGGCGGCCCAGATGCCCTTGACGTTGTCGCCGTGCTTGGTGAGCAGCGTCTTGGTGACGGTGAGCGCCTCGGCCCGGGAGAAGTTGGCGGCCTGCTGGTCGAGCAGCTTGACGCCGGGGTTCTTGGCCAGCGACGCCTCCAGGCCGGCGAACCGGTCCTTGGCGGCCGCGGTGTCCAGGACACCCTGCAGCGCGATGATGCCACCGTTGCCGCCGATCGCGGTGGAGAGCGCGTCACCGATCTGCTGGCCGGACTCGATGCCGTTGTAGGTGATGTGGCTCAGCCAGGTCTTGTGGTCGGCCGGTTTCAGGTCGGCCGGCTTGTTCCACTGGGTGACCAGGTAGGCACCGGCCTGGTCGGCGCCCTTGACGATCGGCGCGGTGTCCGAGTCGCCGTTCGGGAGCACGTTCATCACCAGGCACTTGGTGTTGCCGGCGAGGATCTGGCTGATCTGCTCCTGCTGCTTGGTGGAGTCGCCGTCGTAGGTGAGCCGCTCCTGCTTGAGGCCGACCGACTGGGCGAAGACGTCGCCGCCGGCCAGCCAGGACGCCTCGTACGGGTTGGACTCGTTACGGACCTGGCCGACCAGGCGGACCTCGGACGACTCGCAGCTCTCCGAGCCGGCCGCGGCGGTGCCCCCGCCGGACTCCTCGCTGCAGCCGGTGAGGACGGCGGCCAGGAGGCTGAGGCTGACTATCGCGGCAGGACGAGGGGTGATTCTCATGGTTTCTCTTTTCGCCGAACGGAGGGAACGGAAGGAACGGAGAGGAAGGTCAGCGGGCCATCCAGCCGCCGTCGACGACCAGGACGTGGCCGTTGACGTAGTCGGCTGCGGCGGAACTCAGGAAGACGGCCGCTCCGGCGATGTCCGACGCGTCTCCCCAGCGGCCGGCGGGGATGCGTTCGAGGATGGCGCGGGACCGGTCCGGGTCCGCGCGCAACGCCGTGGTGTTGTCGGTGGCGATGTAACCGGGGGCGATGGCGTTGACCTGCACACCGAGCGGGCCCCACTCGTTGGCCAGGGCCTTGGTCACACCGGCGACACCGTGTTTGCTGGCGGCGTACGACGCGACGCGGATGCCGCCCTGGAAGGAGAGCAGACTGGCGACGCTGACGATCTTGCCGTGTCCGCGGCGGGTCATCGGACGCCCGAACTCCTGGCAGAGGAAGAACAGCCCGTTCAGGTTGACGTCGACGACGCGGTCCCACGACTGCCGGGTCACGTCGGCGGAGTCCTGGCGGTCGATGATGCCGGCATTGTTGACCAGGATGTCCACGTCGTGGTCGCGGTTGACCTGATCGGCGGCGTGCGCGATGGCGTCGTGGTCGGCGACGTCGAGGTCGACGATCTCGACGTCGCGGCCGAGGGCGGCGATCCGGTCCCGGGTGGAGGTCTGGCTCGCGGCCCGGCCGAGCAGGATCAGGTCGGCGCCGGCCTCGGCGAGACCGAGCGCGATGGCCTGGCCGAGGCCACGGCCGGCACCGGTCACCACGGCGCGGCGGCCGGTCAGGTCGAACGGCGACCGGGTCACAGGTCCTCCAGTGCCACCGGCGTCAGATCGGTGTACTCGTTGTTCTCGCCGCCCATCGCCCAGATGAAGGCGTAGGAGCCGGTGCCGACGCCGGAGTGGATCGACCACGGCGGCGAGATGACCGCCTCGCGGTTGCCCATCACCAGGTGGCGGGCGGCGCCCGGGCGGCCCATGAAGTGGAAGACCCGGTCCTTCTCGTCGAGGTCGACGTAGAGATAGACCTCGGTACGCCGGTCGTGCAGGTGCGGCGGGCAGGTGTTCCACACCGAGCCGTCGGCGATCACGGTGACGCCGAACTGCAGGACCGCGGTCTGCAGCTCCTGGCCCCAGGCGTACCGGTAGAGGCTGCGTTCGTTGGCGCCCTCCGGCGAGCCCAGCTTGACCGGCTCGACCGCCGCGTGACTGAGCGGGACGGTCGGGTACGTGGCGTGCGCCGGAGCGGACACGAAGTAGAACGCGGCGTCGGGCCCTTCGAAAACGACTTCGCTGCCGCGGCCGACGAACAGGCCGTCGAGGTGGCGGAGCTCGAACTTCTCGTTGTCGACGAGCACGTGGCCGGGCTCGCCCACGTTGACGATGCCGAGTTCGCGGCGGGCCAGGTGGGTGCGGGTGCCGAGCACGTCCCAGGCGGGCAGTTCGAGCCGGCCGGCGCCGGGGACCGCGCCGCCGACGACCAGCCGGTCGTCGTGGGTGTAGACCCCGCGGACCTCGCCGGTGCGGAACAGGTCCTGCGCGAGGAAGTCCTTCCGGAGATCCGCGTTCGTCGCCGTCTCCACGCCGTGAGGCGATGCCGAATACCTGACCTCGATCAAAACTCGCTCCTCGTTCGTGAACCGCGTTCAGCTATGTGAACTGAGATCGACCATACCTATGGCGCCGATCACAGGTCAAGGGGCTGAATTTTGTCCACCTATGTGAACCGTGGTGTAAGGTTGTGCGACTCGAATGAAACGTGCCACAAGTGATGAGGAGGTCTCGGTGGACCCGGAGAAGACAAGCAGCGGCACTTCCGCCACCTCGCAGGTCAAGTCCGCCGCCAGGGTCCTCGACGTCCTCGACGACATCGCGGCCAACGGCCCCGGCACCCAGCTCCAGCTGGCCAAACGCCTCGGTATTCCGAAGAGCAGCCTGCACGCGCTCCTGCGCACCATGTGCGCCCGCGGCTGGCTGGACACCGACCAGACCGGCAGCATCTACCGGCTCGGGGTGCACACCCTGACGGTCAGCTCCGCCTACCTCGACGGCGACCCGGTGCTGTCCCGGGCCAGGGCCGTGATGGACGAGATCGCCGCCGCCACCGAGGAGACCGTCCACCTCGGCCGGCTCGAGGGCGCCGAGATCATCTACACCGCCAAGCGCGAGTCCAAGCACCCGCTGCGGATGTATTCGGCGGTCGGGCGGCGGCTGCCCGCCTACAGCACGGCACTGGGCCGGGCCATGCTCGCCGAGCTGCCCGAGAGCGACCGGGGCGGCCTGGTTCCGCACGAGATCAAGGCCTTCACCTCCCAGACGATCACCGACCGGGATGCGCTGCTGGCGATAATCGACAAGGCTGCCCAGGTCGGCTACGCGGAGGAGAGCGAGGAGTCCTGCCTGGGGGTGCGGTGCTTCGGTGTCGCGCTGCCGTTCTCCCGCCGGTCGATCGACGCGATCAGTGTCGCGGTCCCGATGAGCCGCCTCGACCAGGGCCGCGAGGACCTGATCATCGAGACGCTGCTGAGCGTGAAGGCCCGGCTGTCGGCGATGCGCGACAACCGCCTGGTCCGCTGACGCCCTTCCGTGCCTTACCCGCCGGCGTTTTCCGCCGGCTTGCGCTTTCCGCCGGCTTGCGCCTTCCGCCGGCATACGCTTTCCGCCTGCTTACGACGATGGGGTCAGGTCGCCGACCGGCAATCCTGACCCCATCGCTCTCGCCGTGTCAGCCCTTCTTGAGCGCCGCCACCACGCCGGCCCGGCTCTCGTCCTCGCTGGCCAGCACACCGCCGTTGGCCACGTCGTCCGCGGTGATCTCGGTGAACACCATGCGGACGTCCTGCCGGCGGGCGCCGAGGATCTCGACGGCCTGGTCGGCGACCGCCCGGGCGAACGCCTTGCGCTGCTCGATGGTCCGGCCGGCGAGTAGTTCGACGGTGATGTTCGGCATGTAGGCCAACTCCTATCGCTCACATCAGGGATCTCAGTTCACTTATGTGAACCGAGGCTACCTTTTCGACCCCCAAGCCGCAATGTATGCGCCTCCAGTTCACATCCTTGACATGAGTTCGGCAGGTTGCTCCAATGTGCGGCATGCGGCGCGATGACAACGAACCCGGCGCGAATCTCTGGTCACGGCACATCGCCCGGGCCGGCGCGGCCGCGCTGGCCGTCGGCATCGTCGGGCTCGCCTCCCCGGCGAGCGCCCACGTCACCGTCACGTCCTCGACGACAGCGGCCGGCGCACACGCCGTCCTCCAGTTCAGCGTCGCCCACGGCTGCGAGGATTCGCCCACCACCGGGATCACCATCCAGATCCCCGCCCAGATCACCTCGGTCACCCCGACCCGCCACCCGTTGTGGCAGGTCACAAAGCAGATCGAGAAGATCGATCCGCCGGTGGCGGACGCCCACGGCAACCAGGTCACCGAGCGGGTCACCACCGTCACCTACCGCACCGGCACCCCACTCCCGGACGGCTACCGTGACGTCCTCGAACTCGCGGTCCAACTGCCCGGGACCGCCGGGACCGACCTGTTGTTCCCCACCATCCAGACCTGCCAGACCGGCGAGTCGGCCTGGATCGAGGTACCCCAGGCCGGGCAGGCCATCCAGGAGCTGGAACGGCCCGCACCACGGCTCGTCGTCTCCGCACCGATGGACGACACGCTCCACCACATGGCCGCCACGACCCCGCGGACACCCGCTCCCACACCGGGCGACGGCGTCACACTCGCCGCGCTGCTGGCCGGCCTCGTCGGCACGGCACTCGGTGCCGTGTCGCTCTTCCAGCAGCACCGCCGGCCATGATCAGGCGGCTCGGCACCGTCGCGCTGCTGTTCGTGGCCCTGCTGCTCGGCTCCGCCCAGCCGGTCCGCGCGCACGCCACCCTGGTCGGAACCGATCCGGCCCAGGGCGCCGTGCTGGCGACCGCGCCGAACCGGATCCTGCTGACGTTCGACGAGACGGTGCGTGGCGTACCGGACGGGGTCCAGATCTTCGACGCCCGGGGCGAACTCGTCGAGGCACGAACGACGGTCACCGGCGCCGCACTCACGGTCGACCTGGCCGGACAGCTCGGCACCGGCACGACCGTGCTCACCTGGCGGGTCGTCTCCGACGACGGACACCCGATCAGCGGGGCGCTCACCTTCTCGGTGGGCGCCGCCACCACCCCGGCCGTCACCACGCTGACCGCCGGCGCGAGCACCGTCCCGGACGTCCCCTGGCCACTGACCGCGGCCCGCTGGGTGGGCTACACCGCCCTACTCCTGGCCGCCGGCCTCGTCGTGTTCACCGCTTTCCTCCTACCCGGCACCACCGGAACCGGCCTCCCACGACGCCGCCCGACCAACACACCGCCCGCCGGAACCGGCCTCCCACGACGCTGCCCGGCCGACACACCGCCCGCCGGAACCGGCCTCCCACGACGCCGCCCGACCGACACACCGCCCGCCGACCTACCGCCGACCGCCGGATCCAGCAGCCCGCGACGCCGCCTGACCACCGCGCTTCGTGCCGCCGCGGCCGTCGCCGTCGGGGCGTGGGTCATCGCGGTGCCGATCACAGCGGTCTACCTGCTCGGCGGCGGGCCGGAACTGCTCGCCCGGGGCGCGACCTGGTCCTCGGTGCCGCCGACGGAATACGCCGTCGGCGCAGCGGTAGCCGTCGGGCTGGTGGCGGCAGTCGCCCTGCTCGGACGGCGACGGCCCGTGGGCGCGGTGCTGTTCGCGGCGATCGCCGCCACGGCACCCGCACTGACCGGGCACACCCGCGCGACGAACCCCGCAGCCCTCGCCATCGGCGCCGACGTGCTGCACCTGCTCGCCGGCAGCGTATGGCTCGGCGGCCTCGCCGGCCTGGCACTGACCCTGCCCGGTCTGGCCGGCCGGGATGCCGCCGCGACCCTCGCCCGGTTCTCCACCACCGCCGCCGCGGTACTGGCCGCGCTGGTGGCCACCGGCGCACTGCTCACCTGGCGGATCCTCGGGTCATGGAGCGCGCTGACCGGCACCGGCTACGGACGTCTGCTCCTGACCAAGATCGCCATCGCCGTCATCGCCGTCGCCATCGCGGCGTGGAACAGATGGTCGCTCCTCCCCCGCATCCAGAAGACGACCCGCCGGACCGAACACACCCGGCCGGTCGTACGCGCCGTCACGGCCGAGGCCGCGATGCTGCTGGCGGCCCTGCTCGTCACCGGATTCCTCGTCGACACGAGCCCCGGGACCAAAACCGAACCCGCAGCGACGGCGGCCGATCGCGGGCCACGCACCACCACCCTGGGCGACATCCAGGTGCAGGCCGACCTGTCTCCCCTGACCCGCGGCCCGAACACCGTCACGTTGCGGATGACCTCCACGACCGGCGAGCCGGCCGAGGGCGTCGCACCACCGGTCGTACGCCTGACCTCCGACCGTGCCTCCCTCGGCGCTGTCCCGCTCACCCAGGTATCGCCGGGCTTCTACACCGCGCAGGTGACGATCCCGGCGCCCGGCATCTGGCGGATGCAGGTGTCACTGCGGGTCACCGAGTTCACCAACCCCGTCGCCGAGCTGGATTTCGAGGTCAGTTAGCGCGCCCGACGGATCAAGCGCGGCCTCTGTCCCGTCCCCACGCAGCCGGCCACGCTCAGGCCACGTCTCTCCAGCCACGCTCCGGCCACGCTTCTCCAGCCACGTTCTCTAGCCGGCGGATGCGATCCGGTGCTGGTCCTTCCGGCGATCAGCTGGCCCCTCTCGGTCTGGCCGCACATCGGCGCTCCCGGCCGCATGGGCACACGCGGGATCAACGCACCACCGGTCGTCAGCGTTGATCAGCGCATACATTCGCCGATCGTGCGACCTCACCATCACGATAGCGAGGATGAACGATCGCAAACCATTGATCGCGATCGTTCATCCTCGTCAGAGCAACGGTGAGGTCACACGATCGGCGTTGCGTGTGCTCTCGTCGTTGCGACCGAGCCAAGCCCATACCGCCACCCGGCCAGAACGGAAAGGGCTAAAACGGAGTGGAAGCCTCACGAAGTGAACGCCGTGACGGGAGAAGGCCGTGACGGCAGAAGGCCGGAACGAGTGGAGCCGCGACCAACTCGACGGGTGAGGGACCGCCTGGGACCAACGAACGCGAAGGTTGTGCGCGCGACGGGCCTTCACCGATACCCGGAGCAGCCCGGGCGTCAGGTGCGATCCGGTGGGGCGAGCAGGTCGTCGATCGCGGCATGGAAGTCGTTCAACGTGTGGATGCGGCCGGCCCGGTCCCGGTATCGGCGGAACGCCCGGCTGAAGTGATCGGCCAGCCGCTCGACCTGCGGGATCGCCTCAGGAGCCTTGACCGTGAGGTGATTGCTGATGCCGGCGCCGCTCTCACGGATCACCGCCATGTCGACGAAGATCTCGCCCGGCTCCAGGACGGCGGCCAGCTCCGGACGCTCGTCCCGGCTGAGCGCGGCCACCAGCACGCCCCGCCGCCCCGGATCGCGGAGGCCGAAGACCGTCAGTTCGGAGGCGTTGTCACCGGCGAGCACACGATCGATGTCGACGAGCTGGCGGAAACGGTTCACCTCGAACAGGCCGGCGAACCCGATGTGGTCCCGATCCCACGTGTCCGGTCCCGAGCGCAGAAGTTTGCTGGTCCGGGCGGGGACGAACCCGTAGTCGGCAAGGCCCCGGTCCGCCAGTTCGATGTCGACCTGGTACTCCCAGCGGACCATCAGCATGTCTTCGCGGTCGACACCCAGACAGCTCGCCACCTCGTCCCGGAGGAAGCTGGGGATCACATGTCGGCTCCGGCCCTCGGCCAACGCCCAGGTCAGCGCACGCCAGACCGCCAGCGGCTCGCCGTCCTGGTTGTTGATCGCGTGCCGGTGCCACGGATTCAGGTCCGGATCGTCCGGGTAGTTGCCCCGTTCTGCCAGACCCGGCCACACCCGGCCGGTCAGATCGGATTCTCCGACGGTGACCGTGTAGGAATGCAGGCCATCCCGGTGTCCGTGCTCGAAGGTGAGAAAACGCTCGGTATCCGTCACGTCAGAAACCTCCGCTCCCCAGGCGTCCCAGCGGGTCGGCGGTGTCGCGGTGGCTGGCATAGGCGCACAGCTCGCTCCAGAACGGCACCGTGCCGACCGGCCACGTCGCGGATCGGATGGCCGCCGTTCGCGCTTCGTCGTCGCCGAGATCAGCCAACGACACCGCGTACAGATACACCCTCGTCTGGATAACGCTGAACACCGGTGAGTCGTCGGAGGCCGCGACATAGAGGTGGCCCATGAGCGGGATCAGCCGGGGAACCCGCGCCAGCTCTCGCTCCGCGACGGCCATCCGCTCCGGGAGCGTCTCCGGGCGCGGGCCCCAGGCGTGCCACCAGAAGTCGTTGTCCTCATCCTCGACGTCGAACAGCACGCCGTCGGCCGGGATGTCGATCAGGAGCCGGGTACGCTCCACATCGCGCAGCCTCCAGTCCGGAATCGTCGACGGTGACTGGTGGATCCCGGGCTGCGGTGCGACCGGCCGCCGTATCGGATGGATCAGGGTGAGCACCTCGCGCAACAACGGCGGGAAGGTCAGCTCGAAGGTCTCCTCGGCGCGGTGCAGCTCAGTATCGGACAGCCCCGGCTCCGCGGCCCGATGCGGCCATGCCGACAGCCACTCCGCGATCCTGCGCGCGATCTCCACACCGTGAGGTTACGGAGTTCCCTCCGGCGGTGACTTCGCCTGGCGACAGTACAGGTTTAGCTGTATCGTCCTGGGTGTGGAGATCCTGACGCACGGGTCGGTGCTGGCCCGTTTCGGTCACGCGCTGTCAGACCCGACACGCGCCCGGCTGCTGCTAGCCCTGCGTGACGGCCCCGGCTATCCGGCGGAGCTCGCCGACCTGCTCGGCTGCACCCGGCAGAAGCTGTCCAACCACCTGACCTGCCTGCGGGGTTGCGGTCTGGTCGTCGCCGTGCCCGAGGGGCGCCGGGTCCGCTACGAACTCGCCGATCCACGGCTCGCCCACGCCCTCGGTGACCTGCTCGGGCTGGTCCTGGCCGTCGACCCGGCGGTCTGCGCCGACTCCGCCGAGAAAGGCTGCTGCTGATGAGCGGCCCGCTGATCCGGATCGCCCCGGCCGGGCCCGCGCCACAGCGTCGTGCCGTGCTGACCCGCCGCATCCGCTGGCTGGTGGCCGCGACCATCACCTACAACGTCATCGAGGCGGTCGTCGCGATCACCGCCGGCACGATCGCGTCGTCGACCGCGCTGATCGGGTTCGGTCTCGACTCGATCATCGAGGTGTCCTCGGCCGCAGCGGTGGCCTGGCAGTTCTCCGGCACCGATCCCGAGCGCCGGGAGCGGGCGGCGCTGCGCGTCATCGCGGTGTCGTTCTTCGCGCTGGCCGCCTACGTCACCGTCGAATCCGTGCGGGCGCTGGCCGTTGGTGCGGAGGCGGAGCACTCCACGATCGGTCTCGTCCTGGCCGCCGTGTCGCTCGCGCTGATGCCCGGGCTCTCCTACGCGCAGCGGCGCGCCGGGCGTGAACTCGGTTCCCGGTCGGCGGTCGCCGACTCGAAACAGACGCTGCTCTGCACGTACCTCTCCGCGGTGTTGCTCGTCGGTCTTGCCGTGAACAGCCTCTTCGGGTGGTCGTGGGCCGACCCGGTCGCCGCCCTTGTCATCGCCGCGGTCGCGGTCAAGGAGGGCCGGGAGGCATGGCTCGGCGATGCCTGCTGCAATGGATCGCCGGGGGTACGACCGGTGTCCGCGCCCTGTCGATGCGATGCGCGGTCCGGCGGTTGCCGCTGCTGATGCCGGGAACCGGATGCGGGGTGGTGGCCCGGTGGCGCCATCACCCCGCATCGGTTCTATTTCGTCAGCGTTCCGCGCAGCAGGCTGCGGCCGGAGTGCGTCGCGTCGCCGTCGTGCGGTTCGTCGCTGACGTCGACCAGCCGGTACCGGTTGAGGTCGGTACCGGCCGGGACCGGTAGCACCACGTCCGGCCGGTCGGCCAGGTTGCCGAGGGCGATCATCCTGGTCGGATCGTCCGGGTCGATGAGCCACACCTCGTGGAATCCGGTGGTCAGCGGCAGGTTACGGACGTCGATGCGCAGCATCCGGTCGGACAGCACACTGACTTTCCCGCCCGCGTCCGCCGGCACCGTCGGCAACGGCGCGAGCGTCGCACGTGCCGTCACCTGCTCGGCCGGGGCCCGGTCGATCGCCACCGTCCCGGCCACCGCCAGCACCGCTGCCGCCGCGGCGGTGATCAGCGGCGCGATCCAGCGGGACCGCCTCGGGCGGGCCCGGGCACGCCGGTCGGCGAGGTCGGTCACCGGCGGTGCCGGCCGCGTGATCGCCGCCTCGATGGCGTGCCAGACCTGCTCCGGCGGCGGCGGCAGGTCGCGCAGTTCGTGTCCTTCGGCGCCCAGCTCGGCGACGGTACGCAAGGAGTCCAGGTCGAGCCGGCAGCCGGTGCAGTGCGCCAGGTGCTCCGACTCGATCGCGTCCTCATGTTCCTCAGAGAGCGCGAGAAGGACCAGCCGATCGGGATCCAAATGCTGCACCGTCCACCTCCCAACGACGTCGCAGGTTCGCCATTCCACGCCGGATATGGCTCTTGACCGTACCGACGGGAAGTCCGGTCACGGCCGCTATCTGGGGATGAGTGAGATCGTCGAAGAAGGCCAGCTCCAAGGTTTTCCGCTGGTCGGCGGGCAGCCGGCCCAGCTCGTCGGCCACGACTATCCGGTCGACGATCCGTTCCGGGGTCTCCGGTGTGTCCGGTTCGGTGAGTTGTGTGCGTACCGTCTCGGTGACCCGGTCGTCGCGTGCCGCCGACCGCAACCGGTCGACTGCCTTGCGCCGCGCGATCCCCAGCAACCAGCTCAGGATCGTGCCACGCCCCGGGTCGAACGTGTCCCGGCCCGCCCAGGCCGCCACGAACGTCACCTGGGTGACGTCCTCGGCATCGGCCCGGTTGCCCAGCATGCGCTGAGCCAGATACAGCACGGATGCGCCGTGCTGGTCGTAGGCCGCCCGTAAAGCGTTCTCGTCGCCGGCGCGTAACCGCTCGGCGAGTTCGTCGTCGGAACTCATCGACCTCCTTTCTCCGCCTGTCCTTCTTGCTACTTCGCTCGGCGGGCGCCGTTCGGATGCACGAGATTGCTCACATCCGGATCCGCATCCATCCCCGGTGGCCACGTCGAAGGAACGGGCGTACCCGAAACGATGATCCTCGAGGAGTTTCGATGCGCATCCCCCACCTTCACCGCGCTGCCGCACTCGGCGCCGTCACCATGATCGCCCTCGGCGCCGGCGGAGCCGTCACCGCCGGTCCCGCCTTCGCGAAGGCGAACTCGCAGGTCTCGGTCGTGCACGGAATCCCGGGCCAGCCGGTGGACGTCTACGTCAACGGTGAGAAGACCATCGCGGACTTCGCGCCGGGCAAGGTCGCCGGCCCGCTGAGCCTGCCGGCCGGGCAGTACGACATCGCGCTCACCAAGCCCGGCGACGCGATCGGCGACGCGCTGCTGACCGTCGACGACGCCGACGTGCCCGGCGACGCGAACCTCAGCCTGGTCGCCCACCTGAGCGCGGACGGCAAACCGACGCTGACACCGTTCGTCAACGACACCGCCAAGCTGGCCGCCGGCAAGGCCCGGCTGATCGTGCGGCACACCGCCGCCGCCCCGGCGGTCGACATCCGCGCCGGAGGCCGGCCGGTCTTCGAGGGCGTGACCAACGGCAAGGAGGGCAAGGCCGACGTCGACGCCGGAACCGTCTCGGCCGACGTGGTGCTGGCCGGTGGCGACACCGTGGTCCTCGGCCCGGCCGACCTCGACCTGGCCGAAGGCACCGCGACCGTCGTGTACGCGGTCGGCTCGGCCGACGACAAGACCCTCGGCCTGGTGACGCAGACGATCGACGGGCTGCACTCGGCGCCGGGCTCGGTGCCCAGCGGTTCCGGTGGTGCGGCCGACAGCGGTGTGAGCACGGTCTGGTACGGCGTCGGCGCTCTCGGGATCCTGCTGGCCCTGTTCGGCCTCACCCGAGTGATCACCAGCCGTCGATGAGCATCCGCAGGGCCGTGCTCATCACTGTTCTGGGCACGGCCCTGACCACGGCTTCGACGGTGGCGGCCTGCCGATCTTCAACAAGCGACGATTTCGGTACGCCGCCGGCGGCCTCGTCCGCACCGACGCCCGTCGTCGCCGGAACCGTGCCCTCGACGGCACCCACGGTGGCGCCGGCTCGGCTGCGGATCCCCGCCGTCGGCCTGGACGCCGTGGTGGAGGCGGTCGGCGTCGACACCGGGACCGGCGAGTTCGCGGTGCCCGCGGATGTCGATCGGGTCGGCTGGTACCGGTTCGGTCCCGGCTACAACGCGTCGGCCGGCTCGATCGTCATCGCCGGGCACGTCGACGCGGCCGACCAGGGGAAGGGCGCGTTCTTCCGGCTCGGCGAACTGGAGTCCGGCGACGAGGTCACCCTGGTCGGGCCCGGTGGCCGCGAACGGACGTTCGAGGTGACCGCCCGCAAGCGTTACCGCAAGACGGCCGTCCCGCTGGACGAGTACTTCGCCCGGGACGGTGTCGTACGGCTCACCCTGATCACCTGCGGCGGGCCGTTCGACACCCGGACCCGCCACTACCGCGACAACGTGGTCGTCACAGCGGTTACGGCGTAGTCCGGGTGGATGCGGGCCTGGTTCGCCGACTGCCGCGGACGGCTGCGGTGGCCCGGGAGCGCGGTCGTGTCCCGGCTCGTCGTGGCCGGTGGCATCGTCGCCGGGATGACCGGCCCGCTGCTCGACGGCGGGCTGGACCGCGCCCGCCGGTGGGCCGAGACGCTTGCCTCCGCGACCGGGCCGTAGGCGGCCGGCTCACTGCCGGGCCGTGGTGACGAACCGGTTGACCTCGCCGCGCAGCACCTCGGCCAGTTGGGCGAGCCCGGCCTGGTCCTGGTCGCCGCCGCCGTCGACGGCGTTGGCGATCCCGTCGACGAGGCGGCTCATCTCCCGGATGCTGGCGGTCACCTCCTCCAGCACCCGCACCGCGTCGGCCGCCGACTGCTGCACCGTGTTGACCTGTGCCAGGATCTCCTCGCTGGAGCCGCTGGTCTCGGTGGCCAGCGTCTTCACCTCGTTGGCGACCACGCTGAACCCGCGACCGGCCTCGCCGGCCCGCGCCGCTTCGATGGTCGCGTTGAGCGCCAGCAGCCGGGTCTGCGCGGCCACCCGGTTGATCAGGTCGACGGCCCTGCGGATCTGATCCGAGGAGCTGCGCAGCTGCGTCACCGTGCTCAGGCCCTGCTCGGCGCCACCGACCGCCGCCCGCGCGAAGTCCGCCAGGCCGTTCGCCGACGCGCCCATCTCGGTGGCCGCCGTCGCCACCTGCTCGGACACCGTCAGCACCGCCGACTCCAGCGAGTCGGCCAGCGCCAGCCGGGCGTGTGCGGCCTGTTCCACCCGGTCGGCGGCCTCGCTCATCTGCGCCCCGGAGTGCGAGATCTGCGCGGCCGCGTTCCGGTACGCCCCGCGCATGCCCCGGGTCAGGAACCGCCGGTGGTACCGGCCCTCGGCGGCCGCGGCCAGCGCCGCACCGGACTCCCGGACGAACGCGTCGGTCACGTCGAGCAGGCTGTTGACCGCGTCGCGGGCCCGTTCGGCGTGCGGCCCGTCCCCGATCCGCGGCACCCGGTGCTCGAAGTCGCCGGCCGCCGCCTCCTCGCACACCAGCGCGATCAGCTCCAGCGGGTCCGGTCCCGGTGCCTGCGGTTCACCGCCTCGCCGGCTCACACCGCGATCGCATTCGTCAGTTCCCACACGAACTGGTCGTACGTCTGCCCGCGGGAGCCGAGCGTCTCCTGCAGCATCGCCCAGGACGCGTCGAGTCCCTCCTTGGAGCCGGGATGCCGCCGTTCCTCGGCGCGCAGCCGCCCGTACAGCTCCTGCGCCGCGTCGACCGCCGCCCTCTCCGGCCGGCGCCGGCTGGAGTGGTAGCCGACCACCTGGCCGCGCGCGTCCAGCGACGGCGTCACGTGCGCCAGCACCCAGTAGTGGGCGCCGTCGGCCGCGAGATTCACCACGTAGGCGAACAGTTCCTGGCGCGCCTGCAGGCTGTCCCACAGCAGCTTGAAGACCGCCCGGGGCATCTCCGGATGCCGGATCAGGCTGTGCGGTCTGCCGATCGCTTCCGCTTCGCTCAGCGCGGACACCCGCAGGAAGACCTTGTTGGCGTACGTGAGGACGCCCTTGGTATCGGTCTTGGTGACGATGATCTCGTCCTCGTCGAACGTCCGCTCGACGCCGGACGGCACAACGGCCGACGCTCTCATCCCGCCATGGTCGCCGCCCGGATGGCCCGGCCAGGCCGTTTCACCGAGAAAAGAGGACAAGGTCCCGAGATCCGGTGCCGGTTTCACGGCCGGAACCGGTAGCCCATGCCGGGTTCGGTGATCAGGTGGCGGGGCCGGGCCGGGTCGGTTTCGAGTTTGCGGCGCAGCCGGGCCATGTACTGGCGCAGGTAGCTGCTCTCGTTGCGGTACTCGGGTCCCCACACCTCGCGCAGCAGGGCCTGCTGGCTGACGAGTTTGCCGGGGTGGCGCAGCAGATGGTCGAGCAGCTGCCACTCGGTGGGGGTGAGCCGCACGTCGGCGCCGGGGCCGGTGACCTCGCGGGCGGCGAGGTCGACGGTGTACTCGCCGATGAGGACCCGTGGGCCGGTGTCGTCGGCCGGCTGGGCCCGGCGGGTGACGGCCCGGATCCGGGCGAGGAGTTCGTCGATGCCGAAGGGTTTGGTGATGTAGTCGTCGGCGCCGGCGTCGAGGGCTTCGACCTTGTCGAGGCTGCCGGCCCGCCCGGAGAGCACGATGATCGGCACGGTGGTCCAGCCACGCAGGCCACGGACCACCTCGGTGCCGTCCATGTCGGGCAGGCCGAGGTCGAGGACGACGAGGTCGGGGTGGTGCCGGGCGGCGTGGTGCAGGGCCGAGGTGGCGTCGGGTGCGGTGTCGACGGTGTATCCGCGGGCCTTGAGGTTGATGCGCAGGGCCCGCACGATCTGCGGTTCGTCGTCGACGACGAGGACGCGGGTCACGCCGGGCCGCCCGCGGGCAGGGCGAGGATCATGGTGAGTCCGCCTCCGGGGGTCTCGTCGGGGGTGAGGGTGCCGCCCATGGCCTCGGTGAGTCCGCGTGACAGGGCCAGGCCGAGGCCCACCCCGGTGTGGTTGTCGCGGTCGCCGAGGCGCTGGAAGGGCAGGAAGACGTCGTCCCACCGGTCGTGCGGGATGCCGGGGCCCTGGTCGATGACACGGAGTTCGACGGTGTCGCCGTGGCTGCTGCCGGTGATGACGGGTGGATGTCCGGGCGGGCTGTAGCGCAGGGCGTTGCTGATCAGGTTGACCAGGACCCGTTCGAGGAGTCCGGGGTCGGCGCGCAGGGTGGGCAGGTCGTCGGGGACGTGCACGCTGATCTGCCGGCCTGCGGGGCCGATGTCGTCGAGGGCGAGCGGGAGGACTTCTTCGGCGCCGATGTCGATGACGGCGATGCCGAGGGCACCGGTTTGCAGGCGGCTCATGTCGAGGAGGTTGGCCACCAGCCGGTCGAGGCGGCCCAGCGATTCGTCGGTGGTGGCCAGGAGTTCCTCGCGGTCCTCGTCGTCGAGTTCGATGTCGCGGCTGCGCAGGCCGGCGACGGCTGCGGTGGCGGCGGCCAACGGCGTACGCAGGTCGTGGCTGACCGCGGCGAGCAGGGCGGTGCGCAGCTTGTTGGCCTCGGCGAGGGGTTTGGCGGTGGCGGCCTCGGTGGCGAGGCGTTCCTGTTTGAGCGCGACGGCGGCTTGGGCGGCGAAGGCTTCGACGATGCGCCGGTCGGCGGCCTCCAGGGCGTGCCCGCGCAGCAGGACGGTCAGGTCGTCGCCGGCTTTGACCTCGTCGTCGGCGTCGGCGGGCCGCGTGCAGGCCGGGTGGCCGACGGCGGCGACGACGGTGCCGTCGTCGAGCAGGGTGACCGAGTCGAGGGCGAAGGTCTCGCGGAGCCGGTCGAGCAGGGCGATCAGGGGGCGTTCGCCGCGCAGGACGCTGCCGGCGACGGTGGCCAGGGTCTGTGCGTCGGCGGAGGCCCGTGCCGCCTGGCGGGTCTTGCGGGCGGCGGTGTCGACGACCCAGCTGACGGCGACGGCGACGGTCACGAAGATCGCCAGGGCGAGGAGGTTCTCGACCTCGGCGATGGTGAACCGGCCGTACGGCGGGGTGAAGAACCAGTTCAGCAGCAGGGACCCGCCGACGGCGGCGAGCAGGGCCGGCCAGAGTCCGCCGATCAGGGCGACGCCGACGACCGCGACGAGGCACAGCAGGATGTCGTTGGTGAGCGACAGGTGCGGGCCGGCTTTGAGTCCCGCGACCAGCAGTGGCAGGCCGATCAGTGCGGTGAGGAACCCGGCGGTACGGCGGCCGCGGGAGAGGGCCTCCGGGATCGGGCCCCGTCGGCGGCCCTGACCGGCGCGTTCGTGGGTGACCAGGTGCACGTCGATGGAGCCGGACCGGGCGATCGTGGTGACGCCGACGCCGGCGGAGAACAGTTGCGCGAAGCGGCCGCGGCTGGAGGCACCGAGCACGATCTGGGTGGCGTTGGCGCCGCGGGCGAAGTCGAGCAGCGCCTGTGGGATGTCGGTGCCGATGACCTGGTGGTAGCTGCCGCCGAGGCTCTCCACCAGGACGCGCTGGCGGGCGAGGGCGGCCGGGTCGGCACCGGCCAGGCCGTCGCTGCGGGCCACGTGCACGGCCATGAGATCGGCGCCTTTGGTACGGGCGGCGATGCGCGACGCCCGGCGGATGAGGGTGTCGCCCTCCCGTCCGCCGGTCAGGGCGACCACGACCCGTTCCCGGGTCTCCCAGGTGGAGTCGATGGCGTGGTCGGCGCGGTACTTGTCGAGCTGGTCCTCGACCGTGTCTGCGAGCCACAGCAGGGCGAGTTCCCGCAGGGCGGTGAGGTTGCCGGTACGGAAGTAGTTGCCGAGGGCGGCGTCGATCTTCTCGGGGCGGTAGATGTTGCCGTGTGCCATCCGGCGGCGCAGCGCCTCGGGCGTCATGTCGACGAGTTCGACCTGCTCGGCGGCACGGACGATCGCGTCGGGCACGGTCTCGCGTTGTTCGGCGCCGGTGATTCGGGCGACGACGTCGTTGAGTGACTCCAGGTGCTGGATGTTGACGGTGGTGAGCACGCTGATGCCGGCGTCGAGGAGTTCCTCGACGTCCTGCCAGCGTTTGGCGTTGCGGGAGCCGGGGACGTTGGTGTGGGCCAGCTCGTCGACGACGGCGATCTCGGGGCGGCGCCGCAGGACGGCGTCGAGGTCCATCTCGGTGAACGCGGCCCCGCGGTAGGTCATCTCGCGGCGGGGTATCAGTTCGAGGTCACCGAGCATGGCGGCGGTGTGCTTGCGCCCGTGGGTCTCGACCAGGGCGACCACCACGTCGGTGCCGCGTTCGGCACGGCGGTGGGCTTCTTCGAGCATGGTGTACGTCTTGCCGACACCCGGTGCCGCGCCGAGGTGGATCCGCAGTTCACCGCGAGGCATGTAGGACCACTCTTCCGCTCGTGGGGAGCCGGCCGGCCCGGGAGCACGGGTCCCGGGCCGGCCGCGTCCGGTCACCTGCCGTCCAGCGCCAGGTTGAGTTCGAGGACGTTGACGCCCGGCTCGCCGAGGAAGCCTAGGGCACGTCCGGTGGTGTGTTCGGCGATCAGCGCACGCACCCGGCCCGGGTCGAGGCCCCGTTCCCGGGCGATCCGGGGAACCTGCAGGTCGGCGTAGGCGGGACTGATGTCCGGGTCGAGGCCGCTGCCGCTGGCGGTGACCGCGTCGGCCGGCACCACCGGATCGGCGGGTGCGTCCCCGCGGACCGGGGTGATCACCGCGCCGAGGGCCCGGTAGTCCTGCCCGGTCTGCGCGGGTTCCACGGTGACGCCCTGGTAGGTGGCCAGGAACGGGGTGCCGGTCTGGTTGACCGAGACGACCCGGGTGACCGGCCCGGTGAACCCGTGCTCGCGGAAGACCGCGAGGACCGCGCCGACGCCGTCGGTGGTGCAGTAGGGCCGGCGGCCGTCGACACCTTCGAGCTCGCCGACGGCGAGGCTGCGGGCGCAGACCTGGGTGAGCAGGCTCGCCCGGCCGGGTGTGTCGACGACGTCCTCCGGGCCGAGGTTGCTGGCCGCGGTCGCGGTGGGGTCGTAGCCGTCACCGGCCGCCGACGGGCGGGACTGGAAATATCCGGGGACCGGATCGCCGTCGGCGCCGGTGAAGGACTGGCCGATCAGGGTGCTGCCGACCGGTGTCATCGACCCGGTGGCCTTGTCGGACAGTCCGGGGATCCGGCCGGCGCCGACGAGCAGCAGCGGGTAGGCCAGGCCGAGGACGACGGTGAGGACGAGCAGCGCACGCAGCGCGGCGAGATGCTGGGCGAGCCAGGCGGGAAGTCGCATTCTGATCAGATCCCGGGGATGAACTGGAGGAGCAGGTCGATGAGTTTGATGCCGAGGAACGGGGCGATCACGCCGCCGAGCCCGTAGATCAGCAGGTTGCGGCCGAGCAGCTGACTCGCCGACGAGGGCCGGTACCGGACGCCGCGCAGGGCCAGCGGGATCAGGAAGACGATCACGATGGCGTTGAACACGACGGCGGACAGGATCGCCGAGCCGGGCGAGTGCAGCCGCATGACGTTGAGGGTGTCCAGGCCCGGGTAGACGGCCGCGAACATGGCCGGGATGATCGCGAAGTACTTGGCGACGTCGTTGGCGATGGAGAACGTCGTCAGCGCGCCGCGGGTGATCAGAAGCTGCTTGCCGATCTCGACGATCTCGATGAGTTTCGTCGGGTCGGAGTCGAGGTCGACCATGTTCCCGGCCTCTTTGGCGGCCGAGGTCCCGGTGTTCATGGCGACGCCGACGTCGGCCTGTGCGAGGGCGGGCGCGTCGTTCGTACCGTCCCCGGTCATGGCGACCAGCCGGCCGCCCTGCTGTTCGCGCCGGATGAGGGCGAGTTTGTCCTCCGGGGTGGCCTCGGCGAGGAAGTCGTCGACGCCGGCCTCGGCGGCGATCGCTGCGGCCGTCCGCGGGTTGTCGCCGGTGATCATGATGGTGCGGATGCCCATCCGCCGCATCTCGGCGAACCGCTCGCGCATCCCCGGCTTGACCACGTCCTTGAGGTGGATCACCCCGAGTACCTGATCGTTGTCGGCCACCACCAGGGGTGTGCCGCCGGAGCCGCTGATCGCGTCGACGATCTCGCCGACCTGCTCGGGCGGATGCCCGCCGTTGGCCCGGACCCATTTGATCACCGAGGCGGCGGCGCCCTTGCGGATCCTCCGGTCGCCCAGATCGACGCCGCTCATCCGGGTCTGCGCGGTGAACGGCACGAACGTCGCGTCGCTCATCCGGCCCGGTTCGCGTTCCGGCAGCCCGTACTCGGTCCCGGCCAGCGCCACCACCGACCGTCCCTCGGGCGTCTCGTCGGCGAGACTGGCGAGCTGTGCGGCCTCGGCGAGAGCCGGACGATCCACACCATCCAGCGGTACGAACTCCGCCGCCTGCCGATTCCCGAAAGTGATCGTCCCCGTCTTGTCCAGCAGGAGCGTGCTGACGTCGCCGGCCGCCTCGACCGCCCGGCCGCTCATCGCCAGGACGTTGCGCTGCACCAGCCGGTCCATGCCCGCGATGCCGATCGCCGACAGCAGCGCACCGATCGTCGTCGGGATGAGGCAGACCAGCAGCGACACGAGCACGATGCCGGTGACGCCGTTGCCGTCGATCGCCGCGGTGTCCGGCGCCGCCGCCTGGAACGCCTTCGAGTAGATCGCCAGCGGCTGCAGCGTGACGACGGCCAGCAGGAAGATGATCGTCAGCGCGGCGAGCAGGATGTTGAGCGCGATCTCGTTCGGGGTCTTCTGCCGGTTCGCGCCCTCGACCAGGGCGATCATCCGGTCGACGAAGCTCTCGCCGGGCTTCTGGGTGATCCGCACGACGATCCGGTCGGACAGCACCTTCGTGCCGCCGGTGACCGCCGACCGGTCGCCGCCGGACTCGCGGATCACCGGCGCCGACTCACCGGTGATGGCCGACTCGTCGACGCTGGCGATGCCCTCGACGACGTCACCGTCGCCCGGGATGATCTGCCCTGCCTCGACCACGACGACGTCGCCGCGCTGGAGTGCGGTCGCCGGCAGGTCCCGGCCGTCCTCGAGGTGCGCGACGGTGTCCTGTTTCGCCGACCGCAGGGCGGCGGCCTGTGCTTTGCCGCGGCCCTCGGCGACGGCTTCGGCCAGGTTCGCGAAGAGGACGGTCAGCCACAGCCAGATCGTGACCGCCCAGGCGAACAGGCTCGGGTCGGCGATCGACAGGACGGTGGTGAAGACGGCGCCGACCTCGACGATGAACATCACCGGGTTGCACCACATGACGCGCGGGTCGAGTTTGCGCACGGCGCCGGGCAGTGCCGAGCCGAACTGGCGGCGGTCGGCGAGACCGGCCCGGATCGGTGCGGTGGCCTGCGGTCTGTCGAGAAGTGGGGTGGTCATGCGAGGCCCTCCGCGAGGGGTCCGAGAGCGAGTGCGGGCAGGAAGGTGAGGGCGACCAGGACCACTGTCACGCCGGCGACCATGCCGACGAACAGGGGCCGGTGGGTGGGCAGGGTGCCCGCGGAGGCGGGGACCGGCTGCTGGCCGGCGAGTGATCCGGCGAGCGCGAGGACGAGGACCACCGGCAGGAACCGGCCGAGCAGCATGGCCAGTCCGAGTGCGGTGTCCCACCAGGGCGTGTTCACCGTGATGCCGGCGAACGCGGAGCCGTTGTTGTTGCCGGCGCTGGTGAACGCGTACAACACCTCGGAGAGTCCGTGCGGACCGGCGTTGAGCGCGGTGGCGGCGTTGCCCGTCGCGAACGCCGCGGCCGTTCCGGTGAGCACGATCAGCGGCGTGACCAGGAAGTAGAGCGATGCCAGCTTGATCTCGCGGGCGCGGATCTTCTTGCCGAGGTACTCCGGGGTGCGCCCGACCATCAGCCCGGCCACGAAGACCGTGATGATCGCCAGGATCAGCATGCCGTAGAGGCCGGAGCCGACACCGCCGGGTGCGACCTCGCCGAGCATCATGTTGACCATCGGCATCATGCCGCCGAGCGCGGTGTACGAGTCGTGGAACGAGTTGACCGCTCCGGTCGAGGTCAGCGTCGTCGCTGCCGCGAAGGTGGCCGAGTTCGCGACGCCGAAACGGGTCTCCTTGCCCTCCATCGCCGCGCCGACCGCCTGCGGGACCGTGCCGGCGCCGTGCGTCTCGAAACCGACGGTCAGGGCGATGCTGCCGAGCGCGAGGATCGCCATGACCGCGGCGATCGCGTAGCCCTGCCGGTTCTGTCCGACCATCCGGCCGAAGACGCGGGGCAGGCTGAACGGGATCAGCAGGATCAGGACGACCTGGAGCCAGTTCGTCCAGGCCGACGGGTTCTCGAATGGGTGGGCCGAGTTGGCGTTGTAGAAGCCGCCACCGTTGGTACCCAGTTCCTTGATGGCCTCCTGGGAGGCGACCGGGCCGCCGGTGATGTGCTGCGCACCGCCGGTCAGGGTGGTCACGTCCACTCCCCCGGACAGGTTCTGCACCACTCCGCCGACCATCAGAACCAGCGCGAACAGCACCGACAACGGCAGCAGGATCCGCAGCGTGACACGGGTCAGGTCGACCCAGAAGTTGCCCAGTGTCTCGGCCCGGCCGGCGGCGAACCCGCGGATCAGCGCCACCGCCACGGCGATGCCGACGCTCGCCGAGACGAAGTTCTGCACCGCGAGGCCGGCCATCTGCACCAGGTGGCCCATCGTGGACTCACCGGAGTAGGCCTGCCAGTTCGTGTTGGTCACGAAGCTGACCGCGGTGTTCCACGCGATGTGGCTGTCGACGGCGGGCAGCCCGAGCGACAGCCACAGCCGGTCCTGCAGCCGCAGGAAGGCGTAGAGGAAGAGGATCGAGACGGCGGAGAACGCGAGGACGCTGCGGGCGTAGACACCCCAGGTCTGTCCGGTGGCCGCGTCGACGCCGACCAGCCGGTAGACGCCGCGTTCCACCAGGCTGTGCCGGGTCCCGGTCACCACCCGGTACATGTGGTCGCCGAAGGGCCGGTAGGCGGCCGCGACGGCGGCGACCAGGGTCAGTACGAAGAGCCAGCCGGACATCAGAATTTCTCCGGGAAGAGCAGGGCGGCCACCAGGAAGGCGGCCAGGAGCACGGCCAGGATCAGGCCGATGGTGTTGACGGCGTTCATCCGCGTTCGACCGCCTTGATCAGCACGGTCAGCGCTGCGAACAGCACCGCCGTGAGCAGGACGAACAGAAGATCAGCCACGGAGGACTCCCAGGGTGGTTCGGATGTTGCTCCGCCAGGAAAGCTCGCCGTGGCGCGGCTGGAAACGGTTGTTCACGCGATCCGTACGCCGCCCGCGGTTTTGTTAACGCTTTTTTGACGCCCATCGACGGGCACCCCTCGGTGGCCTCCCCGATCATGGGAGGGACCACCGGAACCATCAGAGAAGTGAGCCATGGCGACCACCGACGACACGCCGTCCGCCTACGCGATCCCCGCGGTCGTGGACACCCCGGCCCAGCGCCCGCAGCGCGGCGGAACCCTGGCGACATGGCTGCTCAAGCACCGGGTCCAGCCGGTCGGCCCGGCCGCCGGCGAGGCACACGCCGAACAGCACGCCTGGTGGAAGGTGATGTGCCTGACCGGCGTCGACTACTTCTCCAGCCTCGCCTACGTGCCCGCGATCGCGGCCGCAGCCGCCGGCGCCGTGTCGCCGCTGGCCACCCTGCTGATCGTTGCGCTGACCCTGCTCGGCATGCTGCCGATGTACCGGCGGGTCGCCAAGGAGAGCCCGCACGGCGCAGGTTCGGTGGCCATGCTCGAACGGCTGCTGCCGTTCTGGCGCGGCAAGGTCTTCGTGCTCGTCCTGCTCGGCTTCGTGGCCACCTCGTGGATCATCACGATCACGCTGTCGGCGGCCGACGCGAGCCTGCACGTGCTGGAGAACCCGCACGCCCCGCAGTTCCTGCACGGCCACGCCGTCACGCTGACCGTCATCCTGCTCCTGCTTCTGGGCGGGGTGTTCCTGCTCGGTTTCAGCGAGGCCGTCAGCGTCGCGATCCCCCTGGTCGCGGTGTTCCTCGGCCTCAACGCGATCATCATCGCCGCCGGTGTGGCCGAGATCGTCACGACGCCGGGCGCCTGGTCGGCGTGGACCACGGCGCTCACCGAGGGCGGTGGCGGCGCCGGGGGCCTGCTCGTGCCCGCGGTGCTCGCCTTCCCGATGCTGGTGCTGGGCCTGTCCGGGTTCGAGACCGGTGTCAGCATGATGCCGCTGGTCGCCGCGACCGGCAGCGACGAGCGGGAGCGGCTGCGCTCGCGCATCCACAACACCCGCAAGCTGCTCACCGGTGCCGCGCTGGTGATGAGCGTCTACCTGCTCGCCAGCAGTCTGGTCACCACCGTGCTGATCCCCGCCGAGGAGTTCGCCGAGGGCGGTGCCGCCAACGGCCGGGCCCTGGCCTGGCTGGCCCACGAACACCTCGGTGAGGTCTTCGGCACCGTCTACGACATCAGCACCGTGCTCATCCTGTGGTTCGCCGGGGCGTCGGCGATGGCCGGGCTGGTCAACATCGTTCCCCGCTATCTGCCCGGTTACGGCATGGCTCCGGAGTGGGGCCGTGCGGTCCGGCCGGTCGTGCTCGTCTACACCGTCATCAGTGTGGTCCTCACCATCGCCTTCGACGCCGACGTCGACGCCCAGGCCGGCGCCTACGCCACCGGCATTCTGGCGATGATGGTCTCCGGTGCGTTCGCCGTCACCGTCACCGCCTTCCGGGCCGGGCAGCCGCTGGCCGGCAGCGGTTTCGGGCTGCTGACCGCGATCCTGTCCTACGCCCTGGTCGAGAACGTCATCGACAAGCCCGACGGCCTGGCCATCTCGGCCATGTTCATCGCCGGCATCATCGTCGTCTCGCTGATCTCCCGTGTGTCGCGGACCACCGAGCTGCGTGCCGACCGCATCGAGTTCGACGACGCCGCCCGCCGCTTCATCACCGACACCATCGCCTACGACGGCCGGATCAACCTGATCGCCAACCGTCGCCAGGCCGGCGACGCCGCCGAGTACGCCGCCAAGGAACGCGAGCAGCGCGGCGACAATCCGGTGCCCGGCACCGCCGACGTGATCTTCCTGGAGATCGACGTCGTCGATCCGTCCGCGTTCAGTGACACCCTCACCGTCCACGGTGTCGAGGTCGACGGCCACCGGATCCTGCGGGCGGACGCACCCGCCGCACCGAACGCCATCGCCGCGATCCTGCTGGCCCTGCGCGACACCACCGGGGTACGCCCGCACTGCCACTTCGCCTGGGCCGAGGGCAGTCCGCTGGTCCACATGGTCCGCTACTTCCTGCTCGGCCGCGGCGACACGGCCCCCGTGGCTCGCGAGATCATCCGGGAACACGAGCCCGACCCGGACCGCCGTCCCGGCATCCACGTCGGGGCCTGAGCGGTCACCCCGTCAGCAGGCGGTCCTCCGTACCTTCCAGGTGCTTGGAACCCGCGCGGTCCGCCACCGTGGAGGCGCCTGAAGAGAGCGGCATGAGCCCGGTACGGCTGCCGGGCGCGTCCGTCCGAGCGCCGTTTCTAACGGTCGTTTCAGGTTCGCTCGGTATGAACTGGGCATCGCCGGGTGACGCGGGTCTCGACGCTGAAGGGCAGCCATTCGTGATTTCTGTGGTCGTGGTGGACGCCCAGCCGCTGCAGCGTCTCGGGTTTCGTGTGCTGCTGGAGTGCACCCCCGACACCGAGATGGTCGGCGAGGCGGGCACCGGCGCCGAGGCCGTCCGGCAGATCACCGAGCTGCGCCCCGACGTGGTGCTGATGGACATCCGTATGCCGGGCGTCGACGGGATCGAGGCGACCCGGCGCATCGTCGCGGCCGGTGGGCGCTCACGGATCCTGGTGCTGACGACGTTGGACGGGGAACGGCACGCGTTCGCCGCGCTGCGGGCCGGGGCGAGTGGTTTCCTGCTCAAGGACATCGGCCCGGAGGAGCTGCTCGCCGGTATCCGGGCCGTCGCCGCCGGGGACGCGGTGATCGCGCCGGCGGTGACTCGCCGGCTGCTCGACGCGTTCGCCGACCGGCTCGACGACGATCCCTGTGGACCCGTGCGCAGGGATCCCCGGCTGCGCGTCCTGACCGACCGCGAACGAGAGGTTCTCGTCGCGATCGGTCAGGGCCTCACCAACGGTGAGATCGCGCAACGGTTCACGCTGTCGGAGTCGACGGTGAAGACCCACGTCGGGCGGGTTCTCGCCAAGATCGGCGCACGGGACCGGATCCAGGCCGTCATCCTCGCCTACGACCTGAGACTCACCCGGCCGGTTCAGCACTTGCTCAGTACTAGCGGGGGGCGACCGTCATGATGCCGATGCACATCTCGTCGCTGGTGCCGTCGCCCCACACCACGTAGCGCGGCGGCAGCTTCTTCAGTTGCGGCACCTGTTTGCGCAGGCCCGCGTCGTGCGTGCACGTCACCCTCAGCGTGTCTCCCGGACCGACGTCCACCGGCGCCGGCAGTCGTACCAGCCGCTGGTTGTCGAAGTCGAACTGCGGCACGTCCAGCAGGATCGCGGCCTTCGGTGTCCCCGGGTTGAGCTCGACCTTCAAGGCTCGCCCGAGCATGTGCATGTGGCCGAAACCGGCGAACAGCGTCATCGGCGCCTCCACCTCGTGGTCGCAGGTCTGGACGTCACCGGGCTTCGGCGCGCTCTGGCCGCATTCCTCCACCTGACGGTCCGCCATTTCACCGACATCCGCTCCGAACCGCTTGGTCACGTCCGCGATCGAGGCCGCCCGGTCACAGAGCGGACCCGACTCGTCGGCGGAGCAGGGCAGGTCGGTCGGCGCGTCGACCGACAACGTCTCGAGTTCGCGGGTCTTCGGTGTGCCGTCCGTCAGGCGCAGCCGCACCGCTGAGCGGTCCGGCCCGGCCGGTTTGCCGTCGGTCGCCAGCAGGTTGTAGTGGATCTGCAGGACGAGCAGGCCGCCCGGTTCCAGCTTGAAGCCGGCGTCGTGGTCGAGCAGCGTCTCCGTGGCGCCCGGAGCCCACGTGTCCACCCACGCCGCCTCCCCCTCTTCGACCTCGGCACCCTTCACACCGGTCCCCCCGAAGCACTGCCAGCCGACGCCAGGGGTCTTCTCGTCCTGCTCACGCACTGCGGCAGCGCCGGCCGGCGGCACCGCGTACACGATGGCGTGGTGCGCGATGGCGACGTTCTCCGGTGTGAACTGGGTCCCGGTCAGGAACGCCGCCTTGCTCAGGGCCGGGTCGATCATCTGGCACCGGTACTCGTCCGTGCCGCCGCCCTCCGGCGGCACGGGCGTATAGGCCTCGGCCATCCTCAGGTCGACGAACCGTTCGCCGGCGCGCAGCGGCTGTGGTGGGGCCGACGATCCGCCCGCGTGAGCGCTGTGCGGGCCGGCCGGGGCCGGCGCCGCATTCTTGTCGGCGTCCGACCCGCAGGCGGCGACGGCGAGCGCCGTCACCAGCGCCGTGGCGGCCGCCCCGAATGTCCGCAGTGGGTTATCAGGTTTCGTCATGACTCGAAAGCTAGGTCCGATTCCGTGCTGTTTCGTCGTACCGCGGTCCTCATTCCCGTGAGACGGGCGGTACCGCGGTACCACTGGCCGGAGCGCCGTATTAATGGTCGTCTCAGATTCACTCGATACGAATTCGGCCTCGGACAAGCGATGCAACGCGTATGTAGGAGGCTTTCGATGTCAGTCGACGCAGCATCACCCAGGAAAACGCCGCCGGGTCGGTTGGCCGGCCGGTGGGTGCCATGGCTGGTGATCGGCTTGTGGCTGGCGCTGGCGGCGGTCATGGTGCCGTTGAGCGGAAAGTTGAGCTCGGTCACCACCGACAAGGCCGTCGACACCCTGCCGGCCGGCGCCGAGTCCACCAAGGTGGCCGTGCTGGAGGACAGTCTCCCCGGCGGTGAGGACAACACGTTCCTCTTCGTGTACCACCGCGCCGGCGGCATGACCGACGCCGACCGCACGACGGTCGAGCGCCACTACGACACCCTTGCCAAGCGGTACCCGCCGCAGACGACGGCCGGCGAGGACGACGACGGCTCGGCGACAAGGCTCTCCACCGAGGGCAAGGCGATGATGTTCACCCTCGACGTGAGCACGGCCTACGGCGCACCGGAGGCCATCGTCGGCCCGTTGCGTGACGCCGCGAAGGACCGCCCTGCCGGCCTGGAACTCGACGTGACCGGCCCGGCCGCGATCGACGGCGACATGGACGCCGTCTTCGACGGCATCGACCTGCAGGTCTTCCTCACCACGGTCCTCGTCGTCACGGTCCTGCTCATCCTCACCTACCGCAGCCCGGTGTTGTGGCTCGTCCCGCTGGTGGCCGTGGGCGCGGCCGCACTGACCGCGATGGCGACCGTCTACCTGCTCGTCAAGGGCTTCGGCATCGTGGTCAACGACCAGAACTCGGCGCTGCTGACGATCCTGGTGTTCGGCGTCGGCACGGACTACGCGCTGTTGCTCATCGCTCGTTATCGGGAGACGCTGCACCACTACGAGAACGTCCAGGTCGCGATGGTCCACGCGCTGCGTGGCGCGGCGCCGGCCATTGTCGCGTCCGCGGCCACCGTGGTCGCCGGCCTGCTCTGCCTGCTCGTCGCGGACCTGAACAGCACCAGCGGGCTGGGCCCGATCGGTGCCGCCGGCATCCTGTGCGCGCTGGTGGCCATGCTGACGCTGTTCCCGGCGGTGCTCGTGGTGCTCGGCAGGCGGGTCTTCTGGCCGGCCATCCCGCGGTTCAGCACGACCGTGCAGGACGAGCCGGGGCGGTGGGGGCGGCTCGGTACCGCCGTCAGCCGCCGACGGTGGGTGGCCACTCTCGGCTCGCTCGGAGTCCTCGGCGTGCTCGCCATGGGTCTGACGGGTAACACCGGCGCCCTGCGGGAGCAGGACCAGTTCCTGTCCGCGCCGGAGTCGGTCACCGGGTTCACCGTTCTGCGCCAGCACTTCCCGGAACTCGGCGGCCAGCCGATGACGATCTATACGCGGCCGGCGTACCAGGAGCAGGTGGTCGACATCGTCGAGCGCACTCCGGGCGTGGCCGAGGCGGTCCCGGGCCAGACGGTCGGAGGCTGGGCCGACATCTCCGTGTTTCCGGCCGACGCGCCGGACACCGCCGCGGAGTACGACACGATCAAGCGGGTGCGCACCGCCGTGCACGCGGTGAGCGGGGCGGAGGCGATCGTCGGCGGGCCGAGCGCGGAGAACCTCGACACCGAGGTGACCACCAGCCGCGACGAGAAACGGGTGATCCCGCTGGTGCTCGCCGTCGTCCTGATCGTCCTCGGGCTGCTGTTGCGGGCGATCGTGGCCCCGCTGGTCCTGATGGCGACGGTGATCGTCTCGTTCGCGGCGGCCTTCGGCGGCAGCGTGTTCGTCTTCGACACGATCCTCGGGTTCAAAGGTGTCGACTATTCGGTGCCGCTGCTGGCATTCCTGTTCCTGGTGGCGCTCGGCGTCGACTACAACATCTTCCTGGCCAGCCGGGCTCGGGAGGAGACCGCGCGTCTCGGCACCCGAGAGGGCATGCTGAAGGCCCTGTCGGCCACCGGTGGCGTCATCACCTCGGCAGGGCTGGTCCTGGCGGCCACGTTCGCGGTCCTCACCACACTTCCGCTGGTGATGCTGGTCGAGGTCGGGTTCCTGGTCGCCTTCGGCGTGCTGCTCGACGCCCTGCTGGTCCGGTCGGTGCTGGTGCCCGCCCTCACCCTCCTTATCGGCCGGCGGATCTGGTGGCCGAGCCGGTTGTCGCGTCCGGCGGCAGGGCCGGCGATCGATCGGCACACGCTCGCCGAGGAGCAGGAGCCCGCGCTGCAACGGTGAGCGCGGTGGTACGGACACGGGACGGGCGGGCTGCCCGTCCCGTGTCGTTTCGCGGGCCTGACTGCCGCCGCCGTCTGGTCCTGCGCAACGCGCCGGGCCGCGGCACCGCGGTGTCGTGCCCGAAGGTGGCCGTCTTTGTCTGGCGCGGCACCGCGGGGACGGGGTCAGTGCGCCGCGGTGTGCTCCCCGGCGGCGCGCGGGGCCGCGGCCGGAAGGTCGACCCTCAGCAGCGCGCCCCCTCGTGTGGAACGGGCGACAGCGGTCCGGCCGCCGTGGGCGTCGACGACCCGCTGCACGATCGACAGCCCCAGACCGGATCCCGGCAGCCCCCGGGCGCTGTCAGCACGGTAGAACCGGTCGAACACCCGCGGTACGTCGACCGCGTTGATGCCCGGCCCGGCGTCGTCGACCTCGATCACCGCCGTCGCGCCCTCGGCCCGGAGCCGGACCTGGACCGGCTGGTCCTCGGGGGACCACTTGCCGGCGTTGTCGATGAGGTTGAGCACCGCCCGCTGAAGCGCAGCGGGACGCCCGCTCACCCACACGGAGGTCACGTCGAGCGCTACCTCGATGTCAGGCGCGCGGGAACGCGCCCGGGCTGCGGCGGCCACCATCACGTCGGCGAGGTCGAGCAGCTCGGTGCTCTCGTCGCTGACGTCACCGCGCGCCACCTCGGTCAGCTCGGCGGCAAGGGTGCTCAACTCGGCCACCTGGGCGCCGAGATCGTTGAGCAACCGGGTACGGCTCTCCGCCGGGAGTGCGGTGTCCAGAGTGCCCCGCCGATCGAGCCGGATCAGCAGCTCGATGTTGAGACGCAGGCTGGTGAGCGGGGTTTTGAGCTCGTGGGCGGCGTCCTCGGCGAGCAGCCGCTGGGCCTGCCGGGAGTCCCGGAGTGCGGCGAGCATCCCGTTGATCGACTGGATCAGCCTGCGGATCTCCCCACCGCCCTCGTCCGGAATGTCGGCGTCGAGAACCCGGGTGTGCGCGACACGTACCGCTGCGGCGGTCAGCCGGTCGATCGGTGCCAGCCCGGCCCGCGCCACGGTCCGCCCGACAAGGGCGCCGCCGACCACGCAGAACAGCCCGATCAGCAACATCCCGAACCCGAACTGGTTGATCGGACTGTCGTCGGCGACGCGGGCCACCTGGACCGCGCCGTCGCCCGCCCGCAGCGTATGGATGAGGTAGCCGTCGTCGTCGCTGTCGTTCGACTCCATCAGGTCGGCCGCCGCACCCCGCGCTACGCGCCTGGCGTCTTCGCTGACGGGCGGCAGCGCGGGCTGGCCGACCGGCGTCCGGGTCGAGCCGTCGGGCAGGATGACCCGTACCAGCCGGCCGGACCCGGGATACGGCGGTAGCTGGACCTGCGCCACACCGGCGTGCTCCGCGTTCGTCGCCAGGATTCGGGAGTCGGCGCGCAGCTGATCCTCGGCCGTGTCCCGCAGCTCCCCGTCCATCAACTCGCTGGCCACCTGGAAGGCCACGAAGACGCTGACCGCGATGGCTGTCGCCGCGATCACCGTCAGCCTGGTCCGCAGGGACCGGCCGCGCCACCATCGGGTCAGCCGGAGCGGCTCCCGGCCGGCGGGCCTGCTCACGGAGGAGTCTCCCGCAACGTGTATCCCAGGCCGCGCAGCGTGTAGATCAAACGCGGCTCACCCTCGGCCTCCATCTTGCGGCGCAGGTAGCTCACGTACACCTGGAGGTTGTTGGCGGTGGTGCTCATGTCGAAACCCCAGATCGCCTCGAACAGCGCGTCGCGGGTCAAGACCCGGGTCGCGTTGCGCACGAGAACCTCCAGCAGGGAGAACTCGGTCCGGGTCAAACGCAGCGGCCGCCCGCCACGCCACGCCTCGAACCTGTCGGGATCGACCCGGACGTCGGCGAACGACAGGATCTGCGACTCCCCGTCGGCCGGCGTGCGCCGGCGCAGCAGGGCCCGCACCCGGGCCAGCAACTCCTCGGTGGCGAACGGTTTGGGCAGGTAGTCATCGGCGCCGGCATCAAGCCCCGCGACCCGGTCGGAGACCTGGTCGCGGGCGGTCAGCATCAGCACCGGCAGATCCCGGCCCGCGGCCCGCAACCGCCGGCAGGCCTCCAACCCGCCGAGGCGAGGCATCATCACATCGAGGATCAGCAGATCCAGCGCGTCACCGCCCGCCCCACCGACTCTGTCGAGCACGGCGAGACCGTTGGCGACGGTGACCGTGTCGTAACCCTCGACCTGAAGCACCCGCTCCAGCGACTCACGGATCGCCCCGTCATCATCCGCGATCAGGATCCGCACGCCGGCACGCCCCCTTCCAGTCGATGCTTTGCCGCTCATCCTTCCCGATCAACCTGAAGCCAGGATTAGAACCGTCGCCTCTGTGGTGGCCGCGGGCCGTGCTCTCAAGGTTTTCCGAGCCGCCGGCACGCCAGACGCGCTATCAGGCCCGTCAACGCTGAGGGCAAGCCGCCGGTTTCACGGGCTGATGCGAATCGGTTGCTGCCCGGACTCGGCTCCAGGCGTTTCCCGCCAAAGACGCCGGGTATGCCGCCATCCCTGGACCGGGGAACGCCAACTGCGGCTCCGCATCGGATCCCTGGCGGACAGCACGCGTTCATCGTCCGGGTGGCGAGTCGCAGACAGTCGGATAAGGGGATCGCATGCGCAGTGACTACGACGTCATCGTGATCGGCGGTGGCGCCGCCGGGCTCAGCGGTGCCCTGACGTTGGCCCGGGCACGACGGTCAGTCGTGGTCGTCGATGCCGGGGCGCCACGCAACGCGGCCGCCCACCGTGTGCATGGCCTGTTGGGGTTGGACGGCATCGCGCCGGCTGAATTGCTCGAACGCGGCCGCAACGAGGTCCGGGCGTACGGTGGTGAGGTCGTTCGCGGCGAGGTGGACGCGGTCACCGCGGCCGCCGGGGGGTTCGACGTCCGGCTCACCGACGGCCGTCGGGCTGCGGCGCGTCGGGTCCTCGTCGCCAGCGGACTCGTGGATGAGCTGCCGGAGGTCGCGGGCGTGCGGGAGCGGTGGGGACGCGACGTCATCCACTGCCCGTACTGCCACGGCTGGGAGATCAGCGGCATGCCCGTCGGGGTGCTGGCGACCGAGGCGGTCTCGGCGGTCGAAGAGGCGCTGCTGTTTCGGCAGTGGAGCGACGACATCGTCCTGTTCACCCACACCGGTCCGGCACCCACCGCGCAGGACACTGAGCGGCTCAACGCCCGCGGCGTCCGGGTCCAGGCGGGCGAAGTGTCGGCGTTGGAGGTCGCCGGCGACCAGCTCGCCGGGGTGCGGATGGGTGACGGCACCGTCGTCGGCCGGGCCGTCTTGGTGGTGTCACCCCGCCTGGTCGTGGCGGCGCGGTTCCTGCGGCCGTTGGGCCTGACGCCGTGCGAGGAGGAGTTCGGTACGGGCGAGTGCTTCCGGGTGGATGCCACCGGCCAGAGCGCGGTCGCAGGGGTATGGATGGCGGGCAACGTCGCGGACACGGCTGCCCAGGTGGGGACTGCGGCCGCCGCGGGAGCGACGGCCGCCGCGCACATCAACACCGACCTCGTGGAGGAAGACACCGCGCGTGCGGTCCACGCTGCGCGGCGTGTCCACGACAAGGTGTCCTGATCCAGGCGCGTACGGGAACCGCAGCCGGGGACGTTTCCCGCGGTCAGACCCATCCGATGATCCCTCGGCTCCGAATCACTGCGACGGCATCGGGCGCGACGAGGGATGGTTTGTCGATGGTGGGACGCGGCATGGGCCGCCGGGCGGAGCATCTGACCCCGGTTCCGGGTCAGGGATCAACGGGGCCGGTGGATGCGAACGACCTGTTGCAGGCGGTCGGCCGCGGCGACGAGGAAGCGTTCGCCCGGCTCTACGATCTGGTGACGCCTCGGGTGTACGGGCTGATCCGGCGGGTGTTACGGGATCCGGCGCAGGCCGAGGAGGTGGCCCAGGAGGTGCTGATCGAGGTGTGGCGCACCGCGGCCCGCTTCGATCGGGCCAATGGGTCGGCGAGCTCGTGGGTCTTCACGATCGCCCATCGGCGGGCCGTCGATCGGGTCCGGGCCGAGCAGGCGTCGGCCGACCGGGCGGTGCGGGCGGGGGCGGCGGCGATCGAGACCCCGTACGACGAGGTCGCCGATGAGGTCGCCGGGCGACTGGAGCGCCAGCAGGTGCGGCACTGCCTGGACGATCTGACCGAGCTGCAGCGGCAGGTGGTCACCATGGCCTACTACCAGGGGCAGTCGTACCCACAGGTCGCGGAGTTGCTGAAGACGCCGCTGGGCACGGTGAAGACGCGGATGCGCGACGGTTTGATCCGGTTGCGTGACTGCCTGGGTGCGGAGGTGACGGCGTGACCGCGGACATTCACTCGCTGGTCGGCGCGTACGTGCTGGACGCGGTGGACGATCGGGAACGGGCCGCCGTCGACCGTCACCTGCGGGAGTGTGACGCCTGCCGGACGGAGGCCGCCGAGTTGCGGGAGGCCACCGCGCGGCTGGCCGACGGCGCCTGGTCGGTGCCGCCGCCGCGGCTGCGCGACAACGTCCTGGCCGCGGTCGCCACCACCCGCCAGTTGCCGCTGGAGATTCCCCACCGGTCGCGGCGGCCGGTGCGGTCGCGGTGGGTCGCCGCGGCCGCCGCGGTGGTCGCCGCCGTCGGGGCGGGCACGACCGTCTTCGTCGTTCAGGAGCAGCGGGTACGCACGGAGCGCACCGTGGCCGAGGCGGCGCGCGCGCAGGAGGCACAGGTCCGCGGCATCCTGGCCGCTCCCGATGTGGTGTTGCGGGACCAGCCGCTGGCCGACGGCGGCAAGGTGACCGTGGCGTTCTCCCGGCTGCGGGACTCCGGCGTGATCATGATGGCCGCGGACGCCGCACCTGCGGACGGCCGGGTGTTCCAGCTGTGGACGGTCCGGGCCGGGACTCCGGTGTCCGAACAGGTGCTGGCCGTCGGCCAGACCACGGCCGTGAAGGTCGTCGCGGGCATGTCGTCGGCGGCGGTCGTCGGTGTCTCGGTGGAGCCGGCCGGTGGGTCGCCGGCGCCGACGCGTCTGGTGGCCGATGTGAAAACAGTCTGAGGTTCCACCAATCCGGCGCACGGTTCGCTCCGAATCACGGGTGAAGGTCCCGAAATGAGAGGAACGCATCATGCGCGCAACGAAGTTCACTGCCCTGGCTGCCACGACGGTCTTCGCGATCTCCCTGGCGGCCTGCGGCGGTGAATCCGGCGACAGCAGCGGCGACACCGGCGCCGCGGCCCCGATGCCGACCACCGCGGCGACCAGCACGGCCCCGAGCATGGCTCCCAGCATGGGAACCAGCATGGGAACCAGCATGGGAACCAGCATGGTCAACTTCGGACCGGGCTGTGCCGCGGTGCCGGCCGACCCGGCCAATGCGGGCAGTTTCGAGGCGATGGGCAAGGTTCCGGTGGCCACCGCGGCCTCCGGTAACCCGCTGCTGTCCACGCTGGTCACGGCGGTGAAGAAGGCCGGCCTGGTGGACTCGCTGAACTCCGCCGACGGCATCACCGTGTTCGCGCCGACCAACGACGCGTTCGCCGAGATCCCCAAGGCCGACCTGGACAAGGTGCTGGCCGACAAGAAGACGCTGACCAGCGTCCTGACCTACCACGTGGTGCCGGGCAAGCTGACCCCGCAGGATCTGGCCGGCACCCACAAGACGCTGCAGGGTGCCGAGGTGACGGTCACCGGCAGCGGTGAGAAGTTCGAGGTCGGTGGCACCGCGTCGGTGATCTGCGGCAACGTGCAGACGGCGAACGCCAACGTCTACATCATCGACTCCGTGCTGATGCCGAAGAGCTGATGGGACACCGTCTGCGCGGGGCGATCTGCGGGATCGTCGCGGCGGGCACCGGGGTCGCGGTCGCGGAACTTCTCGCGGCCGCGGCCCGGCCCGCGGCGCGACCGCTGGTCGCGGTGGGTGGGGCGGTCATCGACGCCACACCGACCACGATCAAGGAATTGGCGGTACGGGAACTGGGCACCAGTGACAAGCCGGTGCTGCTGGCCGTGATCGCCGTAGTGCTGATCACGCTCGCCGCGGTCACCGGTGTCGTGGCGACCCGGCGGCGGGCGGCGATCCCGGCCGGCGCCGGACTGCTGGGGCTGGCCGGTGCGGTGGCGGCGCTGTCCCGGCCGGCCGCGTCCGTGGTCGACGCGGTTCCTTCGCTGCTCGGGGCGGTGGTGGCCGGACTGGCGCTGTGGTGGCTGCTCCGCGACCGCCGGGGTGCGGCTCCGGCCGTACCCGAGAAGGTTGTTGATCGTCGTCTTGTTCTTCGGCTGTCGCTGCTGGCAGCCGGCGCCGGGATGGCAGAGGCCGGCGCCCTGACCGTTTCAGGTCAGCGTCAGAACGCTGCGGGACGGTCCCGGGAGGCGCTCAGGCTGCCGGCCGCAGCCGATCCGGCCGCGCCACTGCCGTCCGGGGCCGGGCCGGAGTTCACCACGCCGAACGGTGCGTTCTACCGGGTCGACACCGCCTTGACCGTGCCGCGGATCGACCCGGCCACCTGGTCACTGCGCGTGCACGGGATGGTCGACCGGGAACTCGAACTGTCGCTGGCCGATCTGCTGCGCCGGCCGCTGATCGAACGCGACATCACCCTCAACTGTGTGTCCAACGAGGTGGGCGGCCCCTACATCGGCACCGCCCGGTGGCTCGGGGTGCCCCTCACGGCGCTGCTGAAAGAGGCCGGAGTGCAGGCCGGGGCGGATCAGATCGTCGCCCGGTCGGTCGAGGGGATGACGATCGGCACCCCGGTCGCGACCGCCCTCGACGGCCGCGACACGATGCTCGCGGTCGGGATGAACGGCGAGCCGCTACCTCTGGACCACGGCTTCCCGGTGCGGATGCTGACGCCCGGCCTGTACGGGTACGCGGGCGCCTGCAAATGGGTGACCGAGCTGGAGTTGACCACTTTCGATCGCTTCGACGCCTACTGGGTCGAACGGGGCTGGGGCCGGCAGGGCACGGTGAAGACCGCGTCACGCATCGACAGACCGCAACCGTTCGCCCGCCTGACAGCCGGAACGGTGACCGTCGCGGGTGTCGCCTGGGCCCAGCGGCGCGGCATCGACGCCGTCGAGATCAGCGTCGACGGCGGCCCGTGGAAGCCGGCCGAACTGCTGCCCACCGCCTCGACCGACACCTGGACCCAGTGGCGTTTCCGCTGGCCGGCCGGCAGCGGACCGCACTCGCTGGCGGTCCGGGCCACCGATCGCGCCGGTGCGGTCCAGCCCGAGACGCGGGCCACGCCGTTCCCGGACGGCGCGACCGGATGGCACACGATCTCGGTGACCGTCGCCTGAGTGACCAATCCGCGGCCCGTACGGCTTCGAATCCCTGCACGACGGGGTGGTCGATCGGCAGGGAGACGGGTGACGGCGTGGAACCGGACAACGACAACGCTACCGGGGAGCGGGCACGCGATCTGGTGGTGGCCGACCGGTACCGGCTGATCGCCCTGGCCGGGGCCGGGGGCATGGGCCGGGTGTGGCGCGCTCACGACGATCTGCTGGATCGGGAGGTGGCGGTCAAGGAGGTGCTGGCGCCGGACGGCCTGCCGTACATGGATCGCACCGAGATCCTGCGCAACACGGTCCGGGAGGCCCGGGCCGCGGCCCGTCTCGATCATCCCAACGTCATCCGGGTCTTCGACGTGGTCCGCGCGGCCGGCCGGTCCTGGATCGTCATGGAGTACGTGTCGTCCCGGTCGTTGTACGACATCGTGACCCGCGACGGGCCGCTGGCCCACCGGCATGCGGCCCGGATCGGGTTGACGCTGCTGGACGCGCTGGACGCCGCGCACCGCGCCGGTGTGCTGCATCGTGACGTCAAACCGTCCAACGTGCTGATCGCCGAGGACGGCCGGGTGGTGCTCACCGACTTCGGGCTGGCCACCATGGTCGCCGTCCCGGCCGGGCGGGATGAGCCGCTGCTGGGTTCCCCGCGTTACATCGCCCCGGAACGGCTGCGTGACGGCGTGTCCAGCCGGGAGGCCGATCTGTGGTCGCTGGGCGCCACCCTCTACCTGTCGGTGGAGGGCCGCCCGCCGTACGCCCGGCCCAAGGTCGCCGATTCTCTGACGGCCCTGCTGAGCGAGGCCCCTGATCCGCCGCAGCGCCCGGGCCCGCTGCACACCGTCATCGCCGGACTGCTGGTCGCCGACCCGCAGCAGCGGCTGACCGCGGACGCCGCCCGGTCGGCGCTGCGGGACCTGACCCGGCGGGCCCTCGGCGGCCACGCGGTGCCGG
>NZ_JBHSBL010000023.1:52085-97730 GCF_042650585.1 Actinoplanes subglobosus
CCGCCCGGCCGACAACGCCGTCCAGTACCGCTCCGCCGCCGCCCCGCTCGCCGCGGTGCCCGTCGCGCCGGCGCAACCCGTCGTGGAAGCGCCGCCACCGCGGTGGCGGGGCCTGCTCATCGCCGGCGTGGCCACCGCGGTCGTGGCCACCGGAACCGTCGCAGCGGTCCGGGCCAACGGTCGCGGTGACGTCAGCGCCGCGGCACCGGCACCGGTGGCCGTCGCCAGTCCGATGGGCGCCTGCCCCACGGCCGGGTCGCGGCCGGTGACCGACTCCGGCAAGGAGGCGCCGATCTCCCTGCCCGAGGGCTGGCTGTGGCACGTCGACACCGACGGGTTCGCCCTAGCCGTACCGCGTGGCTGGCATCGCGGCTCCGACAACGGCGACGTGTGTTTCGGTGACCCCGGCGGCGTCCGGTCCTTCACCGTGGCACCCGGCGGCCCGCTCGACGGCAAGCCGCTGCGCCGGTGGCAGGACGCCGAACGCAACGCCCCGCCCGGCTACCGCAAGATCAGCATGGGTCTGCTGCTGGTCACCGGTGGTGGCGCCGACTGGGAGTACTCCTGGCAGCCGGCCACCGGACCACGCCTGCACACCTATCGGATGCTGGTGGCCGCCGGCGACGCCCGCTCCTATGCGCTGACCTGGACCACCCGCGACGCCGACTGGAGCCTCGACCTGCCGATCCAGCGCACCCTGACCAACGGGTTCCGCGACACGTCACGGCCCGCAGTGACCTGGACGATCCCCGGCCCACGGAACTGACCGGAAAGAAATCCGCCGTCCGGACCAAACCGAGTAACTTTCGGCTACGAATCCCTGCTGACGGAAGAACCACCCCCGCTGGCAAGGAGCCCCTCGTGAAACTCTCCCGCACCCTTCTGGCCGTGCCCGCCGCGACAGCGATCCTGCTCGCGATCCCGACCGCCGCGTTCGCCGACGAGAGTGTCCACGTCAGGCTCGACCCGCTCAACAATTCCGGCGCCTCCGGCACCGCCACGCTGACCGCCATGTCCGACGGCGACCTCAAGGTCAGCATCCGGTCCACCGGCCTGGTCCCGAACTCACCGCACGCCCAGCACCTGCACGGATCCACCGACGGCATGGACTTCCACTGCCCCGACATGTCCGCCGACTCCGACGGCGACGGCTACGTCAGCACCGAGGAAGGCATGCCTGACTACGGCAACATCTTCATCTCGCTGACCACCAAGGGCGACACCACCCCCAAGAGCGGTCTCGCCGTCGACCGTATGCCGACCGCCGACGCCGAGGGCAACCTGTCCTACGAGCGTGTCATCCCGGCCGCCGAACTGCCCACCGGCACGATCAAGCACCTCAAGGACCTGCACGTCGTCCAGCACGGTATCGACGCCAACGACAACGACAAGTACGACCTGGACGGCCTCGGCGAATCCACCCTCGCCAGGTCGGCCGGCCTCACCGGCATCCCGCAGGAGGCGACCGACCCCGCCCTGTGCGGCATGGTCTCCGGCGCGGCCGCCGGTTCGGTCCCGGTCGGCGGCGTCGACACCGGCGACGGCAGCACCCGGCACGACTCCACCCCGCTGTACGGCCTCGGCGGCCTCGCCCTGCTCGGCGCGGCCGGCGCGTTCATCGCCCGTCGCCGTCTGGCCTGACCCATGACCGGCACCGGCACGTCACAGCCGGCCGGGAACCGCTGGGGGCGCTACGCGCTCTCGGCGGCTGTCCTGGTCCTCAGCATCATCGGCGTCACCGCACTCATCCGAGGCGGTCAGGACCAGCCTCGCCAGATCCCCCTCGCGGTCACCGCGCCGCCTACCGCTTCCGGCAGCACCCCGTCCGACGGCGGCGCGCTGACGACCGGACCCCTGATGGGCACCTCGAACCCGACCCGGCTCGTCATCCCCGCCCTCGACGTCGACGTGCCGCTGACCGGCCTCGACCAGCGGGCCGACGGCACCATGCAGGTGCCCGCCGACGCCACGACCGTCGGCTGGTACACCAGGGCACCCACCCCGGGCGCTCTCGGTCCGGCCGTCCTCGCCGGCCACGTCGACTACAAGAAGCAACCCGGCACCTTCCAACGACTCGCCGACCTCGAGCCCGGCGACTCCGTCAACGTCAGCCGCGAAGACGGCAGCATGGCCATGTTCACCGTCGTCGAGGTGGAGCGGCACGCCAAGGCGCAGTTCCCCACCGACGCCGTCTACGGAGCGATCAACCACGCCGGACTACGCCTGATCACCTGCGGTGGCGATTTCGACCACACCACCGGCCACTACGAGGACAACATCGTCGTCTACGCCGACCTCACCGTGGCCCACCCCGCCTGAGCACGCCGACTCAGCGCGTCAACGGCTGCACTCGGCCCGCTGTCGATGCGCGGATCTGCTGGAACGCCGGACCGCTGGCATATGTGGTCAATAGGGTATTTATATCCGGCGTCGACGTTAACTGCTGCCGGTACCTCGAAAAGCGAATGAGGTCGATGGCCAGGGTCTTGGTGGTCGATGACGAGCCGGATCTGCGGTTCCTGCATCACCGCGTCCTCAGCCGGGCCGGGCACGAGGTGGTCGAGGCGGGCGACGGCCTGGCCGCGCTGGAGTCCGTGCGGGCGTCGCCGCCCGATCTGGTGGTCACCGACGTGATGATGCCGGTAATGGGAGGAATCGAGTTCATCCGACGGTTGAAGGCTGATCCCGCGACGGCGGCGATCCCGGTCCTGGCGGTCAGCGGGGACTGGCAGCTGGCGATCGAGGCGGACGGTGCGCTCGCCAAGCCGTGTCGCACGCAAGACCTGCTCGCGGCAGCCGAGGAGTTGCTGCGCAAGAGAGGTGATGGGCGGTGACGCGACTGACGAGCGGGCAGACGGATCTGGATCTGATCCTGGGCGGCGGCTTCGAACCCGGGTCCACGGTCGTCGTGGCGGGACCACCGGGATCCGGCAAGACCATCCTGGCGCAGCAGATCTGCTTCGCCGTGGCCAGCGCCGAGCACAAGGCCGTCTACTACACGACGTGGTCCGAACCGCACTCCAAGCTCGTAAAACACCTCCGCGAATTCACCTTCTTCGTACCCGAACATCTCGGTCCCCGGGTCGAGTACGTGCACCTGGGAGACCTGTTGCGCGAGGGCACCGGCAACGACCTCGCCCCGATGTTCGACGAGGTGCTCCGCAAAGCGTTCGATGACCAGCCCGCGGTGCTGGTCATCGACAGCACCAGGATGCTGCGCGACTTCGTCAGCGAGCACGAACTACGGATGTCGCTCTACGACCTGGTCAGCAAGGTCGCTCACAGCGGGGCGGTGCTGTTGCTGCTGGGCGAGTACACCCTCGAGGAGACGCAGAGCAGCGCCGAGTTCACCCTGGCCGACGGGATCGTGCAGCTGTCCTACCATTCCCGCGAGCCGATCGACCGGCGTGGGCTTCGGGTGATCAAGATGCGCGGTGCCCCGCACCTGCAGGGCACCCACACGGTGCACATCACCTCCGACGGGCTCCAGGTGTATCCGCGGATCGAGTCGATGCAGCCCGACGAGGGTGTCCCCGGGCCGCGGCGGATCCCCACCGGGATCAGCGGTCTCGACACGCTCATGGGCGGTGGAGTACCGGACAGCGACGCCACCCTCGTGCTCGGGCCCACCGGAGTCGGCAAGACCATCAGCTCCTTGCACTTCATCGCCGAGGGACTCGCCCGCGGCGAACGGTGCCTCTACATCAGCTTCCAGGACCCCGCGGAAGAACTGATCCAGATGGCCGACAGGTTCGGATGGGACTTCACCGCCGCCCGCACGGCCGGCACGCTGGACATTTCGCACGTGCCGGTGGGCAACCTCGACCTGGACGGGCTGGCCACGGTGGCCCGTCGCAGCCTGTCCGAAAAGGCCACCACCCGGATCGTGATCGACAGCCTGGCCGAAATGGCCTACACCGCCCGCGAAGCCGAACGATTCCCCGCCTACCTGCGCTCCCTACTCGGCTTGATCCGTGGCGCCGGAGCCTGTCTGTGGGTGACCAGCGAAACCCGGACCATCGGGCCGGCGGAGGAACCCCTCGCGGGCCTGATGTTCCTGTTCCACAACGTCATCCAGCTCCGCTACATCGAGCACTGCCGTGAAATCGGGCGCGCAGCCACCGTCCTCAAGATGCGTAACAGCAGCCACGACCACGCCGTGCACGCCTACCACATCACCGAGACCGGAGCCGCCGTCGGCGACCCGCTCGACCACGTCACCGGCATGCTCGGCTGGAGTGCCCTACGCGACTGCCCGATCACTGCCGCCGACGACAAGAGCACGCATTGAGGCCACACCTGATGGCTCCGGTCGACTCGCTCCAGCCCCGGCTTCCCCACCACGGCCGACCGGCCGGCACCGTCACCGCCGGCGCGGCGGCGGGTGCGTCGCTAATCCGAGGGGGTGGCCAACCATGTCGCCACGGGCAGGATCAGGTCGATGAGTTCAGCAACGGCCGCCAGGCCCTTGGCGGAGACGCCGAACCCGACGAGAGCGCCCAGGATGACGGCCCGCTCCAGCCGGCCGGCCGCCGCCATGTCGGCGAGTAGCCGGTGCGCACTGCCGAGGTCGGAGGTGTGCCCGTTCATGTCGTAGCCGGCGAGCGTGGTGAGGCAGTCGCGGAGTGAAGCGTCGAGCCTGGAGCGTTCGCCGGTGTCCAGGTTGACGGCTCCGACCGCCCCGGCCCACCCGGTGAGCCGGTGGGGCCCGCGGTCGCCGACGACGGCCAGGGCGCTGCCCGCCGACAGTTGCCCGGCCCACCCCAACAGGTCGAATGTCGGGTTGCAGAGGACCACCGCTCCCGGGCCGTCCCTGAGCGGAGCGTCCGGCGCGAGTCCCCGGCCACCGGCCCGGCGCCCGAAGACCGGCCCGCTGTTGGCGCTTCTGCCGCCACCGATGGAGATGACCGGCCGGCCACGCGCCGCGGCCTGCCGGGCAGCCCATTGCCACGCCAGATCGGATGCGGCCTGACGACTGCGATCGGGCGCGAAGGGGACCCAGGCCGCCTCGAATCGGCTGTACACCGGCGGTTGCGGCATCGCGGGATTCACTGCCCTCGCCGTCCTCACGTTATGTGTTCAAAAAATCACGCATGGGCACGCTATCGTGAGGATCGAAGAACGAACAGTCCTTGACGGACACCAGTACCGGCGCCAGGCCGGCCACTCCCCCGCACTCGGAGCAGCTCACGTGATAGTCGCCTGAGCCGGACGACTCGCGGGAAGGAAGATCGCCAGGCCATGGCCCCGCACGTCGGTGACCACCCACGGGTGGCTGACGTAGGTCGACTGCTGTCGTGCCTCCCCACTGCGGAGGATGTCGTAGCGTTCTCGCGCCCCGTGGTAGTCGAGCCAGTGGATGAGGACGGGCTCGTCCCGGCGGTTGACGAAATCGATCTCGGTCTGCTGCCTGGATTCACGTGAGCGGAGATATCGCTCCCGCAGTGGCGAGAGAACGATGACTTCCGCTGAAGCACGGGTTGCGCTCGGGACGGCGGGGACTGTCGGCGACGGGGCCATCGGACGGGGCGCCGTCGACGACGGCCACGACGGCTGGCGTGAACCCGTCGTCGCGCTGCTTGCCGCGGGGGTGGCGGTCTCGTCCGGATCGGGAACGGGCCGGGCAGGGGTCTCCGCTCCGGCACTGATCGGGTCGGCGTGCCGATCGACCGGTTCAGCGCCGGGCCACGTCAGGGCAGCGGCGGAACCGGCGAACAACAGACCGGTCAAGCCGGCGGCCAGGATCCGGCGCTGGACGCGTGGGAGCCGTGCCGGCCGATGCGGCGGTCCGGGCGGCGTCCGGCCCGCGGGCACCCCTGCGACCTCCGGCTCATGGCGGGTCCGCGTCGGACGGCCGGCATGACGGCGGGGTCCACCGCCGTGCACATTGCCGGTCTCGGCGGGAACCCAGCGGCCGATGCGCAGGCCCGTTTCCGGCGGCGCGTCGTCGGCAGGCGTCATCGGGCGTACTCGAACAAAGGTCGGCCTCTCAACGGCGTCCGGGAATCAATCGGCCCCGATCTTGCAGATGATCAAATGCATTGTCAACTTATCCAGGGTGTCGTTCCGTCGCGATGAGAGCGCATTTCGGTCGTTGCTGGACGGCGCTCCGGAGATTGGCCCCCCAGTGCCTCGCCCGCCTGACCGGGAGTGCGAATCGTTTCATTATCGCCCTGGGAGGGCTCCCACCGGCGCGGGCGACGGGCTGCATATCTGTAAAGATTCCGTCGTACTCGATCAGTTGATCCACAACGCTTTCTTCCGCGTATTGCCGGTCAACAAGATCGGTTGATGTGGCCGTTGAAGGGAGTAGGTTTGTTCTTCGTTGGTCGAACGCTCCGACGTCGTCGGGAATGGACGGTCGGAACGCTGGCCGCCATCGCTCTGATCATGCTGAGCCCGTTGAGCGCCCACGCCGAACCAGGGGTACCGGAACCGCCCAGCGGACTACTGCCCGACCGCGGCGTGGGTGACGTCTCGGAGGCCGACCGAGACTTTCTGATCAAGGTTCGCCTCGCTGGGCTATGGGAGACACCTGCCGGCGAGATGGCGCAGTCACACTCGGGGAGCCAGCGGATCAAGTCCATCGGACGTGACATCGCCGCCCAGCACAAGGCGCTGGACAAGCTGGTCGTCGAAGCGGCGGGCAAACTCGACGTGGCTCTGCCGGACGAGCCGAACAAGGACCAGCAGGGCTGGCTCGACGAAATGGAACAGGCGCGGGGAAACACCTTCGACCAGATCTACATCGACCGGTTGCGGGCGGCACATGGAAATATTTTTCCGGCCATAGCAATGATCCGGTCCAGTACACGCAACGATACGGTTCGTAAACTCGCTCAACGCGCCAATCAGTTCGTCATGACACACATGACTCTGCTGGAGAGCAGCGGAATGGTGAATTTCGCCGCACTGCCCACCGCGAAGGCGCCGGCGGCAACCGCATCGGCCGCCACTGCGCAGACGTTGCCGAGAGCCGGTCGAAGCGATGCCGACCCGACGGCTATCGGGACGCCCGTGCTCGTCGCCGTCATCGCCGTTCTCGTCCTCGCCGCGCTGTTCGTCACCAAGCGAATCCTGCCTTCGCGCAACCGGCTGGAACCTCGGTACCGCGGTAGATATCGATATGCCTCTCCGGGCGCGGCAACAGCTCGTCAAGCACTGCGGTCTCTCGGCGAAAGTAAACTTGCTGGACGGCCGATCCGGACCGCCACAGATCTTCTGGGCATCCGGCGTCAGAAAGGCCGGCGGAAATGACGGATCCACGAATTCATGGGTGTAGGCGCACGCCGGAGGCATCGTCGTGACGGGCCGGGCGGGCTCGTATGAGAGAGCCGGGGTCTCGTCGGCGCCGGCCGGCACCGGCCACAAGGCCTTCCGGCTGTCCTCGGTACGTACTCGCAGCTACGACAAGGGCGAGGTCGACGCCTTCATGGCGGAGGCGTTCCGGGAGATCGACCGGATCGAGGCGGAGAACCACGGCCTTCGCGGCGAACTGCGCCACAACCGCCCCTCGAAGCGTGAACTGGCCGCCGAGCTGGAGCGGCTCCGGCGGGAACTGGCACGAGCGAAGGAGCACACCCGGAACGTGCGGGCCGAGCTGGAACACCACCGGACGGCGGCTCGATCACCCACTGAACGGCCCGGTGACTTCGTCGTCATCGCTCAGCGATTCGCCGACCAGCACATCCGTGAGGCCGAACGGGATGCGCAGGAGTTGCTCAGCGTCGCGCGCACCAAAGCGGACAAGCTTCTCGGTGAGGCGGAATTGCTGGCTTCCACGATCGACAGCAACGCCCAGGCTCGGCACACCGAAGCGGTCGGCCGGATCGTCAGCGACCGGACAGCGGCACGCGAGGACATCGACCGACTCACCACCAGGCTGATCGCTCTACGCGACTCCTTGCGCGACCAGATGGTCCGGGACGTGCCCGAACTGCTGCCACCCGAGCAGATATAACGTTCCCGGCAATGGCCGCCAGCGCCTTCAGGACACCGGAGTGGCACGGATGGTTCGTAGACTCCTGGAACCGACTCATCCCGAACGGGTCCGCTTTGAACGGGACGATCGGATCGTCGGGTGACCCTGGTGGTGGTCGCAGAGGCCGGTGGGGTGACGCTGAGGAGTGGTAGTGAGGATGCCGCCTTCGGCCGCGGCCAAGACGTCGCGTCCGCGGAAGATGCGCTCGGCTGTGCAACGGACCGGGCTGACCACGCTGCTCGACGCGGCCGTACGCCACCCGGTGACGCTGGTCTGCGCGGGCGGGGGCTGGGGCAAGACGATGGCCGTGTCGGCCTGGGCGGAGGGCCGCGACGGGATCGCCTGGTCGACCGCCGACACGCATGACAACGATCCGCAACTGTTCTGGGCGTACGTGCTCGCCGCGCTGCGGACAGCCGACGTGATCACCTCGGGGAACCCGCTCGCCGAGCCCGGTTCGATCCCGGCTGACCAGCGCGAACGCGGCAACTGGCTCGCGACGGGCTTCGCCCGGCTACCACTCGGCACGATTCTGGTCATCGACGACGTACACGAGATCAACGACGCCGACGTCCTGCGCGAGCTGAGCGAGATGCTGCGCCGGCTGCCGCCGTCGTTGCGGCTGGTGCTGGTCAGCCGGGCCGAGCCACAGCTGCGGTTGCACCAGCTGCGGGCCGCCGGGGAGATGACCGAGATCCGCACCGAGCACCTCGCCTTCACCCGCCAGGAGACCATCGACCTGACCGCCGGGCACGGGCTCGTCCTGACCGCCGACGAGGTGGCCACGTTGCTCGGACGTACCGAGGGCTGGGCCACCGGGCTCCAGCTCAGCGCGGCGTATCTGGCCGGGCACGACCGTGCGCAGGTCACCGACATCGTCGGCGACCTGCGCACGGTCGACGACTACTTCGCCCAGGAGGTGCTCGCCGGACGAACCCGGCAGCAGCGGCGGTTCCTGTTGCAGACCAGCATCTGCGAGAACCTGTGCGCCGGCTTGGCCGACGCCATCACATACGGCGGCAACGCTCAGCGCACCCTCGAACAGTTGGAACGGGACAACGAATTCGTCGTCCGGCTGGGCACCAGGGCGATCTGGTTCCGCTACCACCACCTGCTTCGCGACATGCTGCTGCACCGCTTGCGGTCGGAGATCCCGGCGATGGTGCCCGAGCTGCACCGCAGGGCCGCGAGCTGGCACATGGCGAACAACTCGATAATGGAGGCCCTGTTTCACGCCGTGGAGGCGCGGGACTGGGCGTACGTCGGACGGCTCATCGTGGTCGAGGCGGGCCCACTGATCGTCTCGGCACGCCGTCCGGCCCTCGTCAAGATCCTTCGCGGCGTGCCGGCCGCCGAATTCGCCAGCACCCCGGAACTGATGATCTGCGCTGCGCTCATGATGTTCCACACCGGTGACTACGCGGCGATTCCCGCCCGGCTGGACGGGGCTCGGGCGCGTTCGCAGAACCGGCCGGATGCCGAGCGTGAACCGGTCGAGATCTTGTCGTACACGCTGAGGCTCGCCGCGGACCGGGTGGTCGGTGACATGCCCGCCGTGATCGACGGTACCGGCCGTCTGCTCGAGATCCTGGCCGGCGCGCGGTCCACGGCCGTACCCGCAATCGCCCAGAGCCGAGCGATCGCGCTGAACAATCGTGGCCTGGCGCTGCTGTGGACGGGACGCACGGGTGAGGCCGAACGCGACCTGTGGGCCGGGTCGAATGCGGCCCGCGGGGCCGGTGTGGAACTCACCGAGATCAACGCGACCGGGCATCTGGCGCTGATGCAGGCCATGTACGGATCGGTGCACGAGGCCGGGAAGCTGGCATCGGACGCGCTCGACCAGGCCGACCGGCGCGGGTGGCGATATGCGCTGCAGACCGTCGCCGCCCACTTCGCCCTGGCCCTGGTCCGGCTGGCCGGGCAGGACCTCGACGGCGCCGAACGAGCGAGCCGCGACGGCGCCCGCGCCCACCTCAGCGACCCGGAGACAGCCCAGCGACTCATCATGCTGGGCGTCCGGGCCCGACTGGCCGTCGCCCGCGGGTCCTTCGACACAGCCCGCGAGTTGTATGTCGAGGCCACCCGCGAGCGGGGCCCACGGTTGAACGTCCCCGCGATCGACCGCTGGCTGGCCCAGGGCATGGCCCACCTCAACCTGGCCGCCGGTCACCCTGACCAGGTGGAGCAGGGCTACGCCGGCTCGGCGTCAGGCCCGCCCGAGCAGGTCCTGCTGGCCGGTGCGGCCTACCTGCGGGGCAACCAGCAACGCGCTGAGGAAATCCTGACCGTCACCACGGTCGACGAACGCGACACCAGCACCCAGGTTCAGGCCCGAATCCTTGCCGCCTTGGTGGCCGACGCACGGGGGCAGGGCATCCGAGCCACCGACCAACTGGCCGACGCGGTCACCATCGCCGCCAGAGAGGGCATCCGGCGACCGTTCGCGGCAATGGCCGACGCCCGGCTGGACGGGCTCTTCCGCCGGCTGCGGCTGCTCACCTCTGCCGGCGAGCCACTGATCGCGGACCTCATCGACGACGTTCGCCAGATCGGTGCCGGCTCGGACGACGGGCCGCCGCCGGTGGCGCTCAGCGAACGGGAGACCGAGGTGCTGCGCTACCTGTCCACCATGCTCACCGCGGCTGAGATCGCGACGAGCCTCGGCCTGTCGGTCAGCACCATAAAGGCACACACCCGAGCGATCTACCGGAAGCTGGGCGCCACCCGCCGTACCGAAGCGGTGCTGATCGCCCGCCGCAACAGAATCCTGTAACTCGCCGCCACTCCGCCGGAACCCGTGGCCTGCTTCCAGGTGCTGCGGATCACCATCCCACCGGGCACCTCCGACGTCAGCGGCCATCCGCGTTTACCAGCGGTTCGGGCGGGTAGCCCTGTCCCGGTTTGCGGTGATCATGAGACAACGAACGGTGGCGGAACCATGCATATCTGGCCGGGCAACCCGTACCCGCTGGGCGCCACCTATGACGGCGGCGGCACCAATTTCGCGCTCTTCTCCGAGGCGGCCACCCGCGTCGAGTTGTGCCTGTTCGACGACGACGGCAAGGAGACCCGCATCGACCTGCCGGAGCGGGAGGCGCTGGTCTGGCACGGCTACCTGCCCCGGGTGGTGCCGGGCCAGCGCTACGGCTACCGGGTCCACGGCCACTACGAGCCGGCGAACGGGCTGCGCTGCAATCCGAGCAAACTGCTGCTCGACCCGTACGCGAAGGCGATCGACGGCACCTACGAGTGGGATCAGGCGCTCTACTCCTACGATTTCGGCGACGTCGACTCGTACAACGACGCTGATTCGGTGCACTTCTCACCGCGGTCGGTGGTGATCAACCCGTATTTCGACTGGAACAACGACCGGCCGCTGAAGATGCCGTTCCACCAGACCGTCATCTACGAGGCGCACGTCAAGGGCATGACGATCCAACACCCCAACGACGGCCGCCGCCCGATCGCGTCGATCAACTTCGTCACCGCGCACGACGGGTTCACCCTGCACGACCTGGTCTCCTACAACGAGAAGCACAACGACGCCAACGGTGAGGGCAACCGCGACGGGGAGAGCCACAACCGGTCGTGGAACTGCGGTGTCGAAGGCGAGACCGACGACGCCGACGTCATCGTGCTCCGCGAGCGGCAGAAGCGGAACTTCCTGGCCACCCTGCTACTCAGCCAGGGCGTCCCGATGATCGCCCACGGCGACGAACTCGGCCGTACCCAGCACGGCAACAACAACGTCTACTGCCAGGACAGCGAGATCTCCTGGGTCGACTGGGCCGAGGCCCGCAACGAGGACGTGCTCACCGGTTTCGTCCGGCGGCTGCTCAAGCTCCGGGCCGACCACCCGATTTTCCGGCGGCGGCGGTTCTTCACCGGCCAGCCGGCCGGCGACTCGGCGCTGCCGGACATCGCCTGGCTACGCCGTGACGGCAGATCGATGACCGAACACGACTGGGACGCCGACGCCGACCGCACCCTGGCGGTGTTCCTCAACGGCGACGGCATCCATGAACCTGATGCGCTCGGCGGGACCATCCGGGACGACTCGTTCCTGCTGATGTTCAACGCCTCACCGAACGACGCCGAGTTCATGCTGCCGCCTACCGAGTTCGGTCAGATGTGGGAGGTCGTCCTGGACACCACACGGACCGGGGCCGGAGAAGACGCCGAGCAAACCGTGAAAGCGCAGACGGCGGTACTGGCCGAGTCGCACAGCATGCTCGTCCTGCGCCGCCGATACTGAGAAACGGGCCGGCTGCCCGGTCTTTGGTGTTTCTTTGGCGGTTCTCTCCATGCTGTCCGCACAGGTCAGACAAGGAGAGACAACATGTTCAGCGCTCGACGGACCGCCTCGGCCCTGATGGCCGTCATCGCGGTCGCCACCCTCACCGCATGCGGCAGCGCCGAGGCCGGGCCCGGCCCGATCTTCGACACCGGGCCTCCCGGCAGCGAGATCTCCGACGAGGTCGCCCTCTCCATCGCCCCCAGGGTCACCCTCACCTTCGACATCACCGGAGCAAAGACCTTGAGGGGTACGGCCACCGCGCTCGCCCCGTCCGGCGGCGCACACTTCCTGGAGTACTGCGACGAGTACGCGAAGGGCACCGCCGACGGGCAGTACCTGGCGGCGGGGCTGCTCGACGGCCCGGTCGACGGTCACAAGGTCACGATGGAGATGCGGGTCTCCGGCTACGCGGGACCCGGCACCTACCCGAAGGACCAGCTCGCCGCGCCCGGCTCGCGGCCGAACATCGCGATCGACGGCACCGTCTACGGGACCTGGTCGAACAGCACCGCCGGCACGGCCACCACCGACGGCAAGGGTGGCGGCACCTGGACCTTCGGGAAGCTGGCCAAGACCGGTGAGGGCGGCCTGCCCGGCGCCGCCATCAGCGGCACAGTCTCCTGGACCTGCCAGGAGCCGGTCAGGCCCCAGCCGAGCGGCGTGGCCGGGCCCTGACCGATCAGCGCCTACGCACCGCCCAGCTCGCGGGCCATGATGGCGTCACTGCCCTCCTGCTGCCAGACGACGACGGTGGGGTTGTCGGCGAGTTCCATGTCGGAGACCGCAAGGTACTGCCCGGCGGCGAGCTCGTACTCCTCGCCGGTGGCGGTGTCGTACAACACGACTCGTTCGTAGCCCCAGTTCGGATCCGACAGCAGCGAGATGGTGGTCGTGTAGCCGATGATCCGGCCGTCCTCGCTGATCGAGAACGGTCTCACCCAGATCCCCTCGTCGAACGGTTTGATGACGTCGGACATCTGAATCGGCCCTGTCGCGCCCGGGGCCCGCACCAGGCCGTACCAGTTGTAGGGGGCGGTGAAGCCGTCCCAGTAGGAGTACTCGGCGGCGATGAACTCTCCGGTCCGGGAGATGACCGGGTCGGAGAGTGTCGACTCCTCCCAGGGGGATTCGTACTTCTGGGTGAGGTTCGTCGTCGATCCGTCGACCACGTCGTAACGGAGCACGTCGTCCTTGTAGCGCAGCGTGTAGAGCACCGCGGTGCCGTTCTGGTCGGCGTGGACGTCGTCGCTCTCAGCGGGACCGGTCACCAGGTCGCAGAACTCGGGTGGGCACGGCATGGCTCTCGGCGTCGCGCCGGGAGCGTCGATGATGAAGACCTGCTGTTCAGCAGAGGATCCCGATGCGGTGTCGTGTCCGTGAACGATGGCGCCCGCCCCGTTGCGTACGAGGAACAGGTTCTGGACGTCGTCGATGGTGTCGTCGCTGTAGACCACCGTCCGGCCGGCGGCGATGTCGTGCAGCAGGACCCGGCTGTGGGGCTCCCCGTCGACCCAGCTGTCGGTGACGAAAAGGATCCGGTTGCCGTCGTAGCTGGCGTCGGTCGTGGTCCCGTCGATTCTGATCGGGGTGTGCCCGTCGGTGTCGCGGGACACCACGATGATCTCGCCGGTGACCCGGTCCTTGCGGACCAGCACCCGGCCGCCGCCGATGGGGCTCTCGGGGTCACCACCGGGCCCGTCGTAGACCTCACGTGGTGCGATGGCGTCGTTGGTGTCCAGGTCGAAGAAGACGTACCGGCCGTCACCGGACAGCGTCGTGTTGTAGATGTGCCTGGTGTTGGCGACGCCGTCGGCATCGGTGGCGATGTTGAAGACGTCACCGGTGGGACGTACTCCGGCGACGGGGCTGACCGCGTCGGTGGCCACCGAGGCGCCGCTCTGGCCGATGGCGTTGATCGCGTACACCTGGAATCGGTACGGCGTGTCCGCAGCGAGGCCGGCCACTGTCGCGGTTGTCTGCGCGCCCGGGACGTAGGTGACCGGCCCGTCCGGGAGGGGCACGACCGCATACCTGACGATGGGTGAGCGCCCGTCGGTGATCGGGGCCTGCCAGCTGACCTGGGCCGCGAGCGGCCGCGGAGCGGCGTGCGGCTGTTGCGGCGGCCCGGGGCGGGTCGATCCGGTGATGTTGACGACCGCCCGTGCCCGCAGTTCCCGGTGCCAGTCGGTCGGTGCGCTGTATGCCTCGATCACCGCGGTGCCGGCCAGCGGGGACACGAACGTCCCGTCGGCGCCGACAACACCCGGTCCGGAGACCAGCCGCCAGTCGACGGCGGGGGTGCTGGGCAGTTGGGCGCCGGTGGCCGTGAACGTGACGGGCTGGCCGGGCAGTACGTCGGCGTCCTCCGGGTCGAGTTTCAGGCCGAAGAACGCCCCGTCGGCCTTGGCGACGGTGACGAAGAAGTTGGCGAGGTCCTCCCGGCTGAAGTCGAAACTGTGGCCGAAGAACTCGCGGCTGCGGAGGAAGACGCCCAGAGTGACGCCGAGCCGCACCTCCCACCACGGGTCCTGCGTGGTGTCGACCTTGAGCTGCAGGTAGGGGCGCACGATCAAACCAGGGCCGGCGGTGTTGTAGAAGTAGACATTGGCCTCGACCGGCACCGCGATCGTCGCATTGCTGTCGCCGTACGCGTCGAGGTCGTGCCGGGCCGGCGTGAACGCGTCGTTGATGCCGTGCAGGTCGGTGACGGCACCGTTGCGGGTCGCCATCTCCGCGCCGACGATCCGGCCGAAGCTCAGCGCGGCGGTGAGACCGACCGATCCGTCGATGGTGAACCGCGGCCGGACGTTGAGTTCCAGGCAGACGACGATCGGCACCGGCCCGGCCTGGATGTTGAAGCATCGTGCTCGCAGCCTGAGGCCCGGCAGTTCGCGCTCGCCCGTGATCATGGCACCGACCTTGGCCCGCAGTTCGGCTTTGAACGCGATCCGGTTCAGGTGGTGGGTACTCACGTCGCCGCCCGAGACGGTGATGGAGTTGTCGAGGTGCGGTGCGAAATCGAGGTTGGCTTCGAGACGACCGCCGACCGGTGGCATCCGGTCGGCGTTGTTCAGGGGGTCCTGTCCCTGCTCGGTGTTGAGGGACAGGCCGATCTCGGCGATCAGGTGGCCGTCACGGATGCCGATGTCGGTTCCCAGCGCGGCCGCCTTCGCTCCCTGCGACAGGGTCTTGCCCTTGATCGTGGGCTGGCGCAGCCGAATCGCCGGGGACTCCGCAACCACGTCGATGATGTCCTGGTCACCGATCTCGGTGGCGGCGCTGAGGTCGGCCTGATCGAAGATGTCGGTCAGCGGCGTCTCCCGGGTGGTGACGCTGACGATGCCGCCGGTACCGGACACCGAGGTCACCGTGCCGAGCAGCCCTCGCGGGCTGACCGCAGTGACCGGGACGATCACGATGGTGCCGCTGGTCAGTGCGGTGATCGAGGCCGGCGGATTGGCGAACACCAGCGTGGTGCCGGACAGCCGGGTCAGGGTGGCGGCCTCGTCAGAGGTGATCAGGCGGGGTGCGGCCTTGAGCGAGAGCTGTGGCCGTACAGCGGACGGTGTCGAGGTCGCCGGGCCGGTGCCAGCGCTGTTGGCCGCGGAGACGGTGAAGGTGTAGCTCGTGTCCGGGTCGAGTCCGGTGATGCGGGCCGAGGTGTTGGTCACCGTGGTGGTCAGCCCGCCGGGGGAAGCGGTGACGGTGTAACCGGTGATCGACGAGGTGCCGGGATCGACCGGGGCGTTCCAGCGGACCTCGACCGCACCGGTGGCGGCGGCACCGGCACGCAGGTCGACCGGGGCCGCGGGAACACGTGCCGCCGCCGGCTGCACTCCGGTGGCCTCGGCCGGCGAACCGGTGCCGGCCTTGTTGGTGGCGGTCACCCGTACCGCATAGGTCGTGCCGTTGATCAGCCCGGTGATCCGGGCGACAGTGGTGCCGGCAGCCACGGTGAGCCGATGGCCGCCGGGCTCGGCCGTGACCGTGTAACCGGTGATCGGTGCGCCGCCGTCGGCGGGAGCGACCCATTGGACGTCGGCCGCCTCGGCGAGGGCGACGGTGAGCAGGCCGGCCGGTGGCAGGGGTACGTCCGCGGCGCGTGGGGTGACCGGTTCGGAGGGCGGCGACGCCTCGCCGGGGCCGTTGCCGTTGAGGGCGGTGACCGTGACGGTGTAGGTCGTCCCGTTGGTCAGGCCGGTGATGATCGTTTCGGTGGCCGTTCCGGAGACCGTCGTGGTCGTGCCGCCGGGCTGAGCGGTGATCCGGTAGCCGACGACACCCGCAATGCCTTCGGCCGGGGGTGACCAGGCCACTCTTGCGGCGCCGTCGCGGGGATAGACGAAGGTGACAAACGGGGCGCCGAGGGTGGGCGGCGGTGCGGGCTCCGCTGACGCCGGGGCCGAGGGATCCGACGTTCCGATGGCGCTGCGGGCGGTGACCGTGAATGCATAGACGGTCGCGTTGGTGAGCCCGTCGACCCGGGCGGAGGTGGCACTGCCCGGCACGGTGACCGTCCTGCCACCGGGCGAGGTCGTGACCGTGTACCCGGTGACGGGTGCGTCGCTGGTGCCGGGCCGCCAGTAGACGACGGCGGAGCGGTCACCGGCGGCGGCTGTCACGTCCTGCGGCGGCTCGGGCCGGCGCTGCTTGCTGAAGTAGCAGGTCAGGTCGGCGGTGGCTCGTACCGGGCTGATGCCGATGTTGGTGATAGCGATCCCGCCGGTGCCCGCGGAGGTGTGAACGACGGTGTTCGTGCGCCGTGTCGTGCCATAGGAGGCGCTGACCGCGCCCGGGCGGTTCGTTCCGGCCGGGTACGCCACCAGCGAACCGGTGCCCTGCGACGGTTCGGTGTTCACGCTCAGGCAGCCGCCCGCGGCGTCGGCGGGGACGCCCTGCCGGCCGGCGAGGGTGGCGGTGGCCGAGGCGAACGCGGTGATGCTCGTGTCGTCGAGGACTCTCACCGACGGTATCGGTGTGATGTTGAGGCCGGGGTCGCTCGCGGTCGGCCGGGCATAGAAGCCGCTGATGTACGCGTCGACGGTCACCGCGGCGGTACTGCTGTTCGTGACCGTGAGGGCGCCGCCGTCACCGGGCGCGACCACAACCGAGCTGGTCGCGACTGCGGTGAGACCGGCGTTGCCGGCCAGTTCCAGCTGGGGCAGCGCGACCGCGGCACCGGCTGCCCGCACGGCCACCTGGCCGGCCTGGGTGCCGGTCGCGGAGACGCTGAGGGCATACGCCCCGGCCCCTTCGGCGGGGCAGGCCCGCGGCAGCCGGCGTGACGGTGGCGGCTCCACCAGCGGGAACGGACAGCCTGGTGATCGCGGGTGCCGAGGTCAGCGGGTGGAAGGTCATGGCGTCCGGCGGTGCCGTGCCGATCACGTAGGCGACGGCGTCGGCGGAGACCTCCACCGGGACGGTGCCGTTGTTGGTGAGTACGGTGTGCCCGGCACTGTCGACGCTGACCATGAAGGATCCACGGGTCCAGTGGTTCGCATTCAGGTGAAGGGTGGCCGGGCTCGCCCCGCCGGGGCCGGCAGTGAGTGTGCCCGCGGCGGTGGCGCGGGCGCTGACGTTGATCACTGCTCCGGTCGATGTGCCCGCGGCCGGCCCCAGATGGTCGGTGATCGACAGGTCGAGGGTGCCGCCGGCCGCAATGGTCGCGGCGTCGGCGACCCGGACCGCCGGTACGGTGACAAGCCGGCCGGGCCCGGACACCGCCGAGATCGTCACGGGCGGTGCGGCCGTGGCGGGTCGAGGTGCGGCGGTGAGGCCTCCGGCCGCGGTCAGGAGCGCTGTCGTCGCTGCCGCGACCAGACGCCACATATATTTATCCCCGTTGATTTGCATCCATGGAAGCTACCGAAACCCGCAGTTTCGTGACGACCCGTTTCTGCACGCCGGCACCTCGGCTCAGGGGCGCTTCCAGCAGGAGATGGATGATCACCCGAAACGCTCCCCGCGTTCAGGCGCCGTTACGGAAGGGCGCGTGGTTGTCGGATTCGGGCAGTTCGGTGTCGGATCGGGGAGGAGCCGGGCTGCTCCATCGGGTGAGCAGGACGGTGGCGTCGTCCTGCAGGCAGTCGTCCTGGTAGTCGAGGATCGCGTGCACCAGCCGGCGGGCCGTCTCCGGCAGCGGGAGCTGGTCGGCGATGGCCTTGACGGTGAAGTCGACGAGCCGATCGATGCCGAACCGATCCCCGTCGACGGAGCGCGCCTCGGTGATGCCGTCGGTGTAGAGCAGTACGTGGTCGCCGGGCTCCAGCGCCTCCTCGACCACGACCGGTGGCCGGTGGTGACCGAGCGAGACCGGCAGGGCTGTGGGGGTCGGCAGGACCTTGACCGCTTTGCCCTGGCGGATCACCACCCCGCCGGGGTGCCCGGCGGAGATGACCTGCAGCAGCCCGGTGCGCTGGTCGAGCTCGGCGAGGACGGCGGTGATCAGGCCGCGCCGGTCATGGTCGTGGATAGCCTGGTCGATGCGGTGATAGGTGTCGGTCAGGTCCAGGCCGTCGCGGCGCGCGTTGCGGTAGGCCGCCAGCGCGAGGGAGGCCAGCGTGACGGCTCGCATCCCGCCCGCCGAGCCGTGACCGACCGCGTCGAAGAGCGCGAGATGGGCGATGTCGCCGTTGACGGCGTAGTCGAACGCGTCTCCGCCGACGTCGTAGCACGGTTCCAGAACGCCGCTGATCATGAGGTGGCCGGTGGAGAACGTCAGCGGTGGCAGCTGGGCGCGGAGCATCTCGGCCGCCAGGCGCATCGGCTCGCGGCGGCGCAGGCGTTCGATGGTGTCGCTGTAGAGATTGCGGGTCACCACAAGCTCGGCGAGCAGGCTGGAGACCGTCGCGCAGTCCTCCACGACTGTTTCAGCGGGTGTGCCGGGCAGCACGGCCTCGATCACGCCGAGGCGTTCGGCGCCGTTGATCAGTGGCAGCCACAATCGGGCACCGTCGGGTCCGGAGTCGCTGGTGCATGCGGCGACCGTGGAGAATGCGCGCCCGGCCAGCGTGCCGTCGATCATCACACGGTCCCGGGGCGGTGCGTCACCGGCGAGCAGGGGCAGCAGTTCGCGCTGCTGATGATCCACCAGGTAGATGATCATGGCGGTTGCGCCGGCCAGCGGGGCGGCTCGCATCGCCATCTGCGGAAGGTCGTCCGGCCGGGCGTGGTGGGACTGCCGCAGCAGCCGTCCCAGCGCATCCATACCGCCCACTGCCGTCCTCCCTCGTCACCACCCTCGGGCAGTCTGCCTCATGCCGCCCGGCAACGAGCACGGCGTCTCAGTACGAGTGACCGAGAAGGTGGGCCACGGGATTCTCGGCGTCCGACAAGTGCAGATTGTTCCGCAGCACCGTCGCTGCGCGGCTCGCGCGGCCGGCTTCGGCCCGGTGCTTCTCGGCTGCCTCGATGTCGTCTGCCGCCTGCGCCCGTTCGGCCAGCTTCTTCAGGAGCACGACTTTCTCCAGCAGTGCGCTGACCGCTGTCCAGACCGCCTCCTCGATGTTGTCGTCGCGGACCGAGAGCAGCGACTGTGGCGAGTACGAGTGGCCGACGTGACAGACGTAGTGGTCGGCCAGACCGGTACGCACCACATACATGCCGCCGCGGCACTCCGGGCAGCCGAGCTCCACGGCCTGCCCGTGATCAGGAGTCCTGGAGGCGCCGTACGCGAGCATGTCGGTCTCCCAGATCAGGGGTTCCGGCGGCCGGCTCTGTGCGGTGACCGGCTTGCCGACCACCTCCGCGATCATGTCACCGAGGTCGAACCCCGGAAGCGTCTCCGCATCAGGCACGACACGCAGCGCAGCCGTCGGCATGCCGGGAAAACGGGCCTCCGCGGGGTCCTGCACCAGGGCGACCCCGCCTCCCGCAGCGATCGCGGCCAGGCCCGCCGATCCGTCGTCGAGGCTGCCCGACAGGATCACGCCGACCGTCCGTGGACCGCACCACCGGGCGGCCGACCGGAACAACGCGTCCACCGCCGGGCGCACCAGATTCTGCCTCGGGCCGTCACTGACCCGCAGTACGGCGCAGTCGTCCACGAGCAGATGCCGGTTCGGCACCGCCACGTGCACGGCGCCCGGTTCGAGGCGGGTACCGTCGACCGCCGGCCGCACCGGCAGGGCACACGCCCGGGCCAGGGTTTCGGCCAGCGTGGCCCGCGCCCCCGGCGCCACATGCACGACCACCAGCACGACCGCCGGCAGGTCGGACGGGAACCGCGCCAGCACCTGTGCCAGCGGTTTGTGAGAGCCCGCCGAACCGCCGATCACGACCACGTCGCGATGCGTCATCACCGTCCGCCCTTCCTCGGTGGATGGGGCGGGTTTCCCTCTCCGGAACCGGGCAAACGCCCGCACGGTGACGGGGTCAGGCGCCGGGAACCTCCGGTCACGAACACCACCCGCGGCGAGGAACGTGACTCGTCGCTGGTCCACCACGAACGCGGGATGTCCACACCGGTCATGCTCGGATAGCGGTTCGCCGGCCGATGTCCGGTCAGTCCGGTGAGCCCCCGGTCATCGCCGGAAGAGCCGGAATCAGAAACCGACGGGCCGGTCAACGATCCGGGCGGCGCGCCACTCGGTCCGGCCGCCGGCACACGACCCCAAGGCTGTCCGGCCGATGTCGTTTCGCCGGGGCCGAGGGGGGCAAGTGTCGGGGACGGGCCGGCTAGAAGGAGACCACATGCTGCTCAAGGCCGACATCGAGCTCGAGAATCTCGACGAGATAGCCGAACGCTACGCGTACGCCAGGGAAAACGCGGACGGGGTACGGGCACGCCGGTTGCGCGACGGCATGGTGAGAGCCGCGATGCCGATGGCCGACCGCCTCGCCCGCCGGTACCGGGGCGCCATCGAGCCGCTGGCCGATCTGGAACAGGTGGCCCGGCTGGGCCTGGTCAAGGTCGTCGACCGATATGCCCCGGACCGGGGATCCTTCACCGCCTACGCCATCCAGACCATCGTCGGTGAGCTGAAACGGCACCTCCGCGACCGCAGCTGGGCCGTACACGTTCCCCGCCCCATGCAGGAACTGTCGATGGCGGTCGCCCGGCACGAGTCCGACCTGGCCCGCGAACTCGGCCGCCGGCCCACCGGCGGCGAGACGGCAGAACGTGCCGGCATCACCATCGGCGACCTCGATCGGGCGCGCGTGACCGCGGCCGCCTATCGCTCGCAGTCGCTCAACACGCCGGTCGGCGACGGCGACACCCAGCTCGGTGACCTGTTCGGCCAGCCCGACCCGGCGATGGAGAAGGTCGCCGACAATCTGACGGTCGCCGACATGCTGGCCCGTCTGCCCGAACGGGAACGGCATGTGGTGATCGCACGCTTCTACGGCGGCCGTACCCAGGCCGACATCGCCGCCGAGATCGGCGTTTCGCAGATGCAGGTCTCCCGCATCCAGTCACGGGTTCTGGCGTGGCTGCGCGACGGCCTGCTGACCGACTGTGTTCCGCACTGGCCGGGGCAGCACCACCACGACCCGGAGGCCTTCGACATCACCACCACCATGGTGTCGGCCGTCCACCTCGAGATCCGTATCCGTGGCGAGGTCGACCGCGACAACGCCGGTGGGCTACGGACCGCCCTTCTGGACATGGTCTGCCGGCAGGCCGCGGGCCATCGGGTCACGCTGCATCTGGCCGGCGTACCACTCCTGGACGCGGCCGGCATCCGGGTCCTGCTCGCGGTGTACGAGGCCGCGCAGGCCCGCCACATCACCGTGACCGCGACCGGCCTGAACCCCGTCATCCGCAGAGTCGCCGCCGCCACGGGCCTCACACCGATGCTGGCGCCGCAGGACCGCAGCTGAGCAGGAGATCAACTGCGGTCCCGGGTAGGCGGTCACCGGCCGGCCACCCCGCCGATGGCAGCCGCGGGCGCGGAGGAACTGCTCACCTGACCGTCGTGGCCGGCACCGTACTCAGCGAGAATCTCTAGGAAACGGCGCCCGCGCGCCGGTCGGCCGGGCCGCGGCCGAGAGCCGCCCAGATCTCGGTGACGGTGTGGAACACCTGGCCGTCGGGCAGCCGGTCGAGGTCGGCGAGCACATCGTCGGGAGCCGCCAGCGTCTCGGCGCCACGACGCAGTGCCTCCCGGTCCCCCGGCATGCTGGAAAGACCGATGTAACGTCCGAACCGGCTGAGGTCCGCGGTGGTGTCGGCGTTCGGTACCCGGCTCACCTCGGGCTGGTCCTCACCGGCCGGTTCGGGTGTGTGCCACTCCTCCGACCGGCCGCCGGCGATGCCTTGGACGTGACCGCGGACCTCCTGCTTCATGCTCTCGTCGAGGTGGCGGCCGTGTTTGCTGCTCTGTCGCTCCATGGCGGCCGCATACCCGCGTTGAGCAGGACCAACCTCGGTGACGGGCGAGCTGGCACCGTCTCCCTTCCGGGGAGGTGGTTCAGGGGCGTAGCAGGGCCTTGACGGCACGGCGCTCGTCCATCGCCCGGTAGCCCTCGGCGGCGTCGTCGAGTCCCAGTTCCAGGTCGAACACCCTGCCCGGGTCGATCTCGCGCCGCAGGATCAGGTCGACGAGCTCCGGCAGGAACCGGCGCACCGGGGCCGGGCCGCCGTGCAGGTGCACGCCGGAGAAGAACAGCTCCATGCCCGGCAGCGTCACGCCGTGCGCGACACCGACATAGCCCACGTGGCCACCGGGCCGGGTCGACCTGATCGCCTGCATCATCGACTCCTGCGTGCCTACGGCCTCGATGACGGAGTGTGCCCCGTACCCTCCGGTCAGGTCCTTGATTTTGGCGACGCCCTCGTCGCCGCGCTCGGTGACGATGTCGGTGGCGCCGAACTCCAGCGCCAGCTTCTGCCGGTCGGCGTGCCGGCTCATCGCGATGATCCGCTCCGCGCCCAGCTGCCGGGCCGCCAGGACGGCGAGCAGGCCGACCGCGCCGTCACCGACGACCGCGACCGTCCGGCCGGGGCCGGCCTCGGCGGCGACCGCGGCGAACCAGCCGGTGCCGAGCACGTCGGAGGCGGCCAGCAGCGACGGGATCAGGTCGGCGTCCGGCCGGCCCGGCGTGGCGACCAGGGTGCCGTCGGCCCACGGAACCCGCAGGTAGTCGGCCTGCGCGCCGCCGGTCTCGCTGACGATGGGTGCGAAGTCCGGGCACCGCGACTGGTAGCCGGACCGGCAGATCTCGCAGGTGTTGTCGGAGGTGAAGAACGAGCCGACGACGAACTGTCCGGGACTGATCTCGCGGACCTCGGAGCCGACCTCCTCCACCACGCCGACGTACTCGTGACCCATCGGCGCCGGGCCGTTGAGCTGCTCGATCCCCCGGTACGGCCACAGGTCGGAGCCGCAGACACAGGCGGCGGAGACGCGGATGACGGCGTCGGTGGGCTTGATGATCGACGGCTGGGCGCGCTGTTCCACACGCACATCGCCGGGCGAATGCATGACGACCTGACGCATCAGTTCTCCTCGGTGGTGACGACGGGATCTCCTGATTCATGGAAGCGGATCCGCCAGGGATGAGGGAGTCACTGACGAAGGAGGTACCGGCAGGGCACCCCTGCGGCTGAGCCTGCGTGGCTGCTGCCTCGCCGGGTGACATCATCATTGCCGTGGAGTGTGCGAACCCGTGACCGGGTCAGCCGGCACGACGGGCCGTGCGCCGCTGTGGCAGGTGCTGGCCGTGGTGGTGACGGCGTACGGTGCCGGCGCCTCCCTCGCGTTCGTCAGCTTCGGCGCTCCGGCGATCGTCGTGCTGTTCCTGCCCGCCGGTGTCACCCTGTCGGCTCTGGTGCTCAGTCCCCGCCGCAGATGGCCCTGGATCCTGGCCGCGGTGGCCGCCACGGAGATCGTCGTGGACGTGTCGCACGGCATGTCCCTGGGATGGGCGGCTGGTTTCGCGCTCACCAACACGGCCGAGCCGCTGGTCGGGGCGTCGTTGCTGCGCCGGTACCTACCGGCTGAGGTGGACCTGCGGCGTCGTCGTGACCTGGTGGTCTTCCTCGGGTGCTGTGTCGGTGCGGGGCCGCTGGTCGGTGCCATCATCGGTGGCACGTTGCTGGCCGCGAGTCTGGGCGTGCCGTGGCCGCAGTCGTTCGTGTCCTTCTGGGCCGGTGACGCGACCGGCGTACTGACCGTGGCCGGCTGTGTCCTCGCCTGGCGGTACAGCCGAGACGGCAGGTCGGGGGTCACGCGCTGGGTCGGGTGCGTCGGTGCGGCGGTGGCGGCGACGGTCATCGGTTTCTGGCCGCATTACGTGCCGCTGTTCTACCTGCCCATCCTCGTCCTGTTCACGCTGGCCTTCAGCCAGTCGCTGGTGGTGACCCTCACGGCCGGCATGGCGACCACGGTGACGGCGAACCTGATGACCAGCACCGGCCACGGCCCGTGGGCGGCACTGGAGACGTCGGACCAGCTGATCACCATGACGCTGCAGCTGTTCCTGACGACCACGATCCTGGGCGCCTGGACCCTCGCGGTCGGGGTGGACGAGCGGGATCGGGCTCGCCGGGACACCTCGGTGGAACGGGCCGCCCGGCTACGTCTGCACGCCTTGCAGGTGCTGACCACCGACCTGGCCAAGGCTGCCACCTCCGAGGAGATCGCTCAGGCGGTCGTCCGGGAGGGCATCGGCCTGATCGCCGACCACGGCAGTGTCGCCATCGTCGCCCCCGGCAGCGGCGAGATGGTTCTGTGGACGTCTCCGAGCCGGCCCGCGGGCATGGCCGAGCGGTACCGGCTGACTCCGGCCGAGGGCGCGACACCACAGCGCGACGTCATCCGTACCGGGCGGCACCTGCTCCACCGGACGCAAGCCGACGCTGCGGCCGCCTATCCGCATCTCGACGGGACCTTCCAGCGGCTCGACATCAACAGCACCATCTGCGTACCCATCACCGGCGGCGACGCCGGTGCCCTGGGCGCGCTGTCCTTCAGTTTCCATCGTGAGAACGCCGCCGACGCCGACGTCCTGGCCTTCGCCGAGGCTCTGGCGAGCCTGACCGGGCAGGCGCTGCGCCGGGCGCAGATCTACGAGCGCGAGCACCATGCCACGCAACAGCTGCAGCTGGCCCTGCTTCCGGCCCTCGGCGGTGTGCTCGAGGGCATCCGGGTGTTCGCCGATTACCGGCCCGCCGATCTGGCCCATCAGGTGGGCGGAGACTGGTACGACGTGTTCGCCCTGCCGGGGAGCCGGATCGGGTTCGCGGTCGGCGACGTCGTCGGGCATCAGCTGGCCGCGGCGGCGGCGATGGCACGCCTGCAGTCGGCGCTGCGCATCCTGGCGCAGACCGCACCCACGCCGGGCCGGGTTCTCGATGATCTCGACCGGGCCAGCGCCCTCATCCCGGACGCCAGGACGGCGACGGTGGGTTACGCCGACTACGACCCGGCCACCCGCCTGCTGCGGTACGCCTGCGCCGGGCACCTGCCGCCGTTGCTGGTCACCGGCGACAGTGCCGCCTATCTGTGGGACGGCCGGTCGCTGCCGCTCGGTGTCGGCGGGGCCGGGCACGGCCAGGGCCAGCTCGTGGTCCCGGACGATGCCGTGCTGATCTGGTTCACCGACGGCCTGGTGGAACGCCGTGGCGAGCAGCTCACCGTGAGTCTGCAACGCCTCGCCGACGCCGCCGGCAGCCTCTCCGGCCGGGACGCGGCAACATTGGGCGGGCACGTCGTGGACCGCCTGGTCGGCGACCGGGAACTCGCCGACGACACGGTCATCCTGTGCGTCCAGTTCACCGGCGCGGCACCGGTCGGGGTGGTGGCCGGTTGACACCCACCGTTCATGCCGATCATGCTGGCCGGGATGTTCCGGACCTCGCCCTCATCGCACCGGAAAGGCCTGCGAACACCGTCATGTCGGGTTTCGAAGCACGCACGCTGCGCGACGCCGATTCCCTTGTGGTCGCCCTGGCCGGTGACTGCGATCTCGACAGCCGTGACGAGATGACCGCGGCCCTGGTCGATGCGGTGCGGTCCAGCCGTACCGTCATGGTCGATCTTGCCGACGTGGGTTTCCTGGATTCCAGCGGCCTGCACGCGCTCGTCACCGCCCACCACGCCGCGCTGGAGCGCGGCGGCGTTCTTCACGTCGTCAACGTCACCGGAGCCGTCGCGACCGTCCTGGAGATCACCGGCATCCTGGAACTGCTCCGGCCGCCCACGCCGAGGCAGGCTGATCAGCGTGACTGAGCCGGACCCGTCCGCCGCCTCCGCGGAGGTGATGGGCTATCACCAGGCCCAGGACCTTCCGGGGGTACGGGCATTCGCGCAACGCCGTTCCGAACGGCTCGGTCTGGCCCCGGACCAGGTCATGTCACTGACCATCGCCGTCAGTGAGCTGGTCACCAACACTTTGCAGCACACGTCCGGCGGCGGCCGGGTGTGGATCCGCGCCGAGGACGGCTACGTCGTCTGCGACGTCATCGACGGTGGCCCGATGCGCGCCTTCGGCCGGCCGATGCCGACGCCCGAGGCCCGCCGGGGCCGTGGCCTCGCCATCGTCGAACGACTGTGTGACCAGGTCGACGCCATCGCCGCCGCGGAGGGAACCATCGTCCGGATGCGGTTCGGGATCGCCCCGCGAGGTTCCTGAGCGGCGCGGTGGCCGCCGTTCAGAGGGTCAGGCAGCGGCCGTCCGGGAGCAGGCCCGCGTACCACTCGTGCCAGCGCGGGCCGGGAGTGAGATCGCCGAGCACGCAGACGTCGCCGATGCGCACCGCCCAGAGCAGTGCGCCCGGCACTGACGGGTCGTCGGGACCGGCCTTCGGTGATCCTCCCACCGCGAGGAGGGTACGTGCTCCTGGTTGCGGGAGCGGCGGATCGTACCGAAAGCGATTATCCGTCTCGGATCCAACGGCGGCTACGCTGGGCGGATGACTGCCATGGCGCCCGCCCGGACCGAGACGGACCTGTCGTTCCTGCTGGATCACACCAGCCATGTCCTGCGGACGCGGATGGCGGCGGCGCTGGCCGGGATCGGGCTGACCGCGCGGATGCACTGTGTGCTGGTGCATGCGCTGGAGGAGGAGCGGACGCAGATCCAGCTGGCCGAGCTCGGCGACATGGACAAGACGACCATGGTCGTGACCGTGGACGCGCTGGAGAAGGCTGGCTATGCGGAGCGGCGGCCGTCGAGCACGGATCGCCGGGCCCGGATCATCGCGGTCACGCCGGAGGGGGCGGAGGTGGCGCGGCGCAGTCAGGAGATCGTCGACGGGGTGCACCGGGAGGCCCTCGGCAGCATTTCCGAGCAGGACCGGGAGGCGCTGGTCCGGGTGCTGAGCCGGCTGGCCACGGGCCATCTGGCCACGCCGGTCGAGGGTGGTCGCCGGGCGCGGGAGCGCGCCAGGTAGATCCGTCCAGGATCGTCTGCAACAAAACTATCTGCTAGCGTCCTTCCCATCGCACTGATGGGGAGGCTCTTCATGCATCGCTGGACCGCGCTCGGCGTCCTGTCCGCCGCCGGGCTGATGACGATTCTCGACGGCAGCATCGTGACCGTGGCGATGCCCGCGATCCAGCAGGACGTCGGGTTCTCCCCCGCCGGCCTCAGCTGGATGGTCAACGCGTACCTGATCCCGTTCGGCGGACTGCTGCTGCTCGCCGGACGACTCGGCGACCTGGTCGGACGGCGCGCGATGTTCCTGGCCGGCAACGCCGTCTTCACCGCCGCCTCGCTGCTGGCCGGACTGGCGAGCACGCCGGGCATGCTGATCGCGGCACGGTTCCTGCAAGGCGCCGGCAGCGCGATGGCCTCGGCCGTGGTGCTCGGCATCCTGGTCACGATCTTCACCGACGACGCGGACCGCGGCCGGGCGATCGCGATCTTCAGCTTCACCGGCGCGGCGGGGGCGTCCATCGGGCAGGTGCTCGGCGGGGTGCTCACCGACACGCTGAGCTGGCCGTGGATCTTCTTCATCAACGTGCCGATCGGGCTGGCCACGATCGTGCTCGCGGTGCGGGTGCTGCCCCGCGACCGAGGACTCGGGCTGTCCGCGGGCGCCGACGTCCTCGGGGCCGCCCTGGTCACGTCGGGGCTGATGCTCGGGATCTACACGGTCGTGCAGGGCGGCGCGCAGTGGTGGACCGGGGTCGTGTCGGCGGCACTGCTGGCCGGGTTCGTGATCCGGCAGGCCACCGCCGCCAATCCGCTGATGCCGCTGCGGATCCTCCGGTCCCGCAACGTCACCGGGGCGAACCTGGCGCAGATGCTGGCCCTGTCCGGGATGTTCGCGTTCCAGATCCTCGTCGCGCTGTACATGCAGAAAGTGCTCGGCTACACCGCTCTGGAGACGGGACTCGCCATGCTTCCGGCCGCGGTCGGGATCGGGATCGTGTCGCTGCTCGTGTCGGCGCGGGTCAGTGCCCGGTTCGGGGCGCGCACGGTGCTGCTCGCCGGATTGGTGCTGCTGATCGCGGCGATGGTGCTGCTGACCCGGATTCCGGTACGGGCGGGGTACGTCACCGATCTCCTGCCGGTGATGGTGCTGATCTCCGGGGGCGGCCTGGTGCTGCCGGCACTGGCGACGCTGGGCATGTCCGGTGCGCGGGAGAGCGACGCGGGGCTCGCGTCCGGGCTGTTCAACACGACCCAGCAGGTCGGCATGGCGATCGGCGTGGCGGTGCTGTCGACGCTGGCGGCCTCCCGCACCGAAGGGCTGCTGGCGTCGGGCTGGACCCAGGCGGAGGCACTGACCGGCGGCTACCGGCTGGCGTTCGCCACGTCGGCGGGACTGCTGGCCACGGGATTCCTGGTGGCCCTGACTGTGCTGCGCCCGGCGAGATCGCGCGCCCACGGAAACGCCCTCAATTCGGCTGGTTGACCTGCCGACCTGAGAGGTATGGAGCGCCGCCGTTCCCGTCCCGGGCGGACGCCGGGTGGCTGCTCTTCTACCCGCAGGCGTACGCGGGCGTGCTGCTGTTCACCAGCAGGCACGTCTCGGGCCGGCGGGTGGTGCTGGACGGGACGATCGCGGGGCTGGGCGGTGCCGCGCTGTTCTCCGCGGGGGTCGTCGACTTCCTGGCCAGCACCACGGGAGCGGGGGACTTCGCCCACTACACAGCGCTGTGACGCGCTGACCGGGCTGGCGAACCGCCGCTCGGTGCTGGAACACCTGGACATCCTGCTCGCCGCGCCCCGGCACGACCCGATCGCGTTGCTGCTGCTCGACCTCAACCGGTTCAAGGAGGTCAACGACACGTACGGGCACCAGGCCGGTGACAACCTGCTCGAGCAGGCCGCACGGCGGCTCGCCGCGGTCACCCGGGACGGTGATCTGCTGGCCCGTCTCGGCGGCGACGAGTTCGTGGTGGTGGTCTCCGGACCGAACGTGGACGAGCGGGCGGCGGTCGCCGTGGCCGACCGGATCCGCGAGGCGTTGCGCGAGACCTTCATCGTCGAGGAGATCGACATGACGATCGACGTGAGCATCGGTGTCGCGCTCGCCCACGGGGACTCGAACCTGCTCTTCCAGCAGGCCGACATCGCGATGTACCACGCGAAACGATCCGGCGGCGGCCACGCGGTCTTCGACCGCATCCCGGTGCGGCCATCGGTGGCCGCCTCGGTTAATCGATCATGACCGTGTGGCGCGCGGCGGCCGGAGGCGATGGACGCTCCCGGCCGCCGCTCGGCGGAACCCGGCTCAGAGACGGATGCGCTGGCCCGGGAAGATCAGGCCGGGACTGCGGAGCTTGTCCTTGTTCAGCGCGTAGAGCGTACGCCAACCGCCCTTGACCTTGTATTTCCTGGCGATCGAGGCCAGTGTGTCGCCGGACTTGATCACGTAGGTCTTGCCGGTGGCCTTGGCCTTCTTCTTCGGAGTCGACGTCTTCGTCGTCTTGTAGACACCGGCCTTCTTGCCGCAGACCGGCCACGGGCTCAGCCCGCGTTTGGCGTGCAGCTTGTTGGCGATCGCGATCTGCTGGGCCTTGGTGGCCCGGTCAGCCGTCGGGGCGTACCTACCGCCACCGTTGGCCTTCCACGTGCTGCGGCTGAACTGCAGGCCGCCGTAGTACCCGTTTCCGGTGTTGATGTGCCACCTGCCGCCGGACTCGCATTTGGCGACGACGTCCCAGTTGACCTGGCGCGCGGCCTGAGCCGGGGTGGCCGGGCCGAGCAGGACGCCTGCTCCGGTGATTCCGGCTGTCGCCAGAACCAGGGCAAGGCGGATTCGTCTACTACCAGACATGGATGATCCTCCACGCCTGCGAGGTGAGCTGTCGGGTTCGGGCGGACGAGAATGTTCACGACCTACCTCGAGTCACACCGTCGAGGCGGTCTCCACCGTCGTGAACAATTCTCGCTGGCCCGGCCGCGTGCACACGGCTTCACCCCAAGGCGCGCATCCCGCGCACCGTCGAAAAGTGGGTCCCCCGCTCCTGCCCTTGCATCGAGTCTGCGGACGGGGGCAGGACTCGGCGGTCCGTCCACAGTGCCCGCGTCGCGGGACGGCCCGACGGTAACCACGTCGATGGGCCGCGAGCCAAGAAAACAGCCCCGGATAGTGACGTTCTTCTCAGTATTTGCCCGCTTTGATCTTGTTAGCGCCCGGAAATTACCGACACTGCGCTTATACCCTTTTCATCAGCCTTTTTGGCGGCTCAGTGGGCCAAGCCGTAGGCCACGATCGGGCTCGCCGTGTGCAGCCGCCGGCGCCGGGCCAGCCACACGATCACCGCGGCGAATCCGATCAGGACCGGCACGTCGGCCACGAACATCCACCACGGCATGTCGGCCGCCGTCTCCTCGATGGTGAGCTGCCCGAACGCCGCCGCCACCAGCATCCCGAGCAGGTTGTTCACGACGTGCAGCGCGATCGCGGCCTCCAGCCCACCGGTGCGGATCGTCACCCAGCCGGCCACCATGCCGAACATCATCAGGTCGGCGAAGCCCCACGGCGTACCCCATCCGTGCAAAGCGGCGAAAACCGCGGCCTGCACCAGAATCGGCAGCCAGGGGCTGCGCAGCCACGCGCCGAGCCCCTGCAGCAGCCAGCCACGGCACAGATACTCCTCGGCCGCCGCCTGGAACGGCACCACCGCGAGCAGCACGGCCGCCGACACCAGGAACGGCCCCCAGCCGGCCAGTGACTCGTCGGGCCCGGAATCCGGGGAGAGCACCGTGACCGCTGTCAGAAACACGACGATCGTCACCGTCGCGACGCCGAGACACACCGCGAGCCATCGCCACCGGATCCGCCCGGCCACCGATGACAGGGTCCCGGCCGGGCGCCGCTGAATCCACTGTGCGGCCAGCAGCGTCAGCGGAAGGGCCACCGCAATCGACAGGAAACCGGCCGCGAGATCGGGCAGAGTACCGAGGGTGGCCATGCCGTCCGGCCCGCCGGGCCGCCCGAAGATCTCCGCGACGATCACGTAGAAGATCATCACGACGAAGGCGGCCCCCACGATGAACACGGTGCCGAGCGGAAAACGCCACCACCGGTGCAGGGCGGTGCGGGCAAGACGGTGGTACGGGCTACCGGGCGCCGAAATCATCATGGCGACGAGTCTTCCCACCGGACGTGCCGAGCGGATCCGGCCACAGCCGGATTCCCGTGCCTAACCAGAGATATAGACGTCCGGCAGAATACGGATCATGGAACCACCCGAGATGATCAACGCCGGCGATCTGGTCCTCAAACGCTGGGAACCGGAATGGTCCGCCGAACTGGCCGCGGCCGTCCACGAGTCGGTGCCCGAACTGGCGCCGTTCCTGCCGTTCGCCACCCCGGAGTACGGCCCGGCCGAGGCCCGCGACTACACCGAACGCTCGGCGGCGAACTGGACGGCCGGCACCGAGTTCAACTACGCGATCTTCACGGCCTTCGGCGACCTGATCGGCTCGATCGGCCTGATGACCCGGCCCGGCCCGGGCGCCCTGGAGATCGGCTACTGGATGCGCACCCCATGGGCGGGTCAGGGCCGGATGACCGCGGCGGTCAAGGTGCTTGCCCGGGTCGCGCTGACCCTGCCGGGGATCGAGCGGCTCGTCATCCGCCACGACCCGGCCAACCTCGCGTCCGCGGCGGTCGCCGCCAAGGCCGGCTTCGTCGAGACCGGCCGTGACGGCGACGACGTCATCCGCGAGCTCCGCTGATCACTGTCATCCGCGGCCCGCGGTGATCACTGGAACGTGACCGGCACGAACAGGTCGACGTAGCGGTTGCTCAGCCCGGTGTGGTCCGCGCGGGTCACGATCGCGCACCGTACGGTCTGCCCGCAGACCTGCGTCGCGGAGATGTTCGGGTTCACGTAGATGTTCACCGCGAACCCGCCGACACCCGTGCCCTCAGTGGTCCACTTCGACGAGTTGGCGATCAGTCCGGCCAGGAACGAGCTGGACACCCAGTGCGAGGCACCGGTCGCGCCGCTGGAGTCGGCGCCGCCGAGGCAGGGCGTCGGCGTGGTGGCGTAGACCGGTGCGGCCGGGTCGAAGCCGTCCGGGATGACGCAGAGGCTGACGTAGACGCCCTGACCGGTGGGGTAACCGTGCCCGGTGACGGTGACCGTCTGCCCGGTGGCGGCAAGAGTGTCCTCGGCGGACAGGGTGAGCTGGTAGGCGGCACCGCTGACGGTGGTCGCCCGGTCGGCGGTGACGACGGCGGGCGACGCCGCCGAGGCGACACCGAGGGTGAGCACGGCGGCACCGGCACCGACGACGGACATTCGGCTGAAGGCACGACGAATCCGGGAACTGAAAACGGGCATGCTGCGGCAAATCCTTCCGGAGTGGACCGTTGGTTAGGTTAGGCTAGCCTAAGTTCACTCCACTGCCGACATAGACTCGCGTCACACTCCCAGGACCACGACGCCGCGGGCCGGCAGCGACGGCGGAGCGTCCGGCAGGCTCGACAGATCGACCGGCTCGGCGGTCCGATTGATCAGGAAACGGACCGGGCCGCGGACCGCCAGCTCCACCCGCCCGCGCAGGTCGGGCGGCAGCTCACTGCCGACACCGGCGAGAGCCAGCAGATCGTCGAGGATCAAGGACAGGCCTTGCGGCCCCAGACGACTGGAGACGTACGCCGCAGAGCCGCCGCCCACCTCCCGGCGAGTGACGGCCGCCCCGCCCGTGGCATACCCGGCCACAACCTTGGTCGCCGGGTCGGTCACCGCCAGGCGCTCCGACCACAGCGTGCCGATCGCCCCGTTGGTCAGCGTCACCGACTCGCCGTCGAGCAGCGGCGCGAACTCCTCCACATGAACGCCGAGCAGGTCACGCAACGCCCCCGGGTAGCCGCCCGGCCAGGCGTGGTCGTTCTCGTCGACGATGCCCGAGAAGTACGTCGTGACCAGGTGACCGCCACCGGCCACGTAGTCCTCCAGCCGCTGCTTGAGCGCGGCCGGGACCAGATGCAGGATCGGCGCCACGACCAGGCGGTATCCGGTCAGGTCGGCGGCGACCGGGATGACGTCGGCACGGACACCCAGGTCGAGCAGAGCCGTGTACCAGTCGAGGGCCTCGTCGCGGTACCGCAGCCGGTCACTCGGGTGCGAGTCCTGCTCGGCGGCCCACCACGACTCGTAGTCGATGACCACGGCGACTCGGGACGGCGTACGACCGATCGATTGCAGAAAGGACAGCGACCGCAACCGCGCGCCCAGATCGGTGACCGCCTCGAAGATCGCGCTGGTCGTCCCGGCGTGCGGCAGCATCGCCGAATGGAACTTCTCGGCGCCGGCCCGGGACTGCCGCCACTGGAAGAAGCAGACGCCGTCGGCGCCGTGGGCGACGTGCGTGAGCGAGTCGCGGGCCAGTTCGCCGGGCAGTTTCGGCACGTTGACCGGCTGCCAGTTGACCGCGCTGGTGGAATGCTCCATCAGGAACCACGGTCGCCCGGCGATCAGGTTGCCGCACAGGTTGGCCGAGAACGAGAGCTCGTCACGCGACTGCGGCCCGGGCCGGGTGTAGTGATCGTTGGCGACGAAGTCGACCTCGGCCGCCCAGTCCGGATAGTTCATCTCGTTGATCGGCCCGGCGACCATGAAGTTCGTCGTCACCGGCACGTCCGGGGTGATCTCCCGCAGGATCCGCCGCTCGGCGAGGTAGTGGTCCTTGAGCGCGTCCGACGAGAACCGTTTGAAGTCGAGCTGCTGCGTCGGGTTGACCGGCCCGTTCGCGTGCCGCGGCGGCAGGATCTGCTCCCACTCGCCGTACCGCTGCGACCAGAAATCGGTGCCCCAGGCCGCGTTCAACGTCTCCAGATTCGTGTACCGCGCCCGCAGCCACACCCGGAACGCCCGCGCCGCGTCGTCGGAGTAGTCGTACACGTTGTGGCAGCCCAGCTCGTTGCTGACATGCCAGGCGGCCAGCGCCGGATGGTCCGCATAACGCCGGGCAAGCACCCTGACCAGGCGCAACGCGTGCTCGCGGAAGACCGGCGAGGTGGGCCGCCAGTGCTGCCGGGCGCCCGGCCACACGGTCCGGCCGTCACGGTCGACCGGCAGGATCTCCGGATGCTTCGTGGTCAGCCACGGTGGCGGCGAAGCCGTCGGGGTGGCCAGATCGACCAGGATGCCGTTGTCGTGCAGCAGGTCGACGACCTCGTCCATCCACGCGAAGTCGTAGCGGCGCTCGGCCGGCTCCAGCCGCGCCCACGAGAAGATGCCGAGCGACACGATCGTGACACCGGCCTCGCGCATCGCCCGGACGTCGTCGGCCCACACCTCCCGCGGCCACTGCTCCGGGTTGTAGTCGGCGCCGAACTCGATCCGCGGCTCCCCCGCACGCCGCAGCCACCGCGGCGCCGGACGCGGCGCCCGCAACGCGGCCGCGAGGAAACCCAGGGACGCGTCCACCGCGTCGGGGACGTCGTGCGGGCGATTGAGATGCCCGTGCGTGGTCCCGGGAGCCAGAAAGACCTCCACGGGTACGCCCACCTCGCGCAACTGCCGCTCCAGCAACTCGCCGGACGGGCGCAGATCGTCGAACTCGGAGAGCAGGATGTGCACCGGCGGCAGACCGTCCAGGCGCGCCGCTCCCGGCAGGGCGTCGGCGGGCAGATCGCTGATCCGGCCCACATAGTTGCGGACCATGTCCTCGATGTTCTCCAGCGTGCGGCCGTGGCCCAGCGTCGGCGTCGGGAAATGCGCGAACGGGTAGGCCAGCAGCAGCAGGTCGGGCTGGTTGTCCGGGACACGCAGCACGGTCGAGACCGCCAGCGCGGCGCCGGCGCTGGCCCCGCCGAGCGCCCGGCGGGCCGGCAGGTCGTCGCGGCCGGTCACCCACGTCCAGACGGCGTGCACGTCGTCGATCGGCACCGGATACCGGACCCCGCCCACCGCCAGCCGGTAGCCGACCGAGACGACGACCGCGTCCGCCCGGCGGGAGAGCTCGGCGCTGACCATCTCGGCCTCGGCCATGTCCAGGTCACCGTGCCGGAAACCACCGCCGTGCGCCCACACGAGCACCGCCCCGGCCGGGCCCGCCGGCTCGTAGACCCGGACCGGGACCGGACCGTGCGGCCCGTCGATCTCGAGGCTTTGAAACGTATTCACCGGATCGACAGCTCCTGGAGACGGGAGAGGACGAGCAGGCCGATCCGGTCCGCGCCGTACTCGGAGAAGTGCGTGTTGTCGCGCTTCTCGTTGTACAGGAAGATCGCCTTCGAGTCCTCCGGACCGAGCCCCTCGACCAGGGCGGCGCTGTCCGCGGTCAGGTCGATGTAGGGCACGTCCAGCCCGGCCGCGACCGCCTCCATCTCCGCCGGCAGGTCCACACCCAGGCCGTTGACATGCCTGGCCACCGGGGTCAGCTGCCCGGCCGAGTCGAACAGCCGGCGCACCGGCGGGCTGACCAGCACCGGCCGGGCCCGCACCGAACGCAGCTCGGTCACCATCCTGGTCAGGTTGGCCCGGTAGTCCTCAGCGGTCGTCGCCTTGTCGTTGTGACCGAACTGGATCAGCACGACGTCATCCCGGCCCACCCGCGGGAACATCGCGCCCCACAGCCGGCTGTCGGCCAGGAACGATGCCGTGCTCTCCCCCGAGTCGGCGTAGTTGGCCACCGCTACGCCGCGCGGCAGGTGCTGGGTGATCGCCTGCCCCCAGCCGGTGTACGGGGCGATGCCCTGGTCGCAGACCGTCGAGTCGCCGGCCAGGAACAGCTGCGGAGTCCGGCGCGGCGCCGGGCGGACCTGCACCCGGTGCGGCAGCGGGGCCGTGCCGGTGAAGGTGAGGGTCAGGCCCGGGGTGCCGAGGTCGGGGAGGGTCGGCTCGCCCTCCGGCTCACGGACGTCGACGATGAAGTCCCGGCGCGTGAACCGGCCCACCTCCGTCACGGTCTCGGCGACCATCATCCGGCGGGCCTCGGCCAGCACCGCCGTGCTGCCGGCCGCGTCGGGGGCGCCGAGGATGACGGAGACGGCGTATTCGCCGGGTGCCACGTCGTAGTGGCAGACGATCGGGGCGGTCCCGCTGCACTCGCCGGGGATGTCGTGGCGGGGTCCGGCCAGGGCCGGCGCCGGGACCGCTACGGCCGCGGCGACAGTCAGGGCCAGGATGCGGGATCGCTTCAACGTCGTTCTCCTCTCGATGCCAATTGAAACGTTTACATCGATGAAACCCAATCAGTCAAGGTTGTCGCGAGCCCCGGCACGCGATGGACGTCGACTGACACAACGCGCGATATGGCGGGCAGGTGACCACACCTGGGGGGTGGCGGCGTCCCGTATCAGCGCCATCCGCATCAGAGGTCGCCCCGGCAAGACGCTCCCGGACTTCCGGCATGCTCTGCCTTTACGAAACGCACCAACTCGATTGCCTGGTGGTGGCCAATCCGGATACTGGGCCGGTGGACCGAGGGATTCCCGAGCGAGTCGCTGCGCTCATCGAATCGGCCGGGTACGGCGACGGCGACCGGGTCGTGGTCGGCCTGCGGCACGGGGACCCGCCGCCGGTGTACGTGAGCCACGGCGAGCCGTTCACGACGGCCTGTGTCGCGTCGGTGTCGAAGCAGATCACGGCCGCGTGCGTGGCGCTGCTCGTGCGGCAGGGAAAGCTCGATGTCGAGTCGGTGCTGGCCGAATGGATCCCCGAGCTTCCGGCGTGGGCGGCCACCGTCCGCGTGCGGCACCTGATCCACCACACCGGCGGACTGCCCGAGGCCGGCGAGTTCTTCGCGCTCAAGAAGGCCGGGCGGGACCGGACCGCACCCGGCATGCTGGCCGAGCTGGGCGGGCACGACACCCTGGAGAGCACGCCGGGGACCGCGTTCAGCTACCGCAACCCCGGATACACCTGCCTGTCGGTCATCGTCGGACGTGCCGCCGGCGAGCCGTTCCCCGACTTCGCGCGCTCGCGCCTGTTCGAGCCGCTCGGCATGGCCAGCACCTGTTACTGGCCCGGCCCGGATCCGTTCCCGCCCGGCACCACACCGACCGAGCCGGGCTCCCCGGCACCGCTGTCGCTGGGTGACTGCGGCGTGTGGTCGACAGCGGCCGACCTGATGCGCTGGAACGAGGCCCTGGCAAACGACGAGCTGAGCGTCTCCGGCCTCCTGCACACGGCGGGCCGGCTCGACGACGGCACGCCCATCCCGTACGGCTGGGGTGTCGACGTGCTGACCCGGGCCGGTTTCCCGCTGCACCGCCACGGCGGCGTGTGGGCGGGTCTGAGCGCCCAGATCGCCCGGTTACCCGAGCAACATGCCAGCATGGTCGTGATCGCGCTGGATCACGCGGAGACCCGGACCCAGAGACTGGCCGACAGTCTGATCGACGAGCTGGTCGCCCGCTGCGAGAGCCGGCCGCTCAGCGGTTGATCAGCTCTGGGCGGCCCGATCACCACCCCTTCTGTGGCCAGAAGGCTGTCCGACGACCTCTTCGGCACGCCCTCGCACCACGGTGACGTTTGTCCAGCCGAGACCGCGAGCACCGACGGCCACGCGCGATCTTTCTCGGCAAGCGAGGGAACCAGGCAGAACGCCCCGCCAGCCGCGACCCGCGCACTCACACGCCGATCGTCTCAACCCGGCGGACAGAACTCGATGGCAAGGACAACGTGGTGGCCTACGGCGCGATTCGCGGCGTAGGCCACCACATGTTGGGCTGCCGGGTCGGTCAGGGGTTGAGCAACAGCTTGCCGCGGGTGTGGCCGGTGGCGCTGCTCTCCTGGGCCTTCGGTGCGTCGGCCAGCGGGAACGTCCCCGCCACCTCGACGCGCAGCTTGCCCGCCGCGGCCAGGTCGGCGAGGGCGGCCAGGGCCTCCGCGCTGCGCTCGCCACCGGCGGAGTAAGGGACGCCCAACTGCTGGGCGCCCACCGCGTCGGCGATGGTGATCGTGCGGTCGGTGGTGCCGCGTAGCTCGACCGACGCCTCCAGAGCACCCTGCCCGGCGGCGTCGAAGACCGCGTCGACGCCCTGCGGGGCCGCGGCCCGGACACGGTCGGCGAGCCCTTCACCGTAGGCGACCGGGATCGCGCCGAGCGACCGCAGGTAGTCGTGGTTCGCGGCGGAGGCGGTGCCGATCACGGTCGCCCCGCGAGCCACCGCCAACTGGACCGCCACACCGCCGACCCCGCCGGCCGCGCCATGGATCAGGACCGTCTCGCTCCCCTTGACGGCCGCCTTGCTCCCCTTGGCGCCCGTCTCGCTCACCTCGGCACCCGTCTCGCTCACCTCGGCACCCGTCTCGCTCACCTCGGCGCCCGTCTCGCTCTCTTCGACAGCCCCCTCGCCTTCTTTGATTCCGAGCAGATCCAGCACCCGTTGGGCGGTCTCCCCGGCTACCGGCAGGGCCGCGGCCTCGTCCCAGGACAGGCCGGCGGGCTTGTGTGCGACGACGGTGGCCAGGGCGTACTCCGCATAGGATCCGGTGTCGGTGAAGCCGAACACCTCGTCGCCGACGGACAGGCCGGTCACGCCCTCCCCCACCGCGTCGACGACGCCCGCAGCCTCCCAGCCGGGCGTGGACGGGAACGTGGTCGCGAAGACCTGCGCCAGCCACCCGTTGCGGATCTTGTAGTCGACCGGGTTGACGCCGGCCGCCACGACGCGCAGCCGGACCTGGCCAGGGCCCGGCTGCGGAACGTCGACCTCGGCCACCCGCAACACCTCGGGTCCGCCGAACTGCTCGAAGACGATCGCCTCCATGACTGCCACCTCTCCTCGTGGATCGCTGTGGCACCCAGGTTGCTGCGGACGCGGCCGGTTGTGGAGCGGACGTGTTTGCCTAGGATCGGCGATCCTTGGCTCCGATCCGGCGGTTGCGCGAGCATGGCAGGCATGGATCGACGCGAACTGGCCGACTTCATCCGCCGATGCCGCGAACGGCTACGGCCACAGGAGGTCGGACTGGCGGCGGGGCCGCGACGGCGTACCCCCGGATTGCGTCGTGAAGAAGTGGCGATCCTCGCCGGGATGTCGGCGGACTATCTGATGCGGCTGGAACAGGCCCGCAGCCCGCAGCCGTCATCGCAGGTGCTGCGGGCGCTCGGCCAGGCGTTGCGGCTCAGCGACGACGAACGTGATCACCTGTATCTGCTGGCCGGGCACCGTCCACCGGCCGGGCGGCTGGCCGGTGCGCACGTGCGGCCTGGTCTGCTCTATCTGCTCGATCAGCTGACCGGAGTTCCGGCGCAGGTGCTCAGTGACCTCGGTGATCTGCTGGCCCAGAACGCGCTGGCCGAGACCCTGTTCGGCGGTATCTGCCCGCCGATGCGGCATGATCACGACCAGGACCACAACATCGTGTGGCGGTGGTTCAACGATCCGCGAATCCGGCTGGCCCATCCGGTCGAGGAGCACGACTATTGCAGCCGCCTGCACGTCGCCGACCTGCGTGCGGCGGTGGCCCGGCGCGGTTCCGATCCCGTGGCGATGTCGTTGGTGGAGCGGTTGCGGGCATGCAGCGACGAGTTCGCCGAGTTGTGGGACCGTCACGAGGTGGCGGTGCGCCGGCAGAGCCGCCTGGTCGTGCAGCACCCGACGGTCGGCCTCCTCGAACTCGACTGCGAGACGCTGCTGACTCCGGCCGAGGATCAGAGGTTGGTGCTGCTCACGGCCCCTCCGGGCAGCCCGACCGCGGGCCACTTGGAGTTACTCCGGGTGGTGGGCCAGGAATCCTTCGCCGGTTGACCCCAGCGGTCAGCGACCGCCGACTCACGCAGTGATTCCGGCGGCCGGGCGGCCGCGGCTGACGTCCGGACATGCCGATGTGAGTGCGCCAGCTCGGCCGCCCGGCCAACGCTGAAGGACTGCCTAGTCGTCGCCGGCAAGGCGAACCCGCGCCTGGTCAACAAGCTCTGAGTAGTTCTGCTGGAAAGGCGCCACAAGTTCTCGTTCGAGCAGGGCAGACAAGTTGAAGAGAGCAGCTCGCTCGCCCTCATGAGCTGGCTGCACTACCCGGCGCTCGTCTTCACATCGGTGTAGCCAGTCGAAGAGCACCAGGGCCTCGTCCGCGGTCAGACGGATGTTTACATCGCTCGCCGCATCAGGCATACCAGAAGAATCCTTCATGCTGTCCTGATCGACAACAGGTTTGCGACCTACCCTGCGTCTGTGCGGTACCGGCGATGGCCGGGGCAGCAAAGGCCGGATCTGCCGATGACAGTGAGTGAGGAATAGACCTGACCGGCCATTAAATCTGCTGAAAGATGACGCCTTCTGGGGTGACGAAGAGGTCCAATGAGTCAGCCTGACGATAACCTTGATTAATCCAGGACTCCAATTCGTACACAGGCTGCGAGTATCTTCGTGCCGGGATTCCGCGAATCCAAGAGTCGGCGATGTAAAACGGGATCTCAAGGATGCCAACTGGGGGCAACAAGAGTCCAAATAAGGCACCGCTCAAAAATAGCTCGTAAATTCTCGCATCAAGCCCGATTCGAAATCCGGCGGCGAGCGTCCCTGAAGTTACAAAGTCTACACCGTTCACGGATATGCGTTCAGGGTCTGCCACGTCGCCTAATGTCGCGATAATTTGAATGATAGGTTGATAGAAGTTCCGGTAAAAGAGCAGCACCTCAGGTAAAAGCTCGGTTCTGCGCGCGGGACTGTCTGAGCCTTCGGGGTCCGACACATGCAAATTCCATTGACCATGGGGTCCATCCCGGCGCACTACGGACGAGATATAAGAGTTGGGGGCAGCTAGCCCTGCACCTGGCACCCGGATGCTTGTAATCCGCAAGGATTGCCCAAGTGCCGCTTCCAAGGCATCTGTGCAGCTAGTTGACCAGGCCCTACCCACGCTACCCTTGCACTCCCATATGTGGCACTGATTCAGGGCTGTGTCTACCCATGCAAGATCAGGTAGGCCAGGGCCTCGCCGGAGGCGAGGAGTAGCGACGTAAGCCCGACCGCGCCCGCCGTGCGATCGAACATATAGAGAGAAGTGGAGAGGAAACCGCAATCCGGCCGCCCATCCAGCATATAACGCAAGCGTCATACCGAGGTTGTATGAGAGTGCACGCTTCTCCTGAGTCTCCAGGTTGTCAAGTACAGCAGTTGGTTCAAGAAAACTGCCGTTAAATTCTGCGGCGGCGAAGAGGCTACTCACGCGCCACACTACCTCAGCGGCTGGCGAATGGCTCCATGGCAGGCGCCCGTTTATAGAGGCCGCGCCAATAAGAGCCATGGGAGTGAAGGGAATGCAGTCCGTCAATGCCGGAACCGCGGAGAGGCCACCTCCCGGCCCTGGGAATCCAGGTAATGCTCCCCCCGAGGCCCCAGCCATACCTGCTAGCGGAGAGTGAGCCGAGGAGACCTTCGAAACCCTGCTAGTTAGATACTCGTAGGCAAGATGTGGCATTAGCGAACCCTCCCTGTCTAAGTAACCTCAAGACTACATAGAGGCAAGGATAGTCATTGTAGTATTCGCGAATGCCGCCGCTGCCATTTTTTCGATCCTGCACAAAAGTATCGGAGCCTGCAATCCCACGGCGCTCTCTTCTGCCGCTGATCGTTCGAGCGCGGCGTTCAATGGTCATCGGCCTGCCTGCTGCAAGCGGTTGAGCCGCGGGCGCCGAAGGTCAACGGGCTGCTCTACGGGTTAGCAGTCGCCTCGATGTACGACAACACCCGTGGGAGGAGGTAACGGAACTCGCTGCCACCCCATGAGTCCACGAGGCCGCCGGCTCGTTCCATCGCGTTCCAGAACGGCTCGGTCGACCGGATGATGTCTTCCGCGGTGGCCGTATCGACGTCGATGGCCTCACAAACGGCCGCCACCAATCCCGTGCGTGCCAGTGCTGGGATGTCGTCCACCGGATCAGATTGCACCGGTAGAAGCTACCTTGCCGGACGTGCGTCCTCACATACCGCCTGTAGGTCGTTGCAGCCGCTCAGCCCCGCCGCCGGGGAACCGGGTCGTCCTGGCCGCATACTCCACCTGTGCGGTCTATCGAGGGTTGGGTGTCAGAGGACAACATCGTCCGGTTTCTGGAGAAGATCAGCAGCTACATCGGGTACGACTACGACGCGCTCGACGAAGCCGCGCTTACCGGCGCTCTCGAAAGTACCGACGATGAGTCGGCCGACGGCTGGTTCAACTATCCGCTGGTGGGAACGCCGCCACTGACGGTTTCGCTGGCACGGGCGGTAGGCGGGAGCATAATCAGCGCCCGGGTGCAGGGCGAGATCGATCCGGTCTTGGCCGCACGATTCGAGACGCTCCTCGACCTGCTGTAGTTGGGCTTGCTCTTCTGCCGCAGAGCGGGCGCGGGCTACGGTTGTTCTCTCCCGCCTTTAGCATCCATGCGTGGTCAATAGCCCTGACAAACCCGCCCCCACTGACAGCCACGTTGAACCGCCCGATCCGGTGGCGGTACTCCGGAAAACTCAGTGGGCCGCTCTGAAGCACGCTCGGGGCCGCGCCGATGCCGTTGTCACTCTGCTGAGGCACCTGATCGACGACGACCCAGACGTTCGAACAGCCGCTTTGGAGGTGCTTGAGCTGGTAACCCATCAGAACAGCATCTACTCGGTGACCGCGCCCGTGGCCCTCTATGTCGCCGGGATACTGAGTGACCCACGGACCGTGCCAGTGATTAAGGCCTATCCCACCTGGCGCGGCGGGTCCGGCTGCCTTCGTGTCATCCTGTTGGACTTTCTCGGCGGGGTGGCAGAGGACGTCGGCGACGAGACAGTAGGAGCAGCAGCCAGCGCCGGCTATCGGATGGAAGACGATCCGGCAGTTACCGCCGTATGGGCAGCTCGGCCGGCGATGTTCGCATCGGTGTCCCGGTACCTTGGAGACAGCGATGCACAAGTACGGAACTCGGCCGTGGTCGCGGCCGGACACCTACTTGATGCCCCGGAACTGCTCGGCCACCGGTCGGCACTTCGTGCTCCTCTGCGTGATGCTTCGGTGACCAGTCGAGACTTTTACCAGCGAGCCCGTGCCGAGCACACCCTACAGTCGTGGGGCACACATTCCGCAGCGGTCGTCGACTCGGGAAAGGCCGGCCTGCCGCCATTCTGAGCGTATATCCGCCGGCTCAGGCGGCCGAGCCCAAAGCACCCTCATTTGCCGCATACGGGGCGGTCAGCGGTTCGAGGTGCAGCACTGTAAGTAATGCAGGTGGCCCGGGCATTTGCCGAGCTTGGAGGGCCTCTCGTGTGTCGTCGATGAGCCTCGCGGGATACCCGTTATCCGCCGCTTTGGCCTTGTAGGTTGAGGTCGTGGCGAGTTCTCGGCGGAGGACACGAGCTCAGGTGCTCAAGGCGTTGCTGGCGGCATGGGAGGTGCCCGCACCGGATGAGATTGTCCGAAGCCAGGCATCGGTAGAAGTTCGCTACGTCAGGAGCGGGGTCCGTCGGACTCTTGGCCTGTGGGCGGGCCGGCCGGGGCAGCTTGGGTGGGACGTGTGGGCCGCGGACGAAGAACTCAATGGCCTCGCACCGGGAGGCTGGAAGTTCATGGCTCGCCTGCGCGTGAAAGGCGAGGTAGGCGGGACGGCAGATTCCGATCCAGAGCAGCTGTGCAGAGGTGAGTACCCCTGGCCGCTGGCCGGCGAAGCGCTTGATTCTCGGCTGGTGGACGAGGGTCGCAAGTTTGTCGAGCCGATGCTCTGGTTCTTCGAGGATCGTGCGGACCTGGGCCGTCTCTTACTCGCCCGAGATCCGCACAAGCCCTGGTGGTTGGGTCCTGAGTTTGCTGACAACACCGGGTCATGGCAGCGCGGCGAGATCTTCGCGCAGCCCGTCTCGGGCACATCGGCCGGAGTCGTCCTGGCCGTCATCCTGGCTCGACACACCGGCGATGAAGAACTCGAGCGTCTGGCGATGAACAACCTCAGCGACATGGCCGACCACATCGTTGACGGCACTGGGCTGGCGTTCCGCACGGTGGTTGGTTCGTATGCGGAGGAGTTCCAGGAATGGTCGTCCGTCGACCTATCGGATCTTGCCCAGCTCGCTCCCAAACGTCGTCGGCGAAGAGCGACAACGACATAAACCCGATAGCACTCTTGTGGGAGGTTCACGCCGCCGTCGATGCACTGATCCGCCGCAATCCGATCGCTCCGCCGGCCTGCGGCGATGCCTCGCGGTGGACGGGCTGATCGTGGAAACGAACGAGCGTCTTCTCGCGTGTGCCTCTATGGTGCGAGGGTGCCTGGACTCAAAGTCGCCGACGATGCGACATGGCTGGAGGTCTTCGGCGTGGTGCCCCAGACGGAGGAGGTCTCGGGCGATGAGTACGTGAGGGAACTCCGAATCTCGACGGACGTCGCGGAGGAGCTTCACATCACGTGGGATGTCACGGATGACAGTGTCCGTGTCCGTCACCGGAAAGCGGCCGGTGTCGTGGTCGATCTGTATCGCGAGCAGGCGACTCTATTGCGGGCCGAAAGTAAAGGCACCACCACGGCGCTGGTCATGGAATACGGCACCTCCGATGCCGCGGGATGTGTTCGTGTTCAGGTGACGCCCGAGGTCGTCATCGAGGACAAGTTTCTGCGCACCTGAGACGTACTCATATAGCCGCGAAGCGGTCCGGGTGGAGCCGTGTGTCGGTCACCTCGACGCGGAGGGCTGAATCCGTGAGTCACGGAGGATCGCGAAGAGGTAGGCCCGCCCGGTTATCCGCTGGTCAACATCAGTCAGGGTAGCGTCGGGCCCCATCGCCCAGATCTGCCTCGCACCTTCCATGAGTAACCACGGCTTGGCGCGGCTTACCTTGATTCGGGATCCGTCGACCTTGTAGGTCATCGGTAGACCGCTTCGGGTTTCAAACGCCTCGCCCTGATGTTGCCGGATGAGGCGTTCCACCTCGGAGAAATCATCGCCAGTCATGCACTCGAGCATGGACTAGAAACTATGGTGGCCCGCAAGTGTTACTAACCGAACGGCCGATGATACGAAGCCAGGGCAACATGCTCTTCTGCCGCGGATCGCGCATGGCCGGTCGTATTGCCGTCGCGCAAACGGTCGACGCCG
>NZ_JBHSBL010000024.1:0-21378 GCF_042650585.1 Actinoplanes subglobosus
GGGGTGAGTAGTTTCCGGGTGGCTGGGCCACGGGGGGATGGTGGGCGCCCGGGAGAGCGGTTCCCGGGTGGCTGGGCCACCCGGGGTGGTCGGTGCCGGGGAGCGCGGCCTCGGACGGTCGGTCAGCGGGATGGTCGGTCGCCGACCTCGTCGACGATCGCCTGCTCGGTCGTGTCGAAGGCGCTGCCCAGGTAGGCGAACGTCTTCGGGTCGAAGACCCACATTCCGCTGTCCTTTCCGAACCTCCACGTCACGCCGGTCCCGGTACGGCCGGCGGCATCGACCGCGTCGTCCACCACCGAGATCCCGGGAACCCGGGCCGCCGCCTGATACAGCGCGGCCCGCTGGGCCGGCCGAAGCCAGCGCTGTGAGCCCAGCGTCGCCATGTCCTTGGCGATGCCGTTCGTCTTGTTCTCCGCCGGATCGTCGTTCAGATGAGCGTTCGAAAGGTCGAGATACCGGGCCATCGCCTCGGCGTCCTCCGGCAGGTCAGGCAGATAGGCCGGATCCGGCTCGCAGGCCTCACCCTGCTCCTGGCCGGAGATGTAGCCGCCGTCCCGGCAACCCGGGAACGCGAACCGGTCCACGACACCACCCTGCACGTTGAAGCCCAGCCCGTCACGGGTGCCGTCGACCGAATACCAACGCTCGGCGAGGACCCGGCCGTCACGCCCGACCGTCCTCGTGTAGAGGAACTGGCCGGGAGACGGCGGCACGTCCGCAGCCCTCGCCGCGGTATCGGCCGCCAGATCCAGGACCTGGGCCACCGGGCGCATCGACAACCGGGTGCCCGGACCGTAGCCCGGAGTCGCCGACAGCGTCCCCGGGGAACGGACCTGGCCGGTGGGTGGGGACGCCACCTGTGGGAACGGCACCGGCTCGGGAGCGGCCGGCCACACCGCGGCCGCCGTGGCGGTGACCGCGACGACGCTTGCCGCAAGCGCCACGGCCCGGGTGCGCCGCTGCGCCCGCACGGCATGCCGGGTGCCGGCCACCAGGTCGCCCGGCCGTGGGGCCGCCTCGGCCGCGTCGGCGAACAGGTCACGCAACTGCTGCTCGATCAGGTCGCTCATCGTCCCTCCAGGACATTCTTCGAGGCGTCCCGCGTCGGGCCGGCGGCAACGACAGTCAACGGCGTGGCCGCGCGCACGGGTGTGGCAGCCGATGTGGTGGCCGCTGCCGCGGATGCCGCCGCGCCCGCCGACCTGGCCGACAGGGCTCGCGGCGCGCCGCCGGCCTGTTTCGCGGGCGGCAGTGTGCCGCCGGCCTGTTTCGCGGGCGGTGGTGTGACGGTGGCCTGTTTCGCGGGCGGTGGTGTGACGGTGGCCTGTTTCGCGGGCGGTGGTGTGGCGGTGGCCTGTTTCGCGGGCGGTGGTGTGGCGGTGGCCTGTTTCGCGGGCGGTGGTGTGCCGCTGGCCTGTTTCGCGGGCGGTGGTGTGACGGTGGCCTGTTTCGCGGCCCGGGCGCGGAGTGTGGCCAGCGCCCGGGAGGCGGTCGAGCGGACCGCGCTCTCGCTGATGCCCATCGTCTCGGCGATGGCCGCGTCGGACAGATCGGCGTAGTAGCGCAGCACCAGCACCGTCCGGGCCCGTGGTGCGAGATCGGCCAGCATCGTCCGCAGATGGTCACGGTCGGCCAGGGCGTCGCTCGGATCGGGCAGCAACCCGGCCGCACCCTCGGCCAGCTCGGTCGGCCGCTCCGTGGTCCAGAGGCGCCGCCGCCAGCTCAGATGCCTGTTTACCAGGACCCGGCGGACATAGGAGTCGGGTCTTCGGGCCGCCGAGACCTTCGCCCAGTTCTTATACGCGTCGACCAGTGCGCTCTGGGTCAGATCCTCGGCCTGCTGCCGGTGGCCGGTGAGCACGAACGCCAGCCGGACCAGTGCCTGACCGTGCTCGGCCACGAAACTCTCGAATGTCATCGCTGCCCCATCATTCGCCGTCACTTCGAAGACGCACCGGCGAGCGGTGTCCGCTGCAACCGCCGGAGAATTGTCGGAGGGTCCTGCCATCATCTGCGGCATGGAAATCCTGGCGGGTGAAGGTGTGGCATTGGTCAAGGTCGGCGAGAGCCGTGACGTGGTCGAGAGCCGGGTCGGCCCGCCGGTGCATCCGGGCCGGCGCAGCCGGGCGGTCTACGACACCGACCCGGGGCTGGTGATCACCTACCAGGCGGACGAAACCGTCGAGCTGGTCGAGATCGGCTACGGCGGTGAGGAGGTCTTCTTCGAGGGCGTCCAGCTGACCTACCGGTTCATAGACGACGTGGTCGCCGAGCTGGCCGCCCGTGGTCACCGGGCCGTGCCGTTCGACATCGGGTTCTCCTTCGAGCCGGGGTTCGCGATCTTCTCGATGTCGTCGCTGTCGGCTTCCGAGCTCGATCCGGGCGCCCCCGTCGACGACCCACGTCGGGTCGTCGAGGGTGTCTCGGTCGCCCCGTTCGAGTATTTTCGCGAGCCGACCGAGGAGGAGATCGAGGCGTATGTGCGTGGCCTCGAGTCGTGAGCGTCGGCGACGGGCGGAATGAGCAACGGCCCACGATGGTTGGATGACACGTCAACTACTCGGGAAGGGTTCGGCCATGACGACCATCGGCATTCTCGGTGCGGGGAAACTCGGGACGGTGCTGGCCCGGCTCGCGGTCGCGGCCGGCTATCGGGTGCTGATCGCCGGTTCCGGTGACCCGGCGAAGATCGATCTCATCGTCACCGTGCTGGCTCCCGGGGCGACCGCGGTCACCGCGGCCGAGGTCGCCGGGCAGGCCGACGTCGTCGTGCTGGCGCTACCGCTCGGCAAACACCGGACCGTTCCGGCGGAGGCGCTTCGCGGCAAGCTCGTGATCGACGCGATGAACTACTGGTGGGAGGTCGATGGCATCCGCGACGACCTGCGGTCGGACACCAGCCTCCTGGTTCGCGACTCGCTGCCGGGAGCCCGTGTGGTCAAGGCGTTCAATCATGTGGGCTATCACGTCCTGGAGGAGGAGGCCCGGCCGTCGGGCGCACCGGGCCGCAAGGCTGTCGCCATCGCCGGTGACGACGCCACCGACCTGGCCGCGGTCGCCGCGTTCGTCGACCGGCTCGGTTTCGATCCGGTCGAGGCCGGCGGATTGTCCGAGGGGATCCGGATGGAGCCGGGCACCGAGCTGTTCGGCGCCAACAGCGACGCCACCGAGGTCCGCGCGATGCTCGCCCGCTTCCGTCAGAGCGTTTGAGCCAGGCGGCGGCCTAGACGAAGCCGGCACCACCGCCCGCGCAGGAACAGCGAACGCGGCAAGAACAGCGAGCGCAGCTGTCCGGCCGAGGGCTGGAATCAGCTGGTCAGTGGCGGCGGCGCCACCATGGCTGGAATCAGCTGGTCAGGGGCGGCGGCGCCACCATGGCTGCTTCGGGGTTTCGGGCGAGGGGGAGGGGTCAGTGACGAAGGAGTCGACTGGTTTGTATGCCTCCACCGGGTTCCACAGGACCTCGGTGCCGCCCACCGGAGGCATGGAGAAGCTCGGGGCGGCGGACTGGATCAGGCAGAGAAGCTGTTGACCGTCGGCCAGGGCCAGGCGTGAGCGGCTCGCGATGATGTCGAGCAACTGGTGTGCCACAGCAGGCAGCTCAGCGGCGAACTGATCGAATCCGGACATCACCACGACTAGGCCGGTGGCATCCTCCGGGAAGCCGTAGTGGTGGGCCATGACGTCGCCCAGGCAGTCGTGGAACGCGTCGAAGTTGTTGCCGTAGTACGCCGGGAAGTCCAGGGCCCGGGCCAGGTCGGCGTGCATTTCCTGCTCGGTGTGCCAGTTGTTCGCGCCCAGGCTGACGATCCGGAAACCGGCCTGGCTCAGTCCGGTCACCGTCTGCTGGAGCAACGTGGTGCGATGAAAGACGGTCACCGGTGAGCTGGAGAGAAACTCGTAGCTGCGGGGGTCCGGCGCGTCGGTCGACATGGGTGAGGATCTTAGCGAAGTAGCAGTGACCAGCAGCTTCCGCCCGAAAGAGGCCCGAGCGAGGAGGAAGAGGCCCGGGCGAGGCGAGGAAGAGGCCCGGGCGAGGCGAGGAAGAGGCCCAGGCGAGGCGAGGAAGAGGCCCGGGCGAGGCGAGGAAGAGGCCCGAAAGAGGCGAGGAAGAGGCCCGCGCGAGGCGAGGAAGAGGCCCGCGCGAGGCGAGGAAGAAGCCCGAAAGAGGCCGGGAAGAAGCCCGAAAGAGGCCGGGAAGAAGCCCGAAAGAGGCGGGAGCGGGCAGCCCTCCCGCAATGTAGCCACGAGGAGCTTGTGGCCGTACCGAAAGGCTGCCGGCGAGGGTGACCGGCAGCCTGCGGTGACGTTCTAGCGAAGGGCGGGTTCGGCCGGTTCGGAGTGGGACGGGTGGTGGACGACGGGGTGGGCCCGTTCGAGGGCGGCGCCCTCGACGTCCACGTTGGGCAGGATGCGGTCGAGCCAGCGCGGGATCCACCAGGCCGAGTCGCCCAGCAGGTGCATGACCGCCGGAATGAGCAGCATCCGGACAAGGAAGGCGTCGACGAGGACGCCGAAGGCGAGACCGAAACCGAGTGACCGGATCATCGCCGTGTTGGAGAAGATGAAGCCGCCGAACACCGAGATCATGATGATCGCGGCGGCCGTCACGACCGTACGCCCGGCATGAACGCCCTGCTGGACGGCGAGGCGGGCGGGCGCGCCGTGGGCGTAGGCCTCGCGCATGCCGGACACCAGGAAGAGCTGGTAGTCCATGGCCAGGCCGAACAGGATGCCGATCAGGATCGTCGGCAGGAAGCTCAGCACGGGCCCCGGGTCGTGGATGCCGAAGACGGCGCTCAGCCAGCCCCATTGGAAGATCGCGGTGATGCCGCCGAACGTGGCGAACAGGCTGAGGATGAAGCCGAGCGTCGCCGTGACCGGCACCAGGATCGACCGGAACACGAAGATCATGATGATCAGTGAGATGCCGATGACCACCCCCAGGTAGAGGGGGAGGATGTTGTCCAGCTTCTCCGAGATGTCGATGTTGCCGCTCGCGGAGCCGGCCACACCGAGGGTGACGTCGCCGGAGATCGGCGAGAGACCGCGCAGGTCGTGGACGAGTTGTTCGGTCTCGCCGCTGGTCGGGCCGGTCTCCGGGATGATCTGGAAGCCGAGGGTCCGGCCGTCCTCCGAGGCGCCGATCGGGGCGACCGCGGCGACGTTGTTCTGGGAGAGCAGCAGGTTGCCGATGCGGACCTGTTCGGCCTGCTGGGCGTCGCCGGTGACGGCCGCGGGCAGGTCGGCGACGACGACGAGCGAGCCGTTGACGCCGGCGCCGAAGCGGTCCTCGATCAGCTTGTACGCCTGGTACTGCGTGGAGTCCTGGGCCTCGGACGAGCCGTCGGGCAGGCCCAGCCGCATCGACATGGCCGGGATCGCGACCGCCACCAGCGCGACCAGCAGCGCCAGGACGGTGGCGACGGCCCGCGTGGTGCTCATCGGTTTCACCGAGGCCTGCGAGATGGGCTCGGCCTTGCGGTTGAGGACCCGCTTGCCGATCAGCGCGAGCAGGGCGGGGGTCAGGGTGACGGCGAGGAGTACGGCCACCGCGACACAGATCGCCGCAACGGTGCCCATCAGCCCCAGGAAGGGGATCCCGGTCACGTTGAGGGCCAGCAGGGCGACCAGCACCGTGGACCCGGCGAACACGACGGCGTTGCCGGACGTGCCGTTGGCCAGCCCGATCGACTCGTGGAAGTCGACACCGTCGAGAAGCTGCCGTCGATGCCGGTTGAGGATGAACAGGCTGTAGTCGATGCCGACGGCCAGGCCCAGCATGACGCCGAGGACGGGGGTGATCGACAGCATCTCGACCACGCCGGAGAGCGCCAGCGACGCGGTCACGCCGATGCCGACGCCGGCCAGGGCGCTGAGGATGGGCAGGGCGGCGCCGATCAGCGTACGCAACATGACCAGCAGCGTGATCGCCGCGATGACCAGGCCGACCACCTCACCGACGCCGACGATCTCGGGCAGTCCCTGGGTGATCTCGTTGGAGTAGTCGACCTCGACCCCGCCGGGCAGGCCCGCGTCGACGTGTGCGACGACCCGCTCCTTGGTCTCCGGGGTGACGTCGAGCTGCGGCACGGTGAACCGGACCTGCGCGACAGCGGTCGACCCGTCCACCGACACCTGCCGGATCGGTGCCGACATGGTCAGCAGCCGCTCGCCGACGGCCAGTTTCGCCGCCTGTGTCTCCAGCTCGGTGCTCTTCTCGATGAGCAGCGCCTGCTGGTCCTCGACCTTGGCCCGGGTGGCGGCGTCCAGGTCGTCCCAGACGCCTTTGGCCTGGTTGATCTGCTGCTGGCCGTCGTTGATCTGCTTGCGGCCGTCGGCGATCTGCTTGAGCCCGTCGTCGACCTGGGCGCGCCGGTCGGCGATCTGCTGGGAGATCGCGAACGGGTCGGTGGCGGAGGCGACGCCCTCCAGCTGACCGGTCGTCGTGAGGAGGGCGGAGATCGCCGTCTTCTGACTGTCGGTCAGTGGCGCGCCGTCCGGGGTGTGGAAGACGAGTTTGCCGTTGCCGCCGGCCGCGATCGGGAGCCGCTCGCCGAGGCGGTCGCTCACCTTCGCGGTCTCCGTCCCCGGGATGTCGACGACCGGGGACAGCTCGCCCCGGGCGACGAAATAGCCGGTGACGGCGAGACCCAGGACCACCAGCCAGGAGGCCAGGACGACGCCGGCACGCCGGGCGCAGAAGCGGCCCAGGCGGTAGAGGAGCTCGGCCAATGTGGTTCGTTCCTTCGGACAGCCGGAATCAGTAGCCGGCGCGGACTGTGTCGATCATGCGTTCGAGCAGGTTGTGCCACAGGTCGCGGGACTGCTCGTCGGTCTCGGCGGCGGTCACCGCGATCCAGTGGGTCGCGACCACGACGGTGCCGTTCATCAGTGAGCTGACCAGGATCGCGGCATCCAGGGGGTCGGCTTCCGGATATTTGCCGGCCAGTTCGAGGGCCATCTCCTCCGAGGTCCGCGCGACGGTGGCGTGGAAGATCTGGGTGGCCTGCGGATTACCCGGGGCGAAACCGCCCAGAGCACGCCACAGGTACGCGATGACGCCGGGCACGTCGGTGGCCCGCAGTGCCCCGGCGACGTCGGCGAACATCGACTCCCGCTCGCCGGAGGTGACGACGGTGCGGAAACCGTCGATCACCACGTGCAGCATCTCGGTGCAGACGGTGGTCACCACGTCGTCGATCGAGGCGAAGTGGTTGAAGATCGTGCGCCGGGAGACGTCGGCCCGCTCGGCGAGCTGGTCGACACTGAACCGGCCACCCTCGGAGATCAGGGCGTTGGCGGCGTCGAGAATGGCGCGCCGGTGGCGGGCCTTGAGGGCCGACCGGCGATCGATGGTCACACTTCTACACTAAGTGCATCGTTGCACTAGGTGCAAAGCGGCCCCCCACCGGAGAACCGGTGAGGGGCCGCTGCCCTGCGAGGAGGATCAGAGTCGCTGGGTCTCGGTCGTGGCGGAATGCAGCTCGGCGGTGGTCTCCGTGACGAACTTGCCGGTGCGCGCGCTGCGGTTGACCTCGCGGTCACCGCGCTCCTTCTCGCCGCCGACCTGCTCCGTGGTCGTGGTGCTCGGGTTGCGCTCCGCGGTGCTCTCCTTGACGAACCGCCCGCTGCGAGCGCTGCGGTTGACCTCGTGCTCGTTGCCGGCCATCGGGGGGCCTCCTCGTCCGGTGTGACTGTCGTTGCACCCTTCTCTCTGCCCGTTTTCGCGGCCGGGAAACTAGCGTTGCCGATGTGCTCACCGTGGTCGACGCGTGCGTCCGGGAGGGGAGCGGCGGCAGCCCGACGCTCGTCGCCGATGACGACGCCGCCTTCAGCGACGCCGATCGCCGCGCGATCGTCCGGGCCGGCGGTGCGTCGCACGGAGCCTTCCTCGACCCTCCGGTTGTCCGCTTTTTCACTGGTACGGCCGAACTGCGCAACTGCGGCCACGGGACACTCGCCGCACAGGCGGTTCTCCTGGACCGTGACCACGCGCGGGAGCGACGGGCCGTCCAGCGCACCGGCGGGCGCGACGTCCAGGTGACCGCCACGCGGCTGCCCGGCGGCGGGATCGAGGTGTGGTTCGACCAGGGCCCGGTCACCGTCACGGAGCCGGACAGCGATCTCGGCGGGGTGCTCGCCGCGCTCGGCGTCGGCGACCCCGGCCGCATCGTGGTCGCCTCACCCGGCACCCCGCGCCTGCTGATCCCGGTCGCCGACCCCTCGGTGGTGGCGCCCGACTTCGCCCGTCTGGCTGCCGAGTGCCGGGAGCGTGGACTGCTCGGCTGTCTCGTCTACCGCCTCGACGGGCCGGTCGCCCTGGCCCGCCTGTTCGCGCCGGTGATCGGGGTCGACGAGGACGTGGCGAACGCGAACAGTTCGGGCTGTCTCGCCGCTCACCTGGGCCGGCGGATCGAGGTGTGGCAGGGCGACGCGCTGGGGCGGCCGTCGGCGGTGTTCGCGGACTCCGACGGCCACACCACACGGGTCGGCGGGGTCGTCAGGCTGCGCTGAGCGCCTGGTCCAGGTCGGCGATCAGGTCGTCCGGGTGCTCGATGCCGACGGCTATGCGGATCGTGCCGGGGCCGATCGACGCGGCCCGCAGTGCGGCGGCGTCGAGCTGGCGGTGCGAACTCGACGCCGGGTGCAGGATCAGGGTCTGCGTGCCGCCCAGGGAGGCGGCGAGCCGGATCACCCGTACCCCCTTCTGGAATCGCAGACCCGCCTCGTAACCGCCTGCCAGGTCGAAACAGAAAGGGGCGGCGAAGCCGCGGACGAACGCCGCGGCGATCGCGTGGCTGGGGTGTTCGGGAGCGCCGGTCCACAGCACCCGCGCGACCGCCGGATGCCCGGCGAGGAACCCGGCGACCCGGGCCACGTTGGCGGTGTGCCGGTCGACGCGCAGCGAGAGCGTCTGCAGGCCGCGCAGGGTCAGCCAGGCCGCGAACGGGTCGGGTGTGGCGCCGAACTCGACCGCCTCCGACCACACCTCCCGGTAGAGGGCGTCGCCGGCGAAGACCGCGATACCGCCGGTCACGTCGCTGTGCCCGCCGAGGAACTTCGTCACCGAGTGGATCACCACGTCCGCGCCGTGCTCGATCGGGCGGCACAGCAGCGGTGTCGCGAACGTGTTGTCGACGACCGTCACGACCCCGGCCGCCCGGGCGATCGGCGCGAGCGCGGGCAGGTCGCTGACGTGCCCGGTCGGGTTCGCCACGGTCTCCAGATAGAGGACCCTGGTCCGGTCGGTGATCGCGGCGCGTACCTCCTCGGGATCGTGCCCGGACACGAAGGTCACCGTGAGTCCGTTGCGGTCGGCGAGTTTGCGCAGCGCGGCATGCGTGCCGCCGTAGAGGGTGTGCTGTGCGATCACGTGATCGCCGGCCCGCAGCAGGCTGTGCAGCAGCAGCGAGACGGCGCCCATGCCGGAGCCGGTGGCGATCGCGGCGACGCCGCCCTCCAGTTCGGCGACGGTGTCCTCGAGGGCGCGCACGGTCGGGTTGGCGAAGCGGGAGTAGGCGAACGGGCCGTCCGGCCGGTTGAGGCCCTCGGCCAGCGGATCCGGATCGTCGAAGGCGAACGACGAGGTCTGGTAGAGCGGCGCGCTCAGCGGCGTGCTGTCCGGAACCGGGACGTGGATGTGAACGACGCGGGTGTCGGCATGCATACACCGATCCTGTCGCCGAGCTTCCAGAAATGTCAGAGGGTCAGGGCATGATGCGGGGCATGTTCAGCTTTCCCGACCTCGCGGCCGCGTCCGGCACCGTCCAGCGGTTGCGCATCGTCCAGGCCGTCGCCGCCCTGCCGTCTGATTTCGACGGTGTCGTCCCATGGCTGACCGGCGTGTCGGCCGACGAGGCGGCCGAGCCGGAGGTTCGCCTCGCCGCGCTCGTCCACCTGGTGCGCCGCACCGCCGACGAGCGCCTGGCGATCTCTCTTCGATAAGGACTCGTCATATGTAGTTGAACTACGTATAGTCGTCTGTATGCGGGAGACGACGTATTTCATCCTCGCGGCCTTGCAGGACGGACCCCTGCACGGCTACGCGATCATTCAACGAGCATCCGACCTGTCCGACGGGAGGATCCACCTGGCCACCGGCACTCTCTACACGGCACTGGAGCGCCTCGTCGGCGCCGGCCACATCCGCGTCGTCGACGAGCAGATCGTCAACGGCCGGGCCCGCCGGTCCTACGAGCTCACCCCCACCGGCGGTGCCGCACTGCGGGAGCACGCCGAGCAACTGGCCGCCGCCGCCCGCGTCGTCACCGAGCGCCGCGTGACCCGGACGGTGGTGCGCCCCGCATGAGCACCGTGGAGCGTCGCTACAGCCGTCTCGTCAACCTCTACCCGTCGCGCTATCCCCGTGAGGAGATCCTCGACACCGTTCTGCAGAGCAACGCCCGGTTCACCGTCCGCGAGGGGTTCGCCCTGGCCGTCGGTGCACTGCGGGCCCGGACGGGCGCCGACGTGCACCGCACACCCGCCGAGTTCCTGCGATCGGCGACCCGGCTGGCCGCACTGGCGCTGCTCGTCCACGCGGCGGCCGGCGATGTCCTGCGGACACTGCCGCTCGACATCCCGATGATCGTCGCGAGTCCCGATGGCATCGTCCAATACGCGACGGCCGGCCTGCTCGCGTTGATCCTGCACGTGACCGCGATCGTGACGCTCGCCCGCGGGGCGTACCGATGGGCCGCGGCCGCCGCCGTGCTCGGTATGCCCGCGTCCGTCATCGCCGCCTCCCGGTTCGGGATTCCGTGGCACATGGACGGTTTCTGGGCGGCACCGCTCGCCGCGCTGCTCGTCGGGATCCTGGCCGCGAGCTCCTGGCGCGAGCGTTCCTCACCGATGTGGTGGCTGCTGGCCATCCTGCCCGCGATCGTCCTGCTCCCGACCGGCTCCGGCGTGGTCCTCGGCGTGGCGTGGTTCATCGAGAAGCAGGCGTTCCTGGTGATGGCCGCGATCGCCATCGCCTGGTCGCTGCTGGACGCCCGGGTTCCGATCGCCGTCGCCGCACTGGGCCTCTGCAACCTGCTCACGCTCACGCAGGTCCTGCTGATCTCCGGCGCACTCGGCGAGGTCCCCGTCCACCTCGCGGCCGCCGCGGCACCGACGGCAATCCTGCTGATTGCCGCGACTCTCAGTAGGCGCCGCTCGCCGATCTGACCCCGGAGGTTGTACGGGACTGGCCGCCCCTCAACCGCAGGGGCGGCAGTTCCGTGCCCACCACGCGACGGGCCCGGCCCCGCACGGCCCCAAGGCGCCTCACGGGCGTGGCGATCCGTCGCCCACGGGGTGTGGCGGTCTGTTGTTCGCGGGCGTTGCGGTCTGTTGTTCGCGGGCGTGGTGGGCCGCGTGTTCGCGGGCGTGGTGGGCCGCGTGTTCGCGGGCGTGGTGGGCCGCGTGTTCGCGGGCGTGGTGGGCCGCGTGTTCGCGGGCGTGGCGGGCGCCTGTTCGCGGGCGTGGCGGCCCGTGTCAGGAGCGGGTCAGCGTTGCGGTCGCCTGGTTGGTCTCATTGTTCAGGTCCTGCCAGAACATCTCCAGCCGGCCGTCGCCGTCGGTGCGCAACGTGAGATCGGCCGACTCGACGCAGGTCTGACGTGGATTCCAGCCGGTCTTCTGCCGCAGGTGGATCTCCCGCTCGGTGGGCGCGGGGTCGATGACGGTCAGGGAGCCGGTGCAGTTCAGGGACGCCGCGAACGTCCCGGTACGCGACGTCTCGCTGAACGTGATCACCACCTCCCACGAGGTGACGCGGCCGAGCGGTTGCCGTGCGGTACCGGTCCACTCGCCGATGAACGCCGCGGGAACGGCCGCAGACGAATCGGGAGATCCCGACGGGCCAGGAGATCCCGACGGGCCAGGAGATCCCGACGGTTCGGGCGTGAAACTGGACCCCGGCCGGGCACCCGTCCCGTCGTCCCGGCCCGACGGATCGTTCAGCTGGAGCCACGTTGCCCGGATGATCGACCCAGCGGCGACGAGGGTGCTGAACACCAGCACGCCGATCCACACCCGACGCCACGGGAACGGTCGCCGCGGAGCGGGATTCGTCCCGGTACCCCACCCGGGCTGCCCGGGAATCGTCCCCCCTCCGGGCTGCCCGGGAATCGTCGCCCACCCGGGCTGCGTCGGCCCCGCGCCCCACCCCTGGTGCGTCGTCCCGTTTCCCCAGCCGCCTTGCGCGGGACCGTTGCCCTGACCGAAATGCGCCGGAACCGTGGGCGCAGAACCGGCAACCGGGCCGGTGCCGCCGGTGACCGGCGCAGCGAAGGGCGCTGACGACGCAGCTGAGACGGGCAACACCGGCGGGCCGGACGGGGCCGCGCGACCCGGGTGGACCGCCGGGCCGGAGCCGGCTCCAGGACCGGGCTCCGGGGCGGGGACCGGATCGTGGGGTGTGGGGGCCGGGGCGGGGACCGGATCGTGGGGTGTGGGGGCCGGGGCGGGGACCGGATCGTGGGGTGTGGGGGCCGGGGCGCGGATCGGATCGGTGGGTGTGGGGGCCGGCTGGTCGTCGCGGACGACCGCGGTCAACCGGGCGTGTGCCTGATCGGCGGTGAGACGGTCGGCCGGGTCCTTGGCGAGCAGGCCCTTGATGACCGGCCACAGACGATCGGCATCCCGAACCGGCTCCGGACTGCTGTTGAGGATGGCGGCGAGCATGCCCGGCATGTCGTCGCTGTGGAACGGTGGCCTGCCGGTCACCGCCGTGTAGAGCGTCACGCCGAGTGCCCACAGGTCCGAGGCGGCGGTCGCGGGACGGCCGTCGAGTCGTTCCGGGGCGAGGAACGCCGGGGAGCCGATCATCTGCCCGGTCGAGGTGATCGCGGTGGCGTCGTCGATCGCGGCGATGCCGAAGTCGGTGAGGACGACCCGATCGGGGCCGAGCAGGATGTTCGCCGGTTTGACATCGCGGTGCAGGACGCCGTCGCGGTGGGCGGCCCGGAGCGCGCCGAGGACCTCCAGCCCGACGACGGCGGCCCGGTGCTCGGTGAGCCGCCCCTGCTCACGGATAGCCGCGGCCAGTGACGGGCCGTCGATGAGCTCCATCACGATCCACGGACGGCCCTCGTCGGTGACCACGTCGTGGACGGTGACGATGCCCGGGTGGCGGAGGCGGGCGGCGGCCTGCGCCTCCCGGAACGCGCGCCGCACGGCCGGGTCGGTGGGTCCCTCCCCGGCCTCGGGCAGGAAGATCTCCTTGAGCGCGACGTCGCGCCCGAGCAGGGTGTCGTGGGCCTGCCAGACCGCGCCCATCCCGCCGCGGCCCAGCCATCCGGCCAGCCGGTAACGGCCTGCCACCACGCGCGCCGAACCCCCGGACATGCCGCGAATCTACCCCGCCCTCGATCAACGGCGAATCCGCGGGCGCGGGCTGTACCCCCGTTAGTCGCTACAGCCCGCCAGGCTCTGCACGTCGCGCGGCATGTCGCGGGTCGCCTCGCCGGTGGCCTCCCAGAGCATCCGGGACCAGTCGCCGCGCTTGGTCCGGTCCATGTCCTTGAGGATCGGCCAGTTCCGGCTGCCACGGAGTGCCGCGACCGCGGTCTCGGCGGCCGTGTCGTCGCCCGCCTTGTCGGCGCGGACCCATTCGCCGGCCCACCCGCAGGCCACCAGCCGGACCGCCCGGGCCTGGAACTGGTACGGCGTGTACGCCCCGTCCAGTCCGAGCCGCTCGTAGTCGAAGCCGGGCGGGAGCGGAACCCCGGTGAGGGCCTTGTCCGCCTCGGCCGGCGCCTCGCCAGGGGTGACGACCTCCGGCGGCAGGGCGGCCAGGAACTCCTCCGGTTCGACCCGTTCGATCCGGGTGAGCAGCTTGTCGAAGTAGGAACGGCTCACCTCGCCGCCCTGCACGCGGATCTCGACGAAGGTCCCGTCACGCGGGTCGAGCATGGCCGCGAAGTCGGTGGGTCCGTAGGTGAAGACCTTCGCCCCGACCCCGGCCACCCGGGTCGCCCGCGGCTTGCTGACGTGCAGCCGGTCGTCGAGATAGCTCTGGTAGGACGACGCCGCGTACCAGGTCATGTCGAGATGCCGTTCGCCGTTGGTGAAGCTGACGGACCCGTTCCTCTCGGCGAAGCCGTAGATCACCTCCAGGGTCCAGCCGGGCTCGTCGACGAGCAGGCGCGGATGGCTGGTGGCGTATTTCAGGTCCAGTTGGTGACCGGCTCCCACGCCGCCGGTCGGGGCGGCGCCACTGGGTGTCACGCCGGGCAGCGCGGCCGGGGGCGGCGCGGCCTGATCGGGCAGCAGTGCCGAGGCGCCGATGACGCCGGTCACCACCGCCGCCGCGGCCAGCGCGCCGGCCAGCCGCCGCCGGAACGGGGGCCGGTGCGGGACGGACGGGACGAGGGGCGTGGACATGATCTCCTCCAGGAGATGCTGCTCCGCCCCGTCGAGTCGTCCGGCGATGTTCCGGTACGGGTCTGCGTCGAGAAGGCGTTCGTCGTTCATCGGCCCTCCTCCGGGACGGTCGCGGTCAGGACGTCGAGTACATGTCCGGGCCCGCCCGGATCGTCACCGACCAGTTCCCGTAGCCGTGCCCGCGCGCGGGACAGCCGGGTCCGTACCGCGCCCGCGCCCATCCCGACGACCTCAGCCACCTCGCGGGGCTGGAGTCCCTCCCAGACGGTGAGCATGAGGACTTCCCGATCGGTGTCGGGCAGCCGGGCCAGCGCCGCCCGCACGGCGAGCCGCTGTGGCACCTCGTGCCCGGGGTCGGCGGCGACGAGGCCGGTGATGCGCTGGCGTAGCCGTTCGCCGAGCCGATCCCGGCGGGCGCCGCCGCGGTGGTGGTTGGCGAGGACGCGACGGGCCACCCCGTAGAGCCACAGGGTGACCTCGTCGTCGGGTGGCAGCTCACGGCTGCGTCGCCACGCCACCAGGAACGTCTCGGCGACGATGTCGGAGGCGTCCTCGGCCTGCTCGACACGGCGTATCGCGTACGCCAGCATCGCCTCGAAGTTGGCCGCGTAGACCCGCCGGAAGCGCTCCTCAGGAGAGATCACGTCACGTCCATGTCCGGTCCGGCCCCGAACGTTACCGCCAGCCGTCGCTCAGCGGAGCAGGGCCAGGTTCTGGATGGCGGCCAGGCCGTACAGGGCTGTGGTGTTGGTGTCCACCCAGGCGGCGTCGTCGACCGGGTTGAGGACCTCCGGGCCGGTCAGGGCGACGGTCCGCCACGGGTTGGCGTCGGTGTAGCCGTCGGTGGCGGTGAACTCCCGCCAGGCCCGGGCCGCCAGTGTCGCGTCGCCGAGGCGGGCGGCGGCGTACGCGGTCAGGCGCGAGTGGCCCTGCTTGAGGATGAGGTTGCCGAAGTTGGCACCGGTCTCGGCCGCCTGCTCCTCCCGGGTGCCGTTGAACAGACGGCAGTACTGCAGCCAGGCCGCCTCGAATTCGGGCAGGTCGACCAGGGCGATCAGTTCGGCGCAGATCTCCACCTGGCCGAACATGGCGCTCAGGTGCGACACGCTGACGGTTTTCGCGGCGACGGCGAACTCGCCGGTGTCCAGGTCGTAGAGGCCACTGCCGGTGACGAAGCCGTTCGGCATCCGGCCGATCGTCCGCATGGTGGCGAGCAGCTTCTTCTCGGCGATCGCCGCTTTCGGGCCGCGGCGTTCCCATTCGGTCAGCCAGGCCGCGGCCAGGCCGCTCCAGTCGGTGCCGAGGCCGATCGACAGGGCGTGCGGGTCCGGCGTGTACGGCTCGGTGCGGATCTTGCGCAGTGGGTCGAGGGCCAGGAACGTCCGGTCGGAGTCGACGAGTTCGTGCATCAGATCGCCGACCCGCTCGTCGGCGGTGAGGAAGTAGAAGATGCGCCGGTAGACGGCGGTGCTGATGCGCTGTTGTTTGGCGCTGTCGGCCCAGTGCTGGACGCCGTGGCGCGTACCCAGTCCGGCCCATTTGCCCAGGTGGTAGACGTCGACTTCACCGGTGTGCCGGGTCATCGCCTCGGCGAACCGGTAGATGTCGGCTCGCCCGGACCGGAGGTAGGCGAACCACAGCCACAGGTCCGGCGACAGTTCGGAGTTGTCCCAGGCGTAGCCGCCGACGTCGTAGCGCCACACGTGCCGGTCGACGTCGGGCGTGTGCATCACGTCGCCGTAGTTCCAGAAGCCGTACCAGTGGCGGGATTCGACCTGGTCACGGTAGTAGTCGAAGAGGAAGTCGAGCCGGTCCTCGATCTTGGCCCGGTCCGGCGTGGACCTGTCGACGGGGGCGAACAGACCCCCGAACGCTCCGGCGGCGGCCAGGTGGGCGGGCGGCGCGACGATCTGCGGTGGATTTCTGATCGTACGGGCCAGAGCAGCCGCTTCCACGGAAGAGGGGGTGGCCCCGAGCGCGAAGAAGCCGAGTTCCGTGGTCCGCGCGACGCCGTACGGCGTACCGAATCCGGGCTCGTAGTCCTCGTAGGTGATGTTGAGCCCTTCGAGCTGCTCAGGGTAGGTGTCCTGGCCGAGCCCGTCGTGGTAGAACCGGGTGTCCATCGGCCCCGCCTCGGGTGACCACATCCAGATCGTGGCCTGCGCCTCGGCGGTGTCCGCGCCTCGGATGTCGAGCTGCGCCGGATACTTCTGCCAGAAGTCCCGCATCCCGAACCCGAGCCCGCCGGTGACCCCGCCGACGTAGGCGAACCCACCGGCCCGCTGTCCCGAGTCCACGTCGATCCACCCGTGCCCGGCCTTGGTGCGCTTGCGGATCGTGTATCCCTGCGAGCTGAGCTGCGCCAGTGTGTAGTCGCCCCAGGTGGGGATGAGCGGCAGCCGGGTGGTGACCCGCTGGTCCCAGGTGGCCGGGTCGGGCAGTTTCTGGCCGGCGAGCTGCGTGTTCCGTACCACCGCTCCGGGGTCCCGCCGAAGGCCGGTGATGCCTTTGACCGCTTCGCGCAGCAGCCCGTCACCGTCCCCGGAGATCCGGATGTGCCGGTCGTAGGCCTCGTCGCGCATCGGCACCCCGACCCGTACCCCGAGCCCCGCGACGAACTCCTTCTGCCCCTCGGAGTCGAACAGGAACGTGTGCACGACGCGCACGTGCTCGGCCCCGGCGTAGAGGTAGAGGCGCACGATGAACGGCAGCCACGACCGTCCGCGCCGCCGATGATCCCCTTCGATCTTGACGACCGCCCGGACGGGCCCGCGCTGCTCGACGGTGACCTTACGAATGTTGCTGACCAGGCGCTCCCGGGAGGTGCGGCGCTCGTCCTCGTCGTCGGCGGTCGTCTGGCGCAGGCTGACGAGCTCCAACGCACGCGCCACCTCCACCCCGCCCCGGGTGATCGACTTGATCAGCGACGACCCGCGACGGCCGATGATCACGTCGATCACACCGGTCCCCACGGTGACCGTGTCGTGTTTCTCGGCGACGGTGACGGCAGTGGCGACCGGCGCACCGGCGGACCGGGACAGTGTGTAGGACGAGGACAGCGGCGCATCCGCCGGCAGGGCGTGCGCGCTCCATTTCAGCGACCCGTCCGGCCAGTAGCCGATCGGCCAGCTCTGCACCGGCACGGCGGTGCCCTCGGCGCTGGTCAGGGCGAACGGTGAGTCGGCCGGGACGGCGCCCTGCGGCCACGGCACACCCCAGGTGCTGCCGACGTTGCTGCCGGGCGTGTCCTCGAGCCACTTCAGCGACACGGTGTCCGGCGCGGCGTTCACCGAAGAACGAAGGGGCGGCGGCGCGGCCACGGCGGGGGAGCCGGGAACCGCGGCCAGCAGGGGAGTGGCGGCGACGCCGCGGACGAACGTACGGCGGGAGAACTCCTGCATGGGGATCAGCCTTTGAGTCCGGAGGTGGCGAAACCCTCGACCAGCAGCCGCTGGAACGCGGCGAAGAACAGCAGGATCGGCACGATGGCCAGCGCGGACAGCGCCAGCATCGGTCCGAACGCGTTGTGGTCGGTGGTGTCGATGAACAGCCGCAGCGCGAGGGGGAGCGTCAGGCGTTCCGGCGAGGACAGGTAGATGAGCTGGGTGAAGAAGTCGTTCCAGGTCCAGATGAACGTGAAGATCGCGGTGGTGACCAGCGCCGGCCGGACCAGCGGCAGCACGACCGATCCGAAGATCCGGATCGAGCCGCAGCCGTCGAGCCGGGCCGCCTCGTCCAGCTCGCGGGGGATGGTCCGCATGAACTGGACCATCAGGAAGATGAAGAACGCGTCGGTGGCCAGCAGTTTCGGCAGGATCAGCGGCCAGAACGTGTCGACCATCCCGAGCTTCTGGAACAGCGAGTACTGCGGGATGGTGATGATGTGCACCGGCAGCATGATCGTGGCCAGGGTGAACGCGAACAGCACCCCGCGCATCCGGAACCGCAGCCGGGCGAAGGCGTAGGCGGCCAGCGAGCAGCTCGCGATGTTGGCGAGCGCGCAGCCGCCCGCCACGATCGTCGAGTTGACGAAGAACGTCCAGGCGGGCACCCCGGCCAGGTCGTCACCGAGCGCCAGGTAGTTGTCCAGGATGTACTCCCGGGGCAGCAGCGCGAGGCTCTGCACGATCTCCGCACCCGACTTGAACGACGCCAGGAACAGCCAGACGATCGGGTACAGCAGCGGGATCAACAGCAGGATCACGGCGGCATGCCATCCGGTCACCCGCAACCGCCCGGTCACGACTCGTCCCCGGAATAGAAGACCCAACCTTTGGCGGTACGGAAGAGAAGCGCCGTGATCACTGCGATGACCACGAGCAGGAACCACGACATGGCCGACGCGTAGCCCATCTTGAACTCGACGAAGCCCTTCTCGTACAGGTAGAGGGTGTAGAAGAGGGTGGAGTCACTCGGGCCGCCGGTGCCGTTGCTGACGACGTAGGCGCCGGTGAAGACCTGGAAGGCACGGATCGTGTCGAGCACCAGGTTGAAGAAGATGACCGGCGACAGCATCGGGATGGTGATCTTCAGGAACGACCGCCACGGCCCGGCCCCGTCGACGGCGGCCGCGTCGTAGTACTCCTGCGGGATCTGCTGCAGCCCGGCCAGGAAGATCACCATCGGTGCGCCGAACTGCCAGACCGCCAGCAGCACCAGCGCCAGCAGTGCCCGGTCCGGGTGGCCGATCCAGTCGTGGAAGATCACCCGCCACACCAGGGCCACGCTGACGCTCGCGCCGAGCAGCGACGGCGCGTAGAACGCCGACCGGTAGAAGCCCTGGGCGCGGCTCCTCCGATGGATCAGCAGGGCGACACCGAGGGCGGCCGCCAGCTGTACGGGCACCGAGATCAGCACGAACTTGGAGGTGGCCCACACCGCGTTCCAGAAGTGCGGGTCGACGGTGAGCATCCGTACGTAGTTGTCCAGGCCCACCCAGCGCGGGGCGGTGAACAGGTCGTACTCGGTGAACGACAGGTACAGCAGCCACAGCATCGGGCCCAGGGTCAGCAGCAGCGCCCCGGCGACCCACGGCGAGAGGAAGAGGTAGGCGATCGACGGGCGCTCGCCGTACCTCCGCTGCTTGCCGGGTTGTGATCGGGCCGGGGAGACCCGTGGCCGGTCGAGCACGGTCGTCATGCGCCGAGGGCCTGCTGGATCTCGCTCATCAGGCGCGGTGCGGCCGCCTCCGGGGTGGCCTTGCCGTGCATGACGTCGTCGTAGATCCGCTGGAACTGTGTCTTCACCACGCCTGCGCCCTTCGGCGGCGGCGCCGGTGCGGGCAGCAGCTGCGGCGACACCTTGGCCTCGTAGTCGGCGACCATCTTCCACTCGTCGGTCAGCTTCGCCGACAGCGTCTCGCGGATCTTCAGGTTGGGCGGCAGGCCGCGGGCCATGCCGAGGATCGCGCCGGCCTCCGGGTCGTTGATGAAGAAGTCGGCGAACTTGAGGGCGACGTCCTTGTTCTTCGTGCGCTGGGCGACGCTGAGCATCATCGGCGGCTGGGTGAACTGGCCGATGGTGCTGCCCGCGGTCGGGAACTGGGTGAGCGCGAACTCCCCGCCGTAGGTCTCCCACGAGGTCATGCCGACGGTGCTGTCCGGGCAGAACTCGGCCGTCGACTCCTTGCGCGGGAACGGGGTGAGTGTCGTGTTCGCGGTGATCTCCGGCGGGGTGATCGCCTTCGCCTCACGGAACTGCACGCCCAGCTTCCACCACGCGACCACGTCGGCCTCGCCGTAGCCGAGCTTGCCGTCCGCGGTGTAGAGGTCCCTACCTTGCTGGCGTAGCCAGTCGCCGAACCAGTCCTCGATGCCGAACGGGTCGCTGAGCCCGCTCACCTTCGGCCCGAACTTCGCCGACACCTGCGCGGCCGCGGTCTTGAGGTCGTCCCAGGTCCAGCCGTCGGCCGGGAGCTCGGCGCCGGCTTCCTCCCAGCGCTTCGCGTCGTACTGCAGCACGTGGGTGGTCTGGCCCATCGGCAGGCCGTAGGTCTTGTCGCCGATGTTGCCGGCCGGGAACAGCTTCTTCTCCAGGTCGGCGGTCTGCACCTCCTTACCGAGGTGCGGGGTCAGGTCGAGCAGGGTGTTGCGTTCGGCGTACTCGCGCAGGTAGCGGTCGCCCATCTGGAGCACGTCCGGGGCGTTGCCGCCGCTCATCTCGGTGGCGAGCTTCTGGAAGTACGGGTCGTAGGCGGCGTAGGTGGTCTTGACCTCGACACCCGGGTTCCTGCTGACGAACAGGTCGACGACCTGCTGGGTGAGTTTGGCCCGCTCCTCGCTGCCCCACCAGGCGAACCGGAGCGTCGTCCTACCGTCCTCGGAGCCGCTGCTGCACGCGGTCGTGGTGAGCCCGGCGCCGGCCAGGGCGAGGCCGGTGCGCAGCAGGGTGCGTCTGCTGACCGTCATGGGAGTCCTCCCCGTGTAACGTTTCATATGCGTACGCGAAAAGACCCCCGGCCAGCCAGGGGTAGAGATCGAATTATCGAACTGCTTCGATTGAATGACGGCAGCTTTGCATGCGGATCAACAGCACGTCAACGCCCTGCTTGCATCGATAAGAAGCTTTATGATGGCGTGTGAGGGCGGGCCGCCCGTAACTTAGCGGAAACCTTGACAGGTTCCAAGTGATCGCTAACATCCGGGCGGCCCGCCCGACTCTCACCGCGCCACGATGCCGACCTCCGGGTAGCGGTCCGACGCCCCGTCGAGCAGCGGCTGGTGCCGGTGCCGCAGGTGCTGGTCGAACATCGCCCGCACGTAACGGCGGGTGATGGCGGTGGCCCGCACACCGGGCGTCGTCGCCCCGATGTCGATGCCGAGCTGGTCGGCGAAGATGCCCAGATCGGTGAAGGACGCGTGGTCCGCCCCGGCCACCGCGATCCAGCGCCTCCACCCGGTCAGGTTCGCGTAGTCCGCCGTCAGCCACCGGTCGTGCCCGCCCGGCAGGTGGTCGTCGCTGGTGAGCACGAGCGCCGGCCGGGCCGGCCCGGCCGGCGGGGCC
>NZ_JBHSBL010000024.1:21416-214468 GCF_042650585.1 Actinoplanes subglobosus
GCCGGCGGGACCACCGGGTCGCCGCCACTGTCGGTGGTGCCGTCCACATCGATCCCGGCGTCGATCCGCGGGTCCGTCATCAGCGCCGCCAGCGCCGCCGCGCCGCCCGCCGAGTGACCGGCCACGCCGATCCGGCTCGCGTCGATCAGCCGGCCGCCCCGCCACGCCGGGTGGCGTCCGGTCAGCTCGTCGAGGACGAACGACACGTCGGCCGCCCGGCTCCGGTAGAGCCTGCCGAAGAACGTCCGGTCGTTGTCGAGCGCGCACGCCGCGCAACCGGTGATCCGGCCGTCCGGGAAGGTGATCGCGTACGTCTCGTAGGTGTGGTTGATCCCGGCCACCACGTAACCGTGACTGGCCAGGTCCTCGGCCAGCCCGGTGAGCGTGGCGATCGGCTGGGTCCAGCCCGGCGACAGGACGATCAGCGGCAGGCTGCGCGCGCGGCCGGCCGGTTTCGCGTCCACGACGGCGTGCGTGCCGACGGTGCTGAAGATGTCCGGCGGCACACCCTCCAGGTGCTTCCCCTCGATCAGCAGGCGGGACTCCTCGGCCGACAGGTATTCGGTGCGGGTGCCCCGCCGGGTGTCGGTCGGATACCAGAGGGTGACCATCAGTTCCCGGGCGGTCTGCCCGGGCACCCACGGGTCGGGGCGGGAGGTGTCCTTGAGGTACAGCTCGGTGGCGCCGACCGGGTGCCGACCGGTCGGTGCCGACAGTTGCAGCGGCTCGGCCGCCTGCGCCGCGGTCCCGGTGACGACCGGCGTGAGCATGCCGGCGGCGAGGGCGCACACCGTCAGAAAGGCTTTCATGGACGTTCCCCTTCGATCGGAGTCGACCGATGCTAGGAACGGCGGGAGCCTCGAATCGTCTGCCCGTGGACGGACATCCGGCGGCGTCCGTCAGACCGCGGTGCTACATCCCACTGTGGACCCGTACCGTCGCCAGCCCTTCGAGCGCGGGCCGCGGGACGGTTCCGGATTTGATTTCAGGCATCTTTCCGCTCGCTGGCCCGCTCATTGCTGGAAGATCTGCAGAATCGGTTGCCGGACCGCGACCGTGGCCAGGTACTCACCGATGCCGTGGTGATTCCAGCTGTCATTGACGACGGCGAGATCAATGCACCGGCCGGCCGGCGTGAATTCGGGGCGGATGGTGTGGTCGAGTGCGACCAGATCACGGAAATCGGAGGCGTTGCGCCATTGTGCGACCGGCGCCGGAACGTGCAGCGGGCGCACCACGAGATCCTGCACCTCGGTGACGCCGAGCGGCGAGCCGACGGTGACGAACAGCGGCACGTTCAGCCCGGCGAAGGCCGGCTCGCGCAGCACGTCGTAGGCGATGATCGAGCCGAGGCTGTGCCCGAGCACGACGACCGGGCCGTCCAGGCCGGCCAGCGTGGCCCGCATGACCTGGCGCATGGCGTCGCCCCGGCCGCCGAAGAAGTAGGCGTACACATCCTTGAAGGTCCGTCTCACCAGCTCCCGGAAGGCCGCCTGGCGCAGCGGCCGGGGCAGTGGCAGCGCCTCGAACGGTGAGCTCACCGGTGGTGCGAGGTTCTCCCCGTCGACGATGGCGTCACCGGTGTAGACCATGTCGCGCAGCCAGGACTCCAGCTGCCCGTCCTTCTCGCCGGCCTCCAGCAGCACCTCGGCGGTGAAGTCGCCGGGCGGCGCCGACTCGGGCACGGACGACTCCAGCGGCGACACCGGCAGCTGCTGTGCCTGGTCCGCCTCGCCGGTGTGCAGCGGGCTCGGGTGCAGCACCGGCGCCCAGTAGGCCATCCGTGACCGGGTGCCCATGTCCCGTCCGAAGAGCGCCCGGTCCCACTCGCTCCGCAGCGCGTCCGACGCAATCTTGTTGCCGTTACCGTGTACATAGACGATCGTTGGCATACGTATCTCCTGCCCGATTTCCGAATATGATCTCGTGCGCGTTCTCCGCGCTCGGGGCGAGATGAGTATCCACGACCTGTGGCACGGTGGTGCCATCGCTTTTGGCTCGTTCTGCACGTTGTCGGTTTCCCGACAAGAGGAAAGGCCGGGCGATTCGCCCGGCCTCTCGTCGTTTCATTTCTTCTTCTTGCGATCCCGGTCGGACCCGATGTCCTCGGCGTAGGTGGCGCCGCCGTCGGACTCCTTGGTCAACGGCCGTGCGCCGCCCTCCGGCGGGCCCGCCAGCGACTGCTCGCCGGCCGCCAGATGCGGGAACTTCTGGTCGAAGGCCGGGCGCTCGGACCGGATCCGCGGCATGTGGTCGAAGTTGCGCAGCGGCGGCGGGCTGGTGGTCGCCCATTCGAGTGAGTTGCCGTGCCCCCACGGGTCGTCGACGGTGACGACCTTGCCCATCTTGTACGACTTCCACACGTTGTAGACGAACGGCAGGGTGGCGATGCCGAGGATGAACGAGCCGATCGTGGAGAACGTGTTGAGGAAGGTGAAACCGTCGCTCTCCAGATAGTCGGCGTACCGGCGGGGCATGCCCTTGGTGCCGAGCCAGTGCTGCACCAGGAACGTGCCGTGGAAGCCGATCATGGTGAGCCAGAAGTGGATCTTCGCGAGACGTTCGTCGAGCATCCGCCCGTACATCTTGGGGAACCAGAAGTAGACGCCGGCGAAGACGGCGAACACGATCGTGCCGAAGAGCACGTAGTGGAAGTGGGCGATCACGAAGTACGAGTCGGAGACGTGGAAGTCGATCGGCGGGGCGGCCAGCAGCACGCCGGACAGGCCACCGAACAGGAACGTGACCATGAAGCCGACGGCCCACAGCATCGGCGACTCGAAGCTGATCTGGCCACGCCACATGGTGCCGATCCAGACGAAGAACTTCATGCCGGTGGGTACGGCGATCAGGAAGCTGAGGAAGCTGAAGAACGGCAGCAGCACCTGACCGGTGGCGAACATGTGGTGTGCCCACACGCTCATCGACAGCGCGCCGATCAGCAGGGTCGCGGCGACCAGTCCCTTGTAGCCGAAGACCGGCTTGCGGCTGAACACCGGGACGACCTCGGTGATGATGCCGAAGAACGGGAGCGCGATGACGTAGACCTCGGGGTGTCCGAAGAACCAGAAGAGGTGCTGCCACAGCATCGGGCCGCCGGTCTCGACGTCGAAGACCTGCGCGCCGAGCACCCGGTCGGCGGCGAGCGCGAACAGAGCGGCCGCCAGGAACGGGAAGATCAGGATCACCAGGAGGCTGGTGACCAGCATGTTCCAGGTGAGGATCGGCATCCGGAACATGGTCATACCGGGTGCCCGCAGGCACAGGATCGTGGTGATCAGGTTGACCGCGCCGAGGATCGACCCGAGACCACCGATGGCCAGGCCGACCACCCAGCAGTTCCCGCCGATGCCCGGTGAGTGCAGGCTGTCGCTGAGCGGCGTGTAGGCGAACCAGCCGAAGTCCGCCGCCCCGCCCGGCATGATGAAGCCGCTCATCGCCGTCAGCGTGCCGAACAGGTACAGCCAGTAGGCGAATGCGTTGAGCCGCGGGAACGCCACGTCGGGCGCGCCGATCTGGATCGGGATCACGAAGTTGGCGAACGCGAACACGATCGGTGTCGCGAAGAACAGCAGCATCGCCGTGCCGTGCATGGTGAAGAGCTGGTTGAACTGCTCCGGCGACAGGATCTGCATGCCCGGTTTGGCCAGCTCGGCCCGCATCAGCAGGGCCATCAGCCCGCCGACCATGTAGAACACGATCGACGTGATCATGTACATGATCCCGATCTGTTTCGCGTCCGTGGTGCGCAGGATACGGGCCAGCGCCGACCCCTTCACCTGTCGGCGAACCGGATGAGGCCGGACGGGCACCGGCCTCGGCGCGACGGTTGTCATGCAAGAGCTCCTCGGCTGCGGATGCGGATACTTCTGGCCTATACCCGTTATAGGCGCCTACCGCAGCAATCCGCTCTGAATCGGCGTAAGAGCCGCATTCAGTGCATGACTTCGTGTATAGGGGTCAGGCCGCGATGCCGATCCCCGGATCGAGGAGCTCGTCGATGGCCGCGGCGCTCATCGGCCGGGCGAACAGGAAGCCCTGCGCCCGCCGGTAACCCAGCTCGAACAGCCGCCGGGCCTGCTCCGGGGTCTCCACCCCCTCGGCCACCGTGCCCAGATCCATCTTCTCGGCGATGTCGGCGATCGCGCCCGCGATGGCCTCCTGATGCGGTGTCCCGTTGAGGCCGTCGACGAACGACTTGTCGACCTTGATCACGTCGACCGGGCAGGTCCGCAACAGACCGAGCGACGAATGGCCGGTGCCGAAGTCGTCCAGGGCGATGTGCACGCCCAACTCGGAAAGCGCTTGCACCGACGCCAGCGCTCGCCCGCCGCCGAACACGGCGGTCTCGGTGATCTCGACGGTGAGCTGCTCGGCCGGCAGACCGTGCCGGGCCAGCGCCGCCGCGACCATCTCGGGCAGGCCCGGGTCGAGCAGCTGCCGGGCCGACACGTTGACGCCGATCGAGTCGAGGACGTCCGCGCCGTGCCGCCGGCGCCACTGCGCCGCCTGCGCGCACACCGTGTCGACGATCCACTCGCCGAGCTCGACGATCAGGCCGGTCTCCTCGGCCACCGGCACGAACTCGGCCGGCGAGATGGTCCGGCCGTCCGCCCGGGTCCACCGGATCAACGACTCGACCCCGGTGATCAGGCCGTGCGGGAGCGCCACCACCGGCTGGTAGACCATGTGGAACTCGCCGGCGGTCAGCGCCCGGCGCAGGTCGGCGGCGACCGTCGCCCGCTGGTTGAGGTGCCGCTGCAGCGAGACGTCCCAGCGGACCACCCGGGCGTCGGTGTGCGTACCGGCTTCGCGCAGCGCGATCTCGGCCCGCCGGTACATGTCGATGCCGTCGGCGATCCCGATCGACACCTCGACCACCACCTCGTGACCGGCGGCCGACAGCGGCTCGTCGCCGGCCGCGGCCAGCCGGTCGACGGTCGCCGCGGTCTCCTCGGCGGTGCCGGGCAGCAGCAGGCCGAACTCGTCCCCGCCGAGGCGCGCGACCACGGCGTCCCCGCCGGCGATCCGGGTGAGGCGGGCGGCGTACTCGGTGAGCAGGGCGTCCCCGGCGACCGGACCGAGGCTGTCGTTGATCGACCGGAAGTCCTTGAGGTCGATGAGGACCACGGTGTGCGGGCTCTCGGCACCGGCCGCCGCGGTGACGAACGGCCGGCGGCTGTACAGGCCGGTCAGCTCGTCGTGCATCGCCTGACGGGCGACCGTCTCCAGCAGCGTGGCGTTCTCGCCCAGCGCGAACGCCTGCCGGGTCACCACGAGCAGCAGGAGCAGGGTCGTGCCGGCCACCTGGATCGTGGTGAGGTGCCCGGTACGCAGGTAGACCGTCCCCACGAGCAGGCTGGTCAGCCCGGTCGCGACCAGGGGGATCGCCGCACCCCGGCGGTAGACGACCGGGTGCGCGACCCGGGACGACGGAGCTCCGCGACCGGTGTAGGCCCGCTGCTGGGCGTGCCCGGCCAGCACGCCGAACAACCCGACGAAGGCCAGCACCGCGGCGCTGCCGTTGAGGTGCGGCCAGGGGAGGAACGCGGTCATCAGGATCACCGACAGCGGCCCGGCGATCCCGATCGGGGCCAGCCACCACAGGGCGGTGCGGGCGGCCGGGCTCCGGCGCGCCGACATGATCTTGACGACGACGGTCACGCCGGCCACGCCGATCGCCACCATCGCCAGGTTCAGCCACCAGGTCGAGGCGCGGCCGCCGAACTTGCCGACGGCCCAGCCCAGGTATTCCGAGGCGGCCACACCCGCGGTCACGCCGACCACGGCCAGGTCCAGCACGGCGGTGGTGAGCTGGCGCCAGCTGCGCCCGCCGCCGGGCAGCCGCAGCAGCGCGATGATCGCGAGCAGGGTGCCGATCACGTAGCAGAGCAGGGCACGCGAGCCGAGCGGTGGCATCCCGTCGAACGGGACGAACGCGATGTCGGCGGTCTGGCTCACCGCGCCGATGAGGACGGCGCTCATGGCGACCGCCACCCGCTGCCAGAACAGCCTGAGCGGACCGGTGGCGCCCCGGGCGGTGGCGGCGAACGCGGTGACCGCCGTCGCCACGCCGCAGACCGCCGGGATCCACACCAGCAGGCGGTGGAAGCCGATGTGCGTACCGGCCACGATCATGACGACCTCGGCCACCGCCATCAGCGCGGCGAACGGCACGAACCAGGAGCGCCAGCGAGGCAGGGACGCTGTCCGGGTCACGTCCACCTCCCCATCTCCGCTCGGGTTCCGCCGCAGATCGTGAATCGGCACGGCCGATTTTGATCTGAGAATTCCGGTACGGCGTGGGCCCGGGACGTACGACACAGTCCGTCTCCGATATAGCTAACGACGTGGACAACATCGATCGGCCGGGCCGGCGGCGCGAGCCCGGGCCCCAGATCCGCGACGTGGCGGCCGCGGCCGGGGTCTCCTACCAGACCGTGTCGCGGGTGCTGAACAACTCGCCCCGGGTCCGGCCGGAGACCCGCCAGCTGGTGCTCGACGCCATGGAGCGGCTCCGGTACCGGCCCAACCGGGCCGCGCAGACCCTCGGGTCCGGGCGCGCCAACGCGGTCACCGTGGTCACCGCCAACACCACCCTGTACGGCTACGCCGGCGTCCTCCAGGGCGTCGAGGAGGCGGGCCGGCTGCTCGGCCTCGCCGTCGGTGTCCGGGTGGTCGAGTCGGAGTCGGCCGCCGACGTGCGCCAGGCGACCGACTACGTGAGCGACCCGAGCGCCGGCAGTGTGGTGGTGGTCGCCTTCGACCCGGCGGGCGCGGCCGTGGTGCGGGCGCTGCCCGGGGAGGTGCCGGTGGTGGCGGCGACCGAGGCCGGTGGGTTGCCCGGCGCGACCCGGCCGATGCTGTTCCTGGACGAGCGCCGGGCCGCGGCCGAGGCGACCCGGCACCTGCTGGACCTGGGCCATCGCACCGTGCACCACGTGGCGATCCCGTCCGAGGCGCGGGCCAGCGCGCGTCGCAGCGGCTGGCGGGACGCGCTGGCGGAGGCCGGCCGGGAGGTGCCGGAGGTGGTGGCGGCGGGCTGGGACGTGGCGTCGGCGCACCTGGCCGGCCGGGAGCTGGCGGCCGATCCGGCGGTGACCGCGATCCTGTGCGGCAACGACGACACGGCGCTCGCGGTGCGCCGGGCGCTCTACGAGGCGGGTCGGGACGTGCCGGGTGACGTGAGCATCATCGGTTTCGACGACGTGCCGGGCGCGGCCTTCTGGACACCGGCGCTGACCACGGTGCGGATGGATTTCCAGGGGCTGGGCCGGGCGTGTGTGGCGCAACTGGCCGGTGCGCCGATCGTGACGCCGCAGGTGCCGCATCTGGTCGTACGGGAGTCCACCGCCACACCAAGGTAACGAAACTGTAACACGCTCTTCCGGTCGCACCGTGTGACCGGTCACACTAGCCACGTCCTCCACGCGTGTGACCGGTCACATGGATAGCTGTCAACCCCGGACAGAGGAGCCCCATGAGACGAAAGATCGCAGCGGCGGTCGTCGCCACCACGACCGCGAGCCTGCTCACCGCCCTGCCCGCGCAGGCCGTTCCCTCCCAGATCACCTTCGACCTCGCTACCAGTACCGGCCCGCTGCGCTACGGCGCGACCGGGTTCCTCTACGGCCTCGGTGACGAGGGCATCCCCAACGAGACCATGCTCGCCGCGCTCAAGCCCCAGGTCACCGCGCAGAAGGCGCCGGACGGGCTGCAGCACCCCAACGGCGACGCGCTGCGGATCGCGCCGATGTTCAAGCGCGCCGGCGGCCGGGAGATCCAGATCTACATGCAGGACGTCTACGCCCAGTGGCCGTACGAGAACCTCGGCATCAACGACTACCTGGCCAAGGTCGAGACCCAGGTCCGCAAGGTGATCGCCGACCCGTACCGCAGCTCGTACGTCTACGTGCCGTTCAACGAGCCGGACCAGATCTGGTACGGCGGCAACCTGAACGGGCTGCTCGCCGACTGGAAGACCGTCTACCAGCGGATCCGCTCGATCGACCCGTCGGCCCGGATCGCCGGCCCCGGCTTCGCCGCCTACCGGTCGGCTGATCTGCGGACCTTCCTCACCTACGCCCGCGACAACAACGTGCTGCCCGACGTGATGGCCTGGCACGAGCTCGGCGACGACTTCTACTCCAGCTGGCACCTGCACTACGCCGACTACCGGGCCATCGAGACCAGTCTCGGGATCAGCCCGCGGCCGATCACCATCAACGAGTACGCGCGGATCAACGGTGACCTCGGCGTGCCCGGCAACCTGGTGCAGTACGTGGCCAAGTTCGAGAACAGCAAGGTCGACGGCTGCCTCGCCTACTGGACCACCGCGGGCGGGCTCAACGACCTGGTCACCCGCAACAACCAGGCGACCGGCGGCTGGTGGCTCTACAAGTGGTACGGCGACATGACCGGCAACACGGTCGCGGTCACGCCGCCCGCGCCCGGCGGCTCGCTCCAGGGTCTCGGGGCCGTCGACGCGGCCAGGAAGCAGGCACGGATCATCCTCGGCGGCAACAACCCGGCGTCCGGGACCTACGACACCAACGTGGTCGTCCGGGGCGTGCCGAGTTACCTCGGGACGACGGTGCACGCGACGGTCTGGGGTGTCGACACCACCGGCACCAACCCGTCCAGCGGCCCCTACGTCGTCAAGGAGGGGGACTTCAGCGCGACGAACGGGCAGCTCACACTGCCTCTTACCGGATTGAGGGGCGCGTCGGCGTACCACATCATATTGACGCCCGACCAGGACCTGACCGCTGCGGTGACCAACCGCTATGAGGCCGAATATGCCGCCATCGGCGGCACCGCGCGGATCACCTACGGCAGCAACACCGGATATTCCGGGACCTACTTCACCGAGGGGTACGGCGCGAGCAGTACCGCCTCGACGAAATTCGTGGTGACCGCCCCGTCCGACGGCTACTACAACCTGAGCCTCCGCTACAGCGCCGGCCCCTACACCGGCGCGCCCACCGCCCGGTCCATCCGCCTGCGGGTCAACGGCTCTGACCTGACCGACGTGGCCCTGCCCGGCACCGCGAACTGGAACACCTGGAACACCGTCACCACCAAGGTGTACCTGCCCGCCGGAATCAGTCGCGTCGAGTACAACGCCTACGCCTCCGATGACCGTGACGCGGTGAACCTCGACTACCTGGACGTCGCCGCCACGAGCGGCACGGTCACCGGCTACGAGGCGGAGAGCAGCGCCAACACCCGCGGCGGAGCCGCCGTGGTGACCGCCGACAGCGCCGCCTCCGGTGGCAGCCACGTCGGCTGGATCGGTGCCGGCAGCGCCAACACGCTGCGCTTCAACGGGGTGACCGCCCCGGCGGCCGGCCGCTACCGCCTGGTCGTCACCTACGCCAACGCCGAGGTCGTCGGCGACCACGCCTACAACAACAACATCGTCGACCGGTACGCGGAGATCAGCGTCAACGGCGGGACGGCGAAGAAGCACTACTTCCGCAACACGCTGGCCTGGAACACCTACCGCACCACGGTCGTCGACGTGGACCTCGCCGCCGGGGCCAACACGATCACGTTCGGCAACGCCTCCTCCGGCTACGCCCCGAACATCGACCGGATCCAGATCGCCGCCGTACTCGGTTGAGGAGCACATGTGAGCCTGGTCTGGGGACCCATCGTCATCGACACTCCCGCCGACGGGCCGGTCACCGCACGTCTCGCGACCGCCGCCGGCGCCGCGAACCAGCCGATCGTCGAGGTGCTCACCGCCGGCAGCGGCCGCGGGCACGTCTCGGCACGGTTATCGCAGACCGTGATCGGCCGGCGGTTCCGTCTCGCCCACAGCTACTCCGGCACGGAGGAGCTACGGCTGCGGCTGCACGACGCGGAGAGCGGACTGACCGCGGAGGTCGTGCTCAGCTCGGGCCTCCAGGCCAGGACCACCATCATCAACGACGGGCCGGGGCCGGTGCTGCTGCTCGGCGTGACGACGTTCGCCCTCGGGCTCGGGCCGGTCGACGACCTCGACCTGGTCTCCGGCGACGGCGAATGGCTGGGCGAGGGCCGCTGGACCCGGCGGCCGTTGCGTGACGTGGTGCCCGACCTCAACCTGCGGATCCACGGGCAGGACGGCCGCGGACGGCACGCGGTGACCAGCACCGGAACCTGGTCGACCGGCGCACACCAGCCGACCGGGGTGCTCGCCGACCGGGCCACCGGGCTCGCCGTGGCCTGGCAGGTCGAGCACAACGGGCCGTGGCGGTGGGAGACCGGTGAGCAGCTCGGCGGCACCTACCTGGCGTTGACCGGTCCCAACGACATCGACCACCAGTGGCAGCAGCCGCTGCGGCCGGGGGAGTCGTTCACCACGGTGCCCGCCTCGATCGCCGTCGGCGAGGGACTGCACGGGGCGGTCGCCGCCCTCACCGCCCAGCGGCGGTCCCTGCGGCGGCCCGGCCCGGCGCTACCGGTGATCTTCAATGACTACATGAACACGCTGATGGGCGACCCGACCACGGCCAAGCTGCTGCCGCTCATCGACGCGGCGGCGCTCGCCGGGGCCGAGATCTTCTGCATCGACGCCGGCTGGTACGACAACGACACCACCTGGTGGGACAGCGTGGGGGAGTGGCAGCCGTCGACCACCCGTTTCCCGGCCGGCCTGGAGGAGGTCGTCGAGCGGATCCGCCTCCGCGGCATGGTTCCCGGCCTGTGGCTGGAGCCCGAGGTGATCGGGGTGCGCAGCCCGATGGCCGACAAACTGCCGGTCGAGGCGTTCCTGCAGCGTGGCGGCGTCCGGCTGGTCGAACACGGCCGCTATCACCTCGACCTGCGGCATCCGGCGGCCGTCGCACACCTCGACGAGGTCGTCGACCGGCTCGTCGAACAGTTCGGGGCCGGGTACTTCAAACTCGACTACAACATCGACCCGGGGGCGGGGACCGACCTCGACGCCCCCGGGCCCGGTGCGGGGCTGCTCGACCACAACCGGGCACACCTCGCCTGGCTCGACGGGGTGCTCGACCGGCACCCCGGGCTGATCCTGGAGAACTGCGCGTCCGGCGGGATGCGTGCCGACTACGGGCTGCTCAGCCGTATGCACCTGCAGTCCACAAGTGACCAGCAGGACTTCCGCCGTTACCCACCGATCGCCGTGTCCGCGCCGTTGTCGATCCTGCCCGAACAGGCGGCCAGCTGGGCCTATCCGCAGCCGGACATGACCGACGCGGAGATCGCCTTCACCATGTGCACCGGGCTGCTCGGGCGGCTCTACCTGTCCGGCCGGCTCGACGCGATGAGCCCTGAGCAGCACCGGCTCGTCCGGGACGGGGTGGACGCGTTCCGGGAGATCCGGGCCGACCTGGCCACGGCGGTTCCGGTGTGGCCGCTCGGGCTGCCCGGCTGGGACGACACCTGGCTGGCTCTCGCCCTGCACACCGGCGACACCACCTACCTGGGCCTCTGGCGGCGTCCCGGCGCCGTCGCCGATCTGACCGTGGACCTCGATCATCTCCGTGGGCGGCCGGCCGGCGTCGACATCCTCTACCCGGACCGGGCCGCGGTCTGGGCCTGCCACTGGATCCCCGAGACCGGCTCACTCACTGTCACCGCCGACCCGGACGAGCCGTATGCCGCCCGCATCGTGCGAATCCGCTCCATCGCTCCCTCCCTCACCTAAGGATCATGATGAAACGCTGGATAGCCCTCGGCGCGGCCCTCACCCTGGGGCTGGCCGCCTGCTCCGACCCGTCCGCCGCGCCCGAGACCGACGGCGGGGCCGTCACCTGGGCCGACCCCACCGCCGAGCTGGACGGGGTGAAGCTCACCATCTGGGCGGCGCAGAACAGCAACACCGTCCCCAAGGCCGTCGTCGACGCGTTCCAGAAGGCGACCGGGGCGACCGTCGAGGTCGTCACCGTGCCGGACCCCTACGAGCAGAGCGTGCAGACCAAGGTCGCCACCGGGGACAAGCCGGACCTGGCGTTCTGGCAGCCGACGGCGTCGATGCTGACCGCGATCAACGCACGGACCAACCTGCAGCCGCTGACCGGTGCGCCCTGGCTGCCCTCACTGGACCCGGCGCTGAAGGACATCACCGGACTGCTCGACGGCACCCGGTACGCGGCGCTGGTCACCAGCCCCGCGGTCGAGGGCGTCTACTACAACAAGGAGGTCTTCGCGGCACAGGGCGTCACCGCGACGCCGAAGACCTTCGACGAGATGATCACCCTGGCCAGGACGCTGAAGGGCAAGGGTGTCACGCCGTTCCACGAGATGGGCGCGGACCGCTGGGCCACCCAGTGGTGGGTGCAGGTGCAGCTCGCCGACGCCGCGAAGGCCGGCCTCTGGGACCGGATCAACTCCGGCCAGGCCGAGTTCACCGACCCGGACGTGGTCAAGACCATCGAGACCTACGACAAGCTGATCAAGGAGGGACTGTTCAACAGCGACATCAAGACCGCAAAATTCGAGGACCAGGGTACGGCCCTGCTCGACGGCAAGGCGGCCATGGTGGTGCAGGTGAACTCGTTCTTCGGACAGCTCCAGGCCAAGGCCGACACCGCCACTCTGGACAAGAGGATCGGTTTCTTCCCGATCTCGCCGTCCGGCAACGTCGGCACGTTCATCCCGGACCAGTCGAACGCCCTGGTCGCGTTCAAGACCGGCGACGCCAAGCGTGAGGCAGCGGCACGCCAGCTGCTCGCCTACTGGATGGGACCGGGCTACCAGGCCTTCGTGACCGACCGCAACACCGTCTCGCTGGAGCCCGCCGTGCCCAGCCCGGCCGGTGTGCCGAAGGCGCTGCTCGACGTGCACGCCTCCCTGCCCACGTCGGTCGGCTCGATGCAGGCCCTGGCGGTGGCCAACCCGGACCTTTACATCAACCTGGCCGACATGATCGCCGGGACGATGACCCCGGAACAGGTCGCCACCGCGACCCAGGACCAGTTCGTCCAGCTCGCGAAGGCTGCTGGTTACTTGAAGTGACGACCTTGTCAGCGGGTGCGCCGGGATCCATCACCCGGCGCACCCACCCTCTCTGGTTCCTCGTCCCGGCGTACCTGCTGCTGCTCGTCTTCTTCTTCCTGCCGACCGTCTTCAACTTCGTCTACGCGTTCACCGACTGGTCCGGGTTCAAGGCCGCGATCAACCCGGTCGGGTTCGACAACTTCGTGCAGCTCACCTCGGACGGCACCCTGTTCCGGTCGCTGCGGATCACGATCGTCTACGCGGTACTCGTCGCGCTCTTCCAGAACCTGTTCGGCTTCGGCCTGGCCGTCCTGCTCGAACGCGACACCACCGTCAACCGGATCGCCCGCACGTTCTTCCTGGTGCCGGTGCTGATGTCGGCGCTCGCTGTCGGCTACATCTTCCAGGCGCTGTTCAAGGGCACCGAACTGCTCGCCGACACCACCTGGACGATCGTCGTCGTCGCGCTGATCCACGCGTGGAAGTGGATGGGCCTGTCGATGCTGATCTACCTGGCCGGGCTCAAGACGATCCCGCTCGACGTGACCGAGGCCGCGCACATCGACGGCGCCTCGCGGTGGCGGACCTTCTGGTCGGTGCGTGTCCCGTTCCTGGCGCCGGCCGTCACGTTCAACGTGGCGACGGCACTGCTCGGCTCGATGAACGGCTTCGACATCGTGCAGGCCACCACGGGGGGCGGGCCGGCCCGGACCACCGAGATCCTCAACATCTTCATCTACCGGACCTTCGGGCAGGGGCTGTTCGCCCAGGCCACCACGATGAGCCTGGTGCTGTTCCTGCTGGTCGCGCTGATGGCGTTCCCGGTCATCCACGTGCTCCGCCGACGGGAGGAGATCCTGTGACCCGCCGCCTGCAACCGGTGGCCGCGCTGCTGCTGGTCGCCGTGGTGATCGGGGTACCACTGTGGCTGGTCGTCGCGACCGCCGGCAAGTCACAGGGCGAGGCCGTCGACCCCGACCTCACCCCGCCGTCGTCGTGGCACCTGTGGGAGAACCTGCGACAGGTGTGGGTGGACGCCGACATCCCGGCCGCGTTCCTCGGCAGCATGATCATCGTCGTCCCGACCGTGGCGATCGTGCTGATCATCGGCTCGATGGCGGCGTGGGTACTGGCCCGGCGGACGTCCCGGCTGACGGCGACCCTCTACGCGCTCGGCATCAGCGGGATCATCCTGCCGCCGGCTGTCGTCACGGTCGTCCTGCTGCTGCGCCGGCTCGGCCTGGCCGGCACGGTCACCGGCATGATCGGGGTGTACGTCGGGATCTACCTGTCGACCGTCATCTTCTTCGTGACCGGCTTCGTCCGTACCATCCCGGAATCCCTGGAGGAGGCCGCGCAGATCGACGGCGCCGGACCGGTCGCGGTCTTCCGGCGCGTCGTGCTGCCGCTGCTGCGCCCGGTGCTGGCCACCGCGACCATCCTGATCTGCCTGTACGTCTGGAACGACGTGTTCTACGCGTTCTTCGTGATCGGCGGGCGCGTCGACACCCTGCCGCTCAACCTTTTCCAGGTGGCGAGCGCCGGTCTCTACCTGAACAACTGGCATCTGATCTTCGCCTACGTGATCCTGATGAGCCTGCCGCTCGTCGTCACGTTCGCCCTGGCCCAGCGGAAGATCATCGCCGGCATCACGAGCGGGGCGGTGAAGTGACGCCGGTAGGGTGTGGCCGTGGGGGTGGGGCGGAAGGTTACAGCCGCGGTGGTGACGATCCTCGCGGTTGTCGGCGCGGTCCGGCTCGTCGGTCCGGCGACGTCTCAGGATCAAGAACCTTCGGGGGTACGGCTACAACTCGCGTTCCTACGGGAGAGGCTGGAGGGTGGCGCCGACACGGAGGCGCAGGCGCTCTTTCCCGAGGGCTACTTCTTCCTCAACGTCCTCTACGGCCTGACCTGGACGGAGCTGGGCAGACGTGGCGTGGAACCGGCCCGTGCCGCCGAAGAGGCCGCCTGGGCGCTGGCGCGGGTGGAGTCCCCGGCCGGGCGGGCGCCGTTCGACGCGTCGGCGATCCCCGCCTACGGTGTCTTCTACGCGGGCTGGACCAACTGGCTGCGCGGCGGCCTGCTGACGCTCCGCGACGACCCCGCCGAGCGTGCCCGTCTCGACGCCGATTCGCAGGCGCTGGCCGCCGCCTTCGACGCGTCGCCGACGCCGTTCCTCACCGCCTATCCGGGACAGGCCTGGCCGTGTGACTCGACGGTGGCGATCGCGTCGTTGCGGCTGGCCGGGGCGACCCGGTTCGCGCCGACGGTGGACCGCTGGGTGTCACGGGCCCGCGGGCTGCTCGACCCGGCGACCGGGCTGCTCCCGCACCATGTCGACCCGACGACCGGGGCCCTGGTCGACGGTGCGCGCGGCACCTCGCAGGCGATCATCCAGCGGTTTCTGGTCGATGTGGATCCGGTGTTCGCCCGTGAGCAGTATCTGCTGTTCCGGGAGGGGTTCCTGGACCGCCCGCTGTGGCTCGGCCCGGCGATCCGTGAGTACCCGCACGGGGTGGACGGTGACGGTGATGTCGACTCGGGTCCGCTGATCCACGGCATCAGCCTGTCCACGACGGTCGTCGCCATCGGTGCGGCCCAGGCGCAGGGTGACCATTCGCTGGCCGCGGCCCTGGCGAACTTCGGTGAGTTCGCGGGTGTCCCGATTACCACGTTCAGCACCAAGCGGTATGCGTTCGGGCTGGTCCCGATCGGTGACGCGTTCCTGGCCTGGTCGAAGACGGCCCGCCCGTGGACCACCGCGCTACCGGCCCCGCCTGATGCTGTGATCAGCGGCGGGTGGCGCGTACCCCTGCTGCTGATCTTGCTCTTGATCGGTCTGTCGCCGTGGATTCCGGGGATCCGCCGCCGGTGGAAGGCCTCGGAACGGTGAGCTTCCGGCTGGCCGCCTACGCGGTGTGCGTCGTCGACGATCGGGTGCTGCTGGCCCGGTGGGTTTCGCGGCACGGCGCCACCCACTGGACGCTGCCGGGCGGTGGCGTCGATCTGTACGAGGACCCGTTCGACGCGGTGATCCGTGAGGTGGCGGAGGAGACCGGCTACCAGGCCGTGGTAGAGCGCCTGCTCGGTGTCGACTCCCGGGTGATCCCGGCCGCCGAGCGCCTCGAACGCACCGCCGACCACCAGAACGTCGGTGTCTTCTACCAGGTCCGGATCACCGGGGGCACGTTGCGGCCGGAGCCGAACGGTGACACCGCCGAGCCCTGCTGGACCCCGTTGTCCGAGGTCCGGCACCGCCCGCGGTCGTCCCTGGTGGACATCGGCATCACGCTGGCGCTGACGCTTCCGCCGACCGGTCACGTTCCGCCGATTCCGGTCGGTGGCCTTCTACGGCACTGAGCCGGCCGCTAGGAACGCAGCGCGGTCAGGACCGCGGTGATCTCCGGCCGCGGGGTCGGCGGGCGCCGGGTGGCGGCGATGATGCGCCTGGTCACCGGCGGGTTCAACGGCCGGGTCGTCACCCGGTAGCGTGGGTCGACGGCCAGGCTCGGCAGGAGCGTGATCGAGCGGCCCTTCTCCACGTGGCCCAGCGCCAGCATGTAGTTGTTGAAGCGGCAGACCACCATCGGTTCGAAACCGGCCTCCCGGCACAGGCGGGTGGCCAGCTCGGACATGTAGGCGCCGGCCGCCTCGAAGGTCCACCGCTGATCGGCGCACGCCTGCACGGGCACCGACTCGTGCGCGGCCAGCGGATGCTCCGGCGGCAGGACCAGCACGATCTCGTCGGTGGCGATCGGCACCAGGTCGATCGACGGGTCGAGTTCGGCGCCCGCGAAGTCGGTGGTGGTGATGATGACGTCCACGTCGCCGCGGCGCAGGGCCGGCATGCTGTCGTGCGGCTCCAACTCGTGCAGCACGACGGTCACGTCCGGGTGCAGGGCGGCCAGCCGGGTCACCGCCGGTTCGGCCAGGGTGTGCACGGCGCTCTGGAACGCCGCCAGCGTGACCGTGCCGGCCGGCTCGTCGGCCAGGCCCCGCAATTCGGCCTCGGCCGCGTCCATCAGCGCCAGGATCTCCCGGGCGCGGCCGGCCAGCAGCACCCCGGCGGCCGTCAGCCGGACCCGGCGGCCGGTACGTTCCAGCAGCGTGGTGCGGGTCTCCCGCTCCAGGGTGGCGAGCTGCTGGGACACCGCCGACGGGCTGAGGCTGCCGCGCTGCGCGACCGCCCGGACCGTGCCGTAGGTGGCGAGGTCGGCCAGCAGCCGCAGCCGCCACGGATTGAGGGTCACGACCCGGACTGTACGGCTCCGCTTAACAGCAGCGGCAGAAATGTGAGATGGACGTGACGCTCGGTGGTTCCTAGCGTCGGGGTATGTCTGCATCCTTCTGGTCCGACGCCGAGCGTCACCTGGTCCGCTACATCGGGGCGAGCAGCTTCGTACCGGAGATCATCGAGCGGGCCGAGGGGAGTTTCGTCTGGACGGCCGACGGGCGCAAGCTGCTCGACTTCACGTCCGGGCAGATGAGCGCGATCCTCGGGCACTCGCACCCGGCCGTCGTCGCGACGATCCAGCGGCAGGCCGCCACCCTCGACCACCTGTTCAGCGGCATGCTCAGCCGCCCGGTCGTCGACCTGGCCCGGCGCCTGGCCGAGTCGCTGCCCGAGCCGCTGAGCAAGGTGCTGCTGCTGACCACCGGCGCCGAGTCCAACGAGGCGGCGATCCGGATGGCCAAACTCGTCACCGGCAACCACGAGATCATCTCGTTCGCCCGGTCGTGGCACGGCATGACGCAGGCGGCGGCGAGCGCCACCTACAGCTCCGGGCGCAAGGGGTACGGCCCGGCCGCCCCCGGCAACTTCGCGATCCCGACGCCCAACGCATACCGGCCGGACTTCACCACCGCCGGCGGGGAACTCGACTGGCGCCGGCAGCTGGACTTCTCGTTCGAGATCTTCGACGCGCAGTCGGTGGGCAGTCTCGCGGCCTGCATCGTCGAGCCGATCCTCAGCTCCGGCGGGGTGATCGACCTGCCACCCGGCTATCTCGCGGAGCTGCGCGACCGGGTCCACGCGCGGGGTGGGCTGCTGATCCTCGACGAGGCACAGACCGGGCTGTGCCGGACCGGGGACTGGTACGCGTTCCAGCGCGACGGCGTGACTCCGGACATCCTCACCCTCTCCAAGACGCTCGGAGCCGGGCTGCCGCTGGCCGCCGTGGTGACCAGCCCGGAGATCGAGCAGGCCGCCCACGACCGGGGCTTCCTGTTCTTCACCACACACGTGTCGGACCCGCTGGTCGCCGCGGTCGGCAACACCGTGCTCGACGTGCTGACGGCCGAGAAGCTCGATGTGCGGGCGGCCGAGCTCGGGTCGTACCTCGGCAAGGGTCTGTGGGATCTGGCCACCCGGCACCGGGTGATCGGTGACGTGCGTGGCCGCGGCCTGCTCATCGGTCTCGAACTCGTCGAGGACGGCGGCCGCAAGGCCGACGAGATCGGTGCCGCCGTGACGCGGCGCTGCCTGGAGCTGGGGCTGCACATGAACGTGGTGCAGCTGCCGGGGATGGGTGGGGTGTTCCGGATCGCGCCGGCGCTCACCTCCACCACCGGCGAGCTCGACCTCGGCCTGGAGATCCTGGATCAGGCGATCGGCGAGGTCACCGCCTCATAGCCGATCGTCGGGCTCACAGCCGATCGTCGGGCAGGGCCAGGGGGTGCCGCTCGGCGTCACGGGCCGCGAGCCGGGCCTGTTCCGCCTGGTACTGCCGCTTGTCGATCTCACCGGTGAGCAACCGCTGGATGAGGGTGCCCTCCGGGGTCGACGGCTTGACCGGCTGCCCGGGCTCGTCCGGCTCGGGCCACAGCGCGGCACACGTGACCAGCAGGACCATCCCGACAACGATGAGCGCGACCAACACCCGAGACCACCTCCGTCGACGCACAGCTTCGTCGGAGGTGGCCTCGGTGTGCAGGGCCGAAAGTCCCGTCAGGCGTTGGTGCGGTGCAGGACGTGGATCTCCTCCGGCTCGTCCGGCACGTCGGTGACGCCGGCCGCGACCGCCTGCTCGTGCCGTTTGTGCGCGCCCGGCAGCAGCAGCGCGGCGACGATCGCGAGCACCGCGACACCGGTGCAGACCCAGAAGCCGTCGGTGAACGCGGCGTCGGTCGGCAGGCCCTGCGGCGTGGTGTTCGAGGTGATCACCGCGGCGACCACGGCGGTGCCGATGCTGCTGCCGATGGTCCGTGCGATCGAGTTGACGCTGGTCGCCTCCCCGGTCTGGGACGGTGGGACGCTCTCGATGATCGCGTTGGACATGGCGGCGAACGCGAAACCGATGCCGGCGCCGGTCAGCAGGCCGGACGCCAGGACCTGCCAGATCTCGCCGTGCCCGAGCGCGGGGATCGCGAACGCTGCCACCACCAGCACCGAGCCGAGGAACATCGGGACCTTCGGGCCGAACCGGCGGTTGAGCAGGCCGGCGATCGGGCCGAACACCACCATCATGACGACCGTCGGCAGCAGGAACAGACCCGCCTCGGAGACCGACTTCCCGAACCCGTAACCGGTCGCCTCGGGCAGCTGGAGCAGGGTCGGGACCAGCAGGAACGTGCCGAACATGGCGAAGCCGAGGATCAGCGCGACCAGGTCGGTGGCCCACACGCCGCGGATCCGCATCAGCTTCATGTCGATCAGCGGCTCCTTGACCCGCAGCTCGACCAGCACGAACAGGACCAGGCCGACGACACCGGCGGCGAGCAGGCCGATCGTCTCCGGGTCGGTCCAGCCCCACGACTGGCCCTTGCTGATCGCCAGCAGCAGGCCGACCAGCGACAGCGACAGGATCGTCGCGCCGAGCACGTCCAGCTTGCCGGGGGTGCGGACCGGCGACTCCTTCATCCCGAAGATCGCGCCGGCCAGGGCGATCGCGACCAGGACCAGCGGCAGCCAGAACAGCCAGTGCCAGGACAGGTGCTCGACGATCGGCCCGGCCGCCACGATGCCGATGCCGGCGCCGACGCCGAAGATCGCCGAGATCATGCCGACCGTGGTGGCGACCCGCTCGCGGGGCAGCTCGTCGCGGACCATGCCGATCGACAGCGGCATCATCGCGCCGCCGGCGCCCTGCAGGATCCGGCCCAGGATCAGCACGGTGAGGTTGGTGGCGAGCGCCGACACGACGGTGCCGACGGCCAGGATGGACAGCACCACGATCAGGATCTTGCGCTTGCCGACCATGTCGCCGAGGCGACCGAGGATCGGCGTGAGAACCGAGGCCGACAGCAGGTATGCGGTGACGATCCAGCTGACGTCGCTGGTCGACACGTTCAGCTCGTGGCCGATGGTGGACAGCGCGGGCGAGACCAGGGACTGCAGGCACGCGAACGCCAGACCGCCCAGGGCCAGGTAGAGCACCAGCAGGCCGCCGCCCTTGCCGGAGGTTTCGTTGGTTGGGGTCATGGCCGTCCTCGGCTCTAGTAGTAAACGATCGCTGACTTATTATCGGCCGGGCCGTCCCGAAGTAAACGGTTGCTTACATCACAATCGGGGCCGAGGTCCCTACCGGCCAGGACCCTCCGCCGACGACGCTGAACGCGAAGGGAGCAGCGATGATCAGATCCTTCGCACCGCCGTCGCACCGGGTGCTCGCCGACTGTGTCCGCGCCGCCACCGCCGCGCCGTCACTGCACAACAGCCAGCCGTGGATGTTCCGGATCACCGGCCCGGCCGTCGAGGTCCACACCGACCCGGCCCGGCGGCTCCCGGCGGCCGACCCCGACGGCCGCGAGCAGCACCTCAGCGTCGGGGCGGCGATCCTCAACCTGCGTCTCGCGGTGGCCCGGTCCGGCTACGAGGCGCACCTCGAACTCCTGCCGGCCACCGGTGACCCCACCCTCGTCGCCCGGGTCACCGCCGCCCGCCCGGTGGCGGCCGACGACCTCACCGTCTCCCTCGCCGCCGCCATCCCGTACCGGCACACCAACCGGGACCCGTTCGCCCGGGTGCCGGTGCCGGCCGTCGCCGTCGCCCGGCTGCGCGACGCCGCCGCCCGGGAGGACGCCGTCCTGGCCGTCGCCGACCAGGCCGCCGTCGCCGAACTGGCCCGCTCCGCCGACCGCTGGCTCCGGTCGCAGGACGACTACCTGCGTGAACTCGCCCGCTGGACCGGGCCGGACACGCGGCACGACGGCGTACCGGCGTGGGCGGCCGGATCGGCGTCGCTCTTCGGCCCGCAGACCACCATCGCCGTCCTCGCCACCCGCGGCGACAGCCGCCTCGACTGGCTGCGCGCGGGACAGGCGCTGCAACGGGTGCTGCTGACCGCCACCCTGCTCGGCCTGGCCACGACACCGATCAGTCAGCCGGTCGAGGTCCCGGCGGTCCGGCGGGCGCTGACCGGCCCGGCCGCCGATGTCCGCGCCCAGATGGTGCTACGTGTCGGTTACGGCCGGGTCGCCGGCCGAAGCCCGCGCCGCCCTCTCGACGAGGTGCTGCTCCCCTAGGTGACGGGTCGGACCCGGTCCTCGTCGTCGACCCGGTAGACGGCGGGCATCGTCAGGCCGGGTCGCGAAGAGCTCTGGTGTCCAGGCCGGAGGGGCCGCCGTCGCGCCGGAGTGACGTAGCCAGGCCGTCTCGCCGGGCTCGGACATGAGCGCAGATCATCGGAGACGCAGGCGCGCGCCGGTCAGCGTGAGATACCACTGCGAGTCCGTGAAGTCCGGCCCGGTCTCCTCGCCGATGTAGGCGTCCAGATGCCGGGGCCCGCCCAGCCCGGGCGTGAACTCGTCGGTGATCGTCCAGGCGGCGTCGCGCAGGGCCGCGCACACCTGGCGCGGGGCGGCCGAACCGTCCTCCTGGCTGCCGCAGGAGTCGATGGTGAACCGGGTGCCGCGGGGCAGCACGTCCGGGTCGGTGGCCGCTGACACGAACGGCACGAGGGAGCCGCCGTCGCTGGTGCGGGGCGCCGAGTCGAGCCAGAACCCGGTGTCGTACGACCAGTTGAGGTACCTGCCGGACGCGGTGCGCCCGGTGCCCTCGTCGCGGACCGCGTCGACGAAGTCGGCCGGATAGGTGCCCAGGTCGTCGTCGCCGTCCGAGCAGTCCAGCTTCGGACATCCGGTCACCGGCGTCGGGTCACCGTCGTGGAACTCCTCGACGGCCGTGTAGTAGACGGTGATCTCCCACCCGGCGCTGGTCCGGACGGTCGAGTTCTTCGGCGATGCGGTCGGTGAAGCAGGGGAGAGAGAGGGCGAGACGGACGCGGACGGCGATGGGGACAGCGAGGGGAACGGGGATGGAGCGAGGGAGGACGACGCGGACGGGGACGACGGGGACGGAGGCGATGGTCCGGCTGACGGTACGGGCGGCGCCGTGCCGCAGCCGGCCATGGCGAGAGCCAGCCCGGCGGCCCACACGTGCCGTGCGGCCATCGGTTAGACGGCCACCGGTAGCGCCGGCACGGCCGGGGCCTCCAGTTCGGGCACGTCGTCCAGCGCGCGGACCCACACGTGCTGGGGCGGCAGGATGACGGTGGCGCGGCGGTCCAGAACGCTGGCTTCCGGGAAGGCGATCATCTTGAACTTCGGCATGGTGCCTGGCATCGGCATGACCGCAGGGTCCCTTGAGCCTTTCTTGAGCTTTCAGCCGTTCGGAGGATCAGACCCGGGAATGTCATGATTCGTCCGGCCCGGCCGACCGATGGGCCCGGCCCACGGGGGCGAGCATCATCGTGCGGTGCAACGGGCGACATGGTTACCGGTCGTGTTCCTGACGGCCGCGGGCCTGCAGGTGGCGACGATCTACTACGACCACCCCGTCGTGCCGTACTCCGGGACGCTCGCGATGGTCGCGCTCCTCGCCCTGGCCTGCTCCGCACCGAAACGGGCGTCCGTCCGCCCGTGGTCGCGCCGGGCCGCTCTCACCGGTCTGACCCTGCTGACCGCGGTGGCGCTGCTTGCGGACGGACGTGAGGACGGTTACGGCTGGCCGATGGCGGTCGCCGACGACTCGGACACCGTCGCGCTCCTGACCGAGGTGCTCCTGTCGACCGCGGGTGCCGGTGCGCTGGCCCTGGCGGTGCTGGGCCGTGCGACGCGCCTGTTCCAGCGGCGGAACCTGCCCGGGGTGGTGGCCGGCCTCGCCGTGCTCGCGACGGCCGCCTACATCGCGAAGCATCCGGAGACCCCTTACGACGGCATGATCCCGGCCGACATCGGCCTCCGCCTGAACGTCCTGATGCCGGTGGCGGCCGTGGGCGCCGCGCTGTGCCTGGCCGCGAACGCCGCCTGGACATCGGCCGCCGCACTCCGCCCGGCCGCCGCCGGTCTGCTCGCCGCCGGGGTGCTGTCGTGGGCCGGCTTCACCGGCCTGAGCGAGAACGACGCGCTCCAGGCACAGTGGCCGCCAGGCCCGCAGATCCGGACCGAGCCGTACACCGGCCCGCTCTGGTCGGACGTCTCCGCCCTCACCGTGTCGCCAGGGCTGTCCCGAGCCGACGTCCTGTCGCTGATCGGAAACGCCCCGCCGCCTCCACCCGCCGAGGAGGACTGGTGGCAGGCCGCCCTCACCGACTGGGAGGCGGACATCAGGCACAACGAGAACCCGCTGCTGTCGTTCGAGGGCTACCACGACCCGAGGGACTCGGCGGCCGCGCTCGAGGCCACCGTCATCGCCGTCGGGCTGGCCTTCCTGGTCCTGGCGCTGTTCCCGCCCCGGCGACCGGGCCCCTACCTGCGGGGATCCGGCTGGACCACCTGGGGCTGGACCGCCTAGGGCTGGACCATCGGGAACGCGGCGCGGAACTCGTCGAGGACACCGAAGGCGGCGGCCGCCCGCATCCGGCCGGTCGGCGCGGACCCGCCCCACTTCCGGGCCAGCCGTTCGTCGTGCTCACGCCGGTTCTTCCGGGCGATGCGGGTCAGCTCCTCCGCCCCGGCCCGCAGCGTCGCCTCCCACGGGAACTCCGCCTCCGGCGCCCGGGGCCAGCAGGTGATCCCAGATCAGCCCTACAAGGACGGCCTGACGTCCCGGCACTCCGGCATGGCGCACGGTCAGCGTTCCGTCCGGATTCCGCAGCAGGTGTACGGCACTCGCGCGGCCGTCCGGGAGCGCCGTCAGCGGCTCCGGGAAGATCGGGCGGTCCGCGGGCGTCCACTCCCAGGTCAGCGTGCCCGCGCCGGCGGACGGCCGGAGCCGGATCGCCAGGTCACCCGCCGGGACCGTGGCCGGCAACCGCACCGGGCCGGGCACGGTGCGGACCACGGTGACCCGCACCCCGTCGTCCGGAACCCGCCGCCGTGCCTCGTCGAGCAGGCGCAGCACGGCCCACGCGGCCGCCCTGTCCGGCCGGGACGTCCACGCCGGCCCCCAACCGTCGGACCAGAGCGTCACCGGGGCGGTCTCCTCGGCGACCGGCCACACGTGGACCTCGTGCTGCTCAGCGGGATCGGTGGGCTCGCGGATGCTTTCGTGGATCCGGTTGCGCGCGGTCACCCGTACCCTGATCAGGGATTTTGCCGGCGCCGGGAGATCGGTGAGCGGACCGTCGGCCTCGCCCATCAACCCCTCGATCGTGATCCTGCCGTCCGGGCACCAGAGCGTCGTCTCGGACGCGGTGTCCCAGTCGTCGTCCGGCGGCGGCTCGGAAGCGTGGACGACCACCCGCGTGTCGACCTCCCCGGTGTGCACGCCGGTGAAACCGGTGCAGCCGTCCGGGCCGCCTACGTGCAGCAGCTCGTCACCGACCGTGTAGATGTCGAGCAGGTCGTCACCCTCCGACGTGCGGATCCGATACTGCGAGTAGCTGACGAACTGCGACACGAACCCCGTCATCCACTGAACTCTATGCGTCGCGCGCCCCGGGGTGGCCGGAGTGTCCGGCGGGTGGGGTGGCGGCGGATCAGCCATTCGGCTACGGCGGCGTTGATCAGCCAGGCGGCGGCCATCGTCGCGGTCCGGGTGGTGGGCGTCAGCGGGCCGGTCGTGACCAGCCACGCCGTCTGGGTGAGGAACTGGGTGCCGGCGCCCATCCCGATGGCGTAGCCACGGATCATCCAGGCGCGATGGGCGGTGAAGTCGCGGCGCAGAGCGGCGGTGAAGCCCAGCACCAGCGACGTCATCATCCACGCCACGACTCCGATCCGGATTCCGGCCAGGACGGGACTGTCGACGGCGGCGGCCGGCAGGAACACCGTGAGCCACAGGCCGCTGACCGCGGCGATCAGGCCGGCCGGCACCAGGATCCGTCCGGCGATGCGGTGCCATCGGCGGAAGCGGCGGCGTACGCCCGGCGCGAACTGGAACGCGCCGAGCACCCCGAACACCGTGACGCTGACGATGTGCGCGACGAGAGCGACCGGGGACTGGGTGACCCGCTCGCCGTCGGGGATCACCGCGGCGCCGCCGGCCATCTCGGACAGCCGCAGCGCCCCCGCGACCACCGGCACGAACGTGAGCGCCAGCAGGCCGGCCGGGACGAGCCAGTTCGATGAGGACTTCATGCCCCGATGGTGGCGGTGCGGCGGGACGGTGTTCATCGGAGCGCGGGCCGGGATCGCACCGGCCGAAAGTGGGGGACGACGGCCGTACTTCAGGCCAATCCGGGGATCGTGCTCCGTGCGTACCATCGGCTCGTGGTCGAACCGCTCCGGGCGCTCCTGGCCGAGCCCCGCCCGCCGGACCCGCCGGCCCGGGGCCGCCGTGACTGGCTGCTGGTCGCCGTGCTTACGGTGGCCGTGCCGGCCGAAGGCCTGCTGAGGCCGGACGTTCCGGCCCGTGCCGCGACGCTGGTGATGACGCTGGCGCTGGTGCCGACGCTGCTGTGGCGCCGGGAGCGGCCGCTGCTGATGGTGGCGATCGTCTTCGGGGTCAGCTGGGTGGTGCCGTTGTTCACCGGGCACCAGCCGGAGCTGGTGTCCGGCGCGTTCGTGTTGTTGCTGGCGTTCGCGCTGGTCCGCTGGGGTTCGGGCCGGGAGATCGTGGCGGGTGCGGCGCTGATCCTGGTGAAGATCGCGGTGACCGCCACCGGGACCGACCGGGTGGCCGGGTTCCTGGTGATGTCGGTGATGTTCGCGCTGGCGGTGGCAGCCCGCTACCGCTCGCGGTTCCGGGCGCGGGAGCTTGACCAGGTGAAACTGCTGGAGCGGGAACGACTGGCCCGGGATCTGCACGACACCGTGGCCCATCATGTGTCGGCGATGGCGATCCGGGCGCAGGCGGGCATCGCCGTGTCGCGGACCTCGCCGGAGGGGGCGGTGGACGCGTTGCGGGTGATCGAGGCGGAGGCGGTGCGGGCGCTGGGCGAGATGCGGACGCTGGTGCGCGCGCTGCGGGACGGCGATCCGGCGGAGCTGGCGCCGTGCCCGGCGGTGGCCGATCTGACGGGCCTGGCCGGGCCGGCGCCGGAGGGCCCGGAGGTCGATGTCGAGATCGCCGGTGACCTGGGTGATCTGCCGCCGGCGGTGGGTACGGCGATCTACCGCCTGGCGCAGGAGTCGGTGACGAACGCCCGCCGCCACGCCCGGCGCGCGACCCGGATCACGGTGCGGGTGTGGGCCGACGCCGGCACGGTCCGGCTGTCGGTGACCGACGACGGTGACGGTGGTACGGCTCGCGGTGGCGGGTTCGGGCTGGCCGGGATGCGGGAGCGGGCGGCACTGCTGGGTGGTGTCTGCGAGGCCGGACCGGACGCCGGGCGGGGCTGGACCGTCACGGCCGTACTGCCGAGGGGTCTGGGATGAGCGTGCGGGTGGTGGTCGCCGACGACCAGGAGATCGTCCGGACCGGACTGACGATGATCCTCGACGCGGAGCCGGACATCGAGGTGATCGGGCAGGCCGCGGACGGGTTGCGGGCGGTCGAGCTGGCCCGGCGGCTGCGGCCGGACGTGTGCCTGTTCGACATCCGGATGCCCGGCGTGGACGGCATCGAGGCGACCCGCAGGCTGGCGGGACCCGAGGTCGCCGATCCGCTCGCGGTGGTCGTCATCACGACCTTCGACCTCGATGAGTACGTGTACGCGGCGCTGCGTGCGGGGGCGCGGGGATTCCTGCTCAAGGACGCCGGTTCGGCGCTGCTGGCACAGGCGGTGCACGCGGCGGCCGCCGGGGACGCGCTGATCGCGCCCAGCGTGACGACGCGGCTGTTGACGGCGTTCGCCGGGGCGGGTCCGTCCGGGCCGCCGCCGCAGCCGGTCGACGCGCTGACCGACCGGGAGGAGGAGGTGCTGGGGGCGGTCGCCCGCGGGCGCACGAACACCGAGATCGCCACCGAGTTCCACATCAGCCTGAGCACGGTCAAGACGCACGTGGCGAGCCTGATGGCGAAACTCGGTGCGCGGAACCGGGTGGAGATCGCGATGTGGGCCTACGAGACCGGGCGGGCCGGGCACCGGCGTTAGTTGTCAGCGTTGGCCCTCGCGAAGCCGTAGAGCACCGCCGCCACGATCAGAACGAGCAACGCGACGAACTTGACCAGCGCGAACGTGGCGGTGCGTGACTTCTTCCGCGCGCCGGGCAGGTCGGTCTTCGCCTTCTTCATGCCCCCGCGGGCGCCCTTGCGCGCGTCGACCAGGCGGGCCAGCCGCATCCCGACGAAGAGCGCGACGACCACGCCGAGGATGAACCCACCCAACCCTGCCTCCTCGGAGTCCGTGACCAGCCTTCCGGCGGTACAGCGACATGTCAATGCGCCGATGCGTCCGTCTGCCGGCGGGGGCGACCCCCGCCGACCGGCTGGACTCTCTACCGGATTCGTGCCCGGGCGGGTTCTTTTCACAGGGTTTTCACAGGCTGTCGCGTGGGATGCCGGTGCACGGCCGGAGCTGCTCCGGCCACATCGAGGGGGGAACGGATGACTGACGCGCAGAACCGTCGTCGTCGATCGCGCTGGCCGGTGGTCGGCGTAGCGGCAGGCGCGCTCGTACTCGCCGGAGGCGGGGTCGGCGTGGCGGAGGCGGCCGCGACGCCGCCCGCGCTGAACTTCGTCGCCGCGACCGGCACGGTGACGGCGGAGCGGTACGCCTACGACGGCGAGGTGTACGTCTCCCTGGACCTGGGCCTGCACGTGATCGCCGGCAAGGACCCGTTCGAGGTCCGGGCGAAGCGGGCCGGCTACGACAAGCCGATCGTGGCGTACCGGACGGTCCGCAAGAACGGGAAGAACACCCAGGTCAAGCTCCCGGCCGGGACGGTCAAGGACTTCACCGGCCTGGCCGACTTCACCACGATCACCATCAAGGACAAGAGCGGGAAGGTCGTCGCGAACTACAAGACGGCGTTCTGCGGCAACTCGTACAGCTCGGCGCGGACCCGGCGGGACGCTCCGGCGACCAACCCGTATCCGACCCGGTGCGGTGGCGAGAACCCGTTCACGCTCGGCTCGGTCTGGGGTGTCCAGGCGGGCTGGAACGCGCAGGTGGCGGACCAGCCGGCCGAGCAGGGGACGTTCGCCAAGCTGGTCGCCGGCAGGTACACGGCCGAGGCTTCGGTGAACCCGAAGTACCGCAAGGCGTTCGGGATCCCGGCGAAGAACGCGACCGCCAAGGTCACCGTGAACGTCGTCGACGTCAAGACCGACGAGCAGGGTGTGGCCGCGGCGCGGGCGCTCGACGCGCGGGAGGAGCCTGCCCTGGCCCAGGCGGTGACCGCCGCCGGTCACGACCGGCACACCGCCGAGGGCGACGCGAGCCGTCAGGTGTCGTCGTTCCGGCCCGAGTTCCGGGCGGCCGCGAGCCGTCCGGCGACGCTCGCCGCGGCCCCGAAGTCCGGCCCCAAGCCGGACCTGCGGTCGCTGCCGGCGTGGGGCATCTCGCTGTCGCGGGAGAACGGGAAGACGTACGTCAACTTCGGCGCCACCGTCTGGAACGCGGGCACGTCACCCCTGGTGGTCGACGGGTTCCGCCGGACCGGCACCGAGGTGATGGACGCCTACCAGTACTACTTCGACGCCAAGGGCAAGCAGGTCGGGTCCCGGCCCGCGGGCACCATGCAGTGGGACGCGCGTGAGGGTCATCTGCACTGGCACTTCACCGACTTCGCGCAGTACAACCTGCTGAAGGCGGACAAGAAGTTCGCGGTGCGCAGCGGCAAGGAGGCGTTCTGCCTCGCCAACACCGACGCCGTCGACTACACCATCAAGAGCGCGAAGTGGCGGCCGGACAACACCGACCTGTCCACCTCGTGCGGCGCCAACACCGTCGTCGCGGTCCGTGAGGTCCTCGACATCGGCAACGGCGACACCTACAGCCAGGACCGTCCGGGCCAGTCGTTCGACGTGACGAACCTGCCCAACGGCACCTACTACATCCAGGTCGTCGCCAACCCGGCGAAGCGGCTGGGCGAGCTGAACACCGCCAACAACACGGCACTGCGCAAGATCATCCTGGGTGGTACGTCCGAGAGGCGCACCCTTTCGGTGCCGAAGGTCCACGGCATCATCGGCTGACCCGGTCCAGTGGCGGGGATGTTCCCGCCGGTCGGCGGAGTGGCCGGGCGGCGGGAACGCTCTAGGGTGCCTACCGGCATTCGATCTCGTGGGCAGGGCGGCGGTTTAGTTGATCCGGGTGGTGGTCGTCGACGACGAGGCGCTGGTGAGGTCGGGGTTCCGGCTGATCCTGAACGCGGCGCCGGACATCGAGGTCGTCGCGGCCACGAGCGGTGCCGGTGCCTTCGGGGCCGTCCAGGAGCACCGGCCGGACGTGGTGCTCGTCGACATCCGCATGCCGGACGTGGACGGCCTGACCATCCTGGGCCGGATCCGGGACATGCCGGAGCCCCCGGTCGTGGCGATGCTGACCACCTTCGACGCCGACGAGTACGTGCTCAAGGCCCTGCACCTGGGCGCGGCCGGGTTCCTGCTCAAGGACACCGAGCCGGAACACCTGGCCCAGCTGGTGCGGACCCTGGCGATGGGCGGGGTGGTGATGTCGCCGAAGGCGTCCCGCACCCTGCTGCGCAGCCTGCCCCGGGCCGAGGAGGCCGTCGCGGACCGGGCCGACACCCGTGTCGAACGGCTCACCGAGCGGGAACGCGACGTGCTCGTGCTGCTCGCCGAAGGCCTGTCCAACGCCGAGATCGGGGTCCGCCTGCACCTCGGCACCGGGACCGTGAAGGACCACGTCAGCGCGCTGCTCACCAAACTGCGCGTGTCCGGCCGGGTGCAGGCGGCACTGCTCGCCCAGCGGGCCGGGCTGCTGGACACCCGCCGATGAGAGCCCGCCTGGTCCCGATCCTGATCGAGATCGGCCTGATCGCCGCGTCCGCCGCCGACATCTGGGTCGACCTGTGGAGCGACCACCCGGTGGCCGTCGCGTCCGGGGTGGTGGCGTGCGCCGCCCTCATGCTGCGCCGGCGGTTCCCGCTGGCCGTCGTGCTGCTCACCATTCCGGCCGCGCTGCTGGAGGCCGCCCTGGTCGCGCCGTGCGTGGCCCTCTACACGCTGGCCGAACGCTCCCGGAACCGGGTGCTGCTGACGGTGTGCGTTGTGCTGGCGGCGATCGCGTCGGCCGCGCCGTCACCGCTGGAATCCGACGCCGCCCCGATCGACGACAGCGTCGTCTACTTCGTCTACGCCCTGGCCACGGTCGTGCTGCCGGTGCTGCTCGGTCAACTGGTGCTGACCCGGCACGACCTGTCGCAGCGCCTCGACGAGATCGAGGAGGTCAAGGAGCACGAGCGGGTGCTGCACGCGCAGGCCATCCTCGCCCAGGAGCGCGCACAGCTGGCCCGGGAGATGCACGACGTCGTGTCGCACCAGGTGAGCCTGATCGCCGTACAGGCCGGGGCCCTGCAGGTCTCGGCGGACACCCCGGCGACCCGGGAGGCGGCCCGGACCATCCGGTCGCTGAGCGTCGGCACGCTCGACGAACTGCGCACCATGGTCACCCTGCTGCGGGCCTCCGGCGACGACATCACCCAGCTCACCCCGCAGCCGACCCTCGCCGACCTGTGCACGCTGATCGCCAACAGCGGCATCGAGGTGGACCTGACCGGCGATCTCACCATGACGGTCGGCACACCACGGCAGAGGGCGATCTATCGTACGGTCCAGGAAGCCCTCACCAACGTGCGCAAACACGCCCCGGGCGCCGCCGCGACGGTGGATCTGTGGCGCGACGGCAAGTTCGTCGGCGTTACCGTCACCAACGGCCCGCCGTCGCGCCCGTCGCTGCCGCTGCCCGGCGCCCACCAGGGGCTGATCGGCCTGCAGGAGCGCGCCGACCTGCTGTCCGGCACCCTGGAGTCCGGCCCGACCGGCGACGGCGGCTACCGCGTCCGGATGCGCCTGCCCGTCGACACCGACTGAGCGCGGCGGAACATCGTGCCCATCGGCGGGCCGCCGGCCAGGCAGCACAGCGCGATCACCGGGTCGCAGATGTTCTGGCCACGGGCTATCGGAGGCGGGGGAGTGCGTCGCGGGCCGCGTGGCTGAGCAGGCGCAGGTCCTCGGCGAAGCGGTCCAGGTGCTCCGGCGGCAGCGGCGCGACGAAGTGCCGGCGGATGTTCGCCACGTGCACCTGCGCCGCCCGTACCGCCGTGTCCTCGCCCTTGGTTGTGAGCCGCACCAGGGTGCCGCGCCGGTCGGCCGGATCGCCGGACCGCTCGACCAGGCCGGCCGCCTCCATCCGGTCCACCAGGCGGGTCGCGCCACCGGTCGTCAGCACCTGCTCCTGCGCGATCGAGCGCATCGGCAGCCCGGCGTCGCCGGCCCGGCCGAGGATCAGCAGCACCTCGAACATCAGGTGACTGATCCCGCACTCCTCCTCCAGCGCGCGCCCGAGAAGGTACTCCAGCCGGTTCGCCGCCCCCTGGAGCCGCCCGAACGCCAGGACCAGCTCGTGGTTCGCCGCGCCTCCGGCCGTCGTGATCTCCGCCTGCTCGTCCATCCTCGCCCCTCCCGTGCCGGGATCATCATGCCGGGCCGCCTCGGCCGGCTCCTCTACCGGCCTTTCCGATCGGCGGGCAGCAAGATTTTGCAACGACGTTCGGCGCTGTTTTCCCGCGCGTTTCGCGGTACGTGAATTCCGTCGAGATGTTTATATTTATTTCATCATCCCAGTTCAGAGCCCATCTTGATGGCATGGAATCGTTCCCATTCGCATTTATCGTGTTCTTCGCCATTGACCCGGTGGCGATGTCAGGCCAACCTCCTCCTCGTATCTAGATGATGGTTCTTGCAATGTAAGCAAGATCTTGCTGAGTATCGGAGGGCCGAGATGGGACCGCGTCGACGCACGATCGCGCTGCTGACCGCGATGACGTGCGCGTTCGTGCCGGTGGTGGTCGTGACGGGGCCGGTGTCCGCGGCGCCGGTCATCGCCGACGACGGCCTGCGGGAGGGGCAGACCTACCGGTCGTTCATCGTGACGCCACGACCGGGGTCGGCGACGTCGGTGACCGGCGCGCGCACGCTCGCCACCGGTGGCCGGGTGGTCCGGGCCGGAACGCCACTGGACGCCGACGGGGCCCGGGCGTTCATGGCGGAGCTGGCCGCCGTACCGGGAGTCGCCGCCGTCGAGCCGGACCTGCCGGTCACCCGCACGTCCACGCCCGGCGACCCCCGGTACGGCGAACAGTGGCCGCTCTGGCAGGTGTACCCGCAGACAGACAGCGCGTTCCGTGTCGACGAGGCCTGGGACACCGGCGCCGACGGCAGCGGCGTGACCGTGGCCGTCCTCGACACCGGCATCCGTCCGCACGCCGACCTCACGCCCAACCTGGTCGCCGGCTACGACTTCATCGCCGACCCGGCCAACACCGCCGACGGCGACGGGCGCGACGGCGACGCCCTCGACCCCGGCGACTGGAACGACGAGGGCGACTGCGGCGCGACCGCGTTCTCGCCCAGCAGCTGGCACGGCACGCACATCGCCGGGATCATCGCCGCCGTCCGCGACAACGGGATCGGTGTCGCGGGGATCGCACCGGCCGCCCGGGTGCAGCCGGTCCGCGTCCTCGGCACGTGCGGTGGACTGGACTCCGACATCGCCGACGCGATCGTGTGGTCGTCCGGGGCTCCGGTGCCCGGCACACCGGTCAACCGCACCCCGGCCCAGGTGATCAACATGAGCCTCGGCGGCTACGGTCCGTGCGGTCCGACCCTGCAGGCCGCCGTCGACAAGGCCCTCTCCCGTGGGGCGAGCGTGGTCGTGTCGGCCGGCAACGCGGCCGCGGACGCCGCCGACTACCACCCGGCCAACTGCGACGGTGTCCTCACCGTCGGGGCCACCGGCGACGACGGCTATCTCGCGTCCTACTCCAACCACGGCGACAGTGTCGAGGTGGCCGCACCGGGTGGCTGGGGATACTGGCGCAACAACGACCCCGCCCACCGGGTCCTGTCGACGGTCGACGCCGGCGCGCGCGAACCGGCCGGCGACTCCTACGGCGCGATGCGGGGTACGAGCCAGGCGGCCGCCCACGTCTCCGGTGCCGTGGCACTCCTGCTCTCCGCGCGGCCCGGCCTGACCCCGGCGCAGGTCGGCGACCACCTGATCGGTGCCGCCCGGGAACTGCCGCTGGGCGGCGGCTGGTACAACAGCCCGTACCCGATCGGCGCCGGCCTGATCGACGTGACCCGTACCCTGCACGACGCCACCGGCACCCCCGGTGGCGACTGCACGGTCTGCGCCGGCTCCGCCGCGATCATCGACGTGACGGTCCCGGCGGACACCCCCGGAACCGTCCATCTCGCCGGCGACCTGTCCCGCCTGGGCACCGGCCGCCCCGACTGGGATCCGGCGGCGACGAAGGCCATGCCGTACCTGCGAACCTACTGGGACGGCACGACCACACCGGCCTGGCGGATCCAGCTGTCCGGGACCACACCGGGAGTCACCGTCGCCTACAAACTCACGCTCGGCAGCTGGCCCACCGTCGAAAAGGCCCGCGACTGCGCCGAAACCCCGAACCGCACGCTGACCCTCCCCGCCGACGGCACGTCATGGGAGCACGCGACAGTGGAGAACTGGAACGGCACAGACCTCTGCGGCGGTACCTGACGGGGTACTTCGGGCCTGGGTGGTGGGGCGGACGGCCCTCTGCGGGAGGGCGGAATCGGCGAACACTCGGAGGCGTCGGGAGGTTACCGCCAGTCCTGGGAGGCCGTGATGAGCGTCGAGAGCAGCGTGCAGCAACGGGTGATCCTGGAGGACGGTGTGCGGGCCGCCACCCTCGCGCCCTCGCTGCACAACAGCCAGCCCTGGCGGTTCCGCATCGGCGACGGGGTGGTCGACGTGTTCGCCGACCCGGGGCGGCGGCTCGACGTGCTGGACCCGGGTGGCCGCGAGCTGATGATCAGTGTCGGTGCCGCCCTGTTCAACCTGCGCCTGCGGTTGCGGGCGTCCGGCCGGCTGCCCGCGCCGGCCTACTTCCCGGACGCGCAGCAGCCCGACCTCATCGCCCGGGTGTCCGTCGGCGAACCCGTCGAGGCGCCCGAGGACGTGCTCCGGCTGGCGGCCGCGATCGAGCACCGGCACACCAACCGGCAGCCGTTCGCCCGGGCCGCCATCCCGGCCGGCGTGCTCGACAGCCTGACCGCGGCGGCCGCCGCCGAGGACGCGGTCCTCACCGTGGCGAACCCGGTCAGCCGCAACGCGATCATCGCCCTGTCCCAGGTGGCCGACCGCCGGCTACGTGCCACCGGCGGCTACCGGGCGGAGCTGGCCCGCTGGACGACCCACCGCCTCCCGCACCGCGACGGTGTCCCGCAGACCGCCGCCGGCCCGTGGGACGCCCTGGAGACGATGCCGATCCGCGACTTCGGGCTGCTGCAACCGGGTGTCGGCCGGCCCACGGAGGCGTTCGAGCCGTACCCCAGCATCATGGTCCTGGCCACGACGGGCGACGACCGGACCGCCTGGGTCCGCGCCGGGCAGGCGCTGCAGCGCGTGCTGCTGACCGCGACCTGGCACAACCTGGCCACCACCCCGATCAGCCAGCCGGTGGAGATCCCGGCGATCCGCGAGCAGCTGACCGACACCCGTGAGGGCGTCTGGGCGCAGATGGTGCTGCGCGCCGGCTACGGCCGCCCGTCCGTGTCGACGCCGCGGCGGCCGCTGGGCGATGTGATCGACGGCTGACTCAGCGGTACGGGCGGGGTGCCGATAGGGAGTTGGTGAGTTCCACCGGCACCACCGGGCGTACCGATCTCGGCGATCTCCTCCGTGAGGACGCGCTGCACTGCGTCTACCAGCCGTTCGTCGACGTGGACAGCGGGACGGTGCCGGCCTTCGAGGCGTTGCTGCGCCCGCCCGCGGACTCCGGCTGGCGGTCGCCGGTGGAACTGCTGGACGCGGCCCGGGCGGCCGGCCGGCTCGCCGACCTGGAACGGGTGTCGCTACGGGCCTCGCTGACGGATGCGGCCCGGCTGTCGCACGGCCGGCCGGTGACGCTGTTCGTCAACCTGGAGCCGACCACGCTGACCCGGCGGCGCGACGTCGTCCTGGAGGCGATCGCGAGCCGCGCGGCTCACGTGCAGGTGGTCGTGGAGATCACCGAACGGGCGCTGGCCGAGGATCTCGCGGGCGTGCTGGCCGGGGCCGAGGAACTGCGGGCGGCGGGGTGCGCGGTCGCGCTGGACGACGTCGGCGCGCTGCCGGAGTCGCTCGCGTTCATTCCGCTGCTGCGGCCGGAGGTGGTCAAGCTCGACCTCAAGCTGCTGCGTACGGTCAAGGACCCGGCGACCGTTTCGGTGGCCGGTGCGGTTCGCGCCTACGCGGAACAGGCCGGCGCCGAGGTGGTCGCCGAGGGGATCGAGACGCCCGACGACCTGATCCGGGCGCAGGTGCTCGGCGCCACGCTGGGCCAGGGCTGGCTGTGGGGCCGAGGGGAGCGGGCGTTCACGCCGTCGGAGTTCCAGCCGGAACGGTTCGCGGCCCGGCCGATCGGTGCCGCGCTGGCGGCCACCCCGTACGAGCTGATCGGTGCCGGCCGCCGGATCCGGTACGCGCCGAAGCATCTGCTGGTGCCGGTGTCGAAGACGCTGGAGCTGATGGCCCTGGAGGCCAGCGTGCCGCCGGTGGTCCTGGCCGCCTTCGAGGACGTGCGGTTCTTCCGGCCGTCGACGTCCCGGCGGTTCACCGAGCTCGCCGAACGGTTGCCGTTCGTCGCGGCGCTCGGGGTCGGCATGCCGCCGTCGCCGGTGCCGGGTGTCCGCGGCGGGGCGCTGTCGCCCGGCGACCCACTGGCGGAGGAGTGGACCGTGGTGGTGCTCGGTGCACACACGTCGGCCGCCCTGATGGCCCGTGACCTGGGCGACACCGGTGTGGACGGGGACCGGCAGTTCGCGTTCGTGGTCACCTACGACCGGGGGCTGGTCACGGCGGCCGCGCACTCACTGGTGGGGCGGCTCACCTCCGGATGACCGGGTGCAACCGTTCCGCACTTCCATCGGGCCGCAATAGCACCTCCCGCCGCGCACAGTCGGATGTTCAACGCCGACTGAAGCCTGAGGAGCGTACGCCCGGTGAAGAAGCGCAACCGAGCCATCCGTCTCGTCGCCGCCGCGGCCATGACCGTCGCGAGCGTCGCGCCCGTGACCGCCGTGCCGGGACCGGCCCAGGCCGCGGTGCCCGACGTCGCGAAATCCTATGCCGGACTGATGTACCGCAGCCTGACCGCCGACGCGACGATGGCGCAGCTGCGTACCACCCTGGCCACGCAGCAGGCCGACCTGAAGAGACGCAACACCGACGCGGCCAAGGCGCAGCGGGCGAGTGTCGCCGCGCAGAAGAGGCTGGCCACCGCGACCACCGCTCACGCTGCGGTGTTCGAGAAGCTGAAGTCGGCCGAGCGGGCGCTGACCGACGCGAAGAACGCGCTGGCCCGGCAGTCGAAGCAGAAGCCCCGCAACAACGCCGCGATCGCCCGGGCGAAACGGGCGGTGACCGCGGCGACGACCGTGCGCGACACCCGCCGGACCCGGTTGCACCAGGCGGCCGCCGAGCTGCGCGCCGCGAAGAAGGTCGCGGGCACCACCACCACGGCCGTGATCAACGCGCTGGCCGCGGCCGGGAAGACCGAGGCGGCCATCGAGCAGACCGAGAAGCGGATCGCCACGGCCGGCACGGCGGCCGGCTACGCGGCCCAGGCCGCCGCGATCAGCGCGAGCGTCGTCGACCAGGTCCGGCCGGTCTTCACCGTCGCCGACACCACCACGGTGTACGGCATCACCGTGCACAAGAACGTCGCCTTCGCCTTCAAGCGCCTCATCGACGACGCGAAGGCGGACGGCATCGCCCTGTCGGGTGGTGGTTTCCGCACCAAGGAACGGCAGATCGAGCTGCGGACCATCAACGGCTGCCCGGACGTCTGGACCGCGCCCGCGTCGTCCTGCCGGGTGCCGACGGCGATCCCGGGCCGGTCGCTGCACGAGATCGGCCTGGCTGTGGACGTGACCTCGGGCGGGAAGACGCTGACCCGCAAGAGCAAGGCGTTCACCTGGATGACCGCGCACGCCGCCGAGTACGGCTTCGTGAACCTGCCCTCCGAGGCGTGGCACTGGAGCATCACCGGCGGCTGATCGGCCGTCCACTCAGGATGATCACCTGTGGCGAGCGGTCGACCGGTTCTGGGCGGCGGTCAACCGGGTGGCGGTGTTCGCCGGTCCGGCCACCGGTCCGGGAGCGTGTCCCGGCGGCGGGGCTGGCTGACCGCGATCCGGGCTCGCTGAGCCGACTCATTCAAAGGCATTTCTCAGGCCGCATACAGGTTTGCGTGACGGTGTCCCGGGATACCGCGTGTGACGGATTTCCCTAACCCTGACCGTTGCCGTTCCTGCTCGTTAGCCTGAGTGGAGTGAATGCCGGAATGCCTGTTCCTGACCGCCGTGTCCTCCGCAGTGTCGCCGTGCTGGCCACCTGTGGCCTGATAGCCGGGCTCGTGGTCGCCGCGGCGTCCTTCCCGGCCGTCGCGATGTCCGGGCTGGCGGCCAAGGCCGGCGCCGAGGAGCTCGGCGAGCTGCCACCGGCCCTCGTCGAGCAGTCGTCACCCCAGGTCTCCCGGGTGTATGCGTCGGACGGCAAGACGCAGATCGCGTTGATGTATGACGAGTTCCGCAGCGACGTGCCGCTGACGCAGATGGCCAAGAGCATGCAGGACGCGATCGTCGCCGCCGAGGACCACAAGTTCTACGAGCACAACGGCGTCGACCTGAAAGGTGTGGCCCGCGCTTTCGTCAACAACAACCAGGGCGGCGGAAAGCAGGGCGCGTCCACCCTGACCATGCAGTACGTGCGGATGGCGCTGGCCTATTCGACGACTGATCCGCAGGAGGTGGTGAACGCTACGAAGGACACCGCCCAGCGGAAACTGAACGAGATGAAGTATGCGATCCAGGTCGAGAAAGAGCTGTCCAAGCAGCAGATTCTGGAGCGCTATCTGAACATGGCTCCGTTCGGTAACGGCGCCTACGGGGTGAACGCGGCGAGCCAGGTCTACTACGGCAGGAAGCCGGCCGACCTGACCATCGGCCAGGCCGCGATGCTGGCCGGCATGGTGAAGGCGCCGACCGCGTTCGACCCGACGACCGAGAGCGGCTATCCGCAGGCGGTCGCCCGCCGCGACTACATCATCGACAACATGGTGGAGCTCGGTCAGATCACCGCCGCCCAGGGCGCCGAGGCGAAGAAGGAGAAGGTCGCCCGGACCGCGAAACGGCCCAGCCGGGGTTGCGTGTCGGTCGCCAAGAACCACTGGGGCTTCTTCTGCGACTATTTCTACCGGTGGTGGCTGGACCAGGAGGCCTTCGGCGAGACGACGTACGACAGGGAGCGCCTGCTGAAGAGCGGCGGCTACCGGATCGTCACCACGCTCGACCTGGACGCCCAGTCCGCGGCCCGCAAGCGGGTCACCGAGCACATCGCCGACACCAGCCAGAACGCGTTGATGCTGGCCGCCGTCCAGCCCGGGACCGGTGAGGTGCGGGCGCTCGCCGCGAACCGCAAGTTCAAGATCGACGACGCGGACAACCCGCAGAACCGGATCTCGTCGAACCCGGATCAGGCCCGTGAGGGCATCCGCGGCACCTATCCGAACACCACGAACCCGATCATCACCGGCAGCACCGGCGTCCCCGGCTATCAGGCCGGTTCGGTGTTCAAGATGTTCACCATGGTCGCGGCCCTGGAGAAGGGCATGGGCCTGGACACGACGATCTACTCGCCGCAGCGCTACAAGTCCCGCTACCTCGACTCGGCGGCCCCGGCCGGCTGCGGTGGGTACTACTGCCCGAGCAACGCGTCGGCCAGCGAGTCCGGCAACTTCAACATGTGGACCGGGTTCGGCCGCTCGGTGAACACGTACTTCATCCCGCTGCAGGAGCGGGCCGGCGCGGAGAACGTGGTCGCCGTGGCCAAGCGGTTCGGTGTGCAGTTCCGGTCGGCCGACGACGCGAGGATGGCCGACGACCCGGAGCAGGCGCACGAGTGGGGCGCCTTCAGCCTCGGCGTCTCGGCGTCCACTCCGCTGGACATCGCGAACGCGTACGCGACGCTGGCCGCCGACGGGATGTACTGCGCGCCCACTCCGATCCAGCAGATCACCACGGCCGCCGGCCAGAAGATCGACACCGGCAAGTCGAACTGCACCCGTGCCACCACCAAGGACGTCGCCCGCAAGGCCCTCGACGCGGCCCGCTGCCCGGTCGGTGACCGTGCCCAGCTCGGCAACTGCGCCGGCTCCACCGCGCCGCAGGTCCGCAGCGTGGTCGGGCACCCGGTGTTCGGCAAGACCGGCACCACCGACAGCGACAAGACGGCCGCGCTGGTCGTCGGCACCCGTGACCTGGTGGTGGCGGGTTACCTGGCCAACCCCGACTGGGCGGCGCACACCGACCACATGTCGCACGGCATCGTGAACCCGGCCGTCTACGAGACCCTCGCCGATTACATGAAGGACCGGCCGGAGGAGGAGTTCCCCACCCCCTGAGCGGCCTCCAGGACCTGCTTGATCTCCTCGATGCCCCGGGACACCCGGGCTTCGACGGCGGCGGCCATCGGGTGCGGCAGCACGTCGGTGGTCCACACCAGGCGGCTGCCGCCGGGCTCGGGGAAGACCTGGAACGACGCGTGGTGGTAGGTCAGCGGCAGCCGCTGGCCCTCCACCACGGCGTAGGCCAGGCGGCGCTGATCATGGTCGACGGCGACGATCAGCTCCCGCACCTCCCACCCGTCGGGCATGGTCAGCACACGGGTGTCACCGTCCATCCGGACCGCCGCGACCCGGCCGGGCAGCAGACGCTCGTGGACAGCGCCGACGTCAGCCACCGCCTCCCAGACGGCATGATCGGGAACGGACAGGACGGTTTCGACACGGACGGTGGCCACCGGACGACGATAACGCCGGCGTCGATGCTCGGCATGGTCCGGTCTCAGCGCCGGGTGGCCTCGCGCACGTTGACCAGCAGCACCAGCAGTGCGGCGGCCGAGCAGACGAAGGTCACCACGTAACGGCCCTCCAGCCACAGCACCGCGAGGGCCAGCACCACCACGAACGCGAGCAGGATCCGCAGCACCACGGCCAGGAACTTGCCGCGGACGAACCCCTCCACCCCGAGCAGCACCAGCAGCAGCACCAGGGCGGTCTGCTGCCCGGAGACCGGCGGCGGCGCCACCACCGCGCCGATCGCCAGCAGGATCAGCGGGGTGCTGATCACCGCCCACCATGACCGGGCCCGGCCCAGGAAACCGGCGGACGGCTCCATCGGCAGACGCCGGTGCAGCAGATGGGCATGCGGAAGCTGGGCGACCGGCTCGGCCGTGGTGGCGCGCCGCAACTCGTCGGCGAGCCGGGTCCGCTCCATCCGCAGGCTGAGCAGCCGCTGCTCCCGGGCGGCGAGATCCCGGATCTCCGGCGACGCGGCGGGCAGGCCCGCCGCGGCCACCGTCAACTCGTGCCGCATGGCGTCCACCTCGTCGTCCAGCTCGGCGAGACGATCAAGATCACGCTGGGTACGGATGGCGACGAGCCGCCGCTCCTCGGCCTGATCGGGCACCACCTTCGCCAGCCCGGCCCACCCGACCGGGTCCGCCCAGGCCGGCCGCACCGTGCCGTCGCGCCCGTAGCGGGGACCGGCCGGCCCGCGCTCACCACCGAGCCGGTCCCGGGTGTCCCGCCCCCACAGCCCGCGGAAGTCACGCACCCAGCCGGTCTCGTCGTCGATCTCCACCGGGTGCCAGGCCTCGGGCTGGCCGGGGCCGACCGCACGTCCGTCGCCGCGCGCGTAGTCCACGTACGGAATCCCGAGGCTGCTCTGATCCTCCGGTGACCAGGGGGCCAGGAGCCGCGCCGACCACCGCAACGCGCCGACCAGCCCGCGCAGCCGTGGCGGCCGCACCGTGATCAGGTAGTCGCCGGGAAGATACGCGCCGGAGTGCGAGCCCGCCCCGACGAAGACCACCGGATGCCGCCCGCCGACGGTCGTGAGGTCCGGGTCGTCCCACCGGCGCCGCAGATCGTCGCCGACCTCGTCGTGCGCGGAGAACACCACCCACGCCGGGGTCGGCAGCCCGTCCGGCCCGGCCTCGGCGGCCGCGTCGACGAAGACGGTCACCTGCTCCCAGTCGGCCTCGTGCTCGTTGACCCCGCCGAACGCCGACCGCCAGTTGTTGAAGTTGTAGAAGAACCAGTACTGGCAGACGATCCACGACCCGTCGCGCACCACCCGCCCGTAGTAGGTGGGTTCCGTGACGTCGAGATGGTCGCGCTGCAGCAGGAACGACCGGGCAGCCGAACCACCCGGGACACTGCCCCGGAACAGCAGCGAGAACCTGTTGAGCGTGTCGACGAGCCGCCCGGTCAGCCCGACGGCGCCGAGACGGCTGGACCGGGACAGGTGCGGCGGGCGGTCCCGCAGCGGGATGTGCGTCAGATGCTTGTCGCCGGTGCCGATGCCGGACAGCGCGTAACCGAGGCCCTGCTCGGCGCCGCCGGCCGCGGCCAGCCCGTCGAGGGTCAGCCCGCCCGGCGCGACGATCGGGATCGGCCCCTGCCCGGGCTCGTGCCGCCACAGGCTGGCCCGGCTGACGTAGCGCTCGACCGAGACGGGGAAGAAGTATTCACCCTCGGTGAACCTGGCCACCGGCTCGTAGGCGCGTAACAGCCGAAGGTCGTCCCCGTTCGCCAAGACCCCATGGCTCCTTCCCGCGTGCGTCCGCGTGCCGAGGTTATCGCCCGGTCACACGTAACCCCGATCACCACCGGCTTCCGGCGGGTCCGTCCGGCGGATCGAGGAGGTGGTCGAGACCGACCACCCGCAGCACCCGGTCGACGATGCCCTGTGCCCCGCAGAGCCGTAGAGTGACCCCGGCCCGTTCGGCGGCGAGGTAGCCCTCGATCAGTGCGTTGATCGCCTCCGAGTCGATGAAGGTCACCTGCCGCAGGTCGACCAGGATGCGCTGGCCGGGGTCGTCGGCGACCAGGTCGAGCAGCGCCTTGCGCAGGTCGTCGCGGGTGCCGATGTCGAATGCGCCCGCGAGCAGGACCCGCGCCGTCGCGCTCCCGCCCGCCGGTTCCAGCGCGATGGTGTAGTAGTCGTCCGCCACGAAGTAGTTGTCTACCAGCAAATAAACACGGTCTTGTCACAAAGGGGCCATTGGACGCCGTCTGACGAACGTTTTACGCTGGTGGAGTGGGGTACGAATGGCTGACCGAGGCTCTGGCGCGTCTGCGTGACATCGAGTCGCAGGAGGTCACCCAGGTTCTCTCGGCCGAGCGGCGCCTGCCGCTGGCCGCGGAGAGCGCCGGGGTGCACTTCCTGACGATCAGCGGGCGCACCGGGACCGGCCGGCCCCTCGTCGTCGCCGTGCGGCTGCTCGGCGGGCACCGGCAGCAGATCATCGGCGCCCGCGAGATGACCCCCGACGAGTTGGTGCGGTTCAAGGCCTGGGAGGCGGACGCGTCATGAGTCAGCAGCACAGCGACGAGCAGATCTCGGCGGCCGCGGCGGCGTTCGCCGCCGGGGACGTCACGTATCACGAGGGGACGCTGGTGCAGCTGCCCCCGAAGCCGGAGGCCGAGCCGATGGTGCCGCTCGGCATCCGGGTCCCGCCGGCCCTCGCCGAGCGGGTGCGGGCCGCGGCCGACCAGGCCGGTATCCCCTACTCCCAGCTGGTCCGTGAGTGGATCGAGCTGGGTCTCACCGACATGGCCGGCGACATCACCGTCTCGGTGGCGGTCCTGCGTCGGGCCATAGCCCACGCCGCCCAGACCGGTCACGCCGCCTGACCTGGCCCCCGGCCGAGGGCGATCCGGATGCGGACGTGAATCGATACTGCGGCGTCGCGATCAAGGAGTAGCCCTGCCATCCTTGCGGGCATGATTGTCGATCGCCGGGTGCTGGCCCTCGTCACGGTGCTGATGCTGGCGGGCTGCGGTGAGCCGGCACCTCGGACCGTTCCGCCGCCCTCACCGGCGCCGGTGCGATCGCCGATCGTCGAGGCAGAGCCCGTCGCGGTTCCGGGTGCGGCCCGGGCGGGGTCCGTGCCCGCGGTGGTGCAGCACGGGAGCCGCGACGTCAAGCGTGTGGCGCTGACGTTCGACGCGGACATGACCGACGCGATGACGGCGCGGCTGCGGCGGGGCGAGGTGAAGTCGTACGCGAATCTGCGCCTGCTCGGCATCCTGGAGAAACGGCGGATCCCGGCCACGTTCTTCGTCACGGGGCAGTGGGCCGAGCAGTACCCCGACGTCACGCGCAGGATCGTGGGGAACCCGCTGTTCGAGGTGGCGAACCACAGCTACGAGCACGCGGCATTCACCGGGGACTGCTACAACCTGCCCCGGGTGAAGCCGGCCGACATGACCGAGGACGTGGCCAAGACGTTCCGCGTGCTGGAGCCGTTCGGCGGGCGGCAGACCCGGTACTTCCGGTTCCCGGGCCTGTGCCATGACCGGGCGGCCCTGACGGCGCTGGCACCGCTCGGTGTCACCGTCGTCGACGGCGACGTGGTGAGCGGCGATCCGTTCGCACGCGGGCCGGAGCCGGTGGTGGATGCGGTGTTGTCGCAGGTGAAGCCGGGTTCGATCGTGATCATGCACGTGACCGAGGCGAACGCCCTCTACACCGACGACGCGCTGCCGGCCATCCTCGCCGGGCTCCGCCGTCGCGGCCTGGAGCCCGTCACGCTGTCGGAGTTGCTGGCCGGCCGGCGCGCCGATGTCAGCCCGCTTCCGGGTGCTCCGTGACGTTCTGGAGATAGAGCGCCTCGCCGAGCTTCTCGATGAGGGCCATCTGGGTCTCCAGGTAGTCGACGTGGTGTTCCTCGTCGGCCAGGATGTCCTCGAAGATCCGGGCGGACGTGACGTCGCCGATGGAGCGCATGTACTCCAGGCCGCGGCGCAGCCGGTCGACCGCCTCCACCTCGATCTTCATGTCGCACTCGAACTGCTCCTTGACCGTCTCGCCGATCCGCACCGCGAACAGCTTCTGGTAGTTGGGCAGTCCCTCGAGGAAGAGGATGCGGTCGGTGAGGACCTCGGCGTGCCGCATCTCGTCGATGGATTCGTGCTTGGTGTGCTTCGCCAGCACGGTGTAACCCCAGTTCTCCTGCATCTTGGCGTGCAGGAAGTACTGGTTGATCGCGGTCAGTTCCGCGGTGAGCTGCTCGTTGAGAAACTCGATGACACGGGCGTCGCCTTGCATGCCAAATACCCCCAGTTATGGCCAAACTGGGGTTGAGCGTAACGGATCGGTGACGCTATGCGACTTTTGATAGGCGCGTGTCGGTGGTCTCCTCTTCGATCAGGTCGCAGATCCGGTCGAGGCAGCTGCCGCAACCCGTCCCCGCGCCGCAGGCGTCGCCCACGGCTTCCTCGGTGCGCGCGCCCAGGCGGATGACGGCGCGGACCTCGCGTTCGCGGACGTGGTGGCATATGCAGACGTACATGGAACCCGGATCCTCTTGTTTTGCTTAGCCTTACCTTCGTTAGGCTGCCCTAAAAGCCCTGGTCACGCAAGCCCTACGGGGTGCGAGGCCAAGATCACCGGGCAGATCGGTGAAATCCACTGTGCGGGCACTGTGCATCCACTAGGAATGACGTAAGGGAGTGCCGGAGTTCGTTGACTGTTTCCGTTCGGCTTTCCTACGGTCGTCTCAACGAAATTCCGGCTGTTTCTCGGAGAGTTCCCATGTCTGTTGCGGTCCGCCAGGACATCCAATTGCTCGGCCTCCGTCTGCCGATGCCGCAGTGGCTCGCCGAGGAGGCCGCTGAGCTGCGGGAAGACGACGAGTACGAGTACGACGACCTGGATGAGGACGACGTCGACGACCATTTCCCGCGCTCGTGAATTCCTTCGGGCCCGCTGTGCCCGGTCTATGAATCACCGGTGACCGCGGTTTCCTGGATCCGTGCCTTTACTGTGATGGTCTTCGATTTCGTGCCGTTCTCGCCGATCGCCGTGAGCGTATACGTGTGTGACGCCTCACCGCCGGGCTCGCCACTGCACGGGAAGGCCAGTTCGGCCGAGTCGGTCGTCCCGTAGGTCGCGTAGACGCCGGGGCCGTCGACGGCGAGGGTGGTCCTGTCGGCGCCGGTGACCTTCCATTCGAGCCGGACCGGCTGGCCCTCGTACCGCACCTGGTCGGTGCCGGATGGGCAGACCGGCTTGGACGCGACAGCGAAGCGGGCGATGGCCGGGCCGGTGGCCCCGTGTTCGGTGCTCGCCGGGGAAGCCTGCTCGGCCGGCGGCTCCTTCGGGGCTCTGGTGGCGAGCTTCTCCGCGGGCGCGGAGGCTGTGGGCTCCTCCGCGACCGCGCTCGACGGCTCGGATGGGGTCAGGTCGGTCAGCGCCTGGCCGGGTCCGGTGCCGGCGTCGGCGTCCCGGATCCGCGACAGGGTGACCCCGGCGGCCACCGCCAGGCTCACCATCGCCACCAGGGCCGCGACGAACCAGCGGCGACCTCTCGCTGATGATGGCTCGTAGTCTTCCGACACCGTGTCCTCCCTGGTGAGCGCCTTTCGCGGCACTCTAGGGCCACCTTGATCACCGAGGGTGCGGGGCAGTGCAGGCGTGGCACGAAGCCGGTACGGTCTGTCGCCCTCCGTGAGCCCAATTCCGGCAAATAGGAAACGTTACTCACGATTAACCAGCCGAACGGACGATGCGGCATCGTCCGAAAGTTTGGTGATCGTGATCTGCATCACCTGCAAACATTGCGGCCGGTGGACGCATGATCACCCTCCGGAGGCCCCAATGGTGGACAGGCGATACGGAACAGGAACCCCCGACCGGTACCACACCCCGCCGAGCCCACCGCAGGCCTGGCCGGTCCCGGCCCGGCACGCCGCGCCACCCCGTCAGTTCCGCACGTTGCGGGGCTTCTTCCGCCGGCCGGACTCCGACCCGCGCCACTGGCTGCTGCTCGTGCCGATCGCCGTACCCCTCATGCCGTTCCTCTACAACCGGGTCGAGCCGACCCTCCTGGGCATCCCGTTCTTCTACTGGAGCCAGCTCGGCTTCGCGTTCCTGGCCAGCGTGGTCATCGCCTACGTGCACACCAGGACACGATGACGATGGGCGATCAGAAGGTTCAGCTGATCGTCTTCACACTGATCTTCGGCGTCGTCGCGATCATGGGGTTCGCGGCGTCGCGGTGGCGCAAGCCCGACTCGATCCACACCCTGGAGGAGTGGGGGCTGGGCGGCCGGGCGTTCGGTAACTGGGTCACGTTCTTCCTGCTCAGCGGGGATGTCTACACGGCGTACACCTTCGTCGCCGTGCCCACCCTGGTGTTCGGCATCGGCGCCGCCGGGTTCTTCCCCGTGCCGTTCCTGGTGATCGTCTACCCGATGCTGTTCGTGGTGCTCGCCCGCTTCTGGTCGGTCTGTCACGTGCACGGGTTCGTCACACCGGCGGAGTTCGTCCGCGCCCGGTTCGGCTCCAAAGGGCTGGGCACCGGGATCGCCGTGCTCGGGATCGTCGCCACCATGCCGTACATCGCGCTGCAGTTGATCGGCATCGAAGCGGTCTTCGAGGTGATGGGCCTGCCCAAAGGCTGGCCGCTGACGATCGCGTTCCTGGTGCTGGCGCTCTACACGTTCAACTCGGGGCTGCGCGGGCCGGCGCTCGTCTCGATCGTCAAGGACACGCTGGTCCTGTGGTCGGTGCTGTCGGTCATCATGATCGCCTCGATGATGCCGGGCGGCTGGGACCCGGTGTTCCGGCTGGCCGAGGCGAAGTACGCGGCCTCGCCCCGGGTCGACGACGGGCTACTGCTCGCGCCGCAGAGCCAGCTCAACTACGTCACCCTGGCGCTCGGGTCGGCGCTCGCGCTCTTCCTCTACCCGCACACCCTCACCGGTGTGCTGGCCTCCCGCAACCGTGGCACGCTGCGACGGAACCTGGCCGTGCTGCCGCTCTACACGCTCACCCTCGGCGTGCTGATGCTGGTCGGCTTCGCGGCGATCTACAGCGGCACCGAGGCGGTGGGCGGGAACGCGAACACCGTCGTACCCCAGTGGTTCAACGAGAACGCGCCCGCCTGGACCGCCGGCATGGTCTTCGCCGCCATCGGCGTCGGCGCCATGGTTCCGGCGGCGATCATGTCGATCGCCGCGGCGAACCTCTTCACCCGCGACATCTACCGCGTCTACCTCCGGCCGGACGCCACCGCCAAGGAGGAGACGTACGTCAGCAAGACCGTCTCGCTGACCGTCAAATTCGGTGCGTTGCTGGTGATACTGCTGCTCAACACCCAGTTCGCCATCGACCTCCAGCTGATCGGCGGCGTGGTGATCATGCAGACGCTGCCCGCCGTGGCGCTCGGCCTCTACACCAACTGGTTCCACCGGTCGGCCCTCGCCTGCGGGATCGGGTCGGGGCTACTGGTCGGCATCGTCATGCTCTATCAGATTCCCAAGACCAACGGCACCACGGTGGTACGGGAGCACTTCGGCGGTTCGGCCTGGCCCCTCGACACCATCGGGATCGACAGCGACGCCAGCATCTACGTGGGAGTCGTCGCGCTCGCGGTCAACCTGATCGTCACGTTCGCGCTCACACCGGTGTTCCGGGGTTCGGGAGTGCCGGACGGGCCGGACCACACCCGCGACCACGACTACGTGGCCGACGAGGGTGACCCCACGATCCGGCGGATGACCGAGATCATCGACGGCGAGACCGCACCCGAGCCGGTGTCCGTGCCCACCCTCGGCGCGCGGTTCACCCCGATCGGCCAGCGGTCACGCCCTACCGCTGGGCAACGTCCTCGATGGTGAGCTCGTAGTCGTAACCGCAGGCCAGCGGGAAGTCCCAGCTCCTGAACCAGAAGAAGCGGTTCTCCCGCAGATCCAGCACCTCGACGCCGAGAACGGCCGGACCGTTCTCGGCGCCGGGACTGGTGGGCGCGGGTGGGCTGAACCACGAGCTGTGGTTTCCGGGACCGGTGAAGGTGCCGGACGAGAAGATCAGAGGGCCGCGAACGTACGCCTGGTAGTCGGCGTAGTCGCTCTTCTCACCGGAGACCAGCATGGCGGTCAGTCCGTGCGTGCCGGTGTAGGTCGCCTTGATGGTGGCGTGCCCCGCCCGGCACAGGGCGTCCGCGTCGGCGCTGCGCCGCTGCGTGGCGACCCAGGTGATCTCGCCGGGCTCGGCGGCCCGGACCGGCTGAGCGGCCGCCGGCGCCGGAAGGAGCGCGAGAGTCAGGCCCGCCATCACGCTGACCGCTTTCGACATGATCGGCCTCCCCGGGTCGTCGCTGGTGACGTACCAGACCACCATGCGGTCCCGGGCCGGGGGCGGGATCAGCCGAAACCTGGCTGTTCGGCTGATCCCCGGGCCGGGTCAGATACGCGGGATCAGGGTCTTCGCGACGGCCTTCGCGTCGGCCAGGTTCCGCGAGTCCGAGGCGCCCCGCGAGTAGACGTCGATCTGGACCGTGCCGTAGAGGACATACAGGTGACCCGAGTGCGTGTAGGCGTACTGGCCCACCCCGTCGACCCACTCCGCCTCGGCCACCGTGATCTCGAAGTCCTCGGCGGTGGTGCGGCTCAGGAAGACGGCGAGCTGACCCCCGGACTGCTGCCACTGGCAGTACCGGGTGACATCACCGGCGGAGCCGCCGTCCTCGTCGATCTGGGTGATCTCACGGCCGGTGAGGTCGACGACCTCGGCCTCGGACAGCAGCGTGCACGGGTCCGGGATGTCACCGCTGTCCTTGACCGAGTGCTTCTCCGGGGTGGGCTTGACCGTGCCGGCCGGGGTCGGCTCGGCGGAGCCCTTGGTGGAGCCCTTGGTGGAGCCCTTGCCGGCGGTGGAGGTGGAGGTGACGTCGGGTGCGCCGGAGGCCGCGCTGCCGAGCACGCCGCATCCGCCGGTGAACGCGACGGCTACGACGGCGGTCAGGGCGACGAGGCGGTGCTTCATGGGTTTCTCCTGAGGAAGAAGTGTGCGGCGATCGCCGTTGCCGAGAACGATCGGCCCTTCCGCCAAAGAAACCCCAAAGGCTCACTTGAGCAGGGCGTTCACTACATCCGAAAGAGTCAGGGCGTCCGCCTCCCGGTAGATGGCGGCGCGTTCGGCCGTACCCAGTCCGGCTCGTGCCGTCGCCTCGGCCGACTCCTTGTCGGCGATCTCGTCGGGGGTGAAACTGGGGGCGCCGAGGGCGGCGCGCTCGCGCTCGGCGAGGGCCAGCAGGCGCAGGCCACCGGCCGCGTCGCCGGCGGCAATGTCCAGCTGCGCGAGACCCTCGACCGCGTCGAGCTGACCCTCGGTGATGCCCAGGTCGGTGTAGATGCGCAGCGCGGCCAGCATCGCCTCCCGCGCCGGGGCATGCCGTCCGCGGCGCCGGTCGGTGGTCGACAGGTTCGACAGGGCGGCCGCCTCGCCGCGCCGGTCACCGAGCTCCCGGAAGCCGTCGAGCGCCCGGGTGAACAGCGGCTCGGCCTCGTCCAGACGTCCCATGCAGCGCAGCGTCCCGGCCGTGTTGTTCGAGGCGGCGGCGGTCATCCGCTTGTCGCCGGCCTCCTCGGCGGCCCGGATCGCCTCCCGTCCGAACTCCAGCGACGCCGGATAGTCCTCCTGCGCCTGCGCGGTGATCAGCAGGTTGTTGAGGGCGGCGAGCACACCCGTCCGGTCGTCGACCGCACGGAACGTCGCCAGACACTGCTCGCCCAGCGTGCGCGCCTGGGCGAGATCGCCGGAGTTGCGGGCCAGCGCGGCCGCCGCCCGCAGCGCCCGCCCGCGCAGTGCCGGTGCCGCCGACGGTGCGGCGTCCAGGGCGCGGCCGAGCCATTCGCGGCCTTCGAGCATGCGCCCGGCGATCCACCAGTACCACCACATTCCGGACGCGATGGTCAGTCCGCGTTCCGGGTCGCCGTCACGCAGCGACCAGTCGATCGTCGCCACGATCGTGTCATGATCAGCGGCGATGCCGCTCAGCCAGGCGGTGTGCTGCGGTCCGTCCGACGGCGGCGGCGCCGCGAGACGACTCTCCCAGAGACCCACCAGCCCGCGGTACGCCCGGACGCGCTCCTCCCCGGCGAGACGCTCCCGCGCGTACGCCCGGATGGTCTCGATCAACCGGTAACGCCCGTCGCGCCACTCCACCATCGACCGGTCCACGAGCTGTGTCAGCGGATCCAGCGGATCGTCGCCGTAGACGGCCTCCGCGGCGGCCAGGTCGAAGCCGCCGGCGAACGCCCCCAACAGTCGCAACAGCTCCTGCTGGGGCAGGTCGAGCAGGTCGTAGCCCCAGTCGATGGCCGCCCGCATCGTCTGGTGCCTGGCCACCGGCGACGTGCCCTTCAGCAGGTCGAGGCGCCGGTCCAGCCGCGACATGATCTCGGCGAGCGGCAGCGCCCGCAGCCGGGCCGCGGCCAGCTCGATCGCCAGCGGCAGCCCGTCCAGCCGCCGGACCAGCTCCGCCGCGACCTCCAGCTCGGCCGATGAGAGCCCGGTCCCGCCCCGCGCCGCCGCGACCCGGTCGGCCAGCAGTCGCACGGCGTCGGCCCGCGGATCGGCCACTCCCGGTGACGGAATGGCCAGCCCGCCGAGCGTGAAGATCACCTCACCCGGCAGCCCGAGCTGTTCCCGGCTGGTCGCCACCAGCCGCAGTCCCGGGCAGGCCGCGAGCAGGGCGTGCGCGAGGTCGGCGGCCTCGGCCCGCACGTGCTCACAGTTGTCCAGGACCATCAGCACCCGCCCGGTCGGATTTCCCGGCCCGTCCGCCGTTTCCGGCTCTTGCGGCGCGGGGCCCATCATCCGACCGCTGAGCTGCGCGATCACGGTGTCCAGCACGGGAATGCCGGGCTCCTCACGGATCCCCGCGGCCGCCGCGACCCGCAGCGCGAGCGGCCCGTCACGATGCTCGGCCAGCTCGACGATGTGCACGGTGTCGTACTCGCCGGCGATCTCCCGGGCCACCTCGAGGCTGATCCGCGTCTTTCCGGCACCGCCCGGACCCACCACGGTGAGTAACCGCGTCTCGCCGAGCAGGCCGAGGAGCCGGTCGAGCTCGGCGCGACGCCCGATGAACCGGTTGCGCTGGGCGGGCAGCCCCGGCGCGGGCCGGTCCAGCGTCGGATCCTGCCGCCGCACGGCCGCCGCGAGCGCCTCCAGCTCACTGCCGGGCCGGGCTCCCAGATCCTGCAGAGCCTTCACGGTACGGCCGAACGCGCCCAGTGCCTCCCCGGCGCGTCCCGACCGGTACAGGGCCAGCAGGAGCAGCCGGGCCAGGCTCTCGTCGGTGGGTTGCTCAGCCGCCCAGCCGGCCAGCTCCGTCGCGGCCGCGGCGTGCCGCCCCTGGTCGAGGGCCTGCTCGGCCCAGCGCAGCCGGGCCGCCAGCCGTTTCTCGGTCAGCCGTGCCGCGTCCGCCGCCACCGACGGCCCCGCGGCCACCCCGTCGTAGGCGTCCCCACGCCACAATCCCAGGTCACCGCCGTCCTCGAACTCGGCGGCGTCGAACCCGGCCCCGTCCAGATCGAGCTGGTAGCCACCCGGCGCCGTCCGGACCCGGTCACCGGCCACCTTGCGCAGGGCCGACACGTGCATCTGCAGGGTCGCGCTGGCCGTCGACGGCGCCCCGTCCGGCCAGAGCTCGCCGAGCAGCCGCTCCACGGTGACCGGCCGGCCCCGCGCGGCGAGCAGGACCGCCAGCAGGGCACGCGGTTTGGGCGGCAGTGTCAGCTCACCGGAGTCCGCACACACCCGCACCGGCCCCAGCACCTCGAACCGCAGCACCCGCCCGATGTTACGGCCCGGCCGCTCCCGATCGGGTCGCCCGGACGGGTGTCGGCACCACCGCGATCAGAGGACGGTCACCGGGTAGAGGTCGGTGCGGGCCACCGTCACGTCGCGCTGGGCGGACAGGGCGGCGCGGCGTGGGTCGGCGAGGAAACCGTGGTAGCCGGCCATGCCGGCGAACTCGATCAGCTGGGTCTCGTCGGGTGCGTCCTCCGGGCCACCGGGCAGGGTGCGGGCCCGCTGGAGCAACCGGCCGTCATGCTCGGCCAGCAGCGCCAGGACGGTGTCCTCATAGGCGGCCATCGCGTCGGCCTGCCCGGGACGGGCCCACAACAGCACGCACAACTGGATCCTCACCCGCCCGACTCTAGAACGCCTCCGGCGGATCAGGCGCGGGCCCTCGCACCTGATGCTCGGTGATGCGGACGGTCACCGCTCCGGCCCGGTCCTCGTAGGGGTCGGCCGCCAGCAGGTAGGTACCGGCCGCCGGTGCGGTGAAGGAGATCTTCGTGCCCTCCGTGTCGGCGACGGCGTCGTACGAGTAGCGGTCGAGTTCGTCACCGTCCGGGGCGATCAGTGCGAGGTCGCCGGTCTCCCCGGTCGCCTTCTCGGGGCGGACCACGAGGTCGAGCCACTGGCCGGCGGCCGCGTCGAAGCGGACGAACGCCCGGCCGCCGGGAGTGGGCGTGCGGGCGGTGACCGCCGGGCCGCCCACCTTCGCGGCGACCGTCGACGATCCGGCCACCCGGACCGTGTAGCGGCCGGTGGGCAGGGAGTCGGTCAGCGCGCCGCCGGGAATGATCTCGATGGTCTGGGCCCCGGCCGTCCGGGTGGTGAACGCGGCGTCCCCGTAGTCGGCGCGGACCCCGGCGCCCAGCGACGCCGAGCCGATCACGCTGCGGTACGGCGATCGGATGACGACGTCGGTGTGCTCGCCCGCCGGTTCGACGTCCGCGCTGGTGATCAGGGCGGTCAGGTGCTCGCCGGCCCCCGTGGTGACGACGACGGTCCCGGTCCGGCCGGGCCGGTCGAGGTTCAGCTCCACGGCGGGGCCGCCGGCCTTCGCGGTGACGGTGACCGGCTGGAGCACGGCGACGTCGACCCGGCCGGTGGACCATCCCTCCGGGTCCACGGTGATCAGGTGGGTCCCGGTCCGGTGCGCGAGGAAGCCGACGGCGGTCCACGACTGCCGGCCTTCCGCGCCCTGGAGCGACTCGGGAGAGCCACCCGGACCCTGGACGCCGAGGCGGAGGAGCCGGACGTCGGCCATCCCCGCGGCGCGGGCGACCACGGTCAGTCGCTGCCCGGCGGTCGCCGGAACCGCGAGCAGCGCCCGCTCGCCCGGCTTCGTCAACGTCAGCTGCGCATCCGGGCCGTTCACGGTGACCGATTTCGGTTCCGCCGGCGACGTCACGAAGACGGTCACCGCACCGACGGTGTCGTCACTGCCGGTGAGCTCCATCGAGTACGTGCCGGTCGCCGCCGCGGTGAGGTCCCGCGACGACGCGCTCGATTCGAGGTCGGGTTCCTCGAGGGTGCCGAGATCGTGGCCACCCGGGTCGCGGACGGTCAGGTCCAGGTCCCACTCGGCGACCTGATCCTCGGAGCGGGCGGCCACGGTGAACGACCGGCCGGCGGTCACCGGGAACGTGACGTAGGCGCGCTCGCCCGGCTTCGTGACACGCAGGGTGATCGGGGTTCCGTTCACCGTCGTGGTCCGGCGGGTCGAGCCGACCAGCTGGAGCGTGCCGGTGCCGCTGCCCGGCGACACCACCTCGGCGCTCCACGTGCCACTGGTCCAGACGTTGAAGGTGGCCACGGCCAGGGTCTCCGACCACGGTGATCGGGCCGCCTCGGTGCCGTCGGGGGTGCGGACCACCACTTCTGGGCGGGTGTCTGCGGGGATGGTTCCCCGGCGCAGGACCACGGCCAGGCGATCACCCTCGGTCACTTCGAAGATGGCACGGTTCGTGCTGACCGCCTCCGCGCCGAGGGTCAGGCGCCTGGTGTCGTACCCCGGGAAAGGGTGTGACGCCGCGCCGGACAGCGAGACGATGACCACCGCCGCCGTGAGAGCCGCCGAGAGGCGGCGAAGGATCCGCACGTCAGGAACGTTATTCGGTTTCCTCCCGGTTTGTCGGTGGATGCGGCACGCCCGACGCGAGGGTACGGATGAAGCACCCTCCGTGGCATTGACAGGTCGTTCGACTATCCTGCCCGGGCGTAACGAACCACAGTGGCCGAGCTCGATGGGTGGCAGCGCCGTGACGATGACTCCGCTGCGCGCCGGCGATCCGACCTCCCTCGGGCGGTACGAGCTGCTCGGACGCCTCGGCGCCGGAGGTATGGGCACGGTGTTCCTCGGCACCGACCCGGACGGTGTGCGCGTCGCGGTGAAGGTCATCCGGCCGGAGTGGTCGGCCGATCCGGCGTTCCGGGCACGGTTCCGCAGTGAGGTGCGACGCGCCCGGCAGGTGCCCCCGTTCTGTACCGCGGCCGTCCTCGACGCCGACACCGACCACGAGCCGCCCTACCTCGTCGTCGAGTACGTGGACGGCCCGAGCCTGGCCGCCGTGGTCCGGGAGCGCGGCCCGCTGCCGGCCTCCGAGGTGTACGCGCTGGCTGTCGGCGTGGCCACCGCGCTCCTCGCCATCCACGGCGCCGGCGTGGTGCACCGCGACCTGAAACCGGCTAACGTGCTGCTCGCCGTCGGACTACCCAAGGTGATCGACTTCGGGATCGCCCGCGGTGTCGAGCTGACCGCCGAGCTGACCGCTCCTGATCAGGTGATGGGCACCGTCGGCTACGTCGCGCCGGAGAGCCTCGACGTGTCCGGCGCCGACCGCACCGGGCCGGCCGCCGACGTCTTCGCCTGGGGTGTCCTGGTCGCCTACGCGGCCACCGGCAAGACACCGTTCGCCGGCGAGTCGGCGATGGCGACGATCGGGCGGATCCTCACCCAGCCACCCGATCTGAGCGGACTGCCCGCCGCGCTGCGCACCCTGGTCGGTGCCGCGCTGATGAAGGACCCGGCCCGCCGCCCGGCCGCCCGCGAACTGCTGGACGCCCTGCTCAACCGGGACGCGACGGTCGTACCCGCGGTCACGCCGGAGCTGCGTGAGGTGGCGCTCGCGGCGCAGGCCGGCACCCGTCCACCCCGGCGCTGGCCCCGGCGGGTGCTGGCCGCCGCCACCGTCGCCGCGCTGCTGGCCGGCACCGGACTGGCCGCCGCCCAGTCCCGCGCCGACGCCGAACGTCAGGCGGCCCGGGCCGAGCGGCAGAGCCGGATGCTGGTGCAGCAGAACCTGCTGGCCCGCTCGTCGGCCGCGCTCGGCGGCGATCCGGGGCTGGCCCTGCGGCTGGCGGTCAGCGCCTACGGGCTCGACCACTCGGCCCGCGGCCGCGCCGCCATGACCGCCGCCCTGGCCACCGGTTACGCCGGGGAGCTGACCGCCCGGTCACCGGTGACCAGTGTGGCGTTCCGGCCGGACGGGAAGGCCGCCGTCACCGGTGGCACCGCCGCGGCCGAGGTGTGGACCCTAGACGGCAACCGGTTCCGTCTCGCGTCGGTGGTGGCGTCCGGCGGCGGCGAGGTCAACGACGCCGTGTTCAGCCCCGACGGGCGGATGCTGGCCGTCGCCGGCGGGCAGCTGCGGCTCTGGGACGTCACCGACCCGGTGGTCCCGCGGCTGCTGCTCACCCGCGCCACCAGCGCGCCCGGCGGCTGGGAGAGCGCGCAGTTCAGTGCGGACGGGAAGAAGCTGCTGACGGTCACCGACCGGACCGCGCTGTGGGACATCACCGACCGCGAGCACCCGGACGTGGTGTGGGGCGAGCCGATCGAGGACGCGCCGACACCACTGGCGCGGATGACACCGGACGGGCGGATCGTCGCCGCCACCGACCAGTACGGCCGCGTCACCGTGTGGCGGGCCAACTCGTCCGGCATCCCGCGCCGGGTCGCGACCCTGGACGAGACCGTCGACGACCTCACCGACATCGCCCTCAGCGCCGACGGCCAGCGGCTGGCCCTCGCGCGGGCGGAGAACGGGGTGCGGTTCTACGACCTGACCGACCCGCGCAGCCCACGGCGCCGCGGGCAGATCGACACCCGGTCGTCGGCGCTCACGGTGACCTTCGACAGCACCGGTGAACTCGCGGCGATCGGGAACGACGACGGCGCCACCGAGCTGTGGAACGTCGCCGACCTGACCGAGCCGCTGCTGCTGAAGGAGATGAGCCGGACCGGCGGGCGGATCGTGTCGGTGGCGTTCTCCCCGGACGGGACGCGGCTGCTCACCGGCGGGCCGCACGCCTCGCAGTCGGCGGTGCTGTGGGAGCCGATCGCGTTCAGTCCACGGGAGCTGTCGGTGCTCGGGAGTGCGGGGGCGGACGAGTTCCGTACCGTCGGAATGTCCGCTCAGGATCTGGTCGCGGCCACCTCCGCCGGGTCCGTCGAGATGTGGGACGCCGCCGACCCGCAGCGTCCGCAGCCCGTCGCCACCTTCGGGACCCCGGCCTCCGGCGCCGGATCCGGTGCCGTCCGGCTGCTGCCGTCGAAGATCCTCTTCTCCGGGGGCAGCCTGCTCGACCTCTCCGGCGACAAGCCACGCCAGGTGATGCCCGGGCTGAAGGCCAAGAAGGAGTGGATCCTCGACGTCGACCCGGACCGCGGTCTGATCGCCGTGTTCGAACGCGGCGACGGCGGGCAGGGCCGGGTCCGGATCCACCGCCTGGCCGGCGACCAGCCGCCACCGGAGGTCGGGTCGATCGCGGCGACGATGGTCTACAGCGCCCGTTTCGGCCCCGGTGGGACCCTGGCGGTCGCCGACGCCACGTCGGTCACCACCAGCACCGTCACCGTGTGGAACCTGACCGATCCGGCTCATCCGATGGTGGCCGGCGCCATCCCGGTCGAATCGGTCGGGGAGCTGCGGATGGCCGGTGGGCCGGGCACCACCGCCTGGGTCGAGCAGGACCTGACCGTCTGGAACAACCGCAACGGCAGCGACCGGGTGGTACGGACGGCGTCGCGGGCCCGCCGCGGTCACCCGTTGAGCCTCTCCACCTCCGCCGACGGCACCCTGCTGACGGTCAGCACCAGCCGGCACACCGAGATCTGGGGGCTCGGGCCGGACGGCGATCCGATGCTGCTGGCGGTGGTCCGCGGGCGCACCAGCGGGGCGGCGATCAGCTCCCGGCAGCCGCTGCTGGCCACCGCGGGCGTCAATGGTGTGACGCTGTGGGACGTCTCCACCGTCCAGAAGGTACTCAGCGACCCGTTGCCGGACGCCTGCCGGCGTGCCGGTGGCCTCTCCGAGGCCGAATGGAGTGGGTACGCGCCCGCACTGGACTACGAACCGGCCTGCTCCGGCTGAATGTCGCACCCCGGCGGTACCGTTCGCGGACCGTCGGGAGGCCGGCGGGCGGACGAGGACGGGGCGGCATGGACGGCAACGAGATCTTCACCCTTCCCCCGGCGTGGCTGAAGCACCGCCGGCCACGCCGGGGCAGCGCCGACGTGCCCGCCTTCACGCCCGACCCGGAGGCGCGCGCCATCGTCGACGCGATGCTCGCGGAGGAGCGGGCCACCGTGCCGTGGGTGCTGCAGCAGCCGACCACCGAGGCGCAGCTGCGGCCGGCCGGGCTCGCGTGGGAGGCCCGTGACGCCGGGGCGCCACCGGAGGGCGCGGGCGCGGTCGCGGCGATCACCGAGTTCTACCGCCGGGGCAAGGACGACGACATCAGCCTCTTCGCCGACCTGTGGATCACCGAGCGCGGGCTCGTGTTCGCCGCGCGGGCCGTAGTCGAGATGGCATCGCTGCTGGCCGTCGACGACACTCTCCCGGCGCAGCAGTGGCAGTACCCGAGTCGCAACGTCGGTGTCCGCTATCTGCGGCCGGGTGAGGTCCGGCCGGGCTACTTCGCCGACATGCCGCTCCAGGTGCTGCTGCGTGTGCGGGAGGCGGTCGCGGCCGCCCCGGAGACGGAGTTCCAGCAGGTCGTGGCGGCGCTGGAGGGGTACCGGGAGGGCCTGCCCTATGCCCGCGCCGCCTGCGCGGTGCTGATCCCGGAGACCGGGCGGGTCGAGGAGGCGATCGCCGCCGCGGTGGCCGACGGCGACGGCCCCCGCGCCGGGATGCTGTTCTACGCCGCCTGCACCGGCGCGCAGGCCGCGACCCTGGCCGTGCACGCCGACACGTGGATGCTGCTGCGCCGCCAGACCGCCCTGGTGTCGCTGGTCGACGCGATCGGCGCCGACGCCGGCCCGGCCCTGTTCCACTGGATCGATCAGGACATCGCCGACGTGCTCGGGGTGGCCGGCCAGCGGTGGGTGCTGCAGGTGCTGTCCGCGCTCCCCGGCGACGACGTGGTGCGTGGCCTGATCGGCCGGCTCGCCGTCCGTAACGTCAAACCGGCACTGATCGACGCGGCAGCGCGTTTCCCGGCGCGGGCGATGCGGGTCCTCGCGGAGGAGGCGGGTGACCCGGCCGTCGCGGCGCTGCTGCGGGCGCACGTGCTGGCCCACCGCGACCTGGTCGCCACGGTGCTCCCCGGGCTGGACCCGGTGGCCGCCGACCGGATCCGGGCGGTGGCCGACACCGCCGACGCGGTGGTGATCGCACCGCCGTCGCGGGTGCCGCCGGTGCTCGCCGACCCGCCCTGGCTGCGCCGCGCCAAACCGGCCAAACCCCTGGTGCTCACCGGCCTGACCTGCTCGGACGCGGCGTCGGTGCGGTGGCAGCCGGGCGAGCGCGAGGAGTGGGCGGCGACCCCGGTGCGGTGGCACCGGGACGTCCCGGCCGACTGGGCGGAGGTCGCCGCCAGGTTCGTCGCCGGGGAGGGCAACTGGGGGGACCCGGAGCAACTGCTCACCCTCGCGCCGGAGGAGATCGCCCGCCCCGCCATCGTCCACTGGCGGCCCCGCCCGACGTGGACCGGCGAGGTGTGGATGCGGATCACCGCCGCGAAGTACGAGATCGACGCCCTTCCCGGCCTGCTCGCCGTCGCCCGGGAGAAACCGGCAGACTATGGACCGCTGCTGATGCCGTTCGCCTCGCCCGAGGTGGCCGAGCTGATGGCCGACTGGCTGGGCCGGCTCAAGTCGATGCGCGGCCTCGCCCGGGCCTGGCTGCTGCGGCACCCGGCACAGGCGGCCCGCGCCCTGATCCCGGCTGCGCTCGCCAAGGCCGGCCCGTCCCGGCGCCACGCCGAGCGTGCGCTGCTCGTCCTGGAGGCACGCGAGGTGCGGGAGGCCGCCGCCGGCTACCGGCCGGAGGCGGCCGCCGCGGTGGAGACGCTGCTGACCATCGATCCGCTGACCGTGCTGCCGGCTCGGATGCCGTCGCCGCCGGTGTGGGCGGCGCCCGCGCTGCTGCCACCGGTCCGGCTCCGCGACGGGTCCGGCGCGCTGCCCACCGATGCCGTCGGGCACCTGCTCAGCATCCTGCTGATCTCGCGGCCCGGCGAGCCGTACGCCGGTCTCGATGTCGTCCGGCAGGCCGTCGTGCCGGCCGACCTGGCCGAGCTCGGGTGGGCGCTGTTCCAGCTCTGGCAGGCGGCCGGCGCCGCCGCCAAGGAGAACTGGGTGCTCGACGCCCTCGGCGTCACCGGCGACGACGAGACGGTCCGCCGGTTGTCCCCGCTGATCCTGGCCTGGCCGGGGGAGGGCGGGCACGCCAAGGCCGTCGCCGGGCTGTCCGTGCTGGCCGGCATCGGCACCGATGTCGCCCTCATGCACCTGCACCGCATCGCGCAGCGGGCGAGGTTCAAGGGTCTCAAGACGGCGGCGCTGGCCAAGATGGACGAGGTCGCCGACGGGCTGGGGCTCACCGCGGAGCAGCTCGCCGACCGGCTGGTCCCGGATTTCGGGCTGGCCGCCGACGGGAGTCTGCGGCTGGACTACGGGCCGCGTCAGTTCGTGGTGGGGTTCGACGAGCAGTTGCGGCCGTTCGTGACCGACGGGGAGGGCAAGCGGCTCAAGGCGCTGCCGAAACCCGGGGCGCGTGACGACGCGGAGCGGGGCGAGGAGGCGTACCGGCGTTTCGCCGCCCTGAAGAAGGACGTCCGCACGGTCGCGGCCGACCAGGTCCGCCGGCTGGAGCAGGCCATGGTGACCGGTCGCCGGTGGAGCGGGGCCGAGTTCCGGGAGCTGTTCGTGGGGCACCCGCTCATGTGGCACATCGTGCGCCGCCTGGTGTGGGCCCGGTTCGACGACTCCGGGGCCGTGGTGGGCGCGCTGCGGGTCGCCGAGGACCGCAGCCTCGCCGCTGTCGACGACGAGCCGGCCACCCTGGCCGACGACGACGTGGTCGGGATCGCCCATCCGCTGCACCTGGGCGACGACGCCCCCGGGTGGGCCGAGGTCTTCGCCGACTACGAGATCCTCCAGCCGTTCCCACAGCTCGGGCGGCCGGTGTTCGCCCTCACCCCGGAGGAGGCGCAGACCAGCCACCTGAGACGGTTCGAGGGTGTCACCGTGCCGACGACCAAGGTGCTCGGCCTGGAACGGCGTGGGTGGCGGCGCGAGGACCCGCAGGACGGCGGCGTGCAGGGCTACATCGAGCGGGTCGTCGCGCCCGGCCGGACCTTCTCCATCGAGCTGGACCCGGGGATCGTGGTCGGCGAGGCCGGCTACTTCGCTGATCAGAGACTCAGCCTGGCGTTCCTGCACAACGGCACCGGCACCGGGTGGCAGAGCGCCGACCGGGGGCGGGTGACGCTGGGCAGTCTCGACGCGGTCGTGGCGTCGGAGATCCTGCGCGACCTGTCCGAGGTCGTGGGCTGATGCGCTCGCCTTCTGGCACACCGTTTCTGTCGTACCCGGGAGATAGGTTTCGCGCCGTGAATGACATGGGGGCGGAGGACATGCTCGTCCTCCCGGACAACTGGCTCGGGTTCGTGCATCCGCGGCGTGGCGGCGGTGTGGTGCGGCCGTTCTCGCCCGACCCGGAGGCGCGTGCCCTGTCCGAGCGGATGCCCACCGAGCGGCGGGGTGGTCCGGCCGGGGTGCTCGGCGCCGCCACGACCCCGGAGGCGATCCGGGCAGCGGCCGCGGGCTCCTCGGTTCTGGGAGCCGCTGCCGTCGCCGCGATCAGGGCGGAGGCCCGCAGCCACGGGTGGGACGATCGGGCCAGGCTCGCCGACGTGTGGATCGCCGAGCAGGGCCTGCCGTTCGCGGCCGAGGCCGCCGTCGAGATGACGTCGCTGGTGATCATCGACGACGACATCCCACCCAGCCGCTGGCACTGGCGCTACTCGTCGCCCGACGCCGGCATCCGGCATCTGCGGCCGGGCGAGACACAGGAGCGCCGCTGGGCGGGGCTGCCGGTGCTGCTGCGGGTCCGTGAGGCGATCGCGGCCGCGCCGGAGGAGGAGTTCGAGCGGGTCGTCGCCGCGCTGGCGCCCTACCGGGGCGGGCATGCCTATGCGCGCGCCGCGTGCTCGGTCCTGCTGTCCCGGCCCGACTGGCTCGACGACGACGTGGCTGCCACGGTGGCCGACCGTGACGGCTGCCGGGCCCGCATGCTCCTCCACGCGGTCCGCACGGCGCAGCAGGCACACGCGCTGGCGCTCGTGGCCGACCCCTGGCATCTGGGCGTCGACCGCGGCCTGGTGCTCACCCTGCTCGACGGCGTCGGCGCGCCGGTGGCGCCCACCTTCTTCTACTGGCTCGACCAGAAATACGCGCAGTATTCCGACGCCGGCACCGAGCGGTGGCTGTTCTCCGCGGTCGCCCGGATCCCCGGTGACGACGTGATGGGCTGGCTGCTCTCCCGGGCGGATTCGCGCATCGCCAGATCGGCGCTGCTGGAGGCGGTCGAGCGGTTCCCGGCCCGGGCCCTGCGGATCCTCGCCGAGCAGGACGTCGCCGATCTGCTGCGCATGCACCTGCACAACCACCCCGGGCTGGTCGACCAGGTGATGCCGCTGCTCAGCGCCGAGGCCGGCGGGCGGGTGCGGGCCATCGTGGCGGCCTGGAGCCAGGTGGTGACGGCGCCTCCCTCGCGGGTCCCGCCGGTGCTGGCGACACCACCGTGGCAGAGCCGGGGCAAAGCCGCCAAGCCGGTGGTCGTGCCCGGGCTGACCTGCACCGACCCGGCCGTCATGACCTGGCGTCCGGGCGAGCGGCAGGAGTGGGCGGCGAGCGACGTGTCGTTCCCCACCGATCCAGCGAGCTGGGAGGAGATCGCCGACCGGGTGGTCAGAGGCGCGGCCCGGTGGAACGAGCCGGGCCACCTGTTCACCCGGGGGCCGGAGGAGATCGCCCGCCCGGCGCTCGCCCAGTGGCCACCCCGCACCGACTACGACTCGTTGTATTGGATTCCCGTCGTGGTGACCCGCTTCGGGACGGACATGCTGCCCCCGCTGCTCAGGATCGCCCGGGAGGCACCGGCCGACTACGGGCAACTGCTGATGCCGTTCGAGTCGCCCGAGGTGGCGACGCTGATGGCGGACTGGTCGGTGCGCCTCAAGACGGTGCGCCGGCTCGCCCAGCGGTGGCTGCTGCGTCATCCCGCCGCGTCCGCCCGCGCCCTGATCCCGGCCGCGCTGGGCAAGGCCGGCACCACCCGGCGGCAGGCCGAGCGGGCGTTGCTCCTGCTGCACGGCAAGGGCCACGCCGAGCAGGTGCGGGCGGCCGCCGCCGGTTACGGGCCGGAGGCCGCGGCCGGGGTGGAGGCGCTGCTCACGGCCGACCCGCTGCTGGCCCTGCCGGCCCGCATGCCGTCGCCGCCGGTGTGGGCGGTGCCCGGGGCCCTCCCGCCGGTCCGGCTGCGTGACGGCTCGGGCACGTTGCCCGCCGAGGCCGTCACCAACCTGATCCTGATGCTGATGATCTCGCGGTCCGACGAGCCCTACGCCGGTCTCGACGTCGTCCGGCAGGCCGTCGAGGAGCGTGATCTCGCCGAGCTCGGGTGGGCACTGTTCGAGCTGTGGCAGACGGCCGGGGCTTCCGCGAAAGAGGGGTGGGTGCTCGACGCGGTCGCGCTCACCGGCGGCGACGAGATCGCCGACCGGATCACCCCGCTGATCCTGGTCTGGCCGACACAGGGCATGCCGGCCCGGGCGATCACCGGCCTGTCCGTGCTGGCGGGCATCGGCACCGACGGCGCGCTCATGCACATCCACCGGATCTCGCAGCGGGCCAAGTCGACGCCGCTGCGCAAGGCCGCCGCCGCCCGGATCGGCGAGGTCGCGGAGAGTCTGGGGCTCACCGCCGACCAGCTGGCCGACCGGCTGGTCCCGGATTTCGGGCTGGCGGCCGACGGGAGTCTGCGGCTGGATTACGGGCCGCGTCAGTTCGTGGTGGGGTTCGACGAGCAGTTGCGGCCGTTCGTGACCGATGGGGTGGGCAAGCGGCTCAAGGCGCTGCCGAAACCCGGGGCGCGTGACGACGCGGAGCTGGGTGAGGCGGCCTATCAGCGGTTCTCCAGCCTGAAACGGGCCGTCCGCAAGATCGCTACCGAGCAGGTCCGCCGGTTGGAGCAGGCCATGATCGCGGGGCGGCGGTGGAGCGGTGCGGAGTTCCGGCGGCTGTTCGCCGAGCATCCGCTGATGTGGCACATCGGGCGGCGGCTCGTCTGGGTGCGCCTCGACGAGGCCGGGGCTGTCGTCGGCGGGCTGCGGATCGCTGAGGACCGCAGCTTCGCGAGCCTCGACGACGAGCCGGTCCTGATCGGTGACGACGATGTGCTCGGTGTCGCGCATCCGGTGCAGCTGGGCGACGACGCGGCCGGGTGGGCCGAGGTGTTCGCCGACTACGAGATCCTCCAGCCGTTCCCACAGCTCGGGCGGCCGGTTTTCGCGCTCACCGAGGCGGAGCGGCCGGCCGGCAGCCTGAAACGGTTCGAGGGCGTCACCGTGCCGACGACCAAGGTGCTCACCCTGGACCGGCGCGGGTGGCGGCGGCACGAGCCGGTGAACGCTGGGATCCAGACCGGGTTCGACCGGCCGGCCGGGCCGGGGCAGGTGGTGACCGTGCATCTCGACCCGGGGATCGTGGGGCAGGTCGGGTTCCACGCCGAGCAGAAGCTGGTCGACGTCTATCTGCATGACGGGAGTACCGGGCCGTGGGAGATCTCTGAGGGGAGGCTGCTGCCACTCGGCGATCTCGACCCGGTCATGGCGTCGGAAATTCTGCGCGATCTGACCGATGTGACGAGCTGATCCCGGGGTGACCTCTCCAGGGGTGCCTGCTGGCCTGTTGTTCAAGGTCGCCTAGTCGAGGGGCCTTGTCCGCCTCGGCCATGCACGCCTTGCTTCGGCCATGCACGCCTTGCTTCGGCCATGCCACGCCTTGCTTCGGCCATGCACGCCTTGCTTCGGCCATGCCACGCCTCGGCCGCGCTTCTCGCGGCGTGTTTGTCAGGCGGCTCGTGCCGGGATGGTGACGGTTTCGGTGATCACGCGGGCTCGGCCCGCGTGTTTGCCGGCGTAGAGGAGGCGGTCGGCGTGTTCGAGGAGCTCCTGGGCGGATTCCCGGCCGTTCCAAGCGGCCACCCCGGCGGAGAATGTCTGGCCGAGTGGTGTCAGGGCCTGCAGGCGCTCGACCACGGCGGCGGCCTCCGCCGTGGTGCGGCCGGTCAGCAGCACACAGAACTCCTCGCCGCCGTAGCGGGCCAGCAGGTCGCCGTCGCGCAAGCCGGTGGACCAGGCCGTCGCGGCGCTGGTGAGCAACTCGTCGCCGGCCTGGTGACCGTGAGCGTCGTTGTACCGCTTGAAGTGGTCGAGGTCCAGGAGTGCCACCACCAGCGGTTCGCCGGTCAGCGCCGACCGGTCCAGGGCGGCGGTCAGGCACTGGTCCCAGCGGCGGCGGTTCGCCACACCGGTCAGCGGATCCTGATTGACCAGCACCGACAGCCGCCGGGCCTGGTGTTCGACCCGCTGCACGAGACCGGCCATCCGGGCGCTCACCAGCAGGAACAGGATGATCGAGGCGATCCCCACCGGCAGCCAGCTGTCCGCTGTCCGGCCGGTGGCGCCCTGGTAGAGGCCCACCGCGGGGGCCAGCAGGATGGCTACGGTCAGCAGGGCCAGGCGTGGGCGTACGAAGCCGGGAGGTTGTGCCAAAGGGACCGTGAGCTGCCGCATCGACGGATGCACGGCGGCGGCCGCGGCGAACGTGTTGGCCAGGATCAGTGCCAGGTCGGCGGCGCCACCCGGCCGGAACGGCATCGTCATGATCAGGATGTCGGACAGGCCGGTCAGTCCGAGCGCGGCCAGCAGCAGCCGGTAGCTGACAGTTCGCGCGCCCGGCGTGGTGACCAGCAGCGACGTCAGCACGAACAGGGCGATGTCGCCGCCCGCGATGGCCAGCTGCACCCACGGGAGGGCGGACTCCTCGCCGATCAACGTCCAGAAGAGCAGGGCCAGGCTGGTCGCTACGATCGCGGCGTCGACGCCCGCGCTCCGGTCGTGGGACCGTACCCGGCCCCGGATCAGGCCGACCAGGGCGTGACAGATCAGGGGGTATCCGGCGAGTGCCAGGACCGCGCTGATGTGCGACCACGGGGCTTGCGTGGTGACCCGGTCGATGACCGTGTTGGCGACCCACACACCGAGGCCGGCGGCGAAGGCGTACCAGGTGGCCGGCTGTTCCGGCCGGTAGCGGCGCACTCCCGCGAGCACCACGACGACGCAGGCGCAGCCGGCGAGCCCGTAGGCGACGGCGTGCCATTGGCCGGTGCCGGGCAGCATGGCGTACCCGGCAGTGACGACGGCGCCGACGGCCAGGCACCACCGCCAAGCCGCCGTCGCGTCCCGCGACCAGAGTTTCGCCACGCTCGTTCATCGGCGGTAGTCACCGCGACTTGAGCCCGGCACCCGTCCCGGCCTGTCGATCACGTCACCGGGGCGTCGTCGCGCATGACCCGGTCGGCGGCGGGCGGGCCGGATCGTTCAGCCGACGGCTCGGGTGGAGGAGGCGGCCAAGGCTGCCACCAGGTCCTCGCGGGCTCGGGCGACCCGGGAGCGGATCGTGCCGACGGGGCAGTCGCAGACCTCGGCCGCCTCGGCGTAGGAGAGGCCGAGCACCTGGGTGGCCACGAAGGCCTCCCGCCTGTCGTCGGGCAGGGCGGTGAGGAGTGCGGTCAGGGCGTGCTCCTCCTCGAAACGGGGGCGCGTGCCGGACTCGGCGGCGTCGGCGCTGGTCACCCAATCGGTGACGGCCGCGACCCGTGGGCGGCGGGTGATGTGCCGGATGTGGTCGGCGGCTACCCGCCGGGCGATGGAGAACAGCCATGTCCGTACCGAGGAACGGCCTTCGAACTCGGGCAGCGACCGCAGTGCGCGCAGGAACGTGTCCTGAACGAGGTCGTCGACGTCGGCGTCACCGGAGAGGGTCCTCAGGAAACGGGCGACCTCGAACTGGGTGGCCCGGATCAGGGCGGCAGCCGCGTCCCGGTCGCCACGGCCGGCGGCGAACGCATACGCGGTCAGGTCGGCGTCGGCCATGCAGAGTGTCCTCTCGCAGTCGTGGTCCGCGCTCAGGTACGGGGTGCGGCGGCGGTCGGTTCACCCTAGGTAGCGGGCTACCTGGTGGTCGTCGGCCCGACCGATTTAGTTCCCGGCCCGATGTGCCAACTGTCGACCGATCCGGCCACCGCCCGCGGACGGCCGGCCAGGCTCAGGATCCGCGGGGGAGACCGGTCCGGGCCGGAAGCGCGGTGGCGGTGGCGACGGGGTCAGTGCGGGGGCGGGGTGAAGCAGGCGTCGATCACCGTGGGGGAGACCTCGGCCAGCGTGGGTGGCTGCCAGCGCGGCCGCCGGTCCTTGTCGATGATCTGGGCTCGGATGCCCTCCGCCAGGTCAGGCAGCCGGAGGAGGGCCGCCGACAACCGGTACTCCTGGTCGAGGGCCTCCCGCAACCCTGCCATCCCGGCCGCCGCCCGCACCGAGCGCAACGCCACCACCAGCGACGTCGGGGACTTCGTGGCGATCTCCTTGGCTGCCGCCTGCGCGGCCGCCGACGGCGACGAGGCGAGCCGGTCGAGGATCGCCGTCACGTCGCCGCCGGTGTAGCACTCGTCGATCCACCCGCGGGCGTCGGCGAGGTCGCCCGGCGGCGGTGACACGGCGAACGCCCCGACCACCTCGGCGGCGCCCGCGCCCGGGGCCCCGCGCTCCGGGACGCCGGAACACAGGGCTTCCGCCAGTTCGCCGAGGCGGTGGGACGGGACGAACACGTCGGCGAGTCCGGCCAGGATGGCGTCGGCAGCGCCGATGGCCCCGCCGGTCAGCGCGAGGTGGGTGCCGATCTCGCCGGGCGCGCGGGCCAGCAGCCACGAGCCGCCCACGTCGGGGTGGAAGCCGATGCCGACCTCGGGCATCGCGAGCCGGGAGCGTTCGGTGACGACCCGCAGCGACGCGTGGGCGGACACCCCGATGCCGCCGCCCATGACCAGCCCGTCCATGAACGCGACGACCGGCTTCGGGTATTCGGCGAGGTCGGCGTTGAGCCGGTACTCCTCCGCCCAGAAATCCAGCGATCCGGTGCCGCCGGAGACGGCGTCGGCGTGCATGGCACGCAGGTCGCCTCCGGCGCACAGGCCACGAGATCCGGCGCCGCTGATGAGCACGGCACGGACCCGGTCCGTTTCCGACCAGTCAGCGAGCGTACGCCGCAGAATGCCGACCATCTCCGCGGTGAGAGCGTTGATCGCCCCCGGCCGGTTGAGGGTGAGCCGGCCGAGACCGCCGGTGATCCCGGTGAGCACGCTCTGTTCGGACATGACCCCGATCTTGCACGGGCACCGTTTCCACCCGCCTACCGGGGTGACGCCGGCAGGGCGGTGAACGCGTCGGCGAGCGGCCCGTCGGCGCGGCGCAGGGCGGTGATCGCCCGGCTGGCCCGGCTCTTCACGGTTCCGGCCGAGCATCCCAGCTGGACGGCGATCTCCTGCTCGGAGAGTCCCGCCCAGTATCGCAGCACCAGCACGACCCGCTGTCCGGCCGGCAGTTCGCGCAGGGCGGCGAGCACCACCTCGGAGGTGTCCCGCAGGTCGAACGGATCACCGTCGGCGGCCCGGTCCGGTGGTGCCGCGGCGGGCAGTTCACGGCGCCACAACCGGCGTCCGGCGCGCCACGCGGCCCGTACCATCACCTGCCGGGTGTAGCCCTCCGGATCGCCGTCGGGATGCAGCCTGCGCCAGGCGCGATGGGTTTTGACCAGGGCTTCCTGGGTGAGGTCCTCGCCGTGGCCGCGGTCGCCGGTGAGCAGGGCGCCGTAGCGGACGAGTGCCGGATAGCGGGTGCCGACGAACGCGGCGAATGCGTCGTCGGTCACCGGAACATCGCCTTCAGCGCGGTGACGGTCGCGTCGCTGAGCCGGACCCGTCCGCCGTGTGAGGACACCGCCTCCTGGCACTCGCCGCCGAGCGAGATCACCACCCGGAACACGGCCGGGTCGGCCGGATGATGGAACTGCCGCAGGTCACCGGCGTCGGGCATGAACGTGATCTCGGCGGTCTCCTGTGACTCGTTCGCGCAGGCGTCGGCGTTCGCCACCACGTCGGTCTGGGCGCGCAGGGTCCGGATCAGCCCGGTGACGGCGGCGCTGCCGGTGAGGTCGCCGCTGCCGTCCGGCCCGGTGTAGTAGGCGCCGCCGGCGGTGTCGGGCAACTGGAGGACCCCCGCCCCGGTCGGTGTGGTGCGGATCGACGCGACGGCCCGGCGCTGTGCCGGGCCGTCGATGACCCAGTGGACGGTGACGAGCGACCACGGCATCACCATGAGGTTGCGGGCGGTCGGGATGCCCGGCTTCAGGTACTGGTTGTCGAAGTCGACGGCGAGCCAGGCCGGTTCACCGCCGGGCAGGGTGATCGTCACGGGCGGGCCCTGGTTCATCCGGACGACACCGTCGGTGCCCTGGTGGCGGCGGCCCGACCGGTCGATGGTGCGTTCGCCGGAGCCGTACACCAGGATCTGTTTCTTCTGGCAGGTGCCGTCGCCGCCGGACGGGACGAGCATGGCGAGGGTCTGCGCTGTCCGCGGCACGCACGATGCCGCGTCGTCGCTGGTGAGGTCGTGCCACCCGGCGGGGACCGGGATCCGCAGGGCACCGGCGATCACCTTGCCACCGGTGACCGTGGGTGTGGGCGCGATGCCGGTGGCCGGTGTCGGCCCGGCCGGTTGCGGTGCCGGACCGTTCCTGATCAGCCCACCGGCGGTGATCGCGCCGACGGCCAGCACGGCCACGGCCGCCCCGGCCATCGTGGCCCGGCGCCGGGTGGCGGCCCGTCCGCGGCGCAGCACCGACCCGACCGGGTCCCGGTCCTGTGGTTCGAGCCCGCCGACCGCGTCGTCGAGCAGTTGTCTGATCCGTTCCGTCATGCCTCGCTCCGTTCGGGTTCCGTCACCACCCGAAAGACATCGACCGCCGGAATGGTTCCACAGGTCCGGGCGGCGGGCCCGGCCCGGGAGACATCGACCGCCGGAACGGCTTCGCCGGTTCGGGCGGCGAGGCCGGTTCGCGTACTTCGGCGATCACTGACCGGTATGGTGACGGCGGCGGAAGCGATCGCCGTGAGCGGCGGACTGTGAGGACAGCGTGCCCGACCGCGACCCGATGAGTGCTGGTCACGAAGCGGCGATCGAGCGCGCCTACCAGCTCATCGAGGCCTCTCAGGGCCACAACGACCCCGTCGCTGTGGAGCGGGCCGAGCACGAGGCGCGGGCCTGCGGCTGGGAGGATGTGCGCCTGCTCCTGCACATGGCCCGGTCACTGGCCTGCCTGGAGGAGGGCCTCGACGACACCGAGCACGTCAACGCGATGATCGACACGGCCCTGCTGCTGGGTGATCCGGATCTGCTGGCGCTGGCGATCGCGCTCAAGGCGCTGCGCTGTGCCAGCCGCCGCCGGCTCGCGCTGACCGGGGAGTCGGCCGCCGCGCTGCTGGTCGAGGCGGTGGTGCGGCTGGACGAGGCGGACGGCACCGGGCTGGTGGTGCATCGGGCCAACGCGCTGATCGAGGTCGCCTGTGTCGCCCACGAGCTGGGGTTCTGGGAGCTCGCGCAGGAGTATTACCAGCTCACCGAGCAGACGCTGTCGCCTCCGCATCCGCGCTGGGCCGCGACGATCCGCCGGCAGGCGAGGGTGGTGTCGATCAACTCGTTCGACCTGGCGCTGGACTGGGCGAGTTGCCTGGTCGCGATCGGCCAGTGGGAGGAGGCGGCGGCCCGGGCCCGGACCGCGCTGGCCGTCGGTGACCCGACCGATGCGGAATGGCCGCCGGGCTGGGTGGGCGAGGTGCACGGCATGCGGCATCTGCTCGCCGCGATCGCCGGTGACGACGATCCGGTACCGGCCGAGGGGCGGGTCGCCGCGCTGGGCGGGGCGATCGCCGCGGCCCGCGAGGGTGACGCCGAGACCGCGGCGCGACTGGCCGTGCAGGCCGGTGACGACGTGGGCATCCCGCTGCCGACCGGCATGAAGCTGCTGCGTCTGTGCATCGCCGCGAAGCGGCCCGGGACCAACCCCGAGGCCATCCGGTACGGCGACGAGCTGGCCGTACTCCGATGGAACGACAGGGTCGACCGGATGTCCGGAATGCGCGACGCGATCGCCGTGGAGCGCCGCCGCCGCGACCACGAACAGTTGCGCCGTGACCTGGTGGTGGACGAACTGACCGGCCTGGCGAACCGGCGCGGCTACCAGGCGTACCTGTCGGATCTGGGGGAGCGGGCGGAGGACTCGGCCTACGCGGTGATGATGATCGACGTCGACCATTTCAAGGCGGTCAACGACGGTTTCGGCCACGACGTCGGTGACCTGGTGCTGGCCCGGCTCGGGCAGATCCTGGCGCTGCACGTGCGCCCGATCGACCTGGCGGCCCGGCTGGGTGGCGACGAGTTCGTGGTCATCCTGGCCGACGTGCACAGCGAGATCCCGTCGGCCCGGGCGCAGCAGATCCTCGACGCCGTCCGGTCGCACGCGTGGGGCGATCTGGCTCTCGGGCTGACGGTGTCGGTGAGCATCGGCGTGCACCACGGCAGCCAGCGCGAGCTGCCCACCCTGCTGACCGACGCGGACCGCAGCCTCTACCACGCCAAGCACGACGGACGTGGCCGCGTCTGGGCAAATTGACCAGGGGGAAGGACCTTCGTCCCGCTGTTCTGAGCAATCTGCCCGGGGAAAAATGTGCTTGTTGTGCAGTGACCGGGGTCTCGTAAAGCTGGGGGCATCAGCAAGGCCGCTGAAGGGAGCGCCGATGTCCGTCAACGAGACGCTGACCAGCGAGGAACGCCTCGCGGAGCTTGATCTCGACACCCTCAAGCAGCTCGTGGGGCTCGTCGAGTACGACTCCGCCGGCGACCCGTTCCCCGTCACGGGGTGGGACGCGATCGTGTGGGCGGTCGGCAACGCCACCCAGACCGCACACTTCTTCCAGTCCGCCTTCGGGATGGAGCTGATCGCCTACTCCGGCCCGGAGAACGGCAACCGCGACCACATGTCGTACGTGCTGAAGAGCGGTGCGATCCGGTTCGTCATCAACGGTGGCGTGGACCCGGACAGCCCGGTGATCGCGCACCACGCGGTGCACGGCGACGGGATCACCGACATCGCCCTGACCGTCCCGGACGTGGACAAGTGCATCGAGCACGCCCGCGCCCAGGGCGCCACGATCCTCGAGGAGCCGCACGACGTCTCCGACGAGAACGGCACGGTCCGGATCGCGGCCATCGCCGCCTACGGGGACACCCGGCACACGCTCGTCAACCGGCAGCACTACTCCGGCCCGTACCTCCCCGGTTATGTCGCCCGGACCACGACGCACCGCAAGCGTCCCGGAGCGCCGAAGCGGATCTTCCAGGCTCTCGACCACATCGTCGGCAACGTCGAGCTCGGCGCGATGGACCAGTGGGTGGATTTCTACAACCGGGTCATGGGCTTCACGAACATGGCCGAGTTCATCGGCGACGACATCGCCACCGACTACTCGGCGCTGATGAGCAAGGTCGTGGCGTCCGGCAACCACCGGGTGAAGTTCCCGCTCAACGAGCCGGCGATCGGCAAGAAGAAGTCGCAGATCGACGAGTACCTGGAGTTCTACCGCGGTCCCGGCGCGCAGCACCTGGCGCTGGCCACCAACGACATCCTCGGTGCGGTCGACGCGCTGGTCGAGGAGGGTGTCGAGTTCCTCGCGACGCCGACGTCGTATTACGAAGACCCCGAACTGCGCGCGCGCATCGGTGAGGTGCGGGCCCCGATCGAGGAGCTGCAGAAGCGCGGCATCCTGGTCGACCGGGACGAGGACGGCTATCTGCTGCAGATCTTCACCAAGCCGATCGGCGACCGGCCTACCGTGTTCTTCGAGCTGATCGAGCGGCACGGGTCGCTCGGGTTCGGCAAGGGCAACTTCAAGGCCCTGTTCGAGGCGATCGAGCGGGAGCAGGCGAAACGCGGGAACTTCTGATGGCGCACTATCAAAAGATGGGCGATGTGCCGGCCAAACGGCACACCCAGCACCGGGACCCGGACGGGAAGCTCTACTACGAGGAGCTGATGGGCGAGGAGGGCTTCTCCTCCGACTCGTCGCTGCTCTACCACCGGCACGTGCCGTCGGCGGTCACCGGTGCGCGGATCTGGCAGCTGCCCGACCAGTCGACCGAGGCCAACCAGCCGCTGCTGCCCCGGCACCTGCGCCTGCACGAGCTCTTCGACGGCGAGGAGTGGAAGTCGTGCGACGCGGTCCGGGACCGGCGGCTGATCCTCGGCAACGGCGACGTGCGGATCGGGTACGTGGTGGCCGGCACCGCCTCGCCGCTGTACCGCAACGCCACCGGTGACGAGTGCGTCTACGTCGAGGCCGGTTCGGGCACCGTCGAGACCGTCTTCGGGGACCTGGTCGTGGGGGCGGGCGACTACGTCATCCTGCCCCGGGCCACCACCCACCGGTGGGTGCCGTCGGGGGACGGGCCGCTGCGGCTCTACACGATCGAGGCGAGCAGCCACATCGCGCCGCCGAAGCGTTACCTCTCCCGGTACGGGCAGTTCCTCGAACACTCGCCCTATTGCGAGCGGGATCTGCGTACTCCCGATGCCCCTCATGTCGTGGAGGGGGAGGACGTCGAGGTCTACATCAAGCATCGCGGTGACGGCCCGGCCGGGCTCGCCGGGACCGTGCACGTGTTGCCGCACCACCCGTTCGACGTGGTCGGGTGGGACGGGTGCCTCTACCCCTATGCGTTCAACATCGCCGACTTCGAACCGATCACCGGGCGGATCCACCAGCCGCCGCCGGTGCACCAGGTCTTCGAGGGCAACAACTTCGTGATCTGCAACTTCGTGCCGCGCAAGGTGGACTATCACCCGCTCGCGGTGCCGGTTCCCTACTACCACTCGAACGTCGACAGCGACGAGGTCATGTTCTACGTGGGCGGTGACTACGAGGCGCGTAAGGGGTCGGGGATCAACGTCGGATCGGTGTCGCTGCATCCCGGCGGGCATTCGCACGGGCCGCAGCCGGGCGCCGTTCAGGGCAGCCTCGGTGCGGAGCGGTTCGACGAACTGGCGGTCATGGTCGACACGTTCCGGCCGCTCGGGCTCGGTGAGGCCGGCCGGGTGTGTGACGACGGTGTCTACGCCTGGACCTGGGCGCGGAACTCGTGAGGGCCCTGTTCGCGGGGTTGTTCGACGACGCGGCGATCTTCCCGCCGGGGAACCTGCCGATGGGCGAGGCCGTTTCCGCCCATCGGGCCCGGCAGGGTTCGCCGCTGGTCGGGCCGTTCGTGTGCTCGCTCGCGCGCTTCGGCGAGCTGGCCTCGGTGGCGTCCGGCGGCTCGGCGATCGAGGTGTCGCTCGTGCTGCCGGGGCCGGTCGACGAGGTGCCGTCCGCGCCGGGACTCGACGTGGTCGCGGTGGAAGGGCCCGCTCTGACTGGCGGGGGTGGGCGTACGGCGTACATCGAAATTCCCTGCCGGGAGATCACCGCGACGCGCGTCGCGGCCTTGCGCGACGCCGGGTTGCGATTGAAGATCAGGACCGGTGGGGTACGGGCGGACGCGTTCCCGACCGAGGCCGAGCTGGCCGGCGCGATCTGGGCGGCGGTACGCGGCGGTCTCGCGTTCAAGTTGACCGCGGGCCTGCACGACCCGATCCGCCACCGCGACCCCGTGACCGGTTTCGAACACCACGGCTTTCTCAACGTCCTGCTGGCGACCGCACGTGCCCTCCAGGGTTACGAGATCGAGCGGGCGCTCGTCGACCAGGACGGTGACCGGGTCGCGGCGGCCGTCGCCGGCATCGACGACGTGCTGGCCAAGGCGGTCCGGCACCACTTCATCAGCTTCGGCACGTGCAGCATCGACGAGCCGGTGGCCGGCCTGCGACGCTACCGACTCATCCCGGAGGCAGCACTGTGACCTGGCTCGACATCCCGTCCGGCCATCCGTTCGGCGTCACCGCCCTGCCCTACGGGGTGTTCAGCACGCCCGCCGACCCGCACCCGCGGATCGGTGTCGCCATCGGTGACCTGGTCATCGATCTGCCGGCGACGGTCCGGCGCCTGGCCCCGCAGCTGGCCGGCGCGGTCGCCGGGCCGTCGCTCGACGCGCTGCTCGCCGCCGGGCCGGACACGTGGGCCGAACTGCGCGGGCTGCTGACCACGTGGGTCACCGACGAGGTCCACCGTTCGCATCTCGTGGTCCGCGACGACGCGATCATGCACCTGCCGTTCACGGTCGCCGACTACGTCGACTTCTACGCCTCCGAGGAGCACGCCACCAACCTGGGCCGGATGTTCCGGCCCGACCAGGCGCCGCTCACCCCTAACTGGAAACACCTGCCGATCGGCTACCACGGCCGGGCCGGAACGGTCGTCGTGTCCGGCACGGAGATCACCCGGCCCTCCGGCCAGCGGCGTTCTCCCGACGGCGAGATCACCTTCGGTCCGTCGCGGCGACTCGACATCGAGGCCGAACTCGGGTACGTCGTCGGCGCCGGCTCGACGCTCGGGCAACCGGTCGAACTAGGCGACTTCGACCGGCACGTCTTCGGGGTGTGCCTGGTCAACGACTGGTCCGCCCGCGACATCCAGGCCTGGGAGTACGTGCCGCTCGGCCCGTTCCTGGGCAAGAGCTTCGCCACGTCGATCTCACCGTGGATCCTGCCGCTGGCCGCGCTCGACCACGCCCGGGTCGGCCCGCCGGAACGGACCGTCCCGCTGCTGCCCTACCTCGACGACGAGAAGGCGCAGCCGTGGGGTCTCGACATCCGGCTGGAGATCCGTATCAACGGTCACGTCGTGTCGCAGCCGTCGTTCGCCGGCATGTACTGGACGGGCGCCCAGATGCTCGCCCACATGACCGCCAACGGCGCCTCGCTGCGGACCGGAGACCTGTTCGCGTCCGGGACGATCAGCGGCGGCTCACCCGGCTGCCTGATCGAACTGTCCTGGAACGGCACGACACCGCTGCGCCTGCCGGACGGTTCGGAACGGTCCTTCCTCGCCGACGGTGACGAGGTGGTGATCAGCGCGGTCGCGCCAGGCCCGGGCGGCTCGGTTGTCGGGCTCGGCTCGGTGACCGGTCGCATCCGTTCGCCCCTTGCCGAGTAAACAAACGGACAGTTCCCTGTCGATGTCGAACCGTCACGGGCCGGGACCCGTGTCATGTCGCGACGGTGGGCAGCTCCGCCCGCCGTCGCGACCTTCGTATCGGAGGCGGGCGGCTCCGCTCCGTCTCCGCGACGCCCGGTGGGCGGCTCCGCCCACTCGAGCAGGCAGGGGAAAGTCATGCTCACTACCCGTTCCCGGATCAGTGCCGTCGCTGTCGCCGCCGCCCTCGGCGCCGCCACCATCGCCACCCCGGCGCTGGCCGGCGTGCACAACGACGGCCCGGCCGGCGCCCGTCCCGTCGCCGTCCCGCTGATCCCGAAGGACATCCGGCCGCCGGCCGGGTCCAAACTGGTCGGCGCGTACATCGTCACCAGCGGCACCCAGACCTACACCTGCGTGGTGCCGGCCGGCGCGACGACCGGCGCGTTCACCGGATCGTCGACGCCTGAGGCACAGCTCATCGGCACCGGCGGGCGGATCCACCACTTCGGCGGGCCGAGCTGGCAGTCGCTGCGCGACGGTTCCCTGGTCACCGCGTCGCGGGCCGCGTCCTCGACGGTCGACGGCGCCATCCCGGAGCTGCTGCTCAAGGTCGAGACCCACTCCGGGAAGGGCGTGCTGAGCCGGGCCGACTTCATCAACCGGCTGCGTACCTCCGGTGGGGTCGCTCCGGCCGGCAGCTGCGCCGCCGGGGAGAAGGCGTCCGTGCCGTACGGCTCGATCTATGTCTTCTGGGACGCCCCGGCCGTCTGAGACGTCCGCGAACCGGCCCGGCGGCGTGTCATGGTCTCTTGAATCGCCGCCGGGCCGGTTCTCCTTGCCGGTTTCCCTTGCCGTTTCGTTTGCCGTCTCGCCTTTACGGCCTTGCTTGCGGCCCCTTGCTTACGGCCCCTTGCTTGCGGCCTCGCTTGCGGCCTCGTTCTACCGCCTCGTTGCTACCGCCTCGTTGCTACCGCTTCGTTGCTACCGCTTCGTTTTAACCGCGAGGCCCTACTTCGTTGCTCATCTCCAGGCGAAGACCTGCGACGGTACGGCGACGGCGGCGCCCGCGAAGTTGTTGTTGACCGTGCGCGCCTCGGTGGCATTCGGGTTCGCGTTGGTGCAGCTCACCGGCGCGCTGCTGCCGGACATCAGGTCAGCGCACAGCCCGGTCCGCCGATCCGGGAGACCCAGGATGTGCCCGAACTCGTGCGCCGAGATCCGCGGCGGGTTGTAGCCCTGGTTGACCGCTTGGCGGCCCATGTACCAGTAGCCGTTGCCGAGCGAGCTGGAGTAGGTACGCGGCCAGCCGTTGTCGGCGTAGATCCGGATGTTCGGCGTACGACCGGCGGTCACCGGCAGCAGGCGAACGTTGGTGACGCTGTTGTTCCAGATCTGGGCACCCTGGTCGACGACCGCTTTGAACTCCTGCGCCTGGCTGGCGTCGTAATACAGGACGCGGGGCGCCGCGGTGGCGGGGGCGGCGGTGACCGCTTGCACGCCACCGAGGGCGAGAACGGCGAAGACGGCCGCCGCGATCTTGCGGATCAGCATGGCTTCCTCCGGGGGAACGGGGTTGAAGGACACCACCTTCCTATCGAGAAACGTCGATTAATGCGGCATATCGGTTCGGCCCTCTGCGTGGCGATATCGACACCACAGCAACCCACCCCCGGGCATGCCACCCAGCCGCGCCCGGCGAACCGGAAAGCCCACCCGGCGGCCGCATGCCCGGGCGTGCTGTGCGGCTGAGGCTGGTGCGCCGGGAAGTTCGCCCGGTGGCTTCGTGTCCGGGCGTGCTGTGCGGCTGAGGCTGGTGCGCCGGGAAGTTCGCCCGGTGGCTTCGTGTCCGGGCGTGCTGTGCGGCTGCGGCTGGTGGGCCGGGAAGTTCGCCCGGTGGCTTCGTGTCCGGGTGTGCTGTGCGGCTGCGGCCGGTGCGCCGGAATCCCGCTCGACGCCTCATGTCCGGGCAGCCATCCCGCCCGCCCGAGCCCGTTGGTGGTGCGCCCGCCCGTGTCGCGCGTCGCCCGTGCCCGTCGCGCTAGAGCGTCGCCCGCGCCGTCCGTGTCTGGGCCCGTGTGGTGCTCTTGCCGCCGGTCTCAGCCGGCCATGCTCCGATCTGTGGCCTCGTAGTCGGTGGCCTTGCGGGCGGTGGTGTCCTGGCCGTCCTCTGGTAGGAAGGGTGCGTGGCGGAACGCAAGATCGACGTGCTCACATTGCGGTGGTATGAGCCGGCCACCCGCTCTCCGGACATCGCGTCCCGCTGGCTGGAGGCCGCGCGCCGACACCTGCCGGAGGCGATGCCCCGCCGTTTCGGCGACGTGGAGCCACTGCGCGGACGCTTGGACCGCGACGGCGAGGACGGTTTCCGCCGGGGTCTCGCGGAGGCCGACACCCTCTTCGCCCTCGCCGGGAAGCCACCGGTCCACGCCGGAACTCTGTCGGCCCGCAGGCCCCGCCATTTCGGGCCGACCGTGTCCCACACCCTGCGGGTCGCGGTCGACCCGAACGACGAAAGGGTCCGCCGTTTCGCGCTGGCCCTGGCGCACCCGGACATGATCTACATGTCGGCATCGATGGCCGGCGGATACACCCTGGACGACGACGAGTTGTGGGGCCCACCCGAGCGCCCGGAGGAACCTTTCCTGGCGCCGCTCGGCGACTGGCTGGGCCTGCCCCCGGAGCCACCGTCCTGGTGCTGGTTCGGTCCCGCCTACACCCGCATCCTCTGCCGAATCTCTCTCGCGTCCCTCTCTTCGAGTCGGCAGTCCCGCCCTCGGGCCGGGGCCGTGGATTCCATCGGTGGGCTGCTCTGGACCGGTGGGCCGTGGGTGGAGGAACGTCTGCAGGCGCGCCTGTCCGAGGTGGATCCGGCCCGCCGCCACGCCCCGAAGATGCCTGGTGGCCTGCGCCGCAACCTGCTACAGATGCTGTTCAGCCGGTGACGGTGGACCTGTTCGAACTGCCGGCCCGGCTGGTCGGCCGGTATGCCGCAAAGTTCTTCGGCGACGACGGCCGCAACGATGAGGAACGTGTCGCCAGCCTGCGCGAGGATGCCTTCCGCCCGGTGACCGACGAAGTCGACTTCGTGCTCCGGCATCTCACCCGCTTCTTCACGTGGTGGACGGCCGGTTTCTTTTACCTGCCGGTCATCGTCGTGAGCGAGGTCGTGATGCTCCTGACCGCAGGCCACCATGTCGAGGTCGTCGGCTACGTCACCTGGTCGCCATTGGTCTTCATGATGTGGCTCGGCGCAATCCACGGTGTGAAGCTCCTCGTCGCCCACTACCTGTTCCCCGAGGGCTGGCACCCGAACACCCGCCTCCGGCACCTCCTCACGATGTCGCAGGTCCCCGACATCCTCCTGTCCATCCCGCTGACGTGGCTCTTCCTGCGCTGACCGGCCCTCCTCCGCCGTCCGGCTCGTCCTGCTTCGCCTGTCCGTGGCCTTCCGTCCGGTCCTCGCGCCTCGGCCCGCCTGCGGTCTTGTGCCCGGCCTGTTTGCCGTGGTCCGCTCGTGGCCTGTTGCCCAGCCTTGTTTGGCGTCCGCCTATGGCCTGTTGCCCGGTCTTCGTGCTGTGGTCCGCTCGTGGCCTGTTGCTCGGTCTGCTTGCTGTGGTCCGCTCGTGGCCTGTTGCTCGGCCTTCTAGCCGTAGTCCGCCTGCGTCCTGTTGCCGGGTCCCCTCGCCCTGGTTCGCTTGTCGGCCGTCAGCCGGGGCTTGCGTTGTGGACCGCCGCCCGGTTCCTGCGCTGGCCGATCGGCCCCAGTCGGCTCGCTTGCTGGTCTGGTCACAGCCCGGTTCGTGGTTTCCGTGCCGAGATCCTCCGGTGTCAGCCTTCTGCTGGTCCGGCTGTCGCCGCACCGGAAGGATCCAGGGCGGGCTCGCCTGCGGGTCTGATGGTCTCCGGGGTGTGGCGGTCCGGTTTCTGGCCCGCCGGCCAGAACCGGAAGGCGCGGAACGCATAGCCATCCTGACCGGCGGCCTCGAATTCCAGTTGGACCACCTGGCCGGTGGTGAAGGTCGCATAGCCGCGGACGGCGGCATTGCTGCGATGCGCCCAGCACCCGCCCGGCGTCTCGGTCGAGTCGAGGACGCCCCAGCTCTCGTCGTCGTGCCACTCCCGGACGAATGCGGTGATCGGCATCGGTTTCTCCTAACTGCGGAACGGCTCGACGTGGCTCCATTCCCAGGAAGCCCTGCCGGTATCCACATAGTCGCGAATGACCGGTTCCAGTGGGTCGAGTTCGACACCCGGTGGCACGTCGATCACCACGTGCCGGTCGCCACTCCACTCGCAACCCAGGCCGAGTTGCTCGACTGTCGACTCCACCCCGGTCCGCAGTGCCGTCGCCTCCTCTTCGGAGCACCGCGAGAAGTGCAGCCGGAACGCCTGATGCCCGGAGGAGCGGAGTAGCTGCCGCACCCGCCGCCGATGGGTGTCGAGGCCGACGACGTCGTTCAGCGCCAGCCCGTAGGCACGAAACGGTACACAGGCCATCGCCGCGGTGGTGCCGGAAGGCGGGGTGATCCAGACCTGTTCCATCTCGCCCGGCAACCCGAACGGCTCCAGATCGATCATGGCGGTGATATTCGACGGGGCCCGGCGCAGCGGCGCCTCGTGAACGATGTATCGCATGTGAGAATCCAAACCCGCAGTAGCTGCCATAAGCGAGCATATAGGACAAATTGCCCAATCGAGGTGCACTTAACCCCACCCCGGCTCGGTAGCTTGCTGGCATGTGCTGGCGCTCGACGCAGCGAAGACTCCGGCCATGACCCGTCACGCTCTCGCCGCGCGTCGGTGTGCCACCCTCCTCCTCTTCGCGGCCGCTGGATTCACCTACGCCATCCTGATCTTGATCTCCGTGACCTCGTCCGCCCTTATCCTGCGGCAGCCTCCGGTCAGCGCCGGCCCATCGCCGCGCTCGGGCGACGGCTCGCCCGCCGATGGGCCGGCCCCGCCGTGCCGGACGTCATCCGGACGCCGCCGCCTCTCCCACAGCGACACTCCGACGGCTGGTATCTCCATGGCGTCGGCCTCTACAAGGACCGGGTCCTCGGCCGCAACCAGTTCGCCGAGGTGGTCCGCCGGTTCGCAGCGGGTGGAACGGCCATGGATCCGCAGGTCATCGTCAAAATCCTGTCCTCCGGCGGCACGGTTTCTCCACTGGTCCGGCTCACCCCACGTGAACGCGAGGTCCTCGAGCTGATGGCCCAGGGCTGCTCCAATGCGGCCATCGCCCAGCGCCTCTTCCTCAGCGACGGCGCGGTCAGCAAGCACATCGCGGCCATCTTCACCACGCTGACCCTGCCCCCGTCCGACGACGACATCCGTCGTGTCATGGCGGTCCTTACCTTCCGCAATGCCGCCTGAGACCGTTAGACAGTCTGGCGCCGTTCGCTGATCTGAGACCGTTCGTCCACCTGTACCGCTCGTTGTCTGAGACCGTTAGTCGGTCTGGCACCGTTCGTTGGTCTGAGACCGTTCGTCCACCTGTACCGCTCGTTGTCTGAGACCGTTAGTCGGTCTGGCACCGTTCGTTGTCTGAGACCGTTCGTCCACCTGTACCGCTCGTTGTCTGAGACCGTTAGTCGGTCTGGCACCGTTCGTTGTCTGAGACCGTTCGTCTTTCTGGCACCGTTCGTCCGTCTCGCACCGTTCGTCCGTCTGGCACCGTTCGGTTGCCTGGGGCCGTTGGTCCGCCTGACTCCGCTCGTCCGCCCGATGCCCTATCACCGGCTTACACGCCCTGCCGTCCGGTCGCTCTCGGCGTTGCCCGACGTGATTGCCGATCCGCGGGTGCGACTGGGCGTGAACATGCCTGCGCTCGGTATCCCCGCCGGATGAGCTCGCGCCCGGAGGGCCGGGGGCCGTCCACCCGGTCAGCCGTGGCGCTGGGCCGCACCGAGCAGGCCCCGGTAGTGGTCCAGCAGGAAAGTGGACTTGAACTGGGCGGTCGCCTCGGCGTCGAAAAAGCCGAACTCCGGGGCATATCCGGCGCCGCCGGATGGGCCGAGGGTGAGGATCATGCCGTCCGGGAACGGCTCATACGTGGTGAGCGGACCACCCTCGATCAGGGCGCGGATGTTGTCGGCGGCCACCTCCGCCTGACGCCCGGCCGCCCGGCCCGTCTTCAGCTCCGGGGTGTCGTTGACGTCGCCGACGGCGAAGACCCGGTCGTGACCGGACACCCGGAGGTGCTCGGTGACCGTCAGCCGGCCGTCGGGCTGCCGGGCCAGGGCCAGCTCGGCACCGAGGTGACCGCCCGGAACCGTCGAGCCGTAACAGGGGAACCACAGATCGGCGGTGAGCTGCTCGCCGTTGCCGGTGGCCACTGTGAACGGCTGCACCACACCGGCTGGGGTGTCCGGCAGGGCGTCGAGTTTGGTGCCCAGAAGCAGCCGAACGCCCATCTTGTCGAGTTGCCGTAACAGCTCTGCCCGCATCTCGACGGTGAACCGGCCGCCCAGAAGCTCGGTTGCGGGGTCGATCACCGTCACAGGCTTTCCGGGCCAGGCCGCCGCGATCTCTCCGGCGAACTCCAGGCCGATCGGACCCGCACCGAGCAGCAACACCCCTGCCGATTGCTCCAGCGATGTGTGCAGCTCGCGGAGCCGCCCCGCCGCCTCGTCGCGCCCGGTGGCCTCGATGCGGGCGGGGAACGGACCGTCCGAACCGGTCGCCAGCACGACGAAGTCGGCCTCCACCCGGCCACCGGAGGCGAGGGTGACCAGGCCGGGGCGGACCTGGGTCGCGGTGTCCCGGAGCACGCGGCCCCGGGACAGCAGACCATCGAAGGGGAAGAAGATCTTGTCGATCCAGCGGGGATCGGCCACCGCGCGCAGGTGGGCGACGTGGTGCACGAATGTCTCCTTCGGCTCCACCAGCGTCACGTCCGCGATCTCGTCGAGCCTCCGGGACACCACGATCCCGGCGTAGCCGCCACCAACCACTACCACTTTCGAAGCCATGTCGAGCCTCGCCTTTCCTCGGGTCGTCTCGACTCTGGCGCGTCCGGCGGAGGTTAGGGAGGCCGTGTCAAGGCTGGTAGTAGGAGGGCCACCTTCGCGGTCGTCGGCGTGGCTAGGGTCGGGTCATGAGCGAGAACGAGCTGGGCGTCTTCCTGCGGGCCCGGCGGGCGGAGGTGACGCCCGCCGAGGTCGGACTGCCTTCGGGAGGCCGCCGGCGCACACCAGGTCTGCGCCGCACCGAGGTCGCGATGCTCGCCGGCATCAGCCCGGAGTATCTGACTCGCATCGAGCAGGGCCGTGACCGGCATCCGTCGCCACAGGTGCTGGCCGCACTGGCCGGCCCGTTGCGGCTGACCGCCGCGGAGCGTGCCCACCTCTACCGGCTGACCAGGACGTCCCCGGTGAGTTGCGGCCGGTTGACGACGGCTCCGGCTCGCAGCGTGCGGGAGGGTCTGCGCGCGATCCTGGCGCAGCTGGAGCCGGCCGCGGCGATGCTGGTCAACCAGGTCGGCGACGTGCTGGCGTTCACGGCGGGTCTGCGCAGCCTGGGTGGGCCGATCGGTCTGCTGGAGGGCGATCCGCCAAACTTGACCAGATACGTGTTCGCCGACCCGCGGGCCCGGAGGGCCTTCCCCGACTGGTCGCAGGTGGCCGACGAACAGGTGGCGGCGCTGAAGGATGGTCCGCTCCGACCAGAGTTCGCTGCCGAGCTGACGGCGCTGGTGGGGGAGGAGTTCACGGAGCGGGCCGAGCGAGTGCCGGGCCTACCCCGCGCCCACGGCCTTCTTCGGCTGAACCATCCTGAGGCGGGCCCGCTCCGGTTGTCCTTCGAGACCATGGTCCTCCCCGGTGACCACGGCCTGCGCCTCATGGTTCAGCTCCCCGCCGATGAGCCAACTGCCGAGGCGCTACGCAGGATATCTCCGTTGCGCCTGGTCGCCGGCTGACCTACCGGCCGGGTTCACGGTGTGCCGCTGGACGGTCGCATGGGCCAGTCCTGCCGTGCGGATCGACTTCGCCGAGCAGAGGCCGAGCTGTTGCCGAGTTGAGGCCGGGCGAGCTGCTGCGGTGTCTGCGCATGATGCCGCGGTGGTACCTCGGTGGCTTGAGGGTGTGGTTGGACGAGTGTCAGCCGAATCTTCGGAGGTGGGGGATGAGCGTGAGGATTGCTGTGGCCGTGTTTGCGGCGGCCAAGGCACGGAAATCGCCGGCCGCGGGCCGCCGGGTGTTGGCGCGGTTGGCAATGCCGAGTACCGCCAGGCAGTCGAGTGGCGCGGTGCGTCGGTGGATGGCCTGTACCAGCTCGGCGAGCGTCGTCTCGACGGCGAGTGCGGTGCCGGTGACCGGGTCGTGGACGGTTGCCTGGCTGGTTCGGGTTTCCGGGGCGGTTTCGGTGGCCGCGTTGATGATCTCGGTGATCTCGGTGCTGATCAGACCGCGGTGCAGCCGGAATGGCACACCGTATGGGCTGGGCACGTCGTTGCCCTGGTGGGCGAGGAAGCTGTCGAGGCGGTGTCCGAGGGCGGAGGGGATCGGCTGGCCGTGCCTGCGGGTGCCGCGCGGGGTATCCGGCCGGGACTCGTCGGAGATGACCACGTCGCCGATGCGTACCTGGTCGGCCAGACCGCCGCCGATGCCTACCAGCAGTACCGTCGACGGCTGGTAGGCCTCGATCATCGTGGTGTGCCTGGGAGTTCCGGCCGGGTCGGGGAGTTGTTCAGAGCTGCGACCGACATGTCCGGAGCCTTTGGTGGCGGGCCCGGAAACCGGTGTCTGGGCTGCGGCGATTCGCATAGGTCCGTTGTCGCTGTGCAAGGTTGCCTCGTGGGCCAGCGTTCCGGAGACGAGCCGCACCTGACGGTGTCTCGGCAGGCGCTGGAGCGCAGCCGTGACGGCTTGTGTCTCCTCCTCACCCAGGGTCAGGACCACGATGTCGGCGCGACCGCGTGACTGCCTGAAGGCTCCGGTGTTGGTGTACAGGTCACGCCTGCCTGAATTCAGATAGAAGTCCTCTGGTCCGCCGTCGGGCCTCAACGGTCCCTCCGGTGAGCCGTGTTCGAGGACGGACGTTGCTGCCGAGTGAGTCCGAAGGGTGGGTGGATCACATGCACTCCCTCAGCGCCGGAGTGTCGGAATCTCACGATAAGTGTGGATCTGGGATCCCGACAATTCGGCTAAGGAGTGAATTGGAGGCGCAGGACGCTGCCGTCGGCGGATCCGCCGAGGTAGACGGTGCCGTCGGGGCCGGTGGCGAGGGCCGCGAATTGGCACGGCACGCCGGGCAAGCCTTCGATGGACAGCGCCGGCTGTGTGGGCCGGGGCACGGCGACGGGCAGGTCCTCGACGAGGACGTGTATCCGCTGGTCGGCGCCGACGTGTGTGGTGGTGTCGGGGGTTGCGTCGAGGCCGAGGGCCAGGAGACGGCGGCGGCCGGCCTCGGCGATCAACAATCGGTTGCCGCTGACGGTGAGGCCCTGTGGAGCCTGCAAGCCGTCCGATACGAGTACGGGCTTTCCCTCGTCGAGGCGGTAGACGGCTCCGTGCGACTCGTCGGAGACGTAGCAGCGGCCTTCGGTGTCGAGGGTGATGTCGACCGGCCTGCCCAGACCGTCGGCCAGCACCGTCAGCGTGTCATCGGGGGCGATCGCCAGCACGCGACCGGCGCCCGCTTCGGCGATGAGGAGGGTGCCGTCCGGGCGTACCGTGAGGCCCTGGGGTTGATCGAGGTTCTCGGCGCGGATCGAGCCGCCGAGAGTCATCACCTGCCCGTATTGGGAGGTGAAATGCAGGTCGTCGCCGGAGGTGGCGACCGCGTGGGCGAACGGCAGGAAGGCGCCGTCGAGCCGGTAGTGATCGGCGACGTGCAGGACGCCCGTCCCGTCGACGGCGATGCCGTAGGGGCCGGCCAGCCCGCGCGGCACCACCTCGCGCAGGCCGCCGTCGGGCAGGACCTCGGTGATGCCACCGCTGCTGAAGCTGGAGACGAACATCCGGTTGGCGTCGTCGAAGGCGGCGTTGTCCAGGCCGGGGATGCCGGTGACGATCTCCGTTCGCTGGTCGCCGTCGATGCGCGTGATGGTTCCGGCCTCGTCGATCGACAGCACGTAGAGCACGCCGTTGCGGTCGAAGCGGACCGCCACAGCCTGGGCGACCTCGGCGATCAGCGTGGGGGTGCCACCGTCGGGTCCGACGCGGTAGACCTCGCCGGGGAACATGTGCGGGTAGTAGAGGTCCCCGTCGGGGCCGGCCTGCATCGCGTTGCCCAGCATCAGGCCCTCGGCCAGCACCTTCGGCGGGTCGGCCAGTTCGAGGACGCGGCCGCCGGGCACCATCTCGTTGACGAAGATCCGGTTGCCGACGGCGGCGATGCCGTTCGGATTGTGGAGGCCGTCGGCCGCGACGGTGAGGTCTCCGGCCGGGGTTCGGCGCCAGACCCGGCCGGGGGCGACATCGTTGATCCACAGGTTGCCGTCGGGGTCGAAGACCAGGTCGTCCGGCGATTGGAGCGGACCGGCGGGCCCGATGACGACCTCGACCTCACCGGTCGTGACGTCGACCGCGCTGACCCGGCCGGGCAGGTATTCGGCGACCCAGAGGCGGCCGTCGGGGCCGAAGGTGATCCCGTTCGAGCCACGCAACGGGGTGGCGGCGATCAGTCGTTCCACAGGACCTGCTCCCAGCTTCCGTCGGTGCGCCATGCGCGCAGCAGCTCATGAAACGCGATCGGCCCCGGCCCGAAGGAGAAATTCATGGGGAGAGGGCTGCCCTCGTTGTTGTAGTAGCCGGGCGTGCATTCGCTGAGGAACGCGAAACTGTCGCCGGCCGTCGCGTCCATGGTGGCGGCCCACGCGTCCTCGGCCGCGAGCGTCGGCTCGATCCGGCGGGCGCCGCGGTTCTCCGCCTCGCCGACGAGAGCCCCGATGTGGATGGCCTGCTCGTGGAGGATGTGCACGAAGTTCACGGCGTTGGCGTTGTGCACCGGGCCCAGCTGGAACAGGTTCGGAAAACCGTGACAGGAGAAGCCGTGCAGCGTACGGAAGCCGCTCGCCCAATGCTCGAAGATGTGTTTCCCGCCGCGCCCGTACACCTGCAGGTTTCCGGAGAGGATGCCGGAGATCCCCACCTCGAACCCGGTGGCGAAGATGACGCAGTCCACCTCGTATTCGTCGTCCCCGACGACGATCCCGGCCGGTGTCATCCGTGTGATGCCGCCGTGCCCCGACGTGTCGACGAGCGTGACGTTGGCCCGGTTGAAGGTCGGAAGGTACTCGTCACTGAAGGTGGGCCGCTTGCACATGTAGCGGTACCAGGGTTTGAGCAGCTCGGCGACGGCCGGATCGGTGACCACCGCGTCGACGCGGGCGCGGATGCCGTTCATCGTGGCGAAGTCGGCGAGTTCGAGTTCCTCCTCGGTCAGCTCCGCCCGCGTGCCGCTGAGGAAGGTGCGCTGCAACCTGGCGGTGGCGGTCCATCGGTCGTCGATCAGATCCACGTCGGCGTGGCCGCCGGTCACGACGGTGAGGAAGTTGTCCATCCGTTCCCGCTGCCAGCCGGGACGCACACTGTCCAGCACCGCCGCGTCGGTGGGCCGGTTGTCGCGCGCGTCGACCGACGACGGGGTCCGCTGGAAGACGTAGAGGTGTTCGGCGTCCCGCCCGAGGTGCGGCACCACCTGGATCGCGGTCGCCCCGGTGCCGACCACCGCGACCTTCTTGTCGGTGAGCCCGGTGAGCCCGCCGCTCTGGTCGCCGCCGGTGTAGGCGTAATCCCACCGGCTGGTGTGGAAGGTGTGCCCGCCGAACTCCTCGATGCCGGGGATCCCTGGCAGTTTCGCCTGGGTGAGCAGCCCCGACGACAGGACCACGTAACGCGACCGGAACTCGTCGCCCCGATCGGTGGTGACGGTCCACTCGGCGGTGTCGTCGTCCCAGCGCAGCTCGGTGACCCTGGTGTGGAAGAGAGCGTGCTGATAGAGGTCGAAACGCTTTCCGATGGCCATCGCGTGCCGGCGGATCTCCTCACCGGGTGCGTACCGCCATTTCGGGACGTAACCCACCTCCTCCAGCAGCGGCATGTAGACCGTGGCCTCGATGTCGCAGTGGATGCCGGGATACCGGTTCCAGTACCACGTCCCGCCGAAGTCGCCGGCCTCGTCGACCATGCGCAGGTCCTGCAGCCCGGCCTGCCTCAGGCGCGCCCCGGTGAGCAAGCCGCCGAAGCCACCGCCGACGACCGTCGCGTCGACCCGGTCGGTCACCGGAGCCCGTTCCACACGCTCGGTGTAGGGGTCCTTGGCGTAGTAGCCGAACTCGCCGGTCGTCTGCCGGTACTGCCCTCCGCCGTCCGGCCGTATCCGCCGGTCTCGTTCGGCCCGATACTTCGCGCGCAGGGAGGCGATCTCGTGCGGGGTGAAGGTCGGCACCCAGACAGTCAAAACATAGTGACGTACATGAATCAAGCATTTTTCTTACCCGGGTCTGTGGCAGGCTCGCGTCTCCTGGACAGGTAGGGGGCATGGACCAACAAGAGCGGTTCCGGGCGGTGCACCGGAACACCTACGCTGACCTGGCTGTTCGCCGGTGCTGCCGCCACGGTTCAGGGTGCGGTCGCGGCCGTCGGGCCGCAGTGCGGCTCAATCGTGGTGCCGTCCGCTGTTCCGGCGCTGGTGCCGGGCGCGACCGGGCAGGCCGAGGTCCGCCTCGTTAACGGCACCGTCGTCCGGCCAGTGTTAAGAACGGCTGGTGGACTGCCTGGTGGCCGGGTCCCGAGGGTGGTGAGGTCGACGTCTTCTCGGTGGTTGTCCACACCGGCGGCAGGATCGCCACGCACCGTCCCCCCGACATGCCGTGATGCCTGGCCCGGTCGCGGCCGTCACAGTGGCAATGACCCGGCGGACGACACACGTAGGATCCGTCGATGAGCATCGGCAAAGGTGACATCGCGCCCGACTTCGAACTGCCCGACCAGGACGGTACGCCGCGCCGGCTGACCGACCTGGTCGCGGACGGCCCCATCGTCCTGTTCTTCTACCCCGCGGCGATGACCCGGGGATGCACCGCGGAGGCCTGCCATTTCCGTGACTTGGCGGCGGAGTTCCGCGCGGCCGGTGTGCAGCGTGTCGGCATCAGCCGTGACCCGGTCGCCAAGCAGAAGGAGTTCGCCGAGGCGCACACCTTCGACTACCCGCTGCTGTCCGATCCTGATCTCGTCGCCATCACCGCCTACGGCGTGAAGCGCAAGCTCAACCTCGGCCCGCTGAGCACCAAGCGGATGACCTTCGTGATCGGGACGGACCGCAAGATCCTGGATGTCATCCACAGCGAACTCGACATGAACCAGCACGCGGCGCAGGCGCTGAAGGTGGCCGCGGCGGCCAAGGCCTGACGGTGGCCGCCGCGGCCAAGGCTTAACCGTCGCCGACGGTGGTCGCCGGGGCCACGGTGAGCGGCGGTGGTTGTCAGGGTGGGGGTCTGACGGTGGTCGCCGGGGCCGCGGTGAGCGGCGGTGGTTGTCAGGGTGGGGGTCTGACGGTGGTCGCCGGGGCCGCGGTGAGCGGCGGTGGTTGTCAGGGTGGGGGTCTGACGGTGGTCGCCGGGGCCATGGTGAGCGGCGGTGGTTGTCAGGGTGGGGGTCTGACGGTGGTCGCCGGGGCCTGACGGACTACGTCCCGGTGGGCGTGCGCAGGCCCGCCACCAGGAATCCGACCATGCGGCGGGCGTCGTAACGGGAGTCTCCGGCATCCCCGATGCAAAGGTTGCCGACGCCCCGCATCAACTCCAGCGCGCCCACGTCGGGCCGGACCTCCCCGGCTTCGGCGGCCGCTTCTAGCAGGCGGGCGCAGACCGGCAGGAGCCGGTCCAGAAAATACGCGTGGAGGCGCTCGAACGCGGCGTCGTCGGAGTTGACGGCTTCGGCGAGGCCGTGTTTGGTCACCAGGAAGTCGACGAACAGGTCGATCCAGCCGGCGAGGGCGGCGTGCGCGGTGTCGCTGCTCGCGAGCAGGGCCGGGCCCGCCTCGGCGCACGCCTCGATCTGATGGTGATAGACGGCGACGACCAGATCGGCCCTGGTCGGGAAATGCCGGTAGATCGTGCCGACCCCGACTCCGGCCCGTGCCGCGATGTCCCGTACCGGCACGTTGACGCCGGAGGCGATGAAGGCCGCGGCCGCCGCCTCCAGGAGCGTCGCCTGATTGCGGCGCGCGTCGGCCCGCTTCTCCACCACTGAACTGTTACCCCCGTCACGCCTCTTGGTAAACGGAACATCGTTCCGTATGTTGGGTTCAGGCCCGGAACCATGTTCCGCTTAGGCCCAGCATGCCAGATACCCAGGAGGAACGACCATGCAGTACCGCAGTTTGGGCCGTACCGGCGTCCAGGTCAGCACCCTGGCGCTCGGCGCGATGAACTTCGGCACGATCGCACGGACCACCCCGGAAGACGCCGGCGCGATCATCGACGCCGCGCTCGCCGCCGGCGTCAACCTGATCGACACCGCCGACATGTACAGCCAGGGCGAGTCGGAGCAGATCGTGGGCAAGGCCATCGCCGGCCGCCGCGACGACATCGTGCTGGCCACCAAGGCCACCCTGCCGATGGGTGAGGAGCGCAACCACCAGGGCGGATCCCGCCGCTGGTTGGTCACCGCCCTCGACGACAGCCTGCGCCGTCTCGGCGTCGACCACGTCGACCTCTACCAGATCCACCGCTGGGACCCGGCGACCAGTGACGAGGAGACGCTGTCGGCGCTGACCGACCTCCAGCGGGCCGGCAAGATCCGTTACTTCGGCTCCTCGACGTTCCCCGCCTACCGCATCGTGCAGGCGCAATGGGCGGCAAAGGAAAACCATCTCGGCCGGTACGTGACCGAGCAGCCCAGCTACTCGGCGCTCCAGCGGGGCATCGAGAGCCACGTGCTGCCGGCCACCCAGGAGTACGGCATGGGCGTGCTCGCCTGGAGCCCGCTGGCCTCGGGGTGGCTCTCCGGTGCGATCCGTGCCGGCCAGGAGATCACCACCTACCGTTCCGGCCTGCTGCGGCAGCGCTTCGACCTGACCGTCCCGGCCAACCGCGCCCGCCTCGACGCCGTCGAGCAACTCGTCAAGGTCGCCGACGGGGCCGGCCTCACCCTGATCCAGCTGGCGCTCGGCTTCGTCACCGCCCACCCCGGTGTGACCAGCGCGATCATCGGGCCGCGCACCCTGGACCACCTGCATTCCCAGCTTGCCGCGGCCGACACGGTGCTGTCCGCTGACGTCCTCGACGCGATCGACGCGATCGTGCCACCCGGTCTCGACCTCGCACCCGACGAGAAGATCGACACGCCGCCGTCGCTGCTCGACGCCTCCCTGCGGCGCCGCTGACATGGCCCGTTTCGGCATCATGACGGCGCCGATGCAGGTCGGCTACCCGGAGATCCAGCGGGTGTGGCAGGAGGCCGACGGGATCGCGGAGATCGAGCACGCCTGGCTGTTCGACCACCTCATGCCGATCGGCGGCGACCCGGACGGCCCGGCCTTCGAGGGCTGGACGCTGCTGTCGGCGCTCGCCGCGCAGACCCGCCGGCTTCGTCTCGGCCTGCTCGTGACCAGCAACCGGTTCCGGCCGCCGGCGATGCTCGCCAAGATCGCCACCACGGTCGACATCGTCTCCGGCGGGCGTCTCGACTTCGGCATCGGCGCCGGGTCTCGGCCCAGCCACCCCGCGGCCCGGCGGGAGTACGAGGCACACGGCCTGCCCTACCACGACTTCGCACGCTCGGTGGCGGCTCTCGCCGAGGCGTGCACGGTGATCCGGAGACTGTGGACCGCGGAGGGGTCGTTCGACTTCCACGGTGAGCACGTGCGGGTCACCGGGGCGTTCGGCAACCCGAAGCCGGTGCAGCGGCCGCATCCGCCGATCGTGATCGGCGGGCGTTCGTCGGCGCTGCTGCGGGTGGTCGCCGATCATGCCGACGTCTGGAACGTTCCGGGCGGCGACATCGCCGACGTCGTCAGCCGGAGCGCCCTGCTGGACCGGTACTGCACGGAGATCGGCCGCGACCCGGCCTCGATCGTCCGTTCCATCCATCTGCCGGTCTCCTACGACCGGCCCGGCGACACTCGCGACGCGATCCGCGCCGCACTCGACGCCGGCTTCGGGCACGTGGTGCTGGGGCTGCCCGCGCCCTACCCGCCCGGCGTCGCCGGGTGGGCCGCCGACAAGTTGATCACCAGAGCCGCGAGCTGAGCCCGAGCGGAACGTGAGACCGCGATGCGGGCCGGGATGGCGGAAGCGGAAGGTAATGCCGCGAGACGGGCCGTGACGAGGCAGAAAGACAAGGCCGCGCGGAAGCGGAGCGTGAGACCGCGGAAGGGGAGGCGGCGGAGGGGAGAGACAGCGGAACGTGAGACAGCGGAAGGGGAGGCCGCGGAACGGGAGGCCGCGTAAGGGAGGCCGCGGGAAGCGGAGACCGCGCAAGGGGGAGGCCGCGCGGGAAGGGTGAAGGGTCGGCCCGGGGGAGCGGTCAGGCGACCAGGGCCCAGTGCCGGCGGCGCGGCGGGTAGAGCAGGGCGACCGTGTCGAGGGCCCAGCGCATCCGGGGCAGGGCCAGCTCCGGGTGGTCACCGAACTCGGCGGCCACGTCGGCGGCGCAGGCACGGGTGCCGCCGTGTGCGCGGACCGCGGCGCGGATGGCCTCGTCGACGACCTCGAAGGCCGGGCTGCTGCCGGTGGCCAGACCGGTGGTGAACAGCGCCTCGGCGCGGGCGGCGGACAGGATGGTGGTCATGGTGGCTCTCCCTCCGGGTGAACGTGCTCTACAGGTGAGGAGACAGGCCGGCGACCGGTGATTCATCGCCGGCCTGTCAGAAATCCGAACCCCGCAGGGCCGCGAACGGTTCAGGCCGGTTCGTGCCGGACCGGGAAGTTCACCGAACGGGCGATGTAGCAGAGCTTGTGGGCACGCTCGTGCAGGCCCGGCAGCAGGCCCGCCCGCGACGGGTCCTCCAGCGTCACCCGCGGGTGCAGCACGACCTCCTCGAACGCGCCTCCACCGTCGGCGGCCTCCACCATGACGCCGGTGGGCGCGTCGGAGTAACCGGTGACGACCACGCCGTCGGCGGCGCACAGGTGAAGGAACCACAGCATGTGGCACTGGGCCAGGGAGGCGACGAGCAGCTCCTCCGGATTCCACCGGGCCGGGTCACCGCGGAACGCCGGGTCGGAACTACCCGCGATCGGGGCCTTCCCGGCGGCGGTGACCTCGTGGGCCCGCTCGTACGACCGGTACGAGCGGGTCTCCCCGGACCAGCTCACCATCACCTCGTAGTGGTGCGAACGCCCCATCGGAATCTCCTCAAACGATGTCGAAGTTGGCCATCATCGCCATGTCCTCGTGTTCGAGATTGTGGCAGTGCAGCATGTACCGGCCACGGTGCCCGGTGAAGTCGACCAGCACCTGGACCGTCTCGTACGGGCGGACGTCGACAGTGTCCTTCCACCCCGCGTCCCCGGGTTCCGGACCGTTGACACCACGCGACAGCACCTGGAAGTGCGCCATGTGCACGTGGACGGGGTGATGGAAGTCGCTGGTGAACCGCCACAACTCGACCGTGCCCTCCCGGACCGAGCAGATTGTCGCGGCGGGATCGTACGGCTGATTGTTGATCGTCCATCGACCACCGCCGAACCGGAAGTCGAACCGCCTCTCGGCGACCGCTCGCGTCCGGTCCAGGGTCTCGGGCGTGGCGAGCGTGGCCGGGATGCGGCTGTCGTCGGCCGCCGGCCCGGTGATCACGAAGCGCATGACGTCGGCCGTCGGCCCCTCACCGAGGGTGTTGGTCATGGTGACCTCGGTGCCGGCCGGGAGACCGGTGAAGTCGGCGATGACATCGCTCCGTTCGCCCGGCGCGAGCAGCACGTCCTCCCGTGGCAGGGGTGCCGAGAGCAGGCCCGCGTCGCTGCCGATCTGGGTGATCGTCCCGGCCGACAGCGACAGCCGGTAGCGGCGGGCGTTGGAGCCGTTGACCAGGCGCAGCCGGTGCCGGACGGCGGGGACCTCGGCGCGCGGCCATGGTGCGCCGTTGACCAGGATCACGTCGCCGAAGATGCCGGCGTGGAAGAGCCCGTCGGCGCCCGGATGCGTCATGTCGCGCTGCGGGTACTTCAGCGAGCCGTCGGCGGCGAACGACCGGTCGCAGATCATCAACGGCAGGTCACGGTCGCCGCGGGGCAGTGGCAGCGCCGCCTCGACCTCGTCGGTGATCAGGAACAGTCCGGCCAGGCCGCGCCACACCTGCGGGCCGGTGAAGTCCATCCGGTGGTCGTGGTACCAGAGGGTGGCCGCCCGCTGCGTCATCGGATAGGTGTAGTCACGGGTGGTGTCGTGGTGGCGGCCGGAGGCGCCGTGGTGACCCGGCGGGGCGGGGGAGTAACCGGCCGGAAGGATCAGGTCGGTCGGGAAGCCGTCCGACCCGGCGGGTGTGACACCACCGTGCAGGTGCGTCGACGTCGGCACCGGCAGCTCGTTGCGCACCGTGACGACCATCCGGCGACCCCGGCGCCCGCGGAAGGTGGGACCGGGGAAGACGCCGTCGTACCCCCAGATCTCGGTGGTCGTGCCGGGGATCAGCTCGACCCTCGCGACACGCTGGGTGACCAGGTAGTGGTCGGTGTCTGCGGTGACCCGCACCGGGCGGGCCACCGGCGGAACCGGCAGCGGCACCTGGAACCGGCCGGGCAGCGGCAGGTCGCTGGCCAGCAGCTCACCGGTGCCGGGGCCGTCGACCGGGCGGGAGCAGCCCGCCAGTGCGGCCGCGCCGGCCAGGGTGAGCACACCGCGGCGGGAGACCCTCATGCGGTCACCCGCCGGGGCCGGTAACTGAGCGACCACCAGACGAAACCGCCGGTAAGGGCCAGGATCGACGCGCCGAGCGGGATGTGGAAACCGACCAGGCGGGCGAACCCGATGCCGACCTGGATCGCGACCATCCACCACAGGACGGCGCTGAGCAGGATCGGCCACCACGGGCCACGGCCGGGACGGAACAGCAGGACCGTGGCGACGCCGAGAGCCATCACGGTCAGCACCAGGACGGAGCCGTTGACGCTGTGTGCGGTCAGGTAGCCGACGTGGCCGCTGATGAAGCCGCCGGCCAGAGCGGCCTGCAGCAGAACCTGGAGCAGAGTGACGATCGCGAGGACCCGGACCAGGGCGATCGGCCACCGGCGGGGCTGGATTGTGGACACACCGGAAGGCTATTTTCCAGGGGGAACGCCCGGATCCGGTGCGAGCCCTGAACGCGACCCCGGTATTTCCGGGCGGTCGCGTCGCCCAGCGGGGTAGTGCGTCTCAGGGATGACCCTGACCAGAGACGGACCTGACCCGCCCACCGGGGGTGAGCGGGTCAGGGACGCGGGTGACTCAGCGGAACCGGCCGAGGGGCAGCTTGTCGAGGACCTGCTGCCAGCGGCTGCGCGAGCGGCGTGCCTGGACGTACTTACGGCCGCCGATCACACCGGCCGCGGCGACGGCCGCCACGGCTAGCGCGGTCGCCGAGGACGCCACCGGGCGCTTGCGGACCGGCTCCACCACGTTGTTGATCTTCTCCTGAGCCGCGGTCGCGCCGTTGGCGAGGTTCGGCCGGGCGCCCACGGTGCTGTCATAGGTCGTCATGTCTACGCCTCCTTGCGATCGGGCCTTCCGGACCTGGTTATGCCCGCTCATCCGGTTCCTAACCGTGACCCGGGTCGCTCCAGGGGTGTACCGGCAGGGCCTCCCTCGACGGTCCGCGCCGCCGTACCGTCGAGGGGTGGACAACCGAGCAGAGGTGCGGGACTTCCTCACCACCCGCCGTGCGAAGATCAGCCCGGAGCAGGCCGGCCTGCCGGTCAGCGGGCAGCGCCGGGTCAAGGGGCTGCGCCGCAGCGAGGTCGCGGCCCTCGCCGGGATGAGCGTGGAGTATTACGCGAAACTCGAACGCGGCGCTCTCGCCGGGGTCTCCGCCGGGGTGCTCGACGCGATCGCCCGGGCGCTCCGGCTCGACGAGGCGGAGCGGGCCCACCTGGTCAGTCTCGCCCACGAGGCGAACGGGAGCAACGCCGTCCTGCGCCCGGCCCGCCGGACCCGGCAGTGGACGTTGCGGCCGAGTCTGCGCTGGTCACTGGAGGCGATCACCAGTCCGGCGATCCTCGGCAACGGGCGGCAGGACATGCTTGCGGCCAACCATCTCGGCCGGGCCATGTACAGCGACGCCTACGCCGACCCGTCGGCTACGCCGAACTTCGCCCGCTTCACGTTCCTGGACAGCGCGGCGCACCGGTTCTACCCCGACTGGGGGATCGCGGCCGACATGACGGTGGCCAACCTGCGGACCGCGGCCGGCAAGGACCCGCACGACAAGGGGTTGCACGACCTGGTCGGCGAGCTGTCGACCCGCAGCGACGACTTCCGCCGCCGCTGGGGGTCGCACAACGTCCGCACCCACGCGACCGGGGTCAAGCACTTCCGGCACCACGTGGTCGGTGACCTCACCCTGGCCTGGGAGAGCCTGGACCTGCGGGCCGAGCCCGGCCTGACACTGACCGTCTACACCGCCGAGCCGGGCTCGCCGACCGCCGCGGCGCTGGTGCTGCTGGCCTCGTGGGCGATGGAGACCGCCGGTCAGGCCGCCCGGTAACGCAGCACCAGCAGGCCGCCGCCCAGCTCGGTCGTGCCGGTCAGGGTGAACCGGTGCGGGTGGAAACCGGCCGCGGTCAGCGGGATCCCGCCGCCGGCGAGCACCGGGTTCAGCTTGATCACCAGCTCGTCGATCGCCGGGAGCAGCTGCCCGGCCAGGTCGCCCCCGCCGGCCAGCCAGATGTCACGGCCGGGCTCCTGCTTCAGCTTCTCGACGAAGGGCAGCGGCTCCTCCGCGACGATCCGCACCTCCTGATCCGAGGGCGCGGTGACCGTACGCGAAAAGATGATCTGTCTGAGGTGTTGATAGGGACTCGTGATCCCGGCCCGCAAGGCCGGCTCGTAGGTGCCGCGACCCATCAGCACCGTGTCGAAGACCGCGTTGGGCGCGTCGACGCCGAGGGCTGCCCGCACGTGCGTGGGCAGCGTCTCCGGGAACCGCTCGGTCATGAAGCCGATGGCGTCGTCCTGCGGGCCGAAGAAGTCCCACGACCCGTCGGGCGCGGCGATGAAGCCGTCGATGCTGGTGGCGACGAAGTAGACGAGCTTTCGCATGGGTTCACGGTACGGCGCGCGGGCTCACCGGGCAGCGCTGACGATCTCCCGGAGCGTCTCGCGCAGCTCGGTGACGCAGACGTGCCGGCGGTCGCCGCGTGGCCGCAGCAGCCCACGGTCGGCGGCGTCGTAGAGGTCGGCCAGCTCACCGGCCAGCACCGGTGGGATCCCGGCCGCCGTCAGCGTCTCCGTCCACGCCGGCCGGGTGACCAGCACCACCTCCAGCTTCTCGCCCAGCAGCTCACCCAGCTCCTCGGCGACCTGCCGCTCGGTGTAGGCGGGCGCCTCCAGATCGACGACCTCGCTGCGCGCCGGCGGATGGGTCAGCGCGTGGGCGACGGCCGCACCGATGTCGCGGGTCGCCACCATCTCCACCGGCACGTCGGCGGACTCCCCGAAGACCGGGTAGACCGGCGCGCCCAGCAGGTCCTCCACCTTCTCCTGGAAGTGCGGTGACCGGATCGCGGTGACCACGGCGCCGGTGTCGCGCAGCAGGTTCTCCAGGTGGTGCAGCCAGCGGACCGGGCCGGTGCCCTCGGCCAGGTCGGCGCCGAGCGACGACAGCATCACCACGTGTGGCACCCGGCTGTCGGCGACGGCGGCGGCGATCGTGCCGGCCATCGCCCGGTGCGCCGCGTCGTCGCCGTCCGGGATCGTCGGCAGCAGCACGAACGCGCCGCGGCAGCCGGTGAACGCGGCGGCCAGCGCCGTCCGGTCGGTGAGGTCGGCGACGGCCCGCACGACCTCGCGGACCGGCTCGCCCGCCTCGCGCAGCGCCCGTGCGGCGGCGCCGCCGACGTGGCCGGTCACTCCGGTGATCGCAAACATGATGTCCTCCTGACGGGAAGTTCCGGTGACTCCAGTCAAGTGGCGACGGTCGCGACGAACCATGTTCGAGGACCGCGGAAGCATGTCTCAGCGTCTACGCTCGACGCCCATGGACCCACTGGGCGACCTTCTCGACGGGGTACGGGCCCGGACCGCCGCCTTCTGCCAGGCCGTCCTCGACCCGCCGTGGGGCCTGCGGATCGAGGACCGGGCGCCGCTGGCCCTGGCCACCCCGCTGCACGGCCACGCCTGGGTGGTCCCGGACGACGGGCCGCCCGTCCTGGTCAGGTCCGGCGGGGTCGCGATCGTGCAGGGCCCCGAGCCGTACACGGTCGCCGACACCCCGGTGACCCGCCCCCAGGTGTCGGTGCGGCCCGGCAACCGGCTGCTCGACCTCGACGGCGTCGACATCACCGCCGAGACGCTGCGGCGCACCAACACGAGCCGGCTGTGGCGCCGTAACGCCGAGCCCGGCCCGTCCGCCTCGACACTGCTGGCCAGCGGCACCTACCAGGTGTCCAGCTTCGTCAGTGGCCGTCTGCTGGCCACCCTCCCGCGGATCGTGCACATGCCCCGCGAGCAGATCCACTCACCGATCCTTGACCTGCTCACCGCCGAGGTCGCCCGGGACGAGCCGGGCCAGCAGGTGGTCCTCGACCGGCTCCTCGACCTGGCGCTGATCGCCACGTTGCGGGCCTGGTTCGCCCGGCCGGCCGCTGACCCGCCCGGGTGGTACCGCGCCCACGGCGACCCGCTGATCGGCCCCGCGCTCCGGATGCTCCACGACGACCCGGCCCGCCCGTGGACGGTCGCGGCGCTGGCCACCGCCACCGGTGCGTCCCGGGCGGCGTTCGCCCGCCGTTTCACCGAGCTGGTCGGCCAGCCGCCGATGACGTACCTCAGCCACTGGCGGCTCGACCTGGCCGCTGAATCGCTGCGCACCGGCTCGGCGACCGTCGGCGCCATCGCCCGCCAGGTCGGCTACGCGAACGCGTTCGCCCTGACGGTCGCGTTCAAACGGGTCCGCGGCGTGAGCCCGACCGATTTCCGCCACCGGGAACACGACGACGCCCCGGCCGTCGGCGGCCGGGGCGTCACGGAGGATCAGAAACCGAAATCCTGGGTGTAGTACGGGGTGCCGCTCGCCGAGTGGACGACACCGACACCGACCGCCTTGGAACGGCAGTTCAGGATGTTCGCGCGGTGGCCCGGGCTGTTCATCCAGCCGCTGACCACGTCCGACGCGGTGCGGTAACCCCAGGCGATGTTCTCCCCCGACGGGCTGGCGTAGCCGGCCGCCTCGCTGCGGGTGACGAACGACGAACCACCACTGCCGGTGTGCGAGAACGTGCCGGTCCGGGCCATCCACGCGCTGTGGTCGCGGGCGGCGGCGGTGAGCTGGGCGCTCACCGTCAGCGCGGTGCAGCCACCCTTGGTCCGCTCGACGTTGACGAGACGGTTGACCTCGGTCTGGAGCGCCTGCTCGGTCGGCTTCACCGGGGCTGCCTCGGCCGGGGACGCGATCATCGTGGCGGCGCCTGCGGCGGCCGCGGGAGCGAGGAGGGCGGCGACGGCGAGGCGGCGGAGAAGCTGGCGCAAGAGCAGACCCTTTCGGCGTACGGGACCCGCGGTCCCGCGGGCTCACCGATGACTTCGGCCCGCTCCCGGCCCGGCCGATCACCGAACGGGTGCACGACAGTCGCCATCCGGTTGCCACCCGCGGTCACTCTCCGTCAGGGGACGGATGTCCTGGGTTCCGAACTGAGGGTGGCGACCCGCATGTCGTCGATCCCACCGCCACCGGCGGGCGGAAGGGCCCGCTCGGCGGCTACCGTGCCTGTTGTGTCGATGCCCGACCGGCTGCGCCTGCACGCCTCCCACCTGGACGGGCTACGGGTGCGTCTGGGCCGGGTCCGGCTCGTGGTCCAGCGGTTCGAGAAGGATCAGGCCGCGTTCGGTGCGCTCTGCGGCTGGGTCCTCACCGGACTGGGTGAACGGCACGTCCGCCACGACGAGCTGATCGCCTATGTGGAGGAGACGTTCGTCATCACCGTCGACGGGCTGCGCGGGGTCGCCGACGGGCGGCAGACTCTGGCGCAGTTCGTCGGCGAGCCGGACGACGGGCCGCGGTCGGCCACCGAGATCATCGACGGGGTGCTGGCCGTCGTCGAGGGACGCGAGTGGGTGGAGCCGCTGCTGGCCGAGTCGGCGCCGGTCGCCGAGTTCGCGATGCCGCTCGACGACCTGGCGTCGGTGTTGCGGGCCAGCGGCCTGGAGGTGGCGATGGCCCGGATTCCGCCGCTGCGGCGGATGGTCGACGACCTGGCCGGGATGCCGGACGTGGTGGCCGAGCAGGCCCGCCTGTGGGCGGACATGGCCGGTGATTTGCGGGTGATCGGCGGCGATCTGCGGCGCTGCCTCGACGACGAGTTCGGCGGTGACGATCGCGCGGACGTGCGGGCCTACCTGACGCTGATGGGCAACAACGTCGAAGCGCTCCGAGGGCTGGTGGCCACGTGCACGGCGATGACGGTGATCACCAAGGCCGCCGGTGACCTGATCCTGCTGGCCCGGGACATCGTCCGCGGGCTGATCGGCGACCTGGTGGCCCGGGTGAGCGCCTGGGTGGCCGATCCGGCGGTGGTGCCGCTGCCGGTGCTGGTGGCCCGCCTGGGTGAGGTGGTCGCGACGGCGTGGCGGATCGACGCCTACCTGACCGCCCTGGTGACGAGCATCGCGAACCTGTCGCGCAGCATCGACGGATAGGGTCGGATCATGCGCAACGACTGGGTCGGCCATGTCATCTGGTGGCACGTCTACCCGCTGGGGTTCGTCGGCGCGGAGCCGTCGGGGGGTCCGTCCACCGAGGTCACCCACCGGCTCGGGCGGCTGGAGCCGTGGCTCGACCACCTGATCGCGCTCGGCTGCAACGGCCTCGCGCTGGGCCCGGTGTTCGCGTCCGGCACCCACGGCTACGACACCACCGACTACCTGCGCGTCGATCCGCGGCTCGGTGACGACGGCGACTTCGACGCGCTCGTGGCGGCCTGCCGGCAGCGCGGCATCCGGGTGCTGCTGGACGGAGTGTTCAACCACGCGGGGCGGGAGTTCCCGCCGGTGCGGGCGGCGCTCGACGGCAGCGGCCCGCGCGAGTGGGTCCGGTGGAGCGGTGACCATCCGTATCTGTTCGAGGGCCACGACCGGTTGATCACCCTCGACCATGGGTCGCCCGTGGTGCGTGACTTCGTGACCGAGGTGATGTGTCACTGGCTGGAGCGCGGTGCCGACGGCTGGCGGCTGGACGCGGCCTACGCGGTCGAGCCGGAGTTCTGGGCCGAGGTGCTGCCCCGGGTGCGGGAGCGGTTCCCCGCCGCGTGGTTCGTCGGCGAGATGATCCACGGCGACTACGGCGACTACGTGAAGCGGTCCGGCCTCGACGCCGTCACCCAGTACGAGCTGTGGAAGGCGGTCTGGTCGTCGCTGAACGACCGGAACCTGTTCGAGCTGGCCTGGGCACTCGACCGGCACCGGGCGTGGGCCGGCGCCTTCCTGCCGATGACGTTCCTCGGCAACCACGACGTCACCCGGATCGCCAGCCGGATCACCGACTCCCGGCACCTCGGTCACGCCGTGGCGCTGCTGTTCTTCCTGCCGGGGGTGCCGAGCGTCTACTACGGCGACGAGTTCGGCCTGCACGGGATCAAGGAGGACCGGCCCGGTGGCGACGACGCGGTCCGCCCGCCGATGCCCGCCGTCCCGGGCCCGGCCGGAGGCGACTATCAGCACCTGATCAGCATCCGCCGCCGCAACCCGTGGTTGACCGGCGCCCGGATCAGCACCGCCGGCCTGACCAACGAGCACCTCGCCGTGATCGCCGAGGGCCCCGCCGGGCAGCGGCTGTCGCTGCTGCTCAACCTGGCCGACGAGCCGTTCGTGCACGGCGGTCACGAGCCGGTGCCACCGCACGGCTGGGCGATCGTCGAGGGGTGACCGGCGGCAGCCGGATCTCGAAGGTCGCACCGGCGCCCTCGGTGCTCTCCGCCGACACGTCGCCGCCGTGGTCGCGGACGATCTGCCGGACGATCGCCAGGCCGAGCCCGCTGCCGCCGGTGCCCCGCCCGCGGGACGGGTCGGCCCGCCACAGCCGGTCGAAGACGAACGGCAGGTGCCCGGCCGCGATCCCGGTCCCGGTGTCGGTCACCCGCAGCACCGCGTCGTCGCCGTCGGCGCGCGCGGCCAGCGTGATCGACCCGCCGGCCGGGGTGGCGCGCAGCGCGTTGCCGACCAGGTTGCCGACGACCTGCCGGATCCGGTCCGGGTCGGCGTCGGCGATCACCGGCCCGTCCGCGTCGACGGCCAGCCGGACACCGGCGGCGTCGGCGGCGGCCCGGTGCGCGGTCCGGGCGGTCTCGATCAGCTCGGCCAGGTCGGTCGGGACCCGGTGGTAGATCAGGGCGCCGGCCTCGGCGAGCGCCAGCTCCTGGAGGTCGCCGACGATCCGCTGGTTGAGGATGACCTCCTCGTGCAGGGAGGCGAACAGCTCGGCGCTCGGCTCGACCACGCCGTCCTGCAGGGCCTCCAGATAGCCGCGCACGTTGGCCAGCGGGTTGCGCAGCTCGTGCGCGACGTCGGCGATGAGACGCCGCTGGTCGTCCTGGGCGGCACGCACCGAGTCGGCCATCTGGTTGAACGCGCGGGCCAGCTCACCGAGCTCGTCACGGCCGGCGTCGGGGACCCGGCCGTCCCGGTCGCCGCCGCCCAGGCGCCGGGCGGCGGAGGTCAGCGTGCCGATCGGGCGCAGCACCCGGCGGCTGATCAACAGCGCTCCGCCGGTGGTCAGGGCCGCGACCACGACGGTGATCAGCAGGACCGGGCCGGCGTCGAGAGTGCGTACCGGCTCGTTGCCCGCACCGATGGTGAGCAGCAACGGTGCGGGAGCGACGTCGCCCGTGGTGATCTGCCGCCGGAAGGCGGCCCGCAGGCAGCCGGAGTCGGCGACGCCGCACTGTCGGACCTGCGCCAGGTCGTCGGCGAGCTGCCAGGGGGCCGGCCGTCCGGGACGGCACGCTTCGACGGCGCCCGCCCCGGTCCCGCCGGCCGGCGAGTGCCGGGGCACGCCGTCCGGGCCGGGGCTGGCGACCAGCTCGTGGCCGTTGCGGTGCAGGCAGGCGGCGAGCAGTGTCTCCGTGCGGTAGGTGTCGATCGCGGTCAGGGTGGCCCGCCGGGCGTCACCGCGATCGGGGATGACCGCCTCGGGCAGCGGGTCGACGAACACCGCGACCGATCCGGGCGGCCGGGCCAGCCGGCGGTCCATGTGGTCGGTGTCGGCGACCACCGCGCCGTACGGGTCGACGAGCCGCAGCCGCTGCCCGGTCATCCCACGCAGCCGCGCCAGGGTCCGGTCGACGCCCTCCCAGGTGCCGTTGCGCAGCGCCTGCTCCCGCAGCTCGCCCCGGATCAGCTCGGTGGTCTCCTGGGATGCCGACGCGGCCTCACTGACCTGGTCACGGGCCTGCCACCAGGTCAGCGCGACGGTGGCACCGGTCGCACCGAGCGCGACCAGCGCCATCATGACGAAGACACGGATCCGGAAACTCATGCGCCCTCCGCGACGCGATGATCGCGCCGCGAACCGGCCGGGTGCCGCGCACGGCCCGGTTCGTCGTGGGTGATCGGGTTCTCGTTCGGCACGAGCCGATCCAAACATCGGCCGGCAACCGGTGGCGTCACCCGGCGCCGGAGGGGGCACGATATGTGGATATGAGGAGAGACCCGGTCATCGCTCTGGTGACCTCGGCCGGCGGGGTGCCCGCGCTGACCGCGGTGCTGCGTGGCGTGCCGCCGGGTCTGCCGATGACGATGGTGGTGCAGCAGCATCTGAGCGCCAACGGCAGCGCGCTCACCAAGATCCTCAGCGAGCGCAGCGGTCACGACGTCGTCTGGGCGGAGGACGGCATCGCGCTGTCCGCCGGCCGGGTGGTGGTGTGCCCGCCCCGGTACCGGCTCGAGGTGCTGCCGGACGGCACCTGCGCGCTGATCGGCAACGAGCCGGGTGCGCGGACCTTCCCGCACGACGGGCTGCTGCGGTCACTCGCCGACGCCTACGGTTCCCGGGCGGTGGCCGTGGTGCTGACCGGCATGGGCCGGGACGGCGCGGCCGGGGCCGCCGCGGTCCGGGCGGCCGGTGGCCTGGTGATCGTGCAGGACGAAATGACCGCGGAGTTCGCGTCGATGCCGGGTTCGGCGGCCGGCAGCGCCCATCTGGTCCTGCCGCTGGGCCAATTCGGCGGGGTGATCGCCGACCTGGTCCGGGGCCGCCCGCTGCCGCGGCCCCGGACGGAGATCGAGGCGGCGGCCGCCCTGTTCCACGGCCCGGGTGAGGTGGAGCGGCTGCTGCGGGACAAGGACTGGTCGGCGACCCCGCTGGGCCCGGTCACCGGCTGGCCGGAGGTGCTGCGCGCGGTCGTGCGGATCACGCTGGACTCCGGGTTCCCGGCGGCGGTCTGGTGGGGGCCCGAGCTGATCCAGATCTACAACGAGTCGTGGCGGCAGTTCCTCGGCTCGACGAAGCATCCGCAGGCCCTCGCCGGCCGCGCCGATCAGACGTGGCCGGAGCTGTGGTCGTTCGTCGGCCCGATGATCGCGAACGCCCAGGACAGCGGAGTGGCGTCCGGCGCCGAGAACATGCCGATGCTGATGGACCGCAACGGCGCGCTGGAGGAGGTCTACGTGACCTTCACCTATTCGCCGATCACCGACGACCGGGGCGCGGTCGTCGGCGTGCAGAACTCGGTGCTCGACACCACCGCCACGATGGTCGCCGAACGGCGGATGGGCCTGCTGCGTACCGTCGCCGCGGAGAACGCCGGGGCCCGTACCCCGGAGCACGCGTGCGAACTGGTCGCCGGTGCGCTGGCCAGGTTCCCCGCTGACGTGCCGTTCGCCCTTCTCTACGTGATCGACCAGGTCCGGCGGGAGGCACGACTCGCGGGCGTGGCCGGTCTGGAGGCCGGATCATTCGCCGCGCCGTTGGTCATCGACCTGTGGAACGGCAACCCGGTGTGGCCGCTGCCCAGCGTGCTGGGCGATCCGGGCGGGCATCGCGGCGGGATGCTGCTGACCGGGCTCGACGAACGTCTCGGCGGGCTGCTGGCACCGCCGCCGGCACTGCCCGGGGCACTGCCACCGGACGCCGCACTGCTCCTGCCGATGGTCGCCGGGCCGGACGGCACCGTCACCGGTGTGCTGGTGGCCGGCCTGAACCGCCATCAGCCGTTCGACGACGCCTACCGGGGATTCCTGGACCTGCTCGCCGGTCAGGTCGGCGCCGCACTCACGCTGGCGCACACCCGGCACCGGGAGCGGCAGAGCCTGGAGAAGCTGGCCGAACTGGATCGCGCGAAGACCGAGTTCTTCTCCAATGTGAGCCACGAGTTCCGTACCCCGCTGACGTTGATGCTCGCCCCGCTGGAGGAGATGCGGCACCGTCCCGGCGAGTGGGCCGCGGAGATCGACGCGGTCCACCGCAACGCCGGCCGGTTGTTGCGGCTGGTCGGCACCCTGCTCGACTTCTCGCAGGCCGAGGCCGGCCGGATGCGGGCGGCGTTCGCTCCGACCGACCTGGCCGGGCTGACCACCGACATCGCGTCGATGTTCCGGAGCATCGCCGAGAAGGCCGGCCTGCGGCTGATCATCGACGCACCGGCACTGCCCGAACAGGTCTGGGTCGACCCGGAGATGTGGGAGAAGATCGTCTCCAACCTGCTGTCGAACGCCCTGAAGTTCACCTGGCAGGGCACCGTCGAGGTGATCCTGCGCCCGGTCGAACGACACGCCGAACTGATCGTGCGGGACAGCGGGGTGGGTATCCCGGGCAGCGACCTGCCGCACGTGTTCAAACGCTTCCACCGGGTCCGGGACGCCCGTGGCCGTACCCACGAGGGCGCCGGCATCGGCCTCGCCCTGGTCGACGAGCTGGTCCGCCGCCACCACGGGCGGGTCCGGGTCACCAGCCGCCCCGGCAGCGGCACCGCCTTCACCGTGTGGATCCCGATGGGCCGCCGTCCCGAACACGCCGCCGGTGACGCCGTGCCGGTCGCGGTGGGCGCTCTGGCCCGGTCGATGGCGGAGGAGGCCGCCCACTGGGACGTCGGACCGGGCCACGACGGGGAGGCGGCGGGCATCGGCGAGGAGACCACGCTCCGCGATCTGCCGGTGCGGTCCGACGAGCATGTCCGAGTACTGGTCGCCGACGACAACGCCGACATGCGTGACTATCTGGCGCGGCTGCTCGGGACGGCATGGGACGTCACCGTCGCCGCCGACGGCGTGCAGGCCCTCGACCTGGCCCGGCGGGAGCATCCCGCGCTGATCGTGGCCGACGTGATGATGCCGCGGATGGACGGCTTCGGCCTGCTCCGGGAGATCCGGGCCGACGAGGGGCTCGCCACGACGCCGGTCGTGCTGCTGACCGCCCGGGCCGCTGAGGAGTCAGCGATCGAGGGCCTGCTGGCCGGCGCCGACGACTACGTGGTCAAACCATTCACCGCCCGCGAGCTGGTGGCCCGGGTCGATGCCCAGCTGAAGCTGGCCCGGCTGCGCCGCGTCAGCGATCGCCGTTTCCGGGCGCTGCGCGACGCCAGTTCCGCCGTCGTCTACCGGATGAGCGCCGACTGGAGCAGCATGCACGCCCTCGACGGTCACGGCTTCCTCGCCGACACCACCGAACCCGCCGTGAGCTGGCTCGACACCTACATCGACCGGGCCGACCAACCCGAGGTCCTGGCCGCGATCAGTGCCGCCATCGCCGCGAAGGAGGTCTTCCAGCTGGAGCACCGGGTCCGGCGGCCGGACGGGACCCTCGGGCGGACCCTGTCACGCGCGGTGCCGCTGTTGGACGACGACGGCGAGATCATCGAGTGGATCGGCACCGCCACCGACCTGACCGGGATCAGGCCGGTGGCGGACCAGGACCGGGACTGATCAGGCCAGGTCGAAGCGGTCCAGCTCGGTGACCTTCGTCCACGCCTTGACGAAGTCGTGGACGAACTTCTCCCGGGCGTCGGCGCTGGCGTAGACCTCGGCCAGGGCGCGCAGCTGCGAGTTGGAGCCGAAGATCAGGTCGACGGCGGTGGCGGTGAAGGCGACCTTGTCGGTGGCGAGGTCGCGGATCTCGTACACATGCTCGGTCTCCTTCGACGCCGTCCACCGGGTGCCCGGGGAGAGCAGGTTGACGAAGAAGTCGTTGGTGAGCACGCCGGGCGTGCCGGTGAGCACGCCGTGCTCGCCGCCGGCGAGCGTGCGCAGGCCGCCGACCAGCACGGTCATCTCGGGGGCGGTGAGGTTCAGCATGTACGCCCGGTCGACGAGCAGCACCTCCGGCTGGGTCTTCTCGCCCGGCCGCAGATAGTTGCGGAACCCGTCGGCCCGCGGCTCCAGGACGGCGAACGACTCGACGTCGGTCTGCTCCTGCGTCGCGTCGGTACGGCCCGGGCGGAACGGCACGGTCACCGGCACCCCCGCGTCGGCGGCCGCCTTCTCCACCGCGGCGTTACCGGCCAGCACGATCAGGTCGGCCAGGCTGACCTTCGCACCGCCGGACGCGTTGAACTCCTGCTGGATCTTCTCCAGGGTGTCGATGACCGGGATGACCGGCCGGTTGACCTCCCACGAGCGCTGCGGCTCCAGCCGGATCCGGGCGCCGTTGGCTCCACCGCGCTTGTCGGTGGAGCGGAAGGTCGCCGCCGACGCCCATGCCGCCTGTACCAGCTGCGTGACGCTCAGACCGGACTCGAGCACCTTCGCCTTGAGCGCGGCGATCTCGGCGTCCCCGACGAGCGGGTGGTCGACGGCCGGGACCGGGTCCTGCCAGAGCTGTGCCTCCGGCACCCACGGGCCGAGGAACCGCACGACCGGGCCCATGTCACGGTGCAGCAGCTTGTACCAGGCCTTGGCGAACGCCAGCGAGAACGCCTCCGGGTCGGCCAGGAAACGGCGGGAGATCTGCTCGTACGCCGGGTCGACGCGCAGCGACAGGTCGGTCGTCAGCATCGTCGGCTTGTGCTTCTTCGACGGGTCGTGGGCGTCCGGGATGATCGCCTCGGCGTCCTTGGCGACCCACTGCTTGGCGCCGCCCGGGCTGGTGGTGAGCTCCCACTCGTACCCGAAGAGGATCTCGAAGAAGCGGTTGCTCCACTGGGTCGGCTTGTCGGTCCAGGTGACCTCCAGGCCGGAGGTGATGGTGTCGGCGCCCTTGCCGGAGCCGTGCGTGCTCAGCCAGCCGAGGCCCTGCGACTCCAGCGGCGCGCCCTCCGGCTCCGGGCCGACGTGGTTGTCGGCCACGCCCGCGCCGTGGGTCTTGCCGAAGGTGTGACCGCCGGCGATCAGCGCCACGGTCTCCTCGTCGTTCATCGCCATCCGGGCGAACGTCTCCCGGATGAAGTGCGCGGCGGCGAGCGGGTCGGCGTTGCCCTTCGGGCCCTCCGGGTTGACGTAGATCAGGCCCATCTCGGTCGCGCCGACACCCTCGGACATGGTCTTCTCCGAGGCGTACCGCTCGTCACCGAGCCAGGTGTCCTCCGGGCCCCAGAAGATCTCCTCCGGCTCCCACACGTCGACCCGGCCGAAACCGAAGCCGAACGTCTTGAAGCCCATCGACTCCAGTGCCACGTTGCCGGCCAGCACCAGCAGGTCGGCCCAGGAGATCTTCTGCCCGTACTTCGCCTTCACCGGCCAGAGCAGGCGGCGCGCCTTGTCCAGGTTCGCGTTGTCGGGCCAGCTGTTCAGCGGGGCGAACCGCTGGCCGCCGTCACCGGCGCCACCACGGCCGTCGTGGATCCGGTACGTCCCGGCGGCGTGCCAGCTGAGCCGGATCATCAGGCCGCCGTAGTGGCCGAAGTCGGCCGGCCACCAGTCCTGCGAAGTGGTCAGCACCGTGACGATGTCAGCCTTGAGGGCCTCGACGTCGAGCTTCTCGAACTCGGTGGCGTAGTCGAAGTCGGGCGAGAGAGGGTTGCCCTTCGACGAGTGGGCGTGGAGCACCGACAGGTCGAGCTGGTTGGGCCACCAGTCCCGGTTGGTGCGCGGGCGCCCGCCCGTCTTCGGCGTCGGCGAGTCGATCGCCGGGTTCTCGCTCTCGCTGCCGTGCGCGGTCACCGAATCGTGGGCGACCGGGCACTTGGCGGTGGTGTTGTCCTGAGCGTCGCTCATGAGATTCCTTCCGAACGTTTGCTCACGCAGGCGGGGCAGCTGCCCCAATAGACGACCTCCGCCTCGTCGATCACGAACCCGTGATCATCGGAGGCGGACAGACAAGGGGCGTTTCCGACAGCGCAGTCGACGTCGGCGATCGCGCCGCACGAACGGCACACGACATGGTGATGATTGTCCCGCACCCGCATCTCGTAGCGGGCCGTCGCACCGGCAGGCTGGATGCGCCGCACCAGACCGGTGTCGGTGAGCGCACGCAGCACATCGTAAACCGCCTGGTGGGAGACCGTCGGAAGTTCCGATCGCACCAGCGAGATCACGGTGTCGGTGTCGACATGGGGGTGGTCGGTCAGCGCGGCCATCACCGCCAGCCGGGGCCTGGTCACGCGCAACGAGACCGCCCGCAGCCGATCCTCGAAGTCGGACGTCATGCCCCCGACCTTAACCCGCTTTTCTGGAATCATTCCACTTTTGCCGGGGGTGGCCCCGTAGACGCGGCCCCTCGGGGCCACCGTCGCCACATGGCGGCGATCGAAATCACATCGAACAAGGTACGGCGAACCGACGTCGACCCGATGCGGCGTCGGCCGTCAGATGCGCCCTAGACCAGGCGCGGGGTGGCGTCGGTGCCCTCCAGCTGGTGGTCGACGTGGCGGCTCAGGGCCTCCCGGTAGTGGATGGCCAGGCCGGACAACTGCTCGACCTCGTCGACCAGCTCCGCCCGGCGGCCGGCTATGCCGTCCATCGCCTCGGCGTGGCGGCGGCGGGCGTCACCCTCGATGTCGGCGGCCTTCGCGCGGGCCTCGGCGGCCAGCTGCTCCGCCTTGTCCCGGGCGACCGCGATGATCTCCTCCGACTCGCGGCGGGCGTCGTCGAGGTGCTCGTCCGCGGTGCGCTGGGCCATCGCCAGGACCCGCAGGTGGCGGCCGTCGTCGACCGGCGCGATCTCCGCCCGGCGGGCCTGTTCCACCTGCGCGGCCAGGTCGCGGACATGCTGTTCGGCCCGGTCACGGGCCTGCTCCAGCATCCGCAGCCGGGCGGCCAGCTCCCGGATCTCGTCGTAGTCGACGTCGACGTCGTAGTCGTCCTCCACGACGGCGCCGCCGCGCATCCGGCCCTTGAGAGCCGAGTTCTCCGCCATCAGCCGGGACAGTTCGCGTTCCACCTCGTCCAGGAACGCGTCGACCTCCTCCTCGACGTAACCGCCACGGCCTGGCTTGGTGAAGGAGACATTGTGAACGTCAGCAGGGGTGAGCGGCATGCGGCTCCCTAAAAACGCGTTCGCGAGTGCGCACACGTTACGCCGATCCGGCGCCGTCCTCTACGGCTGCATGGCGTGTCTTCAGCATTACCTAAAGACAGATCTACGTCAGGTCAGGAACACCGCCGCGACGATCATGGCCAGGGCCGATGCCAGCGTGGAGAGCATGACGACGTCACGGGCCAGTGACTCGGACTCGCGGTAGCGCAAGGCGAACACGAACACGTTCTGTGCGGCCGGCAGGGACGACGTCACCACCGCGGCGAACAGGTCGTGCCCGTCGAGGCCGATCAGCCGGCCGATCAGGAACGCCAGCAGCGGCTGCACGACTATCTTCAGCGTCACCGCGAGATAGCGGTCCGGTGCGTCCGGGCCGGCCCGCAGCGGGCGCGCGCCGGGCAGCGACATCCCGAAGGCGAGCAGCGCGGCCGGTACCGCGGCCGCGCCGACCAGCGACAACGGTTCGAGGAGCAGCGCCGGCGGCGTCCAGCCGGACGCCGCCACGGCGACGCCGGACCCGGACGCGATCATCAGCGGGTTGCGGGCCGGCAGCAGCGCCAGACGGCGCAGCGACGGCCGCCCCTGCCCGGACGCCAGGTCGAGCACGGTCAGCGCGAACGGCCCGGCCAGCAGGACCTGGAAGATCAGCACGGGTACGACCAGCGAGACGTCACCGAGCACATAGGCGGCGACCGCGAGCCCCATGTTGCCGGCGTTGACGTACGACGCCCCGAGCGCCCCGATCGTGGTGGCGCCGGTGCTCCGTTTCCACACCAGCTTCGCGACCAGCACGTACACGATCGCGACGAGAACCGTGGAGGTGACGAACGCGAGCAGTGCCCCGGTGAGGATCCGGTCCAGGCTGGTGTGGCTCAGGGTCACGAACAGCAGGGCGGGTGCGGCGACCGAGAACACCAGCCGGGCCAGCACCTGTGGCGCGTGCTCGCCGAGGACCCGGCCGCGGGCCAGCACATAGCCGAGGGCAGCGAGCGCCCAGACCGTCGTGAACCCGCTGAGCACCCCCGCCATGCCGCCGATCCTGCCCGCCGCCGCGTTCCCGGGCGGCGGACTGTGACCGGTTCGTCAGAATCGTCCGTGGTGGAGAAGTCCCGTTTCGATCTCGTCGGCGGGTCTTGTATCCCGGATCCACCGACGAGATGGAGTGGCCTCTCGGGGCCGGGTCCGGTGGCGTCCGGGCCGAGATGCGGACGATGTCGGGATTTAAGGTCGTCTTAGGAAACTGTTGGCTACGGTCCTGCCGAAAGTTCGTCCGACGGCCCGGATCGGGGTGGCTCATGGTGCCGGTAATGGTGGCCGACAACGGCGCCGGATGGCGTCCGCGGCAGGGACGCTCGCTCGACCTGCTGGCCGGGCGCAGGCTGGAGTACGTGTGGCTCGGTCACGCGGTCGTGCTGGGGTTCGCCGGCGGCTGCCAGGTGTTGATCGAGGCGGTCGCCCACCTCGACGGTCCGGGCGGACCGGCCGACGTGGAGCCCGGTGACGACCCGTCGGACGCGATCGCGACGCTGCTCAGCGATGTGGTGCGGTCGGCGCGGACCCGGGAGACCGGCGAACTGGAGATCACCTTCACCAGCGGGGCGACCCTGCTGGTCGACGCCGACACCGACGCCGAGTCCTGGGCGGTGACCGGCCCGGACGGCTATCTGATCGTCTGCCTCGCACACGGCGAACTGGCGGTGTGGGGAGACGCCGCAGCGTGAGCCGGGGGCCGGCCGGGACGCGTCACGACGCGTCCCGGCCGGCTGTCTCTCAGGCCGGCTCGTAACCGGTCAGGTGCAGTGCGAACGAGCGGATGGAGCCGGTGTCGGCGCCCACCCGGTCGGCGACGTGCAGGCTCCACGTGCCGTCAGCCGGTGACAGCCGCAGCGAGCCCAGCGTGTCGTTGGGCTTCCATGAACCGGTGAACGGCGCGTTCGTCGACAGGGCCGACGCGAACGGTGTCGTGGCGGCGTCGTCGAAGACGACCTGGCACAGGTTGTTGCCGCCACCACCGGTACGGGAGAACAGCGTCGCCTTCCGCCCGTCCGGTGCCGTCAGCGTGCCGACCAGGTCACCGACGAAGGTGTGGTCGATGCCCACTGTCGTCGCGCCGGTCGTGGTGCTGCACGCGGTGCCGTCGATGGAGAAGGTGAGCGACGACGCGTACCCGACACCGGTCACGTCCACCGTCGCGCTGACGCCGGTGGGGTCGTTGTCCGGGATCGGCAGGGGCGCGCCGGCGTAGGCGAAGTTCTGCACCGTCGCCGACGGCTGACCGGTCGGCACCGTCACGGTCCCGTTGGTGGGGGAGAGGGTACCGGCGAAGGTGGCCCGCACGTTCAGGCCGACCGGCCGTCCGAGCGGGTACCCGGCCGCCAGCTTCAGGGTGTACTCCCTGGTCTTGGAGGCGCCGGCGGCGATGTTGCCGTACGAGCGGGCGCGTGGCGTGACAGTCGCGAGCGGACTGTCGGAGTCCACGACGACGCTGACACCGGTAGCCGTACCGTCGCCGATGTTCTCTGCCGGAAGGACGACGGTGGCCTGCTCGCCCGGCTCGAGGAAGGCATCGCCGTCCCCGGTCGTCGGGGTGATCGCCGGCGTGCCCGCCCGGACCAGCGGTTGCGGGGTGGCGCCGGTGTTGCGCAGCACCAGATCGGCGCGGATCACGCCGGCGCCGGTCCGGTTGTCGGCGCCCGCCGGGGTGAGGTCGAGGGCGGTGCCGGTGAGGGCGGCCCGGATCTCGTCGCCGGACAGGCCCGGATTGCCGGAGAGAGTGAGCGCGGCGATCGCGGCGGCGTGCGGGGCGGCCGCCGAGGTGCCGAAGAAGGGCTGGAAGTCGGGCACCGAGGTGCCCACCCCGTCGGCTGCGGTGATGTCCGGCTTGACGCGTACGAAACCGCCGGTCGAGGAGAAGTTGCCGGGTGTGATGGCGGTGCCGTCGGCGTTGAAGAACACCCGCCGCGGGCCGTCCGAGGTGAACCGTTCGGGCAGGGTCTGCCTGGTGAACACGTTCGGGTACGGGCCGGCCGGGTTGGCCGGGTCACCGGTCTCCAGGGCGAACGGCAGCGGGTCCTTGGCCGGGGCCGCGGCCACCGAGAACGCGTCGACGGCGGCGCTGTGCCCGCGGGTGATGCCGGGGGTGGAGAAGCCCTTGAGCGAGCCGTCCGGCGTGTCGGTGAACCGGCCGCGGAACGCCGACAGTTGCAGGTACCGGTCGGCGCCGGCGAACTTCACGACGGCCAGCCGCTGTCCGGTGCTGTTGGCGGCCTGCAGGATCTCCCACGGGTCGTCGTCGCCGTCCTGCACGTCCTGGGAGAACGAGGTGACGTTGCCCAGCGAGTTGATCAGATACAGGTCGTAGTCGTTGCCGGAGGCCTCCAGCGCGTCGGCCCACCACAGCGTGACGATGCGGCCGGCACTGCCCGGGGACAGCGGGTTGAACTCCTGCACCCCGGCGCCGGGGTCGAAGTCGTGGGCGTCGCCGGCGAACTTGCCGATGCCGCGGCCGGAGTCGACGAAGTCGCCCTCCCAGTTGCCGGCGGTGCCGTCGATGGTGTTGCCCTCGTTGCCGGCCGAGCTGAAGTAGTACGCCCCGTCGGCAGTCACGGCGTTGACCGCCTGCGCGATGATCCCGTCCTGGAACGGGCTCTCGTGGAAGTAGATGATGTCGTCGACGATGATGTCGCAGCCGGCGTCGAAGCGGAGCGCCCGGATGTTCTCGGCGAAGCTGGCCTCGCTGGTGAACGCGGTCGCGTAACCGAGCTTCGCGTTCGGCGCCAGGTCGTGGATGATCTCCAGCATCGCGGTGCCCTCGTCGCCGCTGCCCTCCTGGCCGGGCAGTACGTCGACGTCGGCGGGCAGGTCGCCACTGGCCTGCGAGTCGGCGAGCGAGTCCACCCCGTCGGAGAGGGCGCAGACCTTCACGCCGGTTCCGGTGACCTTGAACCGGGTGCGGGCGGTGTCGGCGGCGTGCGTACGGTCTCCCTCGGAGACGACCGAACCCTGGCTGACGGTGACCGCCGCGGTCTTCGGCGCTGTCGCCCTCGCCGTACGCAGAGCCGACTCGATCCGGGCCGTCTTCTCGACCTTGGACTCGGCCTTCGGCTTGGCGTTCGGGTCGGTCATGCGTGCGGTGATCGCGCCGGACTTGAGGCTGACGCTCGTGACGTCCTTCCACTCCGCGATCGTCGGCAGCGCGGTCAGCGGCGCCTCGACCAGCACGGTGCCGGTCGCCGGGGAGGGGAAGCGGATGCCGGCGCCCGCGTCGCGCAGCCGGTCGAGCAGTTCGTCGCCGACCTTGTCGGCGTGGATCTCGACCTCGGTGGTGCCGGACTTGCTGACCGGCACACCCGTGCCCAGCGCGGGCAGAGCGCTGGTGGTCGCCTGGTTGGTACGTTTGCGCAGCTCGATGGCGAGGCGGCTGTCCAGTTTGCGTTCGGCCGGGGTCAGTGACTTCTTGATGTCCTGGAGTGCGGCGATCTGCTCGTAGGCCCGCTCGGCCGGGTCGTCCGGAGCTTTCGCCGCCGCGCCCGGGGCCGTCAGGCCCACCACGGTCGCGCCGATGGCGAGAACCGTCAACGAGCGGCGGAGGTTACCTTGACTGAAGACGTGCAATTTTCAGCCCCCCATAGAGATCAGTAAATCTCAATGGTGTGGACCCTATCGGCATCAGTCGATGTAGGACAGTGCCGGGCCGGTGTGGTCAGGACCAGACCGCCCGTACCGCACCGGCCATCGCCTCGCCCTGCCGCAGCCCGGCCAGCACCGACGCCGGCCGGCGCGCGGCGTCCATGACGTTCGGGCCGAACGCGGTGAGCGACTCGTCGTCCGGCTCGACCAGCAGCGACCTGGCGGCGCCGGCTGCCGCGATCTCCCGCGTGATGCGGTCCCGGCTCAGCACCGCCAGTGGGGCGAGCACCACGAGCCGTTCGGCGCCGGCGGCCAGGTCGGCCCCGGCGCCGACGCGCACCCCGCCGTCGATGTAGCGGCGGTCGCCGATGGTCACCGGAGGCATCAGGCCGGGTACGGCACAGCTGGCCGACACCGCCTGCAGCAGCGTCGCGCCGGCTCCCGAGTCCAGCACGACGTCGCGTCCGTCGGCCGCGTCGACGACGACGATCCGCAGGTCACGGGCCGGCCACTCGGTCACCGGCAGCAGCTCGGCCATCCGGGTCAGGTAGGTGGTCTCGTCCAGCCCGGCGGCCAGTGCCATCGCGCCGACCCGGGCGCGTGCCTCCTGTGCCGGGACCGCCGGGTCGAGCAGCACTGCCATCGCGGTCAGCCACTCGCCGCCCCGGCCCGGGCCGCCGCCACCGCGGGCCGGTCCGGCCGGGACCTCCCGCTGCTGGGCGACCGCGGTCTCGACGTCGACGCCGGCGGCCAGCAGCGTGCCGACGACCGAGCCGGCGGAGGTGCCGATGATCGTGTCGGCGTCACCGAGCGTCACGCCGGCCCGGGCCAGGCCGCACAGCACCCCGAGATGCCAGGCGATGCCGGTCACGCCGCCGCCACCGAGAACGAGAATCCTGCTCACGATCCGGAACGGTAGCGAGGCGGCCCCCGGTCGGCAACGTGCAGGAGACAGAACTCGTTGCCCTCCGGGTCGGCGAGGACGGTGAATCCCTCGTCGCCCTTCTGTCCCACGTCGACCCGGGACGCGCCCAGCCCCAGCAGGCGCACGACCTCGGACCGCACGTCGCCGCCGGTGACGACCAGGTCGGGGTGATCGCGGTTCTTGCCGGTCTTGGGCTCGGTGGTCGGCTGCAGCCACACACTGGGACCGTCGTCCGGCGGCCACAGGTGGGCATCACCGTCGTCGCCCCGGTCGATGGTGTAACCGAGGGCCGCCGACCAGAACGCGGCCTGCCGCTCCACATCGTGCACATCCAGTGTCCATTGAGCGAATCGACTGGTCACAGCTCCTCCTCCGGTGAAAGGGGGCGTCCCGCACCGGATGCGGCCGGAGCGGGTCGTAGAGCCCGGCCCCCTCCGGCTCGGTGCCGGTGATCCGGGCGGCGACCGGAATGCTCCTTCACGGGCGTCGGCTACCCCGCTGTCCGGGGATCATTCGCGCGGGCACAGCTGATTGACAGCGGTTTCTAGGTTGTGCGCGTGAACATCAGGTATCTGCTCCACAATGCGTACGGGGTCGGTGGGACGATCCGTACGGTCTTCAATCAGGCCAACGCGTTGTGTGCCACCCACGACGTCGAGATCGCCAGCGTGTACCGGACCGCTGAGAGCCCGGCGTTCCCCCTCGACCCGCGTGTCCGGCTGGTCTCGCTGACGGACCTGCGCAACGACGGTTCGCGATGGTCGGGCAAGGCGGACCGGCGCCGGCGGCTGCTACAGCGGACCCGGGTGCTGCCCAACCCGCTGCCGCACCGCACCGACTTCCGGTACAACCGGTGGGACCCGATGGTCGACCTGCGGGTCATCCGCTACATGCGTTCGCAGCGTGACGGTGTCCTGATCAGCACCCGGCCTGCGCTGAACCTGCTGTCCGCCTGGTTCGGGCCCCGGCGGGTGACCAGAATCGGTCAGGACCACATGAACTTCGGCAGTTACAAGCCCGGTCTCCAGGCCCAGATCATCCGCGCCTACCCCCGGCTGGACGCGGTGACCGTGCTCACCCACGCCGACCTGGAGTCCTATCGCGCGGCCCTGGGCGACGGCGTCGACCTGACCCGCATCCCGAACGGGATCCCGCCACGCGAGGCGGCGCCGGAGAGCGACCGGGCGAAGGTCGTGGTGGCGGCCGGCCGGCTGTTCCGGCAGAAGGGCTTCGACCTGCTGATCGAGGCGTGGGTGCGGGTCCACGAGCGGCACCCGGACTGGCAGCTGCACATCTTCGGCGAGGGCAAGCTGCGCCGGAAGCTGACCGACCAGATCGCCGAGCGCGGGCTCGGTGACGTGGTCAAGCTGCGCGGGCTGACCCGTACCCTCGACGCCGAATTCGCCCGGGCCTCGGTGTTCGTGCTCTCCTCCCGCAAGGAGGGGCTGCCGATGGTGTTGCTCGAAGCGATGGGCACCGGGCTGCCGGTGGTGTCCTTCGACTGCCCGACCGGCCCGGCCGACGTCGTCGACGACGAGGTCAACGGGCTGCTCGTCCCGGCCGAGGACGTGCCGGGCCTGGCCGCCGGGCTGTGCCGGCTGATCGGCAGCCCCGCCGAACGCGCCGCGTTCGGCGCCGCGGCCCGGGCGACCGCCGCCGGCTACGAGATGCCGGTCGTCGCCGCCCAGTGGGAGGACCTGTTCCGGCGAGTAGCGAGGGAACTCGCCGCCAGGTAATCCCGCTCCCCGTTCACCGATCAGCGCCGAACCCCACCGGTTCGGCGCTGATCTTTTGTGTCCGAGCGCTCTTGGAACTTCTGCCGAATGGCGAAAGTTTCAGAATCGGCTTCCGCTGCGTGAACTTATTTACGCACTTGAATTCACCGATACATCTTCGTAACGTCACGGCCATCGCTCTCCCCGTCCCCAGGAAGGAGCTCCCCCGTGTCCAAGCTCCGCACGAGAGCCACCCTGATCGTGGCGTCGGTCCTCGCCGGCGCCGCGGTCGTGTTCGCAGTCCCCACCACCGCCCACGCCGCCGTCGAGGACGACGGCGCCGACTGCCCCGTCGCCGCCTCACCGACCGTCAGCACCGCCCAGATGCCCGACCCGTTCACCCGCATCGACGGCACCCGCATCACCACGACCGGTGACTGGCGCTGCCGCCGCGCCGAGATCCGGGAGATGGCCGAACGGCACGTCTACGGGCAGAAACCCGCGCGCCCGTCCACCGTCACCGGCACGGTCAGCAGCTCCGGCGTCACCGTCAACGTCACCGATCAGGGCCGCTCCGCGAGTTTCTCGGCCGGCGTCCAACTGCCCACGACCGGCAGTGGGCCGTACCCCGCGGTCGTGGTCTTCGGCGGCTTCGGCGCCGACACCACCACCATCCGCAACTCCGGGGCGGCGGTGATCAGTTTCGACCCGCTCGCCGTCGGCAGGGAGGGCACCGGGCGCGCCAGCAAACAGGGCGCCTTCTACACGCTGTACGGCTCGACCAGCACCACCGGCATCCTGATGGCCTGGTCGTGGGGCGTCAGCCGGATCATCGACGTCATCGAGCAGTCCGGTGGATCGATCCTGCGGGCCGACGCGGTCGGCGTCACCGGTTGCTCCCGCTACGGCAAAGGCGCCATCGCGGCGGGCGCCTTCGACCAGCGGGTGGCCCTCACCATGCCGATCGAGTCCGGCACCGGCGGCGTCCCCCTGCTGCGTGCCGTGCCCGGCGAGTCCGGCGCCCAGCCGCTGAGCAGCGCGTACAACGAGCAGCCGTGGCTCGGCGACGCGTTCGGCTCGTTCACCGGCAACCCGAACAGCCTGCCCGTCGACAACCACGAGCTGGTCGGCCTGGTCGCGCCCCGCGGACTGTTCATCATGGAGAACCCGCACGTCGACTGGCTCGCCGCCCGGTCCGGCAGTGTCTCGGCGCTCGGCGGGGCCGAGATCTACAAGGCGCTCGGCGTCGGCGGCAACATCAGCTACTGGTCCGACGTCAGCGACGGCACCCACTGCGCGTCCCGCAGCGAATGGCAGGCCCCGCTTCAGCAGCACATCCAGAAATTCCTTCTCAAGACCGGGAGCAGCACGGGTACGTTCCGCATCTCCAGCCGCAAACAGGGCGAGCTGTCGCAGTGGCGCACCTGGCAGACCCCGGCCCTGACCGGAAGCCCCTCCTCGCCGCCGCCGTCCTCCCCGCCGCCGTCGGCGGGTTCCTGCACCGCCACGATCACCCCGGGAACCGTCTGGGGTGACCGTTACAACACGTCCGTCACGGTGTCCGGCGCCACCAACTGGACGGTGAACGTCGGCATCACCGCACCGCAACAGGTCACCACCACCTGGAGCGGCACCTTCACGTCGAGCGGCGGCACGCTGACCGTCCGTCCCAACGGCAGCGGCAACACGTTCGGCTTCACGACGATGATGAACGGGAACAGCTCGGCCCGCCCGCGCATCGTCTCCTGCATTACCGGGTAGAGGGGGCCGGTGCGGCCGGGCGATCCCCGGCCGCACCGGCGTTACCCGGCCGAGATCGACAGGGGCGCCGCCTGGAACTACGGTGCGTCCGTGCACAACCAGGTACCCCGCCCCGAGCAGCCCGCCGACCCGGACGAAGGGCAGCCCGCCGACCCGGACGAAGAGCAGCCCGCCGACCTGGACGAGGGCCCGCTGCCCCTCGACACGGCGCCCGTGACCGACCGTGGCCCCAACGGCCTGGCGATCGGCGCGCTGGTGGCGAGCATCTGCGGTGGTCCCGGTGTCGGCACCGTGCTGGGCTTCGTGCTCGGAAGCGTGGCGCTGGCGCAGATCCGGCGGCGCGGGCAGAAGGGCTCCGGGCTGGCCGTGGCGGCGCTGGTCGTCTCCGGCCTGACCCTCGTGCTCGGCGTCCTGATCGCCACCGGTGTCATCCTCGACGACGTGCGCGACCGCATCGCCGGCATCCGCGACACCGGGACCGTCGAGCTCCAGGCCGGCGACTGCATCAGCAGCCTCGACGGAGCGACGAGGGTCGGCGACATGCCGGTCGTCTCCTGCGGCCAGCCGCACAAGGCCGAGGTCTACCACGTCTTCGAGCTACCGGCCGGCGCCTACCCTGGCAGGGACGCGGTGGCGGCGGAGAGCACCACCCGATGTGGTACGGCGTTCAAGCCATACAAGACTCCGCAGAACGCCGACCTGGAGATCTACTACCTGTACCCGCAGGACGAGGACGACTGGCAGCAGGACCACAGTGTCCTCTGCATCGCCGCCGCCCCCATCGAACGCCGTACCACCTCCCTCCTCGAGTAGCACCTTTTCTGGACTTGCCGGTCCATTTCCGGCGGGGCACTGTCGGGGCCATGAACGACTACTACCTGCTCGGCCGGTCCGGGCTCCGCGTCAGCCGCCTCGCCCTCGGCACCATGAATTTCGGTGTCGGCGGATTCCACGCCGCCTACGGGAGGTCCGAGGAGGAGGCCGGGGCGATCTTCCGGCGGTACGTGGAGGCCGGGGGCAACCTCATCGACACCGCCGACTTCTACACGGCGGGGGAGAGCGAGCGGATCCTCGGCCGGCTGATCGCCCGTGACGGGCAGCGGGACCGGCTGGTGCTCACCAGCAAGTTCACCAACAGCGTCGACCCGTCCGACCCGAACGCCGGCGGCAACGGGCGCAAGCACATGATCCGGGCGCTCGACGCGTCGCTGCGGCGGCTCGGCACCGACCACCTGGATCTCTACCTGCTGCACACGTGGGACCGGATCACCCCGGTCGAGGAGGTGGTGCGCACGTTCGACGACCTGGTCCGGGCCGGGAAGATCCGGTACGCGGGCCTGTCCGACGTCCCCGCCTGGTACGCCGCCCGCGCCCAGACCTACGCCGAGGCGCACGGGCTCACCCCGATGGTGACCGTGCAGCTGCCGTACTCCCTGGTGGACCGGGCCGTCGAGCCGGAGTTCGTGCCGATGGCGCAGAGCCTGGGCATGGGACTCACGGTGTGGAGCCCGCTCGGTGGAGGCCTGCTGACCGGAAAGTACCGGCGCACGGCGGACGGTCTCGGCGGTGACGGCCGACTTGCCGGGTCGGCGGTCGGCGAGCGGGACTGGCAGGTCGTCGACGCGCTGGCGACGGTGGCCGGTGGACTCGGCCGTGACATGGCTCAGGTCGCGCTCAACTGGGTGGTGACACAGCCGGGGGTCGCTTCCGCGGTCGTCGGCGCGAGCGGCACCTCCCAGCTGGACGCGAGCTTGGCCGCTCTGGACTTCACCATCCCGGACGACGCGCGTGCCCTGCTCGACGAGGCCGCTGCCTGGCCGCTGCCGAAGCCGTACTCGATGTTCACGCCGGGGTACCAGTCGTGGATCGTCAACCCGGGACTCACGATCGGTGACAAACCGGCCGGTTACGCTCCACCAGTGGTGAACGGTGCTCACGCGTAAGGGCGAGCAGACACGTTCCCGGATCGTTGCCGGTGCCGCCGCCGAGATCCGGGAACGTGGTGTGGACGAGGTGCGCCTCGAGGACGTGATGGCCCGTACCCGGACCAGCAAGAGCCAGCTGTTCCACTACTTCCCGGACGGCAAGGAGCAGCTGCTGCTGGCGGTGGCGCGGCACGAGGCCGACCGGGTGCTCGACCCCGGACGGGCGGCGGCCGGGCTGCTCGCGGGCATCCAGGGCGGGGTGCTGCTGTTGCTCGCCTCTGGCCGTACCGATCATCTGGAATCTGCTCTCGATCTCGGTTTCATCGCACTGCGAGGCCGCGCGTGATGACCTGGACCGCCTCCAGGGTCTGTTCGGCGGCGGTGCGCAGTTCGGTGACCGCTACCACCGCCGTGTCCAGGTCGCCGGCGCGGGCGGCCTGTTCGACCCGGTCGGCGACGTCGGCCAGGTCCTGGGCGCCGAGGTTGCCGGCCGCGCCCTTGAGCTGGTGGGCGGCGTTGCGCAGCGCTGTGGCGTCATCCATGGCCAGGGCCTGGAAGGCGTCGTCGACCAGGGCCGGCACCTGGGCGGTGAGCCGCTGGAGCAGGCCGGTGAGCGCGTCGTCGTCGAGGTTGGGCGCCGCCGCGCGAAGCAGGTCGAGGCGTTGTTCGATCTGGCGGCGGGTGGGTGGTTCGGGTGTGGGCGGGCGGGTGACGACGCAGCGTTGCAGGGCGTCGGAGATGTCCTGCGGCATCACCGGCTTGGAGATGTGGTCGTCCATGCCGGCTTCGAGGCAGCGGGCCCGGTCCTCGGGCATGGCGCCGGCGGTCATCGCGATGATCGGCACGTGCTGCCCGGCCGGTTCCAGGCGGCGGATCTCGGCGGTGGCGGTGTAGCCGTCCATCTCGGGCATCAGGCAGTCCATGAAGATGGCCAGGTAGTCGTGGGTGGTGGCCATGGAGACGGCGACCCGGCCGTCGGGGGCGACGTCGGCGCTGTAGCCGAGCCGGGCCAGGATCCCGAGGGCGACGGTCTGGTTGATGGCGTTGTCCTCGACGAGCAGGACGTGACCCTGTTTCTCCAGGCTGGCCGGCACGTCGTCGATGACGTGGTCGGTGGCCGGGGCGACCACGTCGACGAGCAGGTCGTACAGCTGGGACTGGCGGATCGGTTTGGTCAGCGACGGGCCGCTGCCGTCGGGCGGGGGGCTGCCGGGTGACGTCAGCAGGACGATCTTCGGTGCCGGGGTGACGTCGGCGGACGCGATGGCGGCGGCCATCGTGGTGTCGCAGAGGGCCAGGTCGAAGGGGCGGCCGGCGGCGGTGGCCCGGATCAGCAGGCGCGCGGCGGCGTCACCGTCCTCGGCGGTGACCGGCGCCATCGACCAGGCGCCGAGCTTGTCAAGCAGTTCGCGGCGCTCGTCGTCGTCGTCGGTGACGACGAGGACCCGCAGACCCTCGAGGACCGGATGGTGCATGGCGGCGGCGTCCTCCGGTTGGCTGAGCGGGACGGTGAAGGCGAAGGTGCTGCCCTGGCCGGGCCGGCTGGTGACACTGATCTGGCCGCCCATCACGGCGACCAGTTCCTGGCAGATGGCCAGGCCGAGGCCGGTCCCGCCGAACCGCCGCGTGGTGCTGGCGTCGGCCTGGGTGAACGGCTCGAACAGCTGACGCTGCTTGTCCTGGTCGATGCCGATGCCGGTGTCGCTGACGGCGAACCGCACCGGGATGTCCGGGCCGCCGTCGTCGGCGGCCGGTGTGGCGGTGACCTCGATCCGGCCCTGCTCGGTGAATTTGATCGCGTTGCCGAGCAGGTTGAGCAGCACCTGCCGCAGTTTGCCCGCGTCGCCGCTGACCGGCTGTGACAGCCGGGAGTCGCAGCGGGCCACCACGGTGATGTCCCGTCCGCCGGTGGTGTCGGCGACCAGGGCGACGACCTCGTCGAGCAGCCGCCACACCTCGAAGTCGATGCGTTCGGGCAGGACCTTGCCGGCTTCGAGTTTGGAGAAGTCGAGGATGTCGTTGATCACCGAGAGCAGCCCGAGGCCGGCGTTGCGGATGCCCTCGGCGTAACGGTGCTGGGTGTCGTCGAGGGCGGTGTCCAGCAGCAGCCCGCTGAGGCCGATGACGCCGTTCATCGGGGTGCGGATCTCGTGACTCATCGACGCCAGGAACTGCGACTTCAGCCGGGCCATCTCGATCGCCTGGTCGCGGGCCTGTTCCAGGGCGATCTCGGTCTGCCGGCGGGCGGTGATGTCGCGGCCGAAGGCGTGGAAGGTGGTACGCCCGTCGCGCTCGGTGCGCCACAGGGTGAGTTCGATCGGCACCTCCACGCCGTCGCAGCGCAGGGCGTACATCTCGGTCGGCCGGTCGAGGAGCCAGTCCCAGCGGCCGTCGAGGACCCGCCCGAGGCCCTCGGCGTAGCGGACCGGCAGGATCATGTCGAGGACCGGCAGGCCGAGCACCTCGTGGCGCTGCCAGCCGGAGAGGCGTTCGGCCTGGCCGTTGAACTCGGTGATCCGGCCGCGGGCGTCCACGCTGACGAACGGGTCGCTGGCCGCCGTCATGATCATCTGGAACTGTTCGCGTTCCAGGCGCAGCCGCTGCTCGGTCTCGACCTCGGTGGTGATGTCGTGCGAGATGGTCGACGCGCCGATGATCGAGCCGCCCGGGTCCCGCAGCGGGCCCATGCTCAGCGAGACGTAGATGGTGTGCCCGTCCTGGCACACCCGCTGGGTCTCGTGGTGCCGGATCAGTTCGCCGCGGCGGACCCGGGCGAGCATGCTCTGCTCCTCGCCGGGGCGGTCGGGTGGCAGCAGGATGGTGACGTCGCGGCCGATCATCTCGGCGGCGGTGTAGCCGTAGAGCCGTTCGGCGCCCGGGTTCCAGGTGAGGATGACGCCGTCGAGATCCTTGCTGACGATCGCATCGTTCGACGCCTCGACGATCGCGGCGAGCTGGGCGTCGGTACGGGCCTGGGAGAGCCGGTCGGTGATGTCCTGGACGGCGGCGAACACGACGGTGCCGTTGTCGCCGTCGACGGTGGCGAGACTGATCTCGACGGGGATCTCGGTGCCGTCCTTACGAACCGCGGTCAGGCGCATGCCCCGGCCGACCCGGTGCGGCGAGGGATGCGCCATGTACTCGCGCCGGTGGGCGATGTGCCGGGCCCGGAGTCCCTTGGGCACCAGGAATTCGACCGAGGCGCCGATCAGCTCGTGCCGCTCGTACTGGAACACCTCCAGGGCCCGGGTGTTGGCCAACACGATCCGGCCGTCGGCGCTGAGGCAGAGCATCGCCTCGGGCGAGGCGTCGAGCAGGCCCTTGAACTTGCTCTCGGCGATGCGGACCTCGGTGATCTCGGTGATCGCGTTGCAGATGGCGGTCGGTGTCCCGTCCTCGGCGCGCATCGGGAAGATCGAGGTGACGAAGGTGCGGGTGCCGACCTCGTCCTCGTAGGTCATGGGCCGCCCGAGGTCGAGGACGGCCCGGTCCCGTCGGGCGATCTCGGCGAACTCGTCGGGGCTGTAGAGGTCGTTGTCGGCCAGCCCGAGCGCCTCGCCCTCGCCCAGCCCGTGCAGTTCCTCGAAGGCGGTGGACGCGAGCAGGTAGCGGCCGTCGAGTCCTTTGACGGAGAAGGCGGTGGGCGTGAAATGCAGGATGTTGCCCATTTCCTCGCGCTGGCGCAGCAGGCGTTGCTGGCGTTCGGCGGCGGTCTCGGCGGCCTCCACGCGGGCGCCGGTGAACAGGCCGACGACGGTGACCAGGGTGACGTTGGCGGCGACCATGAGCGCGAACCGGGTGTGCATGCTGTAGAGCCCGACACTCTGCCCCTTGATCAGCAGCAGGCCGATCAGGGGCAGGACGATCAGCGCCGACCCGACCAGCCGCCGGGTCAGCACCGCGCTGACCGACCGGTCGAAGAGCAGGCTGGCCAGCCCGACGTGCGGGCTGTCGGCGAGGATCGCCAGCGCCAGCAGGAACGCGGTGACGGCCAGCGCGACCGGCAGCGGAGCGCCGCGCTCGTCGAAGAGCACGCTGTAGCAGTCGACGACACTGAGCCCGGCCGACGCGAGCGCACACCACTGGCTCACCAGGCGGGTCCACAACCGGGGCGTGGCGATCAGCAGGAGCGCCTGGGCGACGGCGAGCGGCAGGAGGGCGGTCGTCGCCCGTGGACCGGTCAGCACCATGCCGATGGTGAGCAGCGGAAACACCAGGGCGAGACGGCGGGCCCAGGGCCGGGTGAGACGGGCGATCGCGATGGTTGCGGCACCCGTGAAGATCAAGCCCCAGCCGAAGAGGGTGGAGGCCCCGAGAGCTAGGGCTAGCGCTCCGGCCGCGACCTGGTACGTCGCCGGTGTACGCCATGTAGCGAACGGGGGCATTTCTTTGAATTACCACTTTCGGAGTGCTTTGAGAGGAAGATTCTGAATAGCGTTACTTACGAGGAGGCCGTCATGGCAACCGTCCTGGTCGTCGACGACGTCGCCGAGAATCGTGACCTGGTGACCATGTTGCTGAGCTGCCGTGGGCACGAGGTTCTCGAGGCCAGCGACGGTGTCGACGCGCTGGACGTGGTGCGCGCCCAGCACCCGGACATCGTGGTCTCGGATGTGCTGATGCCCGGCATCGACGGCCTGGAGCTGGTCCACCGGCTGCGATCCGACGACGACCCGGTGACCGCCAGCTCGCCGGTCATCTTCTACACGGCGAACTACCTGGAACCGGAGACCCGGCCGATCGTCGACGCGTGCGGGGTGTCGCGGGTGGTGCTGCGCGGTGCCGACCCGCGGGAGCTGCTCGACGCGGTCGACGAGGTGCTGGCCGCCGGGCCGGTGGACGTGAGCGTCGGATCGGCGGCCGACTTCGCCCGGGTGCACAGCCAGGCGGTGAACGCCAAGCTGGTCGAGAAGGATCGCGCGCTGCGGCACCGGGAGCGGCAGTTCGAGGCGATGGCCACCGCGTCACCGGTCGGGATCGCGCTGCTCGGCGCGGACGGCACGGCCACCTACGTCAACCCGCGGCTCGCCGAGATCACCGGACAGCCCGCGGGCCGGCTCTCCGGTGACGGCTGGCTGATCTGCCTGGACCCGGCCGTGCGGCGGGAGGCGGTCGAGGCGGTCCGCAACACCGGGGCGGCCGCGGTCGAGCACCGTTACCGCACGCACCTGATCCGCGAGGACCTGTCCGACCGCTGGCTGCGGGTGCACCTCCGGCCGTTCTCCGACGCCGCCAGTGACGTGGCCGGTGCGGTGGTGATGGTCGACGACATCTCCGACGTGGTGGCGGCCGAGGAACGGATCGCCTACGAGGCCCGGCAGCGGCAGGAGGAGGCGGCCGGCCACGACGCCGAACGCCTGGACAGCCTGCGCCGGATGGCCGGTGGCATCGCCCACGACTTCAACAACCTGCTCGGCTCGATGCTCGGGTTCACCCAGCTGGTCAGCGACACGATCGCCGACGAGAAGGACCACGGCGGCATCGCGGAGGCCGCGGCGGCCGGCATGCTGCAGGACCTGGAGCAGGTGACACAGGGCGGCCGGCGGGCCACCAAACTGACCGAGCAGCTGCTCGCGTTCGGCCGGCGGGAGATCAACGAGCCGGTCGTCGTCGATCTGAAGGGGTTCATCACCGCGTTCGCCGGGGAGCTGACGGCCGAGCAGGTCAGTGTGAGTGTGTGGCTGGCCGACGACACGCCGGCGGCCCGGATCGACCGGCGCGGCCTGGACCGGCTGCTGCACATCCTGCTGCGCAACGCCGGTGAGGCGATGCCCGACGGCGGCGTGGTCACGATCAGTGCGAAGTGCGACCCGGTGCTGGGCGTGGCGGTGATCGAGGTGTCCGACTCGGGCTGCGGGATGTCGTCCGAGGTGCAGCGGCGCGCGTTCGAGCCGTTCTTCTCCACCAAGCAGGGCGTGCGTACGGCGGGTCTGGGCCTGTCCACCGCGCACGGGATCGTCACCCAGGCCGGTGGCCTGATCATGATCACCTCGCAGCGGGGGACCGGGACGACCGTACGGGTGCAGTTGCCGGCCGTCGCACCGGCCGGGCCGGGCGAGCAGCCGGGTGTTCCGGTGACCGGGGCGCCGGGCCGCAACGGTGACATCACGGTGCTGCTCGTCGACGACGACGAGGCGCTGCGCAACGCGACCGCCCGGTTCATCGCCAAGGCCGGCTACCAGGTGCTGACCGCGAGCGACGGGCTGTCCGCGCTGGCACTCGCGGAGGGGCACGCCGGCCCGATCCAATGCCTGGTCACCGACGTGGTGATGCCCGGCATGGACGGCCGGCAGCTGGCCCATCAGCTGCTCGGGCTGCGGCCGGCGACGAAGGTCGTCTTCATCTCCGGCTTCGCCGAGGCGCTGATCGCCGAGGACGGCACCTCCCTGGAACCGGGCCGGACGATCATCGCGAAGCCGTTCACCGGCACCGAGCTGCGGGAGGCGATCGGAGCCCTGCTCGTGGCCGGCCCCGACCAGGGCCGGCCACGAGACACGGTGTGACTAGGCGCTCGCGCAGACCGTCCCGTTGAGCGTGAACACGGTCGGCAGCACGTTGGGACCGCTGTAGTTGCCGACGAACCCGACGCTCGCGGTCGCCCCGGCAGCCAGGGCGCCGTCACTGGTCACCCGGACCGTCCGGCCGTCCTGGTTCCAGGTGGCGCTCCAGCCGCTGCTGACGCTCTGCCAGCCGGTCGGCCAGGTGAACGCCAGGGTCCACCCGGTGACCGGGACGGTCGCGTTGTTGGTGATGTCGATCGTGCCGACGTACCCGTTGCCCCAGTCGTTGACGTCGCGGAACTTGACCGTGCACGACGACGTCGCCGGGGCGCCGGTGGTGAAGGTCAGCGGCGGCGACGCCTGCGACTGCCGGCCGGAGCCGTCGCGGGCCAGGACGTTGATCGTGTAGCGGCGGCCCGGCTGGAGGTTGCCGACGGTCAGCGACGTGCCGGTGGTCTCGCCGAGTTGCTCGCTGACACCGCCGTTCTGTCGGAACACCTCGTACTTCAGCCCGGCCGCGCCGGCCGGCCACGAGATCGTCGCGGTCCGGTCGGTCACCGTCGCCGTGGGCTGACCAGGCGCCTTCGGCGATCCCTGCTCGGTACGCCCGGAGCGAACCGTGACCAGCGAGACCGAGTACGGCTCCAGGGTCTGTGCCGACGCGCTGCCCCCGGTCCCGGTGCTGACGCGATCGTCACCGTTGCCGAACGAGGCGACCGTGGGAGTCCCCGCCGCCGGGGTGAACCCCTGGTAGTTCAGCGACACGGTGTGTGCCGCGGACGGGTCCTTGTTGACCAGGAGCACCGCCAGATCACCGTTGGCCCGCCGCACCGCATGCGCGCTGACCAGTGCGTTGTCACTGCCGGTGCCGACGAACCGGTCCCCGGCCCGGGCGAGGTCCCCGACCAGCGACAGTGCGTGGTAGGGCGCGAACGGCGTGTTGAGCGCGGGCTGGCAGACCGTGCCGTCGGCGTTGCAGTTGCCGCTGGACAGCAGCCCGTAGTCGCCGTAGTCGGTCTCGCCGGCCACCTCGGAGACGGTGCCGAGGCCGTTGTGCACGTTCCACCACTGGACGGTGAACACGCCCTGGGCGAGCAGTCCGCTGTAGACGTCGGCGAGGAACAGCGCGCCGGGCTGGGTGTTGCGCCCGACCTCGACGTTGGTCTCGGTCATGCTGATCCCGATCCGGCTCGCACCGGTGCCCGCGTACTGGTTGATCTGCTGGCGCAGCAGGTACACGGCGTCCTGGATCTGCTCGGTCCGGGTCAGGGTCTCGGCCGGGCCGGCGCCGCCCGGGTACCAGTGCACGTCCACGAAGTCGATGGCCGAGCCGGCGCGGGTCAGCACCTCCTGGTTCCAGGTGCCGGTGTCGCCGGCCCCGACGATGCCGTCCGGCCAATTCCCCGGCATGGTCAGCACGGCGCCGATCTTGATCGTCGGGTCGACGGCCTTCATCGCCTGCGAGTAGGCGACGACCTCGGCGGCGTACTGCTTCGGGCTCTTGTCGGCGTGGTCGTCGGCCTCCCAGGCCGAACCGTAGTGGCCGTTGCCGTAGTTCTCGTTGCCGATCGTCCAGAAGGTCGCGTCGTAGCCCTTGGTGACGTTGGCGTAGCGCACCCAGTCGGCGGCCTCCTGGGCGGTCCCGGTCCCGTAGTTGGCGATGATCATCGGCTCGGCGCCGGTGCGTCGCGCCCCGGCCATGAACGTGTCGAAGTCGGTGTCCGGCGCGACGTAGCCGCCGGGCGCGGTGTGGTCGCGCCAGTGGTAGATGTCGGCGTAGGAGCCGCCGGGGTAGCGCAGCATGGTCACGCCGGCGTCGCCGAGCAGGTCGGCGACGGCCGGGGTGCCGAGCTGGCTGTCCCAGATGGCGTGGTTGACGCCGACCGCGGTGGCGCCGACGGTGGCCAGGCCGGCCCGGACGTCGATGTCGATGCGGGTGTCGGCGGCCGCCGCGGCGGAGGCGCCGCTGGAGGCCGGGAGAACGGCGGTGACGGCGGCGAGCAGGACGGCGCCCGCCAGTGAGGGGATCTTCACGGGGTCTCCACGAACGAGGGGGATGTTGGGAGCGCTCCCATCTTCGGCGTAACAAAAGAAAGATGTCAATGAAACAAAACGGCTGCGGCATGCTGGACCGGTGAGGAATCAGCATGTGCTCGTCGCCGTCCCCGAGGAGCAGCTGCGGACGTCGCTGGCCGACCGGCTCACCACGGCGGGTTACCTGGTCACCGCCGTCGCGACCGGCGCCGACGCGATGACCCGCCTCGACCGGCACGACGTCGACCTGATCGTCGTCGACGTCGCCATCCCCGATCTGTACGACCTGGCCCGCGCCCGCCCGCTCCTCACCGACCGGCCACCGATCATCTGCATGACCACCTGCGACGCCCTCGACCTGCTGCTGCCCGAGATCGGCACCGAGGTCGAGGACTACGTGACCAAGCCGTGCCGGATCCCCGAGCTGCTCGCCCGGGTCCGCGTCCAGCTGCGCCAGACCGTGCTGCGCCACGGCGACCTGACCCTGGACGAGGTCGTCTATCAGGCGTGGCGCGGTGACCGGCCGCTCGACGTCACCCCCGCCGAGTACCGGTTGCTGCGCCACCTGCTGGTCAACGCCGGCCGGGTGCTCTCCAAGGAGCAGCTGGCGCAGAGCGTGTGGGGTGAGTCCCGCGATCTCAACACGATCGAGCGCCTGGTCTCCCGCCTGCGGCAGAAGGTCGGGCCGTCGCTGATCCACACCAAGCGGGGCTTCGGCTACCGGCTGGAGTGACCCCGGTCACGTCTGGTTCCTGTCAGCTTCGTGTCCGGCTCGCGTCAGGTGACGTTGGTTGCATAGCGGGCATGTCTGACACGCCCTACTATCCGATGACCCGCGAGGCGAGCTGCCCGTTCGCCCCGGCCGCCGCCATCCGCGAGGCCGAGCCGGTCAGCCGGGTGCGGATCTGGGACGGCAGCACCCCGTGGCTCATCACCCGGCACGCCGACCAGCGCGACCTGCTCAACGACCCGCGGCTGAGCATCGACGAGAAGAAGCCGGGCTATCCGCACATGACCCGGTCCCGTGCCGCGATCGCCCCGCACATCCCCGAGCTCATCACCAACACCGATCCGCCCCAACACACCCGGCTACGGCGTACCGTCAACGCGCCCTTCATGGTCCGGCGGGTCGAGGCGCTGCGCCCGCGCATCCAGGAGACGATCGACGGCCTCGTCGACGACCTGCTCGCCGGCCCCAATCCCGCCGATCTGGTGGAGAGCATCGGCCTGCCGGTGCCGACCCTGGTGATCACGCGGATCCTCGGCGTCCCCTACGACGATCACGCCTTCTTCCAGGCCGCCAGCCGCCGCGCGATCAGCCACGACACCGACCCGGAGGACGGCGCCGCGGCCGGTCAGGGCCTCGGCGAGTACCTCGGCGCGCTGCTCACCCGGAAGATGGCCGAACCCGCCGACGACGTGCTGTCCGAGATGGGCGCCCGCGTCACCACCGGGGAGATGACCTTCGCCGAGGCCGTCACCATGGGCAGCGCCATCCTCATCGCCGGCCACGAGACCAGCGCCAGCATGATCTCCCTCGGCACGCTCGCCCTGCTGCACCACCCCGATCAGCTGGCCCTGCTGCGCGCGAACAGCGACGACCCGAAATTCGTCGCCAACGCCGCCGAGGAGCTGCTCCGCTACCTGACGATCGTGCACACCGGCATCCGGCGCATCGCGGTCGAGGACATCGAACTGCACGGCACCACCATCCGGGCCGGCGACGGCGTCATCTTCGACCTGGGCGGCGCCAACTACGACCCGGCCGCCTACCCGCAACCCGACCGGCTCGACCTGACCCGGCCCGCGCGCACCCACCATGCGTTCGGTTACGGCGCCCACCAGTGCCTCGGCCAGTCGCTCGCCCGCGTCGAGCTGCAGGTCGTCTACAGCACGCTCTACCGCCGCATCCCCACCCTGGCGCTCGCGGTGCCGTTCGAGGAGGTCGAGTTCGCCATGGAGGGCGTCGCCTACGGCCTCACGTCACTGCCGGTCACCTGGTGAGAGGGACGATCATGCGGATCGAGTTCGACGAGCCCAGGTGCGTCGCGGCCGGGCAGTGCGCGATGGTCGCGCCGGACGTCTTCGACCAGCGGGAGGACGACGGCGTCGCGATCGTCCTCGACGAGAGTCCCGGCAAGGACCAGCACGAAGCGGTCCGGGAAGCCGCGGCGGTCTGCCCGGCGGCGGCGATCCGGCTGGTCGGGGAGTGAACCGGATCGTCGTCGTGGGGACGGGCGCGGCCGGCCTCGCCACCGTCGAGACGCTGCGCCGCGAGGGGTTCGGCGGCACGATCACCGTGGTCGGCGACGAGGCCGAGGCGTTCTACGACCGGCCGCCGCTGTCCAAACAGGTCCTCGCGGGGGAGTGGGAGATCGACCGGATCCGGCTGCGGACACCGGAACAGATCAGCGCGCTCGGCCTCGACGAGAGACACGGTGTGCGGGCGACCGGACTGGACACCGCACGGCGGCTGGTCACCCTGAGCGACGGCACTGACGTGCCTTACGACGGGCTCGTGGTGGCCACCGGGGTGCGGCCACGATCGCTTTCCGATGGTTCGAAACCTTTTCTTCGTACGATCGACCAGGCTCTTGAATGGCGCAAAAGGCTGCGTCCCGGCACCGCCCTGGCCATCGTCGGCGCCGGGTTCCTCGGCGCGGAATGCGCCGCCGTGGCGCGCGCCCTCGGGTGCGCCGTCACCCTGCTCGAACCCGCCGCCGTCCCGCTGGCGCACGCCGTCGGCGAACCGGTCGGCCGGATGCTCGCCGACGTGCACCGCGAACACGGCGTCGACGTGCGCACCGGCGTCACCGTCGGCTCCCTGGCCGACGAGTCGGTGAGCGCCGCCGACGAGGTGCTGGTCGCCATCGGCTCGACCCCCGGCACCGACTGGCTCACCGGCTCCGGGCTCACCGTCGACGACGGCCTGGTCTGCGACCGGTTCTGTGCCGCCGCGCCCGGTGTCTACGCCGCCGGCGACGTCGCCCGCTGGTACAACCCGCTGTTCGGCGTCACGATGCGCGTCGAACACCGCACCAACGCCGCCGAGCAGGGCATGGCCGCCGCCCGCAACCTGCTCGGCGCCGCGAAACCGTTCGCACCGGTCCCGTACTTCTGGTCCGACCAGTACGACCTCAAGATCCACGCCTACGGCCACCTGCGCGGCCACGACGAGTTCACCGTCGCCGAGGGTTCACTCGGCGAGCGCCGGTTCCTCGCCACCTACCGCAGACAGGGCCGTCTCGTCGGCGTGCTCACCGTCAACATGCCACCGAGGGCTGTCCGCCCCTGGCGGCAGGCCATCGCCTCCGGGAGCCAGCCATGAACGCACCCGACGTCCTCGTCGTCACCGGGGCCGGTGGCATGGGCGCCGCCGTCGCCCGCCGCCTCGGCAGCGGTCGCACCCTGCTGCTCGCCGACGCCGTTCCCGGCCACCTCGACCGGGCCGTCACCGCCCTGCGCGCCGAAGGCTACGGCGCCCGCGGTCTGGTCACCGACATCGCCTCGCCCGCCGCCGTCGCCGAACTCGCCGCAGCGGCCGCCGCGCTGGGCCGCCTCGCCGCCGTCGTCCACACCGCCGGCGTCTCCGCCGCCACCTCCACCGTCGACCGGATCATGCGGGTCGACCTGGCCGGAACCGCCCACCTCATCGACGCCTTCGCCCCGCTCGCCGGGCCCGGCGCCGCCGTCGTCTGCGTGGCCAGCATGGCCGGGCACTACGCGCGGCTCAGCCCCGCCGACGAACAGGCCCTGGCCACCACACCCGCCACCGACCTGCTGGACCTGGACCTGATCACCGGATTCGACGGCGACCCGGTGCACGCCTACATCCTGGCCAAACGCGCCAACCAGGTCCGGGTCGAGGCGGCCGCCCTCACCTACCACCGCCGGGGCGCCCGCATCAACACGATCAGCCCCGGTGTCATCTCCACGCCGATGGCCCGCGTCGAACAGGAGTCGCCCTCCGGCGCCCACATGACCGCCATGCTCGACGCGTGCGGCGCCGGCCGTACCGGGACACCGGCCGAGATCGCCGAGGCGGCCGCCTTCCTGACCGGGCCGCACTCCCTCTACATCACCGGCACCGACCTGCTCGTCGACGGCGGCCAGGCCGCCTGGATCCGCCGCCACCGCGTTTCCTAAAGTCGATGCCCCCGCAGTCGTTGTGGGGCTCGTGACGAGGTTCCTGCGCACACGGCTGTCGGTGGTGATCGTTCTCGCGGTCGCCTTCCAGGCGATCGTGCCGTTCCTCTCGCTGTCCGCCGGGCGTGCCGTCTCGGACGCGATCGTCCTGTTCCTGGCCGTTGGCGCCGTCCTCGGCTTCGCCCGGCGGGTCCGCACCGACCGCGGCCGCAACCGGACCGCCGCCGTGCTCGCGTCGATCGGTGCCGCCACCTGGGCGTCGGCGAACGCGCTGTTCCTGGTCAACGAGATCCATGCGATGGGGTACGTGTTCCTCGGCGGTGCCGCGCTGTCGGTGGCCGCGGCTGTCCTGCTGCCGGTGGGACTGCACCTGAGCTGCCCGCCCGTGGAGACCGCCGAAGGTCTCCGCGGGCTGCTCGACGTCGCCGCCGTCTCCGGCGCCGTCCTCGCGCTGACCTGGATGTACATCCTGGAACCCGCGGGCGGCACCGCCGATCCGCTGGCGAACAGCGTCTACACCGCCGCACTGATCGGTCCCGAGGTCATCGCGGCCACGGTCGCCCTGGTGATGATGTCGCGCAACCTGCCGGAGGCGTCTGGCGACAGCCCCCGGCTGCTCGGCTCCGCCGCCGTCGTCCTGGCCCTCAGCGCGCTGCTCAGCCTCCGCAACCAGGTCGCCGGGAACCCCTGGTACACCGCCGGAGCGGGGGCCGGTTTCATCCTCGCCGCCGGACTCGTCATGATCGCCAGCCGGGTTCCGGCACCGCAGTCGGCCCTGGCCGGCACGCACCGCCACTTCGCCGGAGCCTGGGCGGCCCTGCCCTACGTCCCGATCGTCCTGGCGGTCGTGGCCACCGCTGTCGAACAGGTCCGCAGCGACACCCTGTCACCGCTGCTCATCTGGGTGCTCCTGTCGACGTTCAGCCTGGTGCTGGCCCGCCAGTTCATGACCGTCACCATCGTCGGCAGGCTGGCCATCACCCTGGAGCGCCAGCAGGAGAGACTCGCCCACCAGGCCCACCACGACGCACTGACCGGCCTCCACAACCGGACCGCCTTCACCGACCTGGGCCGGCGCCTGACCGCGGGCGGCGGCACCGTGCTGCTCCTCGACCTCGACGGCTTCAAACCGGTGAACGACCGCCTCGGCCACGCCGCCGGCGACGACGTCCTGGTCACCGTCGCCCAGCGCCTGACCGCGACGGCCCGCACCGGCGACCTGGTCGTACGGCTGGGCGGCGACGAGTTCGCGGTGGTCCTCGCCGACCCGGCCACCGAGGAGGAGGGCCGCCACCTGGGCACCCGGATCCTCACGGCCATCACCGCCCCGATGCCGATCCAGGGTGAACAGGTGACCGTCGGAGGCAGCATCGGCCTGGCCGCGGGCCACCACCCGCTGGGCGAACTCCTGCGCCGGGCCGACATCGCCATGTACAGCGCCAAGGCCGCCGGCAAGGGAACCATCCACTCCTACAGCGCCGAGGCCCCACCCCGCCAGGACTCCCTGATCGCGTAACCCTCCTGTCGACCGCGCCGGCGGATCAGCGGCCGGCCGGGACGTCGAGGCCGGCCGCGCCGAGGACCTCGTCGGCCTCCACCTCGGCTGCGGTGAGCCTCGGCCGGCGGGCGCGGGGCAGGAGCCAGGCGACGGTGGCGGCCGCCGCCAGGGCCAGGACCGCGCCGGTCCCGAAGACGGTGGTGAACTGCACCTCCCGGGGCAGCGGCACCGGCCCCGGCACCGGGTTGCGGGTCATCATCGTGACCACGAATGCCGTGCCCAGGGACATGCCGACCGAGCGGGCGATCGAGTTCACGCTGTTCGCGATCCCGGTCTCGGACGGCTCGACGTGGGCGATGAGCAGGGCGGGGAGTGCGGCGTACCCGAAGGTGACGGCGGTGTTGACGGCGAACGCCCCGACGATGACCTCCCAGGTGGCCGCGTGCAGCACCGCGAGCCATCCGAATCCGGCGCCGGCCAGGACCGCGGCGATCACCAGGGTCGCCTTGGCGCCGAAACGGGCGACGAGCCGGCCGCCCAGGGGCGCGGTGAGGACGCCTCCGGCCGTACCGGGAAGAAGGTAGATCAGGCTGGTGGCGAGCACCGAGGCGCCGAACCCGTAGCCGGCGACCGCCGGCGGTGTCTGCACCAGGGTGGAGACCGCGAGGAAGACCGCGAACATCGAGAAGCCGAAGAACAGGCCGGCCGCGTTGGCGACCACGATCGGACGGAGGCCGAGCATCCGCGTGCTGACCAGCGGGTGGGTGACTCGCCGCTCGAACAGCACGAACAGGCCCAGCACGACGGCCGCGGCGGCCAGCAGGCCGAGCACCCGGGCCGAACCCCAGCCCCAGCCGTTGCCCTCGGCCAGCGGCAGGAGCAGCAGGACCAGGCCGAGCCCGAGCAGGCCGGCGCCGGCCCAGTCGAGGGTGCCGGTGGCCGCGCCCGGGCGGGCCGGCAGCAGCCAGACCCCGGCCAGGCCGATCGCGGTCAGGGCGGCGGCCAGCCAGAACAGCCGGTGGTAGTCGCCGCCCGGGCGCATCAGCAGGCCGGTGACCACCAGGCCGAACCCGGCGCCGACCGACAGCATGCCGCTGACCAGGGCCATCGCGCCGGTCAGGCGGTGCGGCGGCAGGGCCTCCCGGAGCGCGCCGATGGCCAGCGGGAACAGCCCGAAGCTGGCGGCCTGGGCGACCCGGCCGACGAGCAGCAGCGTCAGGTCGGAGGTGGTGGCGGCCAGCACCGAGCCGGCCAGGACCGCGATGAGGACGCCGAGCATCACGGTGCGTCGCCCGTGCAGGTCGCCGAGACGGCCGAGCATCGGGGTGAGCACCGCCGCGGCGAGCAGGTTGGCGGTCACGACCCAGCTGACCGCGCTGGTGGAGACGCCGAGGTCGGCCCGGATGTCGGCGACGACCGGGACGACCAGGGTCTGCAGGGCGGAGACGAGCAGCACGACGTAGCAGGCGACGGGTAGCGCCAGACGTGTTCGGAAGGGCATGAGCTGAACGTAGACCCGTCGCCAAGCATTCTCAACACCGTGTCAAAAATTGAGGATGCGTCGTCAATTACATTTGATGGGATGTAGAGTCTGCGCCGTGTCAGCCATCAGGAGCCGCCGGGCCCCCACCAAAGGCGACCAGCGCGAGCAGGCCCTGGTCGACGCCGCACGGGCGGTCTTCCGGGACAAGCCGATCAACCAGGTCACCATCGACGAGCTGGCCGGCGCGGCCGGCATCACCCGATCCGGCTTCTACTTCTACTTCGAGTCCAAGCAGGCGCTGCTCGCCGCCGTCGTCGACCAGGGGATCGCCCAGGCCGACCTGGAGCTCGCCGAGTGGATCGCCTCCGACGGGCTGGACCGCCCGGCACTGCGCCGCAGCCTCGCCGCCGGCCTCGCCCGGTGGAAGGTCGACGGCCGCTGGCTGCGGGAGGCGTTCCTCGCCCCCGACCCGGGCCCGGACGTGATGCAGGTCCGCGACCGGCTCGTCGACAAGGGCTGCACGCTGTTCAGCAAACGCATCGAGCGCGACGCGCGGGCCGGCCTCACCGTCGGCGGCCCGCCCGCACTGCTCGCCCGGATGGCGGTCAACCTGCGCAGCACCATGTTCGCCGACGTCTACGCCGACCCCGGTGCCTACGACGAGGACGAGGTCCTCGACACGCTGACCGATGCGATCCTGCGCCTGGTCTACGGCGTCAGCCCCGGTGGTACGAGCATGTACCACGACCACTGACGAGGCGGGTTAGCGTCGCCGGTATGACGCCACGACCGAACGGTGACCCCCGCATCGGCGAGCGCATCCGGGCCCGTCGCCTGCTCCGCGGCTGGAGCATCCGGTTCGCCGCCAGCCGGGCCGGGATCTCGCACGCCACGTGGAGCCGGGTCGAGCGGGGCCGCCAGGCCGCCGACAACCGGTTCACCCTCGCCGACATCGCGACCGCGCTGGACTGTGCCCCGGCCGAACTGACCGGGGTCCCGGTGCCGGCGGCCGATCGCGACGTCGTCACCGCGCACGCCCATGTGAACGACATCCGGCACGCGCTGGTCGACATCGACCTGTCCGAGCCGGCGGTTCCGTCGTCGACACCGGTCGGCGAACTGGCCCGGACGGTGGCGCTGGCCGACGGCCTGCGGCAGGCGTGCGACTACGCCGGCGCCGCGCGCCTGCTTCCGGGCCTGCTGCGTGACCTGCACGCGGAGACCCCGGGCCCGGACCGGCGGACCGCGCTGCGCCTGCTGGTCGAGGCCACCTTCCTCGCCTCCTCGGTGCTGCGCAACCTCGGCCGGCCGGCCGACGCGTGGCTGGGCGCCGAGCGATGCCGCGACGCCGCCGACGCCACCGACGATCAACTGCTGCGGGGGTACGCCGCATACGCCCGCGCCTGTGCGGCCTCCGGCTGTGGCTCCTACCAGCGCGGACTCACCCTGGCCGAACGCGCGATCGACGAGTTGCGCCCGCACTTCGCCCGCCCCGGCACCGCCGAGATGCTCGGCTCCCTGATGCTGGTCTGCGCGGTGGCCGCCCGCGGTTCGGGCCGCCCCGACGACAGCCGCGGCTGGTCGGCCGAGGCCGCCGACCTGGCCGCCCGTACCGGCGAGACGTCCACACTGAGCCTGTACTTCGGCCCGGCCAACGTCGCGATCTGGCAGATCGGCATCGAGGCCGACGGCGGCGACCCGGGCCGGGCCGCGGAGATCGCCCGCACCACCGACCCGGCCGCCCTCCCGTACGGTTTCCGGCAGGTCTTCCTCTACGCCGACACGGCCCGTGCACTGGCCCGGATACGGGGCCGCGACCGTGAGGCGGTCCGTTTCCTGCTCGCCGCCGAACGGGTGGCGCCACAGCACGTACACACCTCGCCCATCACCCGCGAGACCGCCCGCATGCTGCTGGACCGCTCCCACCGCAACGCCGCCGGCACCGACCTGCGAGGCCTGGCCGAACGGCTCCAACTGGCCGCCTGACACCGCGACCGCGGGGTGCCGCCCGGGTCAGGTGGTGCGCTGGGGGTCGGTGAAGATGGGGCGGCCGTCGATGCTGACGCCGTTCTTGACCCGGCGGTATTCCGCGAGGTCCTCCTCGGAGCGCCTCTCGTGGGCGCGGACCAGCAGGTCACGGTCGCCCTCGTAGGTCATCAGCGGCACCGCGTAACCGCACGAGTCGCTGACCCGCTCGACGACGACGTCGATCACCGACCGGACGGCGTGGGTGTCCGGCGGTGCCGGGAACAGGGTCAGCATCTCGGCGAACTCCGGCGCGGTGACCGGCACCGTGCGGCCGTGGCCGTGCAGGCGGACGATGTTCGGCGGGCCCTGGAAGGCGCAGAACATCAGGGTGATCCGCCCGTTCTCGTCGAGGTGGGCGGTCGTCTCGGCGCCGCTGCCGTGGTAGTCGAGATAGGCCACCCGGTGGCCGCCGAGCACCACGAACGTACCGGACATGCCCTTGGGGGAGACGTTGACGTGCCCGCCGGGGCCGTTCGGCGCGGTGGCCACGAAGAACATCGGCTGCGCCTCGATGAACTCCCGGAGCCGCCCACTGATCTGCTCATGCACCTTCATGGCTGCGATCCTGCCGGTCCGGTGCAAGCGAGCCGGACCGGTTTCCCACCCACCGGGCCGTCACGCGGACGGGCGAACCGGCGGCCCGGACGGGCCGGGACGGGCCCGTGCGAGGCGGTCACGGCCGATGATGAAGCGGTGCCGTCCCTTTTCGCCGCTGTCGCGGCCCTGTTCGCGCTCCTCGTCACGCCCGTCCCCGTCGCGGTCACCCCGCTGGCGCTGACCCCCTCCGCGGTCGGGCGGATCCCGGTCGGCGGGCCGGCCAAGGCGGCGGAACGGATGCTGCGCCGGATCCTCGGGCCACCGGACCGGGCCGTCGACAGCAAGGGCTGCGAGCTGGACGCCTCCGCGGAGCCACGACGCTCCCTGACCTGGGGCGCCCTGACGGTGAGCCTGGCACCGGCGGGGACCGGACGCCTCGTCGGCTGGACCGTCGGTGCGGGCCGGATCCCGCCGGGTGTGACACTGCCGCACGGCGTCACCACCGCCACCACGGTCCGCGAGGCGATCCGGGCGATCCCGGGTGCGGAGACCCGCTGGGACGAGGTGTTCCAGATGTACTGGATCACCGCCCCGGCCGAGCCCTCGATGATGTGGGCCGGCGACCACGAGGACGGTTCCGGGCGGATCGCCTACATCACCAACGCGTTCGAACCCTGCGAGTAACCGACGCCGATCAGGGTGGTGGCGTCTAGCTCGGTCTCTCCGGCCCGGCGCAGCGAATCGAGGTAGGCCTCCCGCACTCCGGCGACCTGGGTCTGGTCCAGACCGGACAGCGCGGTGACGAAACCCGAACCGGTGACCACCAGCCAGGCGATCTCCGGGGTCAGCGGCAGGGACAGTTCGTGGGTGGTCACCGTGACATCGGTGAGACCGCGGCCCGCCAGCCACGCGTGGAAGTCGCCGGCCAGGTTGACGGCCTCCACCGGGCCGGCCGGACGTGGCTCGGCGGGCCGCCCGGTGACCCGGCTGACGGCCTGCCGCAGGTGGTCACCGGCCGTCACCACCGCTCCGCGCCGCCAGATGGTGAAACCGCACCGCCCGCCGGGGCGGGCCCGGGAGACGAGGTACTCGGTGCCGGCGGTCATGTCCGGGAAGAAGAAGACGCCCAGCACGGCCTGCACCACGTCGTAGCCGTCGCCGGGCCAGGACGTGACGTCGGCGGCGTGCGCGGACAGCGCCGGCAGGCCACCGGTGCGGGACCGCAGATCCTCGATCATCGCGGCGGACCGGTCGACGGCGTCGACCCGGCCGTGGTCACCGACCCGCTCGGCGGCCGGGATCGCGGACGCGCCGTTGCCGCAGCACGCGTCGAGGACACGCTCGCCCGGCGCCGGCGCGGTCCGCTCGACGGTGGCCCGCCCGATCGGTTTCCACAGATGCTCACCGAGCCGCTCGAAGTCGGTGGCGGCGGTGTCGAACGCCTTCAGGTAACGGTCGGTCACGGCGGGCCCTCCCGGGGGATCAGTCGAGGCAGAACTCGTTGCCCTCGATGTCCTGCATCACGATGCACGACTCGTTCTCCTCGTCGGCGACCAGCACATGGAAGACCGTCGCGCCGAGCGCCACCAGCCGGTCGCTCTCGGCCCGGAGCACGGCGAGGCGCTCCGCACCGACCAGCCCGGTGCCGACCCGCACGTCCAGGTGCACCCGGTTCTTGACGGTCTTGCCCTCGGGGACCCGCTGGAAGTAGAGCCGGGGCCCGTCACCCGCCGGATCCATCGCGACGCGGGACTGCCCGGGCGGCACCACATAGCCCAGCACCTCGCACCAGAACCGGGCGACCCGCTCCGGATCCGCGCAGTCGAACGTGATCTGAACCTTCCGGACCGTCCCCATCGATCCACCCTAGAACACCGCGATCAGCGTGGGTCGCCCGGCTGGACCAGCCCCGACTCGTAGGCGAAGACCACCGCCTGCACCCGGTCGCGCAGCCCGAGCTTGTTGAGGATCCGGCCGATGTGGGTCTTCACCGTCGCCTCGGCGACCCGCAGCCGGACACTGATCTCCAGGTTCGACAGGCCCTGCGCGATCAGCAGCAGGACCTCGCGTTCCCGGTCGGTCAGCTGGTTCGGGCCCGGCGCCGCCTGATCGCCGGGGGTGAGCCGCCCCGCGAACCGGTCCAGCAGGCTGCGCGTCACCCGCGGCGCGACCACGGCGTCGCCACCGGCCACCACCCTGATCGCCTTGAGCAGCTCGTCCGGCGGCACGCTCTTGAGCAGGAACCCGCTCGCCCCGGCCTGCAGCGCGGCGAACGCCTCCTCGTCGGTGTCGAAGGTGGTCAGCACCAGCACCCGGGGGAGCGGTCCGGAGCCGCAGATCCGCCGGGTCGCGGTCACCCCGTCCATCACCGGCATGCGCAGGTCCATGACGACGACGTCGGCCGGTGTGCCGCGCAGCAGTCGCAGCGCCTCGGCGCCGTCGCCCGCCTCACCGACGACGGCGATGTCGTCCTGATAGTCCAGCACCATCCGGAAACCGGCCCGGACCAGGTGCTGGTCGTCGACGAGCACGACCCGGATCATGCGATCACCGCCCGCGCCCCGGTCAGCGGAAGAGTGGCGCGAACCCGCCAGCCGCCCTCCGGCCGTGGTCCCGCGTCGAACGTGCCCCCGTAGAGCGCGACCCGCTCCCGCATGCCGACCAGACCGTGGCCGCCGGTGGGCGCCGGCTCCGCGACGCCGGTACGGCGCGGGACACCGGAGTCGGTGATGTCGATGTCGATGCTGTCCGGCCGGTAGCTGAGGGTCACGGTGGCGGACGGTGCCGGGCCGGCGTGACGCAACGTGTTCGTCAGCGACTCCTGCACGATCCGGCACACCGCCAGCGCGACGCCGCCGGGCACGTCCGGCGGCGTGCCCCGCACGGACAGGGTGGCTGCCAGGCCGGCGTCGCGGGCCCGCTGCACGACCGATGCGACCTGATCAAGAGCGGCGGGGGTACGGTCGGACGCGCCCCCGCCCTCACTGCGCAGCATCTCCACCAGCTGCCGGATCTCGTCCAGGGCCTCCGCCCCGGTGGCGCCGATGATCCGCAACGCCTCACGGGCCCGCTCCGGATCGTGGTCGAAGACGTAGGTGGCCCCGTTGGCCTGCAACACGATCACCGACAGCGAGTGGGCGACGATGTCGTGCAGCTCCCGGGCGATCCGGGCCCGCTCCTCGGCGACGGCGATCCGTGCCTTGTCCCGCCGTTCGCGTTCCTCGCTGATCAGCCGCTCGGTGTCGGTCACCCGCAGCTGCCGGAGATAGCGCACGGTCAGTGCCAGCGCCCAGACCACGCCGCCGTATCCGGCCAGCAGCCCGAAGTTCCGCGCCAGGTCCCACAGCGTGATCCCGGACAGCCCGCTGCCGCCCTGGTCCTGGAGCGGCAGCACGACAGCGGCGGCCAGCCACGCGACGACACCGCCGGCCACCGCCCGGCGCAGGGTCGCCGCATAGGCGACGACCGCGTACATCGCGAGCGCGAGCGTGATCAGCAGCATTCCCTCGTGCAGCTGGGTCCCGTCGACCTCGACCGGCGCGGCGGCCGCGGTCAGCAGCGACACGGCGGCCAGGACCGCGACCGGGTACCGCCGCCGCCACAGCAGCGCCGTCCCGGCGAGCAGGCCGAACGCCAGCCCGCCCGGCCGGAACTGGTGCCACCACCACGTCGACAGCAGCGCCACCGCGACGGAGACCAGCAGGTCGGACGGCCCGATCCCGGCGAAGGGACGTACACGAACGGGCATGCCGGTCAGCCTAGGAGGTTCACTCACTGCGCAGCTCCTGGACCTTCAACAACCGGAACAGCAGCGGCAGCCCGGCCGCCGTCACCGCCGCGATCATGCCGGCCACCGCGGTGGTCATCAGGGCGATCGCCGGCCAGTCGAACGTGATCGGCGCCCGGGTGGCCGCGAGCAGGACCGCCGACAGACTGCCGCCGACCAGGACCGCCAGCAGCAGACCCACCGACGCGGGGATCGCCACCTGGTAGAGCACCGACGCCGACAGGATCCGCCGCCGGGTGCCGAAGGCGGCCAGCACCGCCAGCAGTCGCCGCCGCTCCCGCAACTGTTCGGTGACGTTGACGAGCATGCTCGCGCCGATGAACAGCAGCAGCAGGACGGCGCAGCCCTGGGCCACCTGCCGGGCGCCGGCGAACTGGCCGCCGATCCGCCCGTCACCGAACACCTGCATCGGTGCGGCCGGGGCCAGCCGGGTCATCGTGTTGCGGACCCGCTCGATCGCGTCCGGGTCGGCCGGATCCAGGCGCAGCAGGTAGGCGTCGGTGATGAGCCCGCGCAGGTCGGGGCGGACCTTCAGGGCCGCCGGGGTGGCCAGGTACGACGCGGGCCAGGCCTCGCTCGTGTAGAGCGTGACCTCGGGCAGGCCGTCCGGGACGGTCCACCGGGAGAGCGGTGCGGTGTCGTCGGTGCCGGTGAACGGGACGACGGTGCCGGGGCTCAGGGCCGTGTGGTCCCAGCCGTCCAGGGCGGTCACGAAGCTGTCGCCGTCCACGCACGAGGGCAGCGACGCGTACTGTCGGAGGATCTCGCAGCTTCCCACCCGTACCGCCGCACCGATCTGATCCTGAGGGCCGGCCCGCAGATAGCCGTAGCCGGACAGCAGCACCGCCTCGACCCCCGGAGTGCCCGCCAGGGCCTCCCGCCAGCCGGTGCCGTCGGCGCCGTTGGTGTAGACGACCGCCTGGAACCGGTCGGCGGGCGGCTGCGCCCCGCTCGCCGCCGCGACCGAGGCGCCGAGCAGGCCCTGCACGGCGATGATGCCGGCGACCGACACGGCGATGCCGGAGACCGACCGTACCGCCGTGTCGCTGTCCATCTGCAGCCGCCGGATGCCGAGCTGCCAGGCCACGCCGCCGCCACCGAGACGCCGCACCAGCGCCTGCACCAGCCACGGCAGCAGCACGACGACACCGGTCAGCAGCAGGATCGCGCCGATCGCGAGCTGCGCGCGGACACCGTCGCCGACCTCCTCCGGCAGGCCGCCGAGCAGCGGGTACAACAGGGCCAGGCCGACACCCGGCGGGATCAGGCGCCACCACAGGCGTCGGCGGCGGACGGTGCTCCGGCGGACGACGCCGAGCGGTTCGATGACGACCCGCCGCAGCGCGGCGAGCGTCACCAGGACGGCACCGGCCGGGACCAGGATCACGATCAGGGCCAGGAGCAGCGGGGCCGGGCGGAGATCATCGGGGTACGGGCTGAAGTCGGCCGGTAACACGGAGCCGATCACGTGGCGCAGCCCGAGAAAGAGCACCCCGCCGACGAGGAGGCCGAGCAGCGCGCCGACCAGTGTGTCCCCGGAGGCGATCCGTCGTGTTGTGCGGCTGTCCGCGCCGACCAGGCGGATCGCGGCGAGTTGCCGTTCCCGGCTCTCGCTGCCGAAGCGGACCGCCGTCGTCACGAAGACCAGCACCGGCATCAGCATGATCGCCGAACCGATGACGGCCAGCACCACGATCGTCGGATCCGTCCGCGGTGGCGCCCCGTCACCGAAGGCGGCGATCCGGATCGCTCCGTCGTCGCCGGTCAGGGTTCCGGAGCCGGCGTAGAACCACATCTCGTCCGGTCCGGACAGTCCCGCCGCTCCGATCGTGCCGGCCACCCGGGCCGACCAGCGCCCGGCCAGGATCTCGCCGCCGGGCTCGGCCAGGAGCCCGGCCAGGGCCGGGGAGACGAACAGTTCGCCCGCCGCCGGGAGTCTGGTCAGGCCGGGCGGGACGGCCGCGCGGTCGCCGTCGGGGCGCAGGATGCGGCCGCGGACCATCTCGTCGCGGAACCGCGTCTCCACGGTCAGGGCCAGCAGGGTGTCCGGCCCGGCCCGGTCGGCGGTCACCTCCGTGGACCGGTCGTTGCGGCGTTCCTCGCGGGCCGCGACCGCCGTCGGCGCGGCCGCCAGGAGCAGCAGCATGCCGACGCCGAAGCCCACGCCGGCGGCGATCAGGGCCAGGCGCAGCCAGCCTTCGCGCCCGCCGGCCACGCTCAGGCGGACCCCGAGCAGAAGGTCCCTCATCGTCCCGCCACCGTTCCGCCGGCATGCGCGGTCCGCTGGAAGGCGACGGCGACCGCGCCGTCGTGGAACGCGATGATCCGGTCGGCGCAGGCGGCGATCCGTTCCTCGTGCGTCACCAGGACGACCGCGCTGCCACGCTCCTTCGCGGCGGCCACGAGCAGCCGGATCACCTGCTCACCGTTGTGGGAGTCGAGAGCGCCGGTCGGCTCGTCGGCGAAGATCACCCGCGGGGTGGCGATCAGGGCGCGGGCCACGGCGACCCGTTGCGCCTGCCCACCGGACGCCTGTCCCGGACGTTTGCCCGCCACGTCGGCGACCTGGAGCCGGTCGAGCAGCTCCCCGGCAGCCTGTTCGGCGCTGCGGCGGCGCGCACCGGCGAGCCGCAGCGGCAACGCGACGTTCTCCAGGCAGGTGAGTTCCGGCACCAGCTGGCCGAACTGGAACACGAACCCGAACGAGTCGCGCCGCAGAGCACTGCGCTCCCGGTCACCCATGGCGCCCAGGTCACGCCCGTCGAAGGTGATCCGGCCCGCGTCCGGCGCGAGGATCCCGGACAGGCAGTGCAGCAGCGTCGACTTGCCGGAACCGGACGGCCCGGTCAACGCGAGCACCTCACCCGGGAAGACGTCCAGGGATACGCCGTCCAGAGCCCGGGTGGTGCCGAACGACTTGCTCACCTCGCCGGCGACGAGAAGGGGTTGCGATGACACGGAAGGCTCCCGGAGACGTGGACTATCAAGGACATCCACGACGCTAGGGAGGTACGGGTCCGGCCGCGTCCGCCCCGATGATGAACCCGGGCGTACGACTCGAGTCGTACGCCCGACCGTTCCAAGGGCTTGCCTCTAGCCCGCTGCGCCGACCTCGGCGAGGTAGGCGGAGGCCTTCTCCGGGTCGACGAACCAGTTGAGGAAATCGTTGGGGTCGACGAAGCCCGCGGCGAACCGGCGGGCGATCTGCTCGTTCTGCGAGGCCGCCCCGAGCAGCTGCTGCACGTGCGGCGGGAGCGGCTGGAGCATGGCGTTGGTCCAACCGGTGACGGCCGCGCCGTGCGCGGTCCAGAAGCCCTCGAACGTGTCGGTCATCCACTGCTCGTCGAAGGGCTGGTCGCCGCGGGCCAGGATGGCCTTCAAGTAGTGGTCGGCCGCCTTGGCCGCGGTGTTGCTGCCCTGGCCGGTGATCGGGTCGTTGGCGATGACCACGTCGGCGAGACCGAGGACCCGTCCGCCGCCGGGCAGATGGGCGACCGGGCGGCGGACGGTCGGCGTGTACCGGCCGTGCAGGGTGGCCTTGGCGTCGGTGAGCCGCACGTTCCCGGCGCGCTCGGCCACCCACGGCAGGTACTCGCGGATCAGTTCGAGGGTGAGCGCCAGGTGCTGCTCCGGCGCCATCCGCCCGGTGTTGCCGGCCCAGCGGTCCAGCGGTCCACCCGGGACGGCCTCCCAGAACAGGATGTCGCACGGGCCGCTGTGCGTCAGGCCGGGAATGACGAACAGCTCGCCGAGCCCGGGTACGGCGTGGAAGCCCACGTGCGGGACCGGCCACTTCGGGTCCGGCTCGAGCCCGTGCACATAGGCGACGGCCAGGCCCCGCTGCGGCTCGGTGTACGGCGACCGGCTCGGGTCCCGGTCGAACATCGCCACCAGATCGCCCTTGCCGGCCGCGACGATCGTCAGGTCGTAGCGGCCCAGCTGGGTGATCGCGTCCAGGTCCTGGGTGGTGACCGCGTTGTAGATGACGTCGATGCCACGCTCCTGCGCGTCCTCCAGCCAGCGGGCCATCTTGATCCGCTGGTCGGTCGACTGGGCCGGCCTGTCCAGCGGCGCCGTGATCTCCAGCGCCAGCTGGCCGGGCGGCGCGGACAGGGCGACACGCAGTCCGTTGATCGGCGGGGCCTGGTCTTCCCAGTGGTTCAGGTGGTAGGCGCGCTCGGTCTCCAGCGACATGTTGAACATCGCCTGGGTCGAGGTGACCCAGCCGGTGCGGATCTCGTCGGGGGTACGCGCCGACATCAGGGTTACCTCGTAGCCCTCGGCCCGCAGGCTCAGGGCGAGCTGGAGGCCGGCCTGACCGGCCCCCACGATGAGAATGTTGCGCAAGGTGCTGCCTCCTGTAGAGCTTTTCCGACCTATCCGATCGCCTGTTTCGCCGCGTGGTCGACGACGGCCAGCAGCGCTCGGGCTACCTTCCGGGCGTCGCGGATGTCCGCGGCGATCAGCGGCACGTGTGCGGGCAGAGCGAGCGCTTCCCGCACCTCGGACAGTTCGTGGGTGGCTACTCCGTGGAAGAGATTGACGCAGACAACCCACGGTACGTCCGCGTCGTTCTCGAAGTAATTCACCGCGGCGAACGAGTTCGCCAGATTGCCGGTGTCGACCAGGACCAGGGCACCGACCGCGCCCCTGACCAGGTCGTCCCACATCGGCCAGAAACGGGGCTGACCGGGCGTACCGAAAAGGTAGAGCACCAGCGTCTCGTCGATGGTGACCCGGCCGAAGTCCATCGCGACCGTGGTGGTCACCTTGTCGATGCCGGGGTCGAGGCGGTCGATCTGGGCGGCGGCCGCCGTCATCCACGATTCGGTTCGGATCGCCGGGATCTCCGAGATGGCGCCGACCGCCGTGGTCTTGCCCACCCCGAAACCGCCCGCGACGACGATCTTCGCCGAGGTCATCTGATTCATCCGCATGCCGTCAGGTGAGTCGGGCAAGGCCGGCACGGAGTCTCTCCAGAAGGGCTAGATCTTGTGAGGAGCGGGGGTCGTGGACCTCCAACTGGCCGATCTTGAGCAGGTCGCTGATCAGCAGGCGGGTCAGGCCGAGGGGCAGCCCGCAGTTCGCCGACAGCTCGGCCACCGAGCACATCCGGCGGGCGTGCTCGTAGAGCGTCCGTGAGGTGGGGGCCAGACTGGCGGCGAGCACGGGGTCGTAGCGGTTGCCGGTGGAGACCAGGGTGTGGATCAGCAGCGGGCTGCGGCTGCTGGTCCGCCCGCGGGCGGTCATGTACGGGCGCACCTTCCAGTGCAGCCCCGGCCTTCGAACCATGCCGGGCCTCCTAGCGGCGTGCCGGTGCGGGCAGCGTGTTCTGGTGCAGCGCGTGCCGTGTCTCCGGGGTCAGTGCGTGACCGACGGACTGGCTGAACGTGGTCATCGCGTACCCGAGATGCCCGATCTGGGTCTGCGGTTGCGCCGACACCAGCAGCGCCGCGACGAAGTCGCCGGCCGGGTCGTCGATGCGCAGGAAGGCCAGGTGGCCGTGCGGATAGCGGATGCTGAGGTTCTCCGGGGCGCCGAGCTGGAGCAGGCCGCCGAGCTGGCCGGTGATGCCGAGGAACCCGGCGGCCAGGGCGGCGACGCTCTCCGCGTGATCCCGGCTCAGGTGGCCGGAGGAGGCGAGCTGCAGGCCGTCGGCGGAGACCAGCACGACCGCGGTGATCGTCGGCACCTCGCGGACGAGTTGATCGATCAGCCAGGAGACGTCCGGCTGGCCGCCGTCGACGGTGGATCGGTAGTCGGTCATCGGGGTCCTTCAACCTTCGGGGGGTGCTCGGTGCGATGGGTGACCTTGGCCCGCGCGGCGTCGACGCCGGCGTTGAAGTCGGCGGCGTCGTCGTGCCAGGTCGTCTGGTGAACCTGGGTGGTGACCGGGGGCGGCGGCGGGTCGATGCCGCGGACGCTGGCCGGCACCCGGCGCGGCATGGCCTGCTTCTGCACCGGTAGCACCATGGTCACCTCGTTGCCGGCGACGGCGCGCCGCCGCTGCTCGGGAACGGCGTCGATGATCTGCCCCGGCCCCGGCTCCGGTTCCGCCGTGCGCGGCGTCTCGCAGAGCAGGTCGGCGCCGATCAGCAGCATGGCGACGGTGCCGCGGGGCTGGCGGGGCACCAGCCGGACGCGCAACGACCGGTGCCGGTGCGTGAGGACGGCCGCCACCGACAGTCCCAGGTGGGCCGGCTTCAGCTCCTCGGCGGGCGGGCCGTCCGGGTTGTCCAGCAGTCGCTCGATCCACGGCATGTGCGCCGGGTTGAGGCCGATGCCGTTGTCCTCGACCCGGATCACCACGTCGCCGTCACCGGTCAGGTGCGCGGCGATGCTGACCGGCTCGGTCGGCGGCGAATAGCGGTCGGCGTTGTCGATCAGCTCGGTCAGGATGCGGATCACGTCGTCGGCGGCCACCGCGGCCACCGCGAGATCGACGATCGGCCCGAAGTGCAGGCGCTCGTAGTTCTCCACGGCGGCGCCGGCCGCGTGCATGACGTCCTGCAGCGAGGTGACCTGCTGGTCCGGGTCGTCGAACGGTTCGCCGGTGAGGACCCGCAGGTTCTCGGCGAGGCGACGGACCCGGGTGACGGAGTGGTCGATCCGGAAGAGGACCTTGCGCCGCTCGGCGTCCTCCTCGCGGTACTCGGCCTCCCCGATGTGATGAACGGCCTCCCACGTGAGAGTGAGCAGCCGGAGGGCGAACTCGCCGGCGACCGGGCGCCACAGGTCCGGTGGTTCCGGGGCCGGCGCCGGAGGTGGTGGCGGCGGTGTCTCCACCACGACGGGCACGGTCGGTTCGGGCTGCCGCCTGCGCCACCAGTTCGTCCAGCGGCCTGCCGCAGGCATCGATTGCTCCCCAATCAGCCTCGTGTCGTATCGGTATGGAGAAAGATCACCGACTACGAAGTCTGTACCGTACCTCCCGGATTGCCGGACCGGCTATCGGTCCGTCCGAGCGGTCTCCCGGTCACCAGCTGGGAATGACTCCTGAGCTGCCCTGTCGTGAACGCGGGAGCAGTCAGCTCCAAAGTGGATCTTCCTGCTCTGCGGGAAGCTTAGCGACAGCCGTCACCGTGGTGGTCGGGTGCCCTGTGCTTTCCGCCTGCCGAGCATGGCGCTCCGCTGTGCGGCGGTGACGGACTGTGCGTACGTTGCCATGGCCGGTCAGCGATGAAACAGCTCGATCTCCAACTCGTCCAGGGTCATCGGCCGCGCGGCGCGAACGGCCTGCTCCAGCAGAGCCCCGTCGACCACGGTTCCGGCGCCGGCCCGCACGACGGTGTCGCCGATCGTGCGGATGTACTCGTGCGCAGCGGGCCCGCGCCGGTACCGAAGGGAGTCCCCGCGGGTCTGGCAGGTGATCTCTTCCGGTCGCGGCTGCGGGGGAGGAGGCTCGTTCGGCGGTGCCGCCGGTGCGGGGAGCGGATCCGGGCCGCAGTCGGTGGACTGGACCGACGTGTGCGAGACGGTGAGGACGACGTCCTTCTCCCGCCAGTACTTCACGGTTCCCTGATCGGCGGGCTCGTAGCTGGTGCTCGCCGTCACCGGGGGTGCCGTCCGGCGGTAACCGGGGACGTCGGTGGTCCAGATCAGGTCGAGCGGGACGGTCAGCATGGCCATGACGCGGGCGTGATCGGAATCGGCCTTATCCTGTTCTGCCCTCTGGTCCACCAGATATCCGGCACCACCGGTCAGCGCGACGATCGCGATCAGGGCGCCCACTCGGGTCCAGCGTCCGACGAAGAGAGCGGCGACCAGGGTGTACGGCAGTCCGGCGGCCAGGATCCAGGGCACCAGATCGCCGTACTCCATGTCCAGGACGACGGTGACCCACGCCCCGCCGCCCAGGCCCGCCGCGCCGCAGAGGGCGACGACGACGGCCCACCACAGCCGGGGGCCCGGGTCGACGGTCGCGGGGGAGCCGTGCCGCGTCACCGTCCCGGCCACGAAGATCAGGGCGATGATCCCCGGAAGGGCCACCAGGATGCCGAGCATCGCGGCGGGCCGGCCACCGGCGACGACGGACGCGAACAGGGCGGCTCCGATCAGCAGCGTCGCGCTGCCGAGCAGGTAGACGGCGATCAGCTGGGCCACGGCCGACTCGTTGTCGGTACGGCGTTCGTCGGACACGCGGATCCTCTCGCGGGCGGTCTCCGAGTCTGCCGTACATCGACAAGTCCCGTTGCCCCCGCGGCGTCGGCGCGGCCGGCCCCGAAATGCCGCTAGATTTACCGGCCATGGTGCTCAGCAGCCGCGACGTCGACGTGTTCGAGGGGGCCCGGGGCCGGCTCGAAGCGATCGCCTACCGGATGCTCGGCTCCGCCGGAGACGCCGAGGATGCCGTCCAGGACACCTTCCTGCGCTGGCAGGCCGCCGACCGCGACAGTGTCGAGATCCCCGAGGCGTGGCTGACCCGGGTCCTCACCAACCTGTGCCTCAACCAGCTGACGTCGGCACGGGCCCGCCGCGAGACCTACGTCGGCCAGTGGCTGCCCGAACCGATCCTCGCCGGCGACCGGATGCTCGGCCCCGCCGAGACCGCCGAACAGCGCGACACCGTGTCGATCGCCGTGCTCACCCTGATGGAACGGCTGACCCCCAACGAACGGGCCGTCTACGTGCTGCGGGAGGCGTTCGGCTACCCGCACGCCGAGATCGCGGGCATCCTCGACCTGACCGAGCCCAACTGCCAGCAGATCCACCGCCGGGCGCGCCAGCACATGGCGGCCGGGCGGGCCCGTACCGCGACCGATGCGACCGCCGCCCGCCGGATCGCCGAACAGTTCCTCGCGGCGGCCCTCACCGGAGAGGTCGAGCCTCTCGTCCGGATGCTGACCGGTGACGCGGTCGGCGTCGCCGACGGCGGGGGCGAGGTCCCGGCCCGCACCACGCCGATCCACGGTGGTCTGCAGTTGGCCCGCCTGCTGCGGGGCATTCTGCGGCCCGGCAGCATCGACCGCTTCATTCCCGAGGGGGCGCTCACCATTCACGCGGCCGTCGTCAACGAGGGGCCGGCGCTGGTGGCGCTCGCCGGTGAGCAGGTCATCGGCGTCATCTGCCTCGAGGTGACCGGGGAGGGCATCGCCGCGCTGCACATCCAGGGCAGCCCGTCGAAGCTGCGGCGGATCACCCGCGAATGGGCCGCCACGCGCACCGAGTGACGAAGGTCACTGTCAGGGTTTCCGCTCCTGCCCGGTTCAGGTGATGACCGCGACCCACCGGACAGGAGCACACGCCATGAAGCACCGCATCGTCGTCCTCGGCGCCGGATACGCCGGGATCCACGCCGCCGGCCGCCTGGCCCGCCGCCTGCACCCCGCCGGCACCGAGATCATCCTGGTCAACGCGGAAGCCGAGTTCGTCCAGCGGATCCGCATGCACCAGGTCGCCACCGGCCAGCCGGTCGCCCGCCGCCCACTGCGCGACGTCCTCGCCGGCACCGGCGTCACCCTGCGGCAGGCCCGCGTCGCCGCCGTCGACGCCGACAGCCGGACGGTCACCTGCACGGACGGTTCCACGATCAACTTCGACACCCTGGTGTACGCCCTGGGCAGCACCGCCACCACCGACGGCCACCACATCGCCGGCGAGCAGGGTGCGTTCCGCGTGCGGGACCGCCTCGGTGAACTGACCGCCGGCGAGACGGTCCTGGTGGTCGGCGGCGGTCTGACCGGCATCGAGGCGGTGACCGAGATCGCCGAGTCCCGCCCCGACCTCGACGTCCGGATCGCGGTCCGCGGCGGTTTCGGCGACTGGCTGGGCGACCGCGCCCGCACCCACCTGCACGGGACCGCTGCCCGTCTCGGCATCACCGTCCACGAACACACCGACGTCGCCGTCCTGTCCAGCGCCACACCGCCCGCCGCCCTGTCCGATATCGCCGATCCCGCGGCCGCGGACCTGACCGTGTGGACGACCGGTTTCGGCGCCCACCCGATCGCCGCGGCCAGTGGCCTCGCCGTCACCGACGGCCGGATCGTCGTCGACGAGACCATGCGTTCGGTGTCGCACCCGCACGTCTACGCCGTCGGGGATGCCGCCTACGCGCCCGGCCCCGGCGGGAAGCCGCTCCGGATGTCGTGCGCCAGCGGCACGCCGATGGCCTGGCTGGCCGCCGACGCCGTCGCCGCCCGTCTGACCGGCGGATCCCTGCCGCGAAACACCATCCGTTACTACGCGCAGTGCATCAGCCTCGGCCGCCGCGACGGCATCATCCAACTCGTCACCGCTGACGACCAGGCGACCCCGAAGGCGATCACCGGCCGCCCGGCCGCCCGCATCAAGGAGCTGATCTGCGCCGGCGCGGCCTGGAACATCGCCCACCCGACGATGCTCCTGCCCACCCGCCGCCACCACCTCACCGCGTTCCCGTCATCGATCCCGGCCTGACCGGCGACGACCGCTCTGCCACCCGCCGCCGTCGCTCCGGTCTCGGTTGTCAAAGGTCCAGGACGAGGTGGGGGCCGGCGGCGCGGGAGACGCACAGGAAGATGGTGTCGTTGGCGGCGCGTTCCTCGGGGGTCAGCAGGCTGTCGCGGTGGTCGACGGTTCCGGAGAGGACCGTCGTCTCGCACGTGCCGCATGTTCCCTCGCGGCAGGAGGACAGCACGGTGATCCCGGCGGCCTCGACGGCCTCGAGGATCGACCGGTCCGGGGGCACGGTCAGCGTTCGGCCGCTGGCCGCCAGTTCGACCTCGAACGCCCCACGCCGCCCGGCTGGATGCTGGTCGGCCGGAAGCTGCCCGGCCGAGGGCGGGGTTGATGCCGGGGTGAAGTGTTCGATGTGCAGGGGGCGGCCGGGGTGGCGCGTGCAGGATTCTGCGACGGCCCGCAGCATGCCGGCCGGACCGCAGCAGTAGACGAGCGTGCCGGGGGCGTGGCGTTCCAGTAGCGGGTCCAGGTCGATGCGGCGGTCCGGGTACAGGTGGACCCGGTCGCCGTAGCCGGCCGACAGGTGTGCGCGGAACGGCATCGACTCCGCGGTCCGGCCGGCGTAGTGGAGTTCCCACGGGGACTGCGCGGCGGCGAGCATCGGCAGGATCGGGGTGATGCCGATCCCTCCGGCCAGGAACAGGTAGCGGGGCGCCGGGAGCAGCGGGAACAGGTTGCGGGGACCGCCGACCCGGAGCACGTCGCCGGCCGCCAGCCGGGTGTGGACGTGCCGGGAACCGCCGCGGCCCGGTTCGGTCCGGCGCACCGCGATCCGCCACGCCGATCCGTCGGCGGGATCCCCGCACAGCGAGTACTGCCTGATCAGCCCGGAGGTGAGATGGACGTCGACGTGGGCGCCGGGTGTCCAGGCGGGTAGCGGACGGTTCTCCGCGCTTCGCAGGTCCAACGCGACGACGCCTTCGGCGATGTCGGTGATACGCGTGATCCGTACCATATGAAGGTTTTTCATCGGCGCTGCACCGCATCGGGATGGTCGGGGTGGGCCAGCAGCCATTCCCACATCGCGACCGGTTCGTCGGCCTCGGCCTGGGCGCCGCAGTGGCAGCGGCCGCGCAGCCGGTCGTCGCCCGGCAGCCAGGTGATCTTGAACGTCGCTTTCACCGGGTGCGCATCCGGTCCAGCAGGCGGCGTGCGGCGAGACCGCCGGTGTCGATGTTGATCGACAGTTCCTGGTAGCCGTCCGGTTCGCCGGCGATCACCTTCTCCAGGGTGTCGAGCGCGGTGACGTCCTGCAGCACGACGGTCCGGTTGCTCTTCGCCAGGTAGTCGCTGACGTCCTCGTCGTCGAGGGCGAAGTCGCGGGCCACCGCCCAGAAGTCGTGGGTGGAGTTCCCGGTCTCGGGTGTGATCGCGTAGACGACCTCGACGTGGAACGCGTGCGGGTCGCTACCGTCCTCGTCCGGCAGCACCCCGGCCGGCGCGATGCGGCTGTGCAGCAGGTAGAGGCAGGGTGGCGTGTACTCGATGTCCTGCCAGCGGGTGATCCGGCCGGTGATGCCGGTCGAGTTGGCGTAGAACGGCGGGCACGCGGCGTCGGCCATGTGCCGCGACACGTGGACGATGCCGGCCTCGTCGTCGACCTCGGTGGTGATCGGCGTCTCGGCGACCTCCGGTGTGCCGATGTAGCCGCCGTGCAGGTATGTCTCGTGCGACAGGTCCATCAGGTTGTCGACGAGCAGGCTCGCCCGGGCGGCGAGCGGTTCCATGCCGGACACGACGGTCCATCCGGGCAGGTCCAGCCATGGCGCCCGGGGGATCCGGGTCGTCGCGGCGAGCGCCGGGTCGCCGATGAACACCCACACGAACGAGTCCTGTTCGACGACCGGGTAGGTGCGCAGCCGTGCGGTCCGCGGCACCCGCGTCTGCCCGGGGACCGCCACGCACACACCGTCGGCGCCGTAGGTGAAGCCGTGGTAACCGCAGACCACGGTGTCGCCGGCCAGGTGGCTGGGCTTCTCCGAGAGCGGGAAACGGCGATGCACGCACCGGTCCGACATCGCGGTCACGGCACCGTCCGCGGTGCGCCAGAACAAGATCGATTCACCGCATACGGTACGGGTGAAAAGCTCCCGGCCGATCTCGCGTGTGTAGGCCGCCACGTACCACTGGTCCTGAACGAATGCCGTCGTCATGCCCGCCAGTTTGTGACCTGGGTCGCATCAGGGCATCCTGGGTTTCCGTCATTCGGAAGGACCCCGCCGATGGCCAAGCGCACCGCGACCGGCCCGGTGCTGGGTCGTGCCCTGCTGATCCTGGAGGCGTTCGGCCCGCGCCACACCACGCTCACCCTCACCGACCTGGCCCGCCGGGCCGGGCTGCCGCTGTCCACGGTTCACCGGCTGGCCGCCGAGCTGGTGGCGTGGGGCGCCCTGGAGCGTGACGAGGCCGGGCGCTACACCGTCGGCCTGCGCCTGTGGGAGGTCGGCTCGCTGGCGCCGCGCGGTCTCGGGCTGCGCGAGCGGGCCCTGCCCTACCTGGAGGACCTGTCCCAGGTCACCCACGAAAATGTGCAGCTCGCGGTGCGGGAGGGCGCCGAGGTGGTGTTCGTCGAACGGATCGCCGGCAGCCGGGCGGTGCCGGTGCACACCCGGGTCGGCGGCCGGTTCGCGCTGTCGGCCACCGGCGTCGGCCTGGTGCTGCTGGCACATGCGCCGCTGGAGCTCCAGGAGGAGGTGATCGGGTCGCCGGTCGAGCGGTTCACGCCGTACACCGTCACCGATCCGCCGGTGCTCCGGCGGATGCTCGCCGACGTGCGCACCAACGGCTTCTCGGTCAGCGACCGCCAGGTCACCGAGGACGCCCTGTCGGTGGGCGCCCCCATCCGTGACCCGCACGGCACCGTGGTCGCGGCGTTGTCGCTGGTCGTCCGGCACGGCACGGTCTCGCCGCACGCGCTGTCCCCGCTGGTGCGCTCCAGCGCGCGGGCGATCTCCCGTACCTTTACCGCGGCCGCACCGCGTAGGTCAGGTGCGTGACCCGCTCCGACGGCTCCGCGCGGATCTGCTCGAGCGCGACCCGCGACGCGTCGATGCCCTCGAACAGGCGGGTGCCGGCGCCGAAGAGCACCGGGGACACCGCGACGGTGAACTCGTCGACGAGGCCGGCGTTGACGTACTGCAGGATCGTGGTGCCGCCACCCCCGATCCGCACGTCGCGGTCCCCGGCGGCGGCGCGGGCCTGGTCGAGCGCGGCCCCGATGCCGTCGGTGACGAAGTGGAAGGTGGTCCCGCCGGGTCGCTCCCACGGATCGCGCTTGTCGTGGGTCACCACGAAGACCGGGGTGTGGAAGGGCGCCTCCTCCGGCCACGACTGCTCGCCCAGGTCGAACATGCGCCGGCCCATCACTGTGGCACCGGTGCGCGCGAACGTCTGCCGGGCGATGTCGTCGGCGACGCCCTCCTCGCCGCCGTCGCCGAACCCCAGGTTCTCCCGGAAGAAGCGGGTCGGGAAGATCCACTGCTGGAGCTCCATCCACTGGCCCATCCAGTGCCGGACCTCCGGGTCGTCCCGGTTCTCCGGCGCGAAGATGTTGCCGACGGAGGTCACCGGGACCGGCGCGACATAGCCGTCCAGGGACATCGAAACGCTGAAGAACACCTTGCCGGCCATCAGATCATGCTCCCGGTGATGTAGGAATCCAGCTTGCTCAGGGTCTGCTGCCCGCCCTCGACCGCGTGGTACTTCTCGGCCGCCTCGTCGCGCAGCTCCCTACTGGGGAAGATCGTGCGCATCACGAGCCGGGTCGCCGCGCCGTCGGCCGTGAAGGTCAGGACCGAGGTGAAGGCGTTCGGATCGCCGGCCGACTCGCCGTGCAGCAGCGCGATCCGCTCCGGCGGGACGATCTCGGTCCAGGTGATCCACTCGGGGTAGTCGGTGCCGTCCGGCCCGTGCATCACGAAGTCCCACACCGCGCCCTCGCGGAACTCGAAGGACCGCGTGGTGGTGCCGAACCCCTCCGGGCCCCACCAGCGGGACAGGTGCCGGACCTCGGTGAACGCCTGGAACACCAGCTCCGGCGGTGCGTCGATGAGCCGGGAGACCACGATCTCCCGGTCGGCGGTGTCCTCTCGTGCCATGGATCAGTCCTCCTGCTGTGTCCGCTTCAGGTCCTGCACATACGCGTCCAGCCTGTCGAAACTCCCGGCCCAGAACCGCTCGAACCCGCCGAGCCACTCGTGGACCGGTTGCAGCCCGCGCGCGTCCAGCCCGTAGAGCCGCTGTTTGCCGGCCTCGCGGACCCGCACCAGACCCACCTCGCGGAGCACCCGTAGGTGCTTGGACGCCCGTGGCTGACTCATGCCCAGCTGCCGGGCCAGGTCGGTGACCGGCCACTCGCCGGCCCGCAACAGCGCCAGGATGTCCCGGCGCTGCGGCTCGGCGATCGCGTTGAACGCGTCCGAGGTCGTCGCTGCTCGTGCCATGCCAGCGATCATATTCCCATAACGGCATGCGTCAAGTGGTGCCTGACGGGGAAGTGAGGGGGTGAAGTCACGCGGCGTAACGAGGAGAATCATGAGCTGGGCGCAGTCGGTTCGAGAACGTGCCCGTACGACGCTGGCCTCGGCGTCGACCCGGAACCTGCCGCCGCCGTTCGTGGCCGGGCCCGAGCTTTCCGAGCCGGCCGCTCCGGTGGTCGTGGTGAGCCAGCCGGCCAGCGACGACGTGCTGCCACCGGGAGTCCGGACGGCGGGCGCGTGGGCCTGGCGGTTCATCCTGTTCGTCGTCGCGACCTACCTTCTGCTGCGCCTGGTCGCGCTGCTGAGCGTGGTGATCATCCCGGTGGTGGTGGCGACCCTGCTGGCGGCGCTCTTCCAGCCGGCCAGCGCCGCGCTGGTACGGCACGGCGTCAAGCGGTCGCTGGCGGCGGGACTGGTCCTGGTCGCCGGCCTGGTGCTGGTCTTCGGCGGCCTCGGGCTGATCGTGCGCACCTTCATCTCCCAGCTCGACACCCTGTCGGAGCGCGTCACCCAGGGCGTCGACGAGGTGCAGACGTGGCTGTCCCGTGGCCCGCTGCACCTGACCGACGCGCAGCTGAGCCAGTACGTCGACCAGGCCCGCGAGGCCGTCAGCGCGAACCAGGGCGCCGTCACCAGCGGGGCGATCAGCACCGCGGCCACCCTGGGCGAGGTCGTGACCGGCTTCTTCCTGGTGCTGTTCACCCTGTTCTTCTTCCTGCGCGACGGCGGCCCGATCTGGTCGTTCCTGTGCCGGCTCCTGCCGCGGGAGGCGCAGGTGCCGACCGCGCGGGCCGGTCACTACGCGTGGCACACCCTGGTCTCCTACGTGCACGCCACCGTGCTGGTCGCGTTCGTCGACGCGGTCGGGATCGGCATCGGCCTGGCCGTGCTGGGGGTCCCGCTGGCCCTGCCGCTGGCCGCCCTGGTCTTCCTCGGCGCGTTCATCCCGGTCATCGGCGCGACCCTGACCGGCGCGGTCGCGGTGCTGGTCGCCCTGGTCGCCAACGGGCCGGTCACCGCCGTCACCGTGCTGGTGATCGTGATCGCCGTACAGCAGCTGGAAGGTCATGTCCTGCAGCCGCTGATCATGGGCCGGGCGGTCGCGCTGCACCCGCTCGCGGTGATCCTGGCGATCGCCGCCGGGATCGTGGTGGCCGGCATCGTCGGCGGCCTGATCGCGGTGCCGCTGCTCGCCGTGCTGAACACGGCGATCCGTTACCTGGTCAAGCACCCTTCCGGGGAGCCGACACCGGACCGTGAGCCGCCGGGCACCGAGCCGACCGACGACGATCAGGCCGAGCGGGAGGACCGGGCCGAAGCCGCCGCCCGCGCGATCGACCCCACCTCGCCGCCGCCGGTGAGCACCTCGGTGTCATGAGACGACGGCCCGGCTGAACGCCGCCTCCTTGATGCCGACCACGACAGAGTCGGAAAAACTTCGGGGACGGTGTCGACCGGGGTGCCGGCTGTTCGACGCCTTGGTGAGAGCGCACCCTGACACGAGGAGACAGCGATGCGGTTCATGGTGATCACCAAGGCCACGGCCCGGAGCGAGGCCGGGGTCATGCCCACCACCGAGGACTTCGAGACGATGGGCGCCTTCATCGAGGAGCTCGTCGACGCCGGTGTGCTGCTGGCCGCCGAAGGCATCGGCCCGAGTTCCGCCGGCGCCCGGATCTACTTCGACGGTGAGAAGACGACCGTGGTGGACGGGCCGTTCACCGAGTCCAAGGAACTCATCGCCGGCTTCTACCTGGTCGAGATGCGGTCGATGGAGGAGTGCGTCGAGTGGTTCAAGCGGTGCCCGGTCCAGCGGACCGGCGGCGAGCCGACGAACATCGAGATCCGCCGGCTCTTCTCGCCCGAGGACTTCGGTGAGGAGCTGACCGCCGAGCAGAGGGAAGCAGTGGCGAGGCGGGAGGAGACGGCGGCCCCGGCCTACCGGTCGGTGAGTTAGACAGAGGTCGGTGAGGTAGACACAGGATCGTGGCCACCGACACCCACCGCGCGATCGAGACCGTCTGGCGGATCGAGTCACCGCGGCTCATCGCCGGGCTGACCAGGCTCGTCCATGACATCGGCGTGGCCGAGGAGCTGGCACAGGACGCGCTGGTCGCGGCCCTGGAGCAGTGGCCCGCCGACGGTGTGCCGGACAATCCCGGCGCATGGTTGATGACGACGGCCAGACGGCGGGGCATCGACCGGATCCGGCGCGACGAGACCTTCCGGCGCAAGGCCGGGGAGATCGGCCGGAGCCTGGAGCAGACTGTCCCGGACATCGCGGTGCAGGTCACCGAGGACGACGGCATCGGCGACGACCTGCTGCGGCTGGTGTTCGTGGCCTGCCATCCGGTGCTGTCCACCGAGGCCCGGGCCGCGCTGACCCTGCGGCTGCTCGGCGGCCTGACCACCGGCGAGATCGCGCGGGCCTTCCTGGTGCCGGAGCCGACAGTGGCGCAGCGCATCGTGCGGGCCAAGAAGGCGCTGGCCACGGCGCGGGTGCCGTTCGAGGTGCCGAGGCGGGACGAGCTGGCGGGCCGGCTCTCCTCGGTCCTCGAGGTGGTCTACCTGATCTTCAACGAGGGCTACGCGGCGACCGCCGGCGACGACTGGATGCGCCCGGCGCTGTGCGGGGACGCCCTACGGCTCGGGCGGGTCCTGGCCCGGCTCGTTCCGCGCGAGCCCGAGGTGCACGGCCTGGTCGCGCTGATGGAGATCCAGGCGTCCCGGACGGCCGCCCGCACCGGTCCGGGCGGCGAGCCGATCCTGCTGGCCGACCAGAACCGGGCCCGCTGGGACCGGCTGCTGATCGGCCGCGGCCTGACCGCACTGGACCGGGCCGAGGCCCTGATCGACGGCCCTCCCGGGCCCTATGTGCTCCAGGCCGCGATCGCGGCCTGCCATGCGCGGGCCCGGCACTTCGAGGACACCGATTGGGTACGGATCACCGCGCTCTACGAGGTCCTGGCCGCGACGACGCCGTCCCCGGTCGTCGAGATCAACCGGGCGGTGGCGCTGACCATGGCGTACGGCCCGGACGCCGGGCTGGCACTGCTCGACCAGCTGGCGGCGTTCCCGGCCGTGCGGGGTTACCACCTGTTGGCCAGTGTCCGCGGTGACTTCCTGGTCCGGCTCGGCCGGCACGCCGAAGCCCGCACCGAGTTCGAGCGGGCGGCCGCCCTGACCCGCAACGAGCGCGAACGCACCCTGCTCCTGGACCGGGCGGCCGCCTGCGTCAGCGGCTGAACAGGCCGCCTGCGTCAGCGGCTGAACAGGCCGCTCGCGTCAGCGGCTGAACAGGCCGGTGGCGACCGCGAGGACCCGGTCGACCGTGGCACCGTGCGAGGTGCCGCAGTCCTGCACGACCAGCCTCGATCCGGGGCTGACCACCTCGTACTCGAATCCGTCGTTGCAGACCGCGGTCGGCGACGGCACGGATTCCACGGTGAACTCCGGCGAGGTCACCAGCCGGCCGAGCTCCTCCACGGTGGCGGCCGGCAGCGTGACCTTCGCGGGTGACTGGCCGCGCCGCGTCACGACGACCGTGCCGTCCGCCGCGATCTCGGCGCGATCGTCGAACCCGGCGAAACCACCCTGGCGATGAATGGTCAGCGGGAAGGCCTGACCGGCAGGCGCCGCAGACGAAGCCGCGGGTGACGCCGGGGACACCGGTGGTGCGGACGGCGTGGAGGCGGGCTCTGTCCCCGCGCAGCCGGCGAGCAGGAGGACGACCAGGACGATCGAAACGCGTGACTTCTGCACCAGGTTCCCTACGGTTCGGCGAATACCATCGGCAATGGTAGATACCCCGAATCCGTCAGCATCTGCCCAGGGCAGCCACAGGGTCGCTGCCCGCCCCCGTGCGGGCAGCGACCGGTGGTTCAGGCCGTGGTACAGGTCGTGCCGTTGAGGGCGAAGGCCGCCGGCGCCGGGTTCGACCCGGTGTGGGTGGCGTTGAAGCCGAAACTCACCGTCCCGCCCGCCGGAAGCGTGCCGTTCCAGGCGGCGTTCGTGGCGGTCACCTGTGTTCCGGTCTGGGTGACCACCGCCGACCAGGCCTGTGAGACCTTCTGCCCGGCGGTGTACGGGAAGGTCAGCGTCCACCCGTTGACCGCGGCCGGCCCGTTGGTGATCGTCACGGTCGCGGTGAAACCGGAACCCCAGTCGTTCGTGGCGTAGCCGACCCGGCAGCCCGGAGCGGGCGGCGACGGCGACACCGAGACCGACGGCGAGACCGAGGGCGACACCGAGACCGACGGTGACGGTGACGGGGAACCCGAGGGGGAGACGGAGACCGACGGTGACGGGGACGGTGTCGTCCCGTCCGGCACCGAACCCCACACCAGCGCTGTGCCGTCGAAGAGCGGGACACCGGTGTTCGGGCCGGCGGCCGCCCGGTAGGACGGGTCGTTGGCCGGATTCCACACGCCACCCTCGGCGACCCCGATCTTGAGCTGCACCTCCATCCGGTGTGCCGACTGCCCGGCCGGGGCGATGGTGTAGCCGGTACAGTCCACCTCGACGTACCAGACGTCGCCGGAGTGCTGCTTCGCCGTCGTCGGCCCCGGGCAGCCCTGGGTGTACGGCGAACTGACCGTCAGCGCGATGTTGTCGTCCCGGGTGAAGTAGTAGCGGAACCTCCCGGCGGTGAGGGCGCGGGCCGGGAACGCCGACTTGTTGTAGACGACCACCTTCACCCCGGTCGAGCGGGTCTCGTTCTGCATGATCGTCGTCTCGACCGACAGTTCCGGGATGTCCGGCGTCTCGGCGACCGGGAAGCCGGTCAGGGGTGCGCCGCCGAACTCGCCGTACAGCCGGGCCAGTGCCGACGTGAAACCGGCGTTGTAGTCGGTCGCGACCTCGTTCATCACGTAGTCGCCACGGCTGTCGGTGTACTTGTCGTCGGGGGAGGAGGGGCCGCCCACCAGAGCGCCGTAGAGCACGTGCCGGGTCTCGACCGGCACCTGCTGGCTGTCCCACCAGGAGCCGTGGGCCGTACGGTGATGGGGGTTCCTGGGGGAGTTGTCGCCGAACCCGATCACATAGCTGGAGGCGCGCGGGTTGTCGCCGAGCGCATAGTTGATCTGCTTCACCGCGAAGTCGTGATAGCGCACCTTGCGGGTCGCGTCGGTGATGTGGTCGCTGTGCACGAGCGCGACGAACGCGGTGTTGGCGGCGTACCGCAGGGCGCCCCACGAGTCGACGACCGCCATGCCGCCCGGCGAGGTGCGCACCTTCTCGCCGCCGACGCCGACGGTGAACCAGTCGAGCCACCGGTTCGCGTCGTCGAGGTACTTCTGCTTGCCGGTCAGCTGGGCCAGCAGCACGTAGTTGCCGTACTGCTTGTTGTCCCAGGAGATCGTCCACTTGTACATCTTGGTGGACGTCTGGTTCTCGTTGCCCTGCGCGTCGTAGCCAGCCTCGGCCTTGGCCAGGTAGGTGGCGTCGCCGGTGGCCCGGTGCAGCCAGATCGCACCCCACACCAGCTCGTCGGCGTAACCACTCCACGATTTGTAGAACGCCGTCGCGTCGGTGATGCACTCGTGGTAGCTCTTCCGGACCCGGTCGGCGAACGAGTACAGCTGCTTGGCGTGGGTGAGCAGGGTGTCGGCATACTGCGGGTCGGTGGGGCGGAAGACCATCGAGGAGGCCGCCATCGAGGCCGCCGTCTCCGCGGCCAGCTCGCTGCCACCACAGGTCGCATCGATCTTGTACGCCGGACGCGCCATCGGCATGACCTCGGCCGGTCCCCACCACTTGTGGTCGTCGTCGCCCTTGCCCACCTGCCCGTACAGCACGTCGGCCGACGGGTGCGCCTTGATGAAGTAGTCGTTCGGCACCCGCAGGTTGTTCAACAGATGGGTCAACTGCCCGGAGCCCGCGTACGCCTCCCGGTTCTCGATCGCACCCCACGCCAGCATGGTCGTGGTGAACGCCATCGGCAGGCCGAACTTGACGTGGTCGCCCGCGTCGTACCACCCGCCGGTCAGGTCGAGCCCGGTGCCCGCGCCGTCGGTCATCGCCGAGTCGCCACGCCAGGACACCCGGTTCCAGGCCGGCTTCTTCCCGGACACCTGGGCCTCGTAGAAGAGCAGCGACTTCTGCAGCGCCTCGCCGTAGCGGTAGGGCGGCGCGGCGGCCGCATCGGACGGTACAGCGACCCACAGCAGGCCGGCGCTGAGCGCGGCGGCCGTCAGAACCGTGGTGAGTTTCTTCAACATGGGCGGCCCCACCTCGCACCGGACAGTGACCGACATCGTTACATGGGAGCGCTCCCACTTCAAGAGTGTGTCCACCGTGTTACCGGCGGGGTTGCCCTGACGTGCGCCGGGACCCCTTCGGATGGCACGAGGACATCGATTGAGAGGTAGATCTCCCGGCGTCTCCCCGGAACGTGCCAGGCCCCGTCTACCAGGTGGGACTTCGATCGTCCGCGGGGCAGCCTTCACCACCGCGACGATCATGAAAGTGAGGGGCACATGGACGTTCTCGTTCCGCGGCTGTCGGTGGTGGTTCCGGTGTTCAACGAGGAGGACGTGCTGCCACTCTTCGCCCAGCGGATACGGCCCGTGCTCGACGGCCTCGATCTGGCCTACGAGGTCCTCGCCGTCGACGACGGCAGCCGCGACGCCACCCCGGCGGTCCTGGCGGCCATGCGCCGCGACTGGCCGCAGCTGCGTGTGATCCGGCTGCGCCGCAACAGCGGGCACCAGAACGCGCTCACCGCCGGCCTGCACCGCGCCCGCGGGCAGTTCGTGGCGAGCATCGACGTCGACCTCCAGGACCCGCCCGAGGTCATTGCCGAGATGCTGCGACTCGCCGAGGACACCGGACTGGACGTGGTCCACGGTGTCCGCGCCGACCGCAGCACCGACACCCCGTTCAAACGGTGGACCGCCGGCCTCTACTACCGACTCGTGCGCCGCGTCGTCGGCGCGTCGGTCCCGCACAATGCCGGCGACTTCCGGCTGCTCAGCCGCACGGCGGTGGACGCGCTGACCGGGCTGCCCGAGCAGCGGCCGGTCTACCGCCTGCTCGTGCCGTGGCTCGGCCTGCCCAGCGGCGAGGTCACCTACACCCGGGAGGTGCGGGCCGCCGGCCGCTCCAAGTACCCGATCGGCAAGATGATCCGGCTCGCCCTGGACAGCTTCACCGGGTTCTCCGCCGCGCCGCTGCGCGTGGCCACCTGGCTGGGCTGCGCGGGCATCGCCCTGTGCGTGGTGATCGGCGGGGCGGCGCTGGCCGCCTACCTGTGGGGGACCGTCGTCCCCGGCTGGACCTCGATGTTCGTGGCGCTGATGTTCGTCGGCGCGCTCCAGCTGCTGTGCCTGGGACTCCTCGGGGAGTACGTGGCGCGGATGTTCACCACGATGCAGGGCCGCCCGCCGTACGTGGTCACCTTCGACTCCGCGGTGACCGCACGACCGCTCGCCAATCAGGGAAGCGCGCCGTGGACACTCTGACCCTGGCCCCGTCCCCCGTCCGCGCTCCGGAGCCGACGGAGGCCGTACCACTCCATCGGCCCTGGCGCACGGCCGCCGTGACCGGCCTGTCGGTCTGGGCCGTCCTGACCGTCCTGCACCTGGCCGTCAGCGCGGTGGTCCGGCTGCCCCACGAGGGCGCCGAGACCCCCGGCCTGTGGTCGATCCTCCTGGCCTGGAACAACTGGGACGCCGGGCACTACGTGCGCATCGCCGAGGAGGGCTACCACGTCGGTCCCGGATTCCCGGCGTTCTTCCCGCTGTACCCGATCCTGATCCGCGTCTTCGACGTGATCGTGCCGGGCGGACCACTGATCAGCGCCCTGGTCGTCGCCAACCTCGCCGCGTGGGGCGCGCTGGTGATGCTGCACCGGCTGGCCGACCACGAGTTCGGTCCACGGGTCGCGCAGCGCGCCACCTGGTACCTGGCCGCCTTCCCGATGGGGTTCTTCCTGTTCATCGGCTACAACGAGTCGCTGTTCCTGCTGCTGGCGATCGCCGCGTTGTACGCCGGACGCCGTGGCCACTGGTGGCTCGCCGGCACGATGGGCGCGCTGTCGTCGGCCACCCGCCTGTTCGGGGTTCTGCTCATGCTGCCGCTCGCGGTGGAGTACCTGCGCCAGATCGGCTGGCGTCCCCGCGGGCTCCGGCCCGACGTGCTCGGCATCGCGATGGTGCCCCTGGGTGTGGTCGCGTACAGCGTCTACTGCCTGATCGACCTGGGCAGCCCGCTCGCCTTCAGCATCGCCCAGGACCAGTGGGGCCGGCAGTACACGTTCCCGGGCGGGGCCGTGGTGACCGCGATCCAGCAGGGTGCCCGGCACGGCCTCCTGCATCCGGCCGCGCTCGGCGCGATCGTCGACGTCGGCACCACGCTCGCCGCCGTGGCGCTGCTGGTCCTCTGTGTGAAGGGCCGGTTCCGGTTCCGGCGCGACCAGATGTACCTCGTGGCACAGGGCGCGATCACCGTGCTCATGCTGATGTCGACGGAGGTCGGCGGCCGCTCGATGCAGTCCGCCGCCCGCTACTCGATGGAGGCCGTCGCCATCTTCCTGATCCTGGCCCGGATGGGGGGCCGTCCGTGGGTCGACCGGGCCGTGGTGGTGACCGGCGTCGGCCTCCAGGCGGTCCTGCTGCTGGTCTTCATGTCAGGCACATTCCTCGTCGCGTGAGGGCACCTCGACGGTGGTGGTGATGCGTACCAGTGCGGGAGATCGCGGTGCCGAACCGAACCCGAACCGCACCGGCGGGTCGACCGGGGCCAGCCGGCCGAGGTCGTCGCCGTCGAGGGTGGCGCCGACGGTGGTGATGCGGTGCAGGTCGCGGGCCGCATACCACTCCCGGCGTCCGTTGCCGGCGCTGCCGTGGGTGCGGACACCCCGCAGCAGCCGGGCGGGCAGGCCGATCAGCCGCACCCACGGCAGGTGCCCGGCCAGGGGTGGCGGCACGGCGTGCAGCAGCCGGCCCAGTACGCCACGGCCGCCGGTGGTGAACCGTATCCACAGCGGCCCGGCGGTCACGGTCCACACCGCCGGGGACCGGTCGACGGTGATCGGCACGACCCGTACCTCGTCGAAGGTGTAGGTTCCGGCGACGAAACGGGCCAGCTCGGCCGTCTCGGCCAGTAACAGGCGATGGCCGCCGGGGGTCTCCACCATGACGTCGGTGACCGGCCCGAACGGCGAGCCCGGCCAGTGCCCGACCACCAGCCGCGTGCCACCGGCCGTGCCCAGGCCGGCGATCCAGCCGTCGAAACGCAACCGCACATGATCCATGTGTGTGTCATACCCCGCGGCTAGCGTTATGTGATGAGCCGATTCAGTGTCAGCCGGGATGTGCGTGCCAGTGCCACCGACACGTGGGCCACGCTGGTGGACTGGCCACGCCACGGCCGGTGGGTGCCGCTGACCGTCCTGCGGGTGCAGAGCGAGCGGCCCGACGGGGTCGGCGCCCGGTTCGTCGCGCGGACCGGGGTGGGGCCGCTGGCCTTCGACGACCCGATGAGCGTGGTGACCTGGGAGCCGCCGGGCGGTGACGACCCGGGTGATCGGCCCGGCCGCTGTGAGATCACCAAGCACGGCCGGGTCGTGCACGGCACCGCCGCGTTCACGGTGACGCCGTTGCCGGGCCGCCGCTGCCGGGTGGTCTGGATCGAGGACGTGACCGTGTCACCGCGCCGCCTCGCCCGCCTCACCGGTCCGCTGGTGTCGCTGATTGGCCGGGCCGGGTTCGCGGCCACGTTGCGGGGGCTGGCCCGCGATGTGGAGAGGGGCTGACGCGGGGCCGGCCCCGCGATGTGGCGAGGGGTTGACGCGGGGGCTGGCCCGCGATGTGGAGAGGGGTTGACGCGGGGGCCGGCCCCCGACGTGACGAGGGGGCTGGCGCCTCACCGGAGGCGCTGGAAAGGGGTTTCGAAGAGCGCCGCGAAGAGGCGGGCCGCCAGCAGGCACAGCGGGACCACCAGGACGACCGTGACGGCGAAGGCGGACAGGTGCGAGGTGGTGGCCTTGGCCACGACCAGGGTGCTGACCAGGGCGACCACCGGCATGTGGATGAGGTAGAGGCTGTAGGAGTAGCCGCCGAGCGCCTGGAGCGGAGCGCGGTTCAGCAGACGGGCGAGCCGGGCCGGGCGGCCCGCGGCGACGGCTGTCAGGAACAGGGCGATCGCGGGCCCGGCGGCCAGATCCAGCCAGTAGTAGCGGGTGACCGTCCACGTCGAGTCGTGCACCGCGATCAGGGCCAGGACCGGCGCGGCGGCCAGCGCGGACAGGGCGAGCCACGGCCGGCGCCGGAGCCGTTCGCCGGCGGCGACGATCCCGGCGGCCAGCACGCCCACGGTGAACAGCGGGGCCAGTTCCAGGGTGTAACCGATCGCCCGGGAACCGGTGGACAGCGTGGGGAACAGCAGGCCGGCCGCCACCACCGGCACGGTGGTCAGGGCGAGCGTCACCGTCGCGCCGAACCGGCGGCGGGCCATCAGCACCAGCGGGAACAGCAGGTAGAGGCCGGCCTCGGCGGCGATCGACCAGAACGCGCCGTTCGGCGCGGGCGTCGCGACGGCGTCCTGGAGCAGCAGGGCGTAGACGGCGAAGGACCGGAGCGTCGGTGGTTCGCTCAACGGGAGGTACGGGACAGCCGTCGCGATCACGGCGCTGGCCACGAGGGCCGCCCAGTAGGCGGGCAGGATCCGCAGAGCACGCCGCCGCAGGTAACGCCGTGCGCCACCGAGCTGCCACATGTTCCGGGCCGGCGCGATGGCCAGCGAGAAGCCGGACAGCACGATGAACACGATCACCGCCAGGCGCCCGTGGATCAGCCAGCCGAGCCAGGCCGGCCCGGTGTTCGCCGGATAGCCGGGAAACGACAGCATCCAGCAGTGATGGACCACGACGTAGAGGGCGGCCAGGCCGCGGATCCCGTCGAGGCCGGCCACCCGGCGGTCGTCGCGCGGCGGCTCGCTGATCACGGCCGGCCGGTCCAGGGTCGAGACACTCACTCTGCGGTTCCGCCTTTCGGGCGCACGCCGGTCACCGGACACGGCCCATGGCCGTTCCGTTACGCGGTGTGAAACTGGGGGTTAGGGGAGGCGGGCCTGCCGCCAGGTTCTGCCGTCCTTCGAGACGTACGCGCCGGTCTCCGCCGGCACCACGTACGAGATGTCCGCGCGTGTCGAGGCGACCCGTACCGGCCACATCGGGAAATCGGGATAGCCGGTCAGCTCGGCCGGTGTGTACCGGCCGGGCCCGTCACCGGTGACGGGTTCGGAGGCGGTCTGGACGATGTGCGTGCCGTCGGCGGCGACGAACCCGGGCGTGAGCTGGACGGCGCTGATCTCCGCACCGGCCTGCCAGGTCACCCCGCCGTCGGTGGTGCGATGGGTGTCGAAGACCCCGTCCCGCCGGTAGGTCAGGGCGTACGCCGTCGTGCCGGTGCCGGCCGCCACCTTCGGCAGGTACATCGGTGCCAGCCATTCGCCCTCCGGGGTGGCCGCCACACCGTCGGTGAAGACATGGGTGTGCCAGGTCCGGCCGGCGTCCGAGCTGGTCGCCACCGCGGGTTTCCTCGTGGCCGGGTCCAGGCCGGACACCCAGATCCGCCCGTCGAGCGGAGCGTTGACCTCGTTGGTCCAGCCGGGTTCGAGGACGATGCCGGTGGGCTGGGTGGCCAGCGGGGCGAACCGGCCGGTGTCCGGATCGATCACACCGACCTTGCAGGCCGGGAGTTCCAGCAGGTCACAGTCGGCCGGTCGGGCACCGTCCGGGACCGAGGCCGCCGGTTCGGACGCGGCGACGGTCCGCACCCACGTCTCGCCGCCGTTGCGGGTGATCCAGGTCCGCATGACCGCGGCCGGTGTCGTCGGGCCGGCAGTCGGGCCGCCCGCGCCCGGGCTCTGGAACGGGTCGATGGCGGAATTGCCCTGCTCGCTCCAGCTGAGGATGCCGGGGGCCAGTGCGACGAGCGTCGCATCGGACCGGCTGGTGGTGTCCGTCGGCGCGGCCGGGGTGGTGCGCCGCTGCCAGGAGCCGCCGCCGTCGGTCGACACGTACAGTTCGGCGTCGCAGTCCGGGCAGCTGCGGTACAGGCCGTACAGCTCGGTGCCGGTACTCGCCGCCGCGATCATCCGGGGCCAGCCGGTGCCCGGGTCGCCGGTGGCCGTCGGGACGGGATCGAGCGAGCCGTAGTCGGACGGGGTGTTCTGCACGGTGTATCCGAAGCTCACCGCGGCCAGGGCGGTCACCAGGAACACCGCGCCCGTCGAGGCGGCCCGGCGGCGGCGTACCTTGCCGGCCCGTCGCTGGACGGTGCTGAACTCGGGCTGCCGGACCGCGTTGCCGACCTCGGACCGCAGCTGCTCGAACTGTGGTTCACGCATGGCGTACCCTCTCGGGCAGTGAGACCGGCCCGTCGTCGGACAGGAAGCCGGCCAGCGCGGCCCGGCCCCGTGCGAGCCTCGCCTTGACCGTGCCCACCGGAACGCCGAGCGTGGCCGCGACCTCGGCCACGGAGAGGTCGGCCAGGTGGTGCAGCACCACCGCCTCCCGGGTGGCCGGCGCCAACCGCCGCAGCGCCGCCACCAGCACCACGCGGTCGCCGGACACGCCGGGTGCCGCTTCCGGGGAGGCCTCGACCCGGCCCGAACGGACCAGCCGGTCGAAGAGCCAGCGCCGCCGGTAGCGGGTCCGGGCGACGTTGAGGGCGGCGACCCGCAGCCACCGCTCGGCGTCGTCGGCCTTCAGGAAGGACCGCGGCGCCGCCAGCACCCGGGCGAACGCCTCGTGCACCGCGTCCTCGGCCTCGGCGACGTCACCGACCAGGCCGAACACCGCCGTCACCAGCCGCCGGTAGTAGGCCTCGTACGCCTGCCGTACCGATTCCTCGGCATCCACTCGACCTCCCCGTCGTCACCACTCGTCGCAGGAAGGACCAACAGCTCGTCCACCCGGTTGCATCGGTGACGGAGTTTTTCAGGTGGCCTGGATCCGGACCAGTCCGTCGACGCCGTCGAGGAAGGTTTCGCAGACCAGAACCGGGTCGAACAGGCAGCCGGCGGCCATCGCGCCGTCGCGGAGCATGACGAAATGGCGGGCGGTCGGCTCGGGGAGCAGAGTGCCGATCGTGTCGAGGAACCATTGGCGGTGGGCGAGGACCGCCTGGTGCACCGGGTGGGCGGGGTCGGGGTATTCGGCGACCGCGTTGAGGAAGGCGCAGCCGCGGAAACCGGGGGACCGGATGCCGTCGGCGATCGCCTCCGCGACCTCCCGGACGGTGCGGGCCGCCGCCACCTGTCCGCGGATCGCCTCGTCGGCGCTCCGCAGGTAGGCCAGGACCAGGTCTTCCTTGCCGGGGAAGTGCCGGTAGAACGTGGCCCGGGTCACCTTGGCCTCGGCGATGATCCGGTCGACGCCGATCGCGTGGATGCCCTCGGCGTAGAAGATGCCGCTCGCCGTGGTCAGGAGCCGCAGTCGTGCCTCGGAAGTCGCCATCGGCCGATCATAGCCGCTTTGCGAGATAGAACGTTCGGTCTTGACAGCGGCTGCCGTGATCCGTCATCTTTGGCGAGACAGAACGTTCGTTCTACCTGTGAGGGATCGCCATGACCACGACCACCGCCCCCGGGATCTCGACGACGGCGGCCGCCCTGCGGAGGCTGTACTTCGTCCGGTTCGTGTTCGCCATCGTCTGGGCCGGTGTGACGACCGCGGTCGCCGACGAGCTCGGCCTCCTCACCGCCGTGCTCTTCGTGATCTACCCGCTGTTCGACGTGGCCGCCGCCGTCGTCGACGCCCGTGCCTCCCGCTCCACCGGATCGCCCACCCTGCTCTACCTGAACATCGCGGTCAGCTCGCTCACCGCGATCGGCCTGGCCGTGGCGGCCACGTCGGGCGTCCCGGCGATGCTGCGGGTGTGGGGCGCCTGGGCGATCGTGGCCGGTGTGATCCAACTCCTCGTCGGCGCGAGCCGCCGCAAGATGGGCGGCCAGTGGCCGATGATCTTCAGTGGTGGCCTGTCGGTGCTGGCCGGCGGTTCCTTCGTCGCCTCGGCCTCGGCGGCCGAACCCGCGCTCGCCAACGCCGTCGGCTACGCCATCCCCGGCGCGATCTTCTTCCTCATCGCGGCCATCCGTCTCGGCCGCGCGGCGAAAGGCAACTGACATGCGGACCATGGCGTACGACGTGATCGTGCTCGGTGCCGGACCGGTCGGGGAGAACGTCGCCGACCGGGTCGTCAAGGGTGGCCTGACAGCCGCCGTCGTCGAACGGGAACTGGTCGGCGGCGAGTGCTCCTACTGGGCGTGCATGCCGACCAAGGCGTTGCTGCGCGGTGCGGCGGCGCTCCGGGCGGCCCGCAGTCTGCCCGGCGCCCGGGAGGCGGTGACCGGTGACCTCGACGTGGCCGCCGTGCTCGCTCGCCGGGACGGCTTCTCCTCGCACTGGAAGGACGACGGGCAGGTCGCGTGGCTCGAATCGGCCGGGATCGCGCTGCACCGCGGCCACGGCCGGATCAGCGGCGAGCGGACCGTCGAGGTGACCGGCGAGGACGGTGTGACGACGCTGCTCACCGCCCGGCACGCGGTCGTCGTCGCCACCGGCAGCAGCGCGCTCGTCCCGGAGATCGCCGGCCTGCGGGAGGCACGGCCGTGGACGAGCCGGGAGGCCGCCGCCGCGAGCGGTGTCCCGGCCCGCCTGGCGATCATCGGCGGGGGAGTGGTGGCGACCGAGATGGCGACCGCGTTCGCGAGCCTCGGTTCCACGGTGACGGTGCTGGCCCGCGACGGTGTGCTGCCGCAGGCCGAGCCGTTCGCGGGCGAGCTGGTCACGGCGTCGCTGCGGGAGTCGGGCGTCACGGTCCGGCTCGGTGCCGAGGTGGCGTCGGCCGGGCGGGACGGCGACGGCACGGTCCACCTCGTCCTCACCGGCGGCGACCGGGTCGAGGCCGACGAGGTGCTGGTCGCGATCGGTCGTACCCCGAACACGCGGGACATCGGCCTGGACACGGTCGGCCTGGAACCCGGGTCATGGCTCGCCGTCGACGACACGTTGCGGGTCCTCGACGGCGGCGGATGGCTGTATGCCGCCGGAGACGTCAACCGGCGTGTGCTGCTCACCCACCAGGGCAAATATCAGGCCCGCGCGGCCGGCGACGTGATCGTGGCCCGTGCCACGGGCGCACCGGTCGACGACGCCCGGTGGGGCCGGCACGTCGCGACGGCCGACGGGCGTGCTGTGCCGCAGGTGGTGTTCACCGACCCGGAGGTCGCGTCGGTGGGCCTGACCGCGGCCGCCGCCGAAGCCGCGGGTCTGCGGATCCGGGTCGTCGACCACGACCTGGCCGCCGTCGCCGGGTCCGCGCTGCACGCCGAGGGATTCCGTGGACAGGCCCGGATGGTGGTCGACGAGGACCGGCGGGTGATCGTCGGTTTCACCGTGGCCGGCCCGGACGTCGCGGAGCTGCTGCACGCCGCGACGATCGCCATCGTCGGCGAGGTCCCGCTGGACCGGCTGTGGCACGCGGTCCCCGCGTTCCCCACGGTCAGCGAGGTCTGGCTGCGACTGCTGGAGTCCTACGGCCGCTGACTGTCACGCCACTGCCGCGGGCTGACGCCGTGGGCGGCGCGGAACGCCTTGCTGAAGTGGGCCGGATCGGTGAAACCCCAGCGCCGGGCGATCGCGGCGATCGGTGTCCTGGTCCGGGCCGGGTCGGCGAGCCAGCGGCGGGCCCCTTCCAGCCGGCCGCGGCGGACCCACTCGCCGTAACGGATGCCCTCGCGTTGCAGGATGCGATGGAGGTAGCGCACGGAGATGTGGTGCCGGGCCGCGACCGCTGCCGGGGACAGGCCCGGATCGGTGAGGTGCGATCGCATGTCGGCGAGGATCCTGGTCGCGAGCGTGCTCGCGGCCAGGTCCCGGCTCAGCCGGCCGTCGCCGAGCTGGACGGAGAGCGTGGCCCGGATCAGCTCGGCGGTCGGGATCGCGACCGCCGGGCCGTGGCCACCGCCGAGGACCGCCGGATCGTCGGCCAGCCGGGCCAGGTATTGCGAGGTCAGGCCGGCCAGGGGGTTGCCGGTGCCGATGCGGACCGCGCAGACGTCACGGACGGCGTCGGCGGGAAGGGCGAGCGCCGAGCGCGGTATGCGGAAGAAGGTGGTGTCGATGCCGTCGCCGAACAACAGGCTGTACGGCGACGCGGTGTCGTAGACGGCGAAGTCGCCCGCTGTCAGCACCGCCTCCCGGCCGTGCTGGACGACGATGCTGGATCCGGTGCGCTGGAGACTGAGGAACACCATCGGCTCGGTGTCCTCGCGGGCCAGCCGGGGTGTCCGCCGGACCGTCGCCGGGGTGGCCCGGGTGGCGCAGACGCCGATCTCGCCGCACTGCCCGAGGGCGAGCGACACCGCCATGTCCGCCGCCGCGACATGATGTTCTATGTCCACCCGCACGACGCTCTCGCGGACCAGCGATCGGACCGCGTCCTCCCGGTCCCGCGGGGCCAGCGTGACGGTGTCGAGTGTCGCCTCCACCCGCTCACCGTGCCACGGGACATCGGCATCGGACAACGGCGTCCCGCAACCGGTCCCGGAGAGACACGACGAGTGCGCTGACGGCCAACTCCGCCGGGTCGCGCGCCACCTAGTCTGCTGCCGCACACCCGCGCCGACAGAGGAGAACAGACGATGAGCCCACAGAGCGATCTCGCACAGATCGAGGCCGCGAACGCCTCCGGCCTGCCGCCGGTGGTGTTCATCCACGGCCTGTGGCTGTTGCCGTCGAGCTGGCAGCGGTGGGCGGAGCTGTTCGCCGCGGCCGGGTACGCGCCCGTCGTCCCGGGCTGGCCGGACGACCCGGAGACCGTCGAGGAGGCCAACGCCCGTCCCGAGGTGTTCGCGAAGAAGAGCGTCGGCCAGGTCGCCGACCACTTCTGCGATCTGATCGGCCGGCTGGAGCGCAGGCCCGCGATCGTCGGGCATTCGTTCGGCGGTCTGCTCGCCCAGATCAGTGCGGGCCGTGGCCTGGCGTCGGTGTCGGTGGCGATCGACCCGGCGCCGTTCCGTGGGGTGCTGCCACTGCCGATCTCCGCGTTGCGGGTGGCGAGCGCCGTCATCGGCAACCCGGCCAACTACCACCGGGCCGTTCCGTTGACCTACGACCAGTTCCGGTACGGCTTCGCCAACGCCGTGACCGAGGAGGAGGCCCGCGAGCTGTACGCCACCTACGCGGTGCCGGCCTCCGGGGAACCGCTGTTCCAGGCGGCCACGGCCAACCTCAACCCGTGGACCGAGGTCAAGGTCGACACCACCGGTCCGGACCGTGGCCCGCTGCTCATCATCTCCGGCGAGAAGGACCACACCGTCCCGTGGGCCATCGCCGAGGCGTCCTACCGGCGGCAGAAGGACAACCCGGGCGTCACCGAGATCGTCGAGATCCCGGACCGCGGGCATTCGCTCACGATCGACAGCGGCTGGCGTGAGGTCGCCGGTACGGCCCTCGCGTTCGTCCAGCGGTTCCATTAGGACGAACGCGAGAGCCGCGGGCCCGTGGCCTCCCGGTCAGAGGTTCAGGGACCAGCTGTTGATGTAGCCGGTGTCCAGGGACGCGGCGTCCTGGACCCGGAACTTCCACGCACCGTCGGCGACCTCGGAGGAGAGGTTCACCGTGTAGGTGGCGTCGATGTTGTCGGCGCTGCCGCCGCTGCGTGCCCGCAGCGAGTAGACCGTGCCGTCCGGGGCGACCAGCGACAACGCGAGGTCACCGACGTACGTGTGGACGATGTGCACCTCGACCGTGCTGCTCGCCGACGCGTTGCCGGCGCAGCCGCTGATCACGATGGTCGACTCGACGGTGGTGTTGTCGGAGATCGCGACGTCGCTGGCGTTGCTTCCGGAGCAGCCGGGCAGGCCGTTGACGGTGAGGGCGACGTTCGCCTGCCTGATCGTCGCCGGTGACGTGCCGACGACGACGACCGTGTACTGGCCGCTGTCGGCGTCCTCGGAGGCGGTCAGCGTGAGTGTCGACGTTTCGCCGGCGGTCACCGACGGCGAGCTGAAGGTGGCGGTCACGCCGGCCGGGACGCCGGAGGCGGTGAGGTCGATGGTCTGGGCCTCGCCGTTGACGCTGGCCGTGGTGACGGTGACGTCGGCCGAGGTGCCCGGGTCCAGCGACAGGGTCGTCGGGGCGACGGCGACCGAGAAGTCGTTGGTGACCGGGCACTCCAGGTCGTTGCCGGCGACGTTGACCGCGGTCCAGGCGGCCTGGACGGTCTTGTACTCGGTCGAGCACAGGCCGTACAGGTCGGTGGCGGCGGACAGGGTGTAGGCGCGGGAGGTGTTCGCCGGGGTGGTGGTGTTGACGTAGCGGGTGTTGGAGGTGAAGTAGACGTCCAGCGCCCGGTACCAGATCTTCTCGGCCTTCTCCCGGCCGATGCCGGTGACCGGGGCGGCGCTGCCGCAGACCGGGGAGGTGCCGTACGCGGTGGCGCCGGTGCCCTCGGCCAGGTTGAAGAAGAAGTGGTTGCCCGGTCCGGACGAGTAGTGCACGTCGACGCTGTTGGTGCTGGTCGACCAGCAGCCGTGCGACGAGCCGTCCAGGGTCGGGTTGTACATGTAGCGCAGCGGGGCGCCGGTGCCCCGGATGTCGATCTTCTCGCCGATGTCGTAGTCGCCCGGGTCGCTGGCGGTGTTCGCGTAGAACTCGACGGCCGTACCGAAGATGTCGCTGGTGGCCTCGTTGAGGCCGCCGGACTCACCGGAGTAGGTCAGGCCGCCGGACACCACGTTCTCGGTGACGCCGTGCGACATCTCGTGGCCGGCCACGTCGAGGGAGACCAGCGGCTTGGCGTTGCCGGCCCCGTCGCCGTAGGTCATCTGGGCGCCGTCCCAGAACGCGTTGACGTACGCGTTGCCGTAGTGCACCCGCGAGGGGACGCCGCGCCCGTCGCCGAAGATGCCGTTGCGGCCGTGCACGTTCTTGAAGTAGTCGAACGTCGCCGCCGCGCCGAAGTGCGCGTCCACGGCCGCCGACTGCCGGCTGGTGGTGGCGCCGGTGCCCCAGATGTTGTCGTCGTCGGTGAAGGTGGTGCAGGTGCTGGTGCCGTTGTTCATGTCGCAGGTGCGCCCGTTGCCGCGCTCCGGGTCGATCAGGTTGTACGTGGAGCCGGACAGTGTGGTGTCGACGGCGACGGTGCCCGAGTAGACGCTGGCGCCGGTGCCCGCGACGGACTCGATCTCGTTGTACTCGCCGATGTGCGCGCCGGTGATCGCGTCGGTGATGACGTGCAGGTGGGAGGGGGTCTGCTTGTCGGGAGCCCAGCCGTGGATCACGGTCTCCCAGGCGAGACGGCCGTGTCCGGTGCTCGCGTCGACGAACAGCTCCGGGGTGCCGCTCGCGGTGCGGGTGCCCTCGAAGCGGTCCTGGGCTGCCCGCAGTGCCTTCGCGCTGGTGACCTTCGGGGTGGTCACCAGTGTGAGGGGCGCGGCCAGGCCGACCGAGGTGCCGGTGAGCTTGCCCGCGGCGTCGGTGTGCACGACGAAGTCACCGCCGTACACGCGCAGACCCTGGTAGCTGCGGGTGTAGCGGACGTGGGCGTCGCCGTCGGCGTCCACGGTGGAGCGGTAGGCGGTGTAGGACTCGCCACCGGCGGCGGCGATCGCGGCCGGACGGGCCTTGATCAGGTCACCGGACCGGCTGACGGCCTGGGCCTCGGTGGGTTTGGGCTGCGGCACTGCTGCCGAGCTGCTCGCGGCGGTGGCCACGAGGGCGCTGCCGACCAGCGCGGTGACGCCGGCAAGCGCGAGGGATTTCTTCACGCGGTTCCTCCCGAACCAGATATCCACACATGGCAATGTGTGGATAAATTATGACGCGGGGATAGTGATGAGCTTATATATCGTCCTGGTCATACCATAAGCTGCCATAGCGGGTAACAAGCTTGAAATCGGTCAGGTCGTGAAGACGGTGAACGCCACCTCGTGGACCTCGCCACCCGCGCGGAACTGGAGGAACAGCCGCTTGTCGCCACGTTCGGCGAACGCGGCGTGGAAGGCCAGCACACCGTCCGGTGGCGCCGCGCCGGTGGCGCTCGTCGGGATCGGGTGCAGATGCTTCAGGCCCTGGGTGCGCACCTCGAAGTTGGACAGGTGGGCGTAGGCCCCGAGATACGGCTCGAGCGTCGCCGGCCGGCCGTCGCGCAGCACCTGGAACTGCAGCGCCGTCTGCGTGCCCGAGGTCAGGTCGGCGGTGCCGTCGAGGCGGCGGACCAGGTAATCCCCGGCGTGGGCCTCCGCCTCCGGGGCCGGCACCGGGACCATGCTGGTGTCGCCGGCGATCACGAACGGCACGCCCAGCACCGTCGGGTCCGCGCCCTCGGGGCGGCCGAACGGCACGAACTCGATGTACACCCGGTAGGCGCCGCCGTCGTCGATGGTCACCGGAGCCGTCCACGTTCCGTTCACCACGTCCGGGTGCAGGTGCTGATAGCCGGACAGGTCGTCGCGGAGGACGTACATGTGCATGGGTTTGGTGTGGATCTTCTGGAAATCGGTGACCGGGCCGCCGGGGCCGGTCACCCGCAGGGAGACCGTGCCCGGCCCGCGCCCGGTGGGTAGCTCCAGGGCCTCGGCACGGAAACCGTCGTAGGCGTCGGAGAGTCCGTCGCTGTTGTAGGCGACCGGTGAGGGAGCCGGCGGCGGCGGTACGGCCGGCGCGCGGCTGTCCAGGAAGAGGTAGGCGGCCCCGACGAAGCCGGCCAGCGTCACCGCCGCGGTCAGGCGGCGGTGACGCGCGTTCTGGCCGGTCAGCTCACTGCCGCCGCGCCGGTGGGCCGGACCAGGAACAGCCCGACGCCGATGCTCTGGACGGCGACCACCCCGTTCTTGAGGTACGGGAGTGCCATCCAGCTGCCGCTGTAGCCACTGGCGTTCGACGACGGGTCGACGTCGAAGTAACCGACCTCGGGCAGCGAGGCTGAGGCGACGTTGGTGGTGTCGAGGATCCGCAGGCCACCGCGGTACGCGGCCTGGAAGTGCCGGTTGCCGACGGTGTAGCCGTTGTGGTTGACGAACGTGCCGCGGGTGCCGTTGTCCCGGCCCACGTAGCGGGCGGCGTCCAGCTTCTCGATGTTGTAGACGAAGTCCGGGCTGCCGGAGGCGGTGCTGATCGTCTCGTCGTTGACGATCATGTGCTTGTAGTCGCTGGTCGCGAAGCCCTGGTGGATGAAGCTGGCGCCCGGGTGCGTGACGCTGGACAGCACGACGATGTTCGACTTGTTCGTCACGTCGAGGATCTGGAACCGCTTGCCCTGGCCGGTGTAGTTGAACGCGATCTCCCGGCCGGTGTAGCGGGTGTCCGGGCCGGCGTAGTTCACCACGATCGACTCGTGCGAGTAGACCTCACGGCTGTAGCAGGCGGCCAGCGTCAGGGTGAGCGGCGTCTTGATGTCGTAGATCGTCAGGCCCTTGCTGCACGTGTTCGCGCCGGAGACGTACAGGAAGCCGGTGGCCTGGTTGATCTGCAGGGTGTGGCTGTTGGTCAGCCCGGTGAAGCGCGCGTCCGCGGTGAACGTCTGCGTGGTGGTCACGCCCTGCAGCTTGTTCAGGTTGAAGATCTGGATGCCGTGCGACACCGAGTCCTTGCCGATGTAGGCGTAGTTCTTGTACGTCCGGACGTCGCACCAGGACGAGCTGACCCCGTTGGAGGACGGCAGGTTGCCCAGGTAGCGCGGGTTCGACGGGTCGGTGACGTTGACGAACGACATGCCGTTGGACCGGCAGTAGAGGATGTACTCGTTGTTGTCGCGGGTGTCCGTCCAGTACCACATGCTCGACGAGCCGCCGCCGCCCAGCGCCGACTGCGGCAGGAAGCTCAGCAGGTCGACGTTCTTGCACGGGTACGTCCCGGCCTTGCCGTTCACGCAGGTCACCGGTGCGGCGGCGACCATCGCGGTCCCGCTGCGCCAGGTCGGCTCGTAGATCCTCAGCATCTCGGCCTGCTCGGCCCGGCCCTCCGGGGTGCCCGGATCGTGTGCGGTGGCCGGTGGCCCGGCGAGGGCCAGTAGCAGGACCGCGGTCGCGGCGAGTGTCAGGCGGCGTACTCCACGCAGCATGGGTGTGCCCTTTCGCGCTGGGGAACCGGCGCGGGCAGGGGTCGGCACACGCCGGGTGGGTGTGCCTGAACGCTAGACATCGCTTTGATGGGCGTCAATGTATGGGGGCGTCGCCGCCCCCATACCGATTAGCTGATATCAGTCCGTCGTCACTGCGCGCGGCGCGGCAGAGTCCAGTTCGGGCGCGGGAAGTGGCAGGTGTAGCCGTCCGGGATGCGCTCCAGGTAATCCTGGTGCTCCGGCTCGGCCTCCCAGAACGGGCCGGCCGCGGTCACCTCGGTGACCACCTTGCCCGGCCACAACCCGGACGCGTCCACGTCGGCGATGGTGTCCTCGGCGACGTCCTTCTGCTCGTCGGACTCGAAGAAGATCGCCGAGCGGTAGCTCGTACCGATGTCGTTGCCCTGCCGGTTCACCGTCGTCGGGTCGTGGATCTGGAAGAAGAACTCCAGCAGATCCCGGTACGACGTGGCCGCCGGGTCGAAGACGATCTCGATGGCCTCGGCGTGCCCCTCGTGGTTGCGATACGTCGCATTCGCCACCTGCCCGCCGGTGTATCCCACCCGGGTGGTGACCACGCCGGGACGCTTGCGGATCAGGTCCTGCATGCCCCAGAAACAACCCCCGGCCAGGATGGCCTTCTGCGTGCTCATCGTGCTGCACCTCTTTCGTCGTCCTCAGGGGCAACGCTTTCACACCGCCGGACATGCCTCGGCGCGGACTCGGCTCCCGTCCGGCGTGTCGAGGGTCTCACCGCGGCCATCGCCGTATCAGCCACCCAGGGCCTTCCGCAGCAGAGCGGTGAGCTGCTCACGCTCGGCGTCGGTCAGGTGCGACGCGGCGTCCCTCGGGAACTCGAAGGTCTGCTCGAACGCGCCGTAGAGGTCGTCGCCGCTCGGTGTGCGCACGATCTGCCGGGACCGCCGGTCCTCCGGGTTGGGCTCACGACGAACCAGGTCGCGGGTCTCGAGGCGGGCGACGATCTGGGTGATGTTGGAGGCGTCGCAGCGCAGCTCCTCAGCGAGCTCGCCCATGCTGCGGCGTGTCTCGACCCGGCCCAGCACGCAGGCGTGAGCGGTGCTGAGCCCGTGCTCGGCCGCGGCGGCTTCCCACGCCTGGTTGTACGCGTCGACAAACGTGAACATGGCCTGCTCAAGGGCGGTCGCCGCGGTTGCCGGCACGGAAGGTACTGCCATGAACGGATTGTAGTTCACGTACTTGAGGCGATGAAGAATCCAGAATTGGTTGATTCGCTCAAGCAATCGTGCCAGGATATCCGTGATTCAATCAAGTAACTCGCTTTGGGGCGTTCTAAGCGTCAGTGAGGAGAATGTCGTGAGCACACTTTTCGACCCGGTAACGGTGGGCAGGCTGCGGTTGCCGTCCCGCCTGGTGATGGCCCCCATGACGCGGAACAGGGCGACCCCGGACGGCGTCGTCACCCCGCTGACCGCCGAGTACTACGCCCAGCGCGCCGGCGCCGGCCTGATCGTCTCCGAGAGCATCCAGCCCAGCGTCCAGGGTCAGGGCTACATCCTGACCCCCGGCCTGCACAGCGCCGAGCAGGTCGCGGCCTGGCGCGTCGTCACCGACGCGGTGCACGCCGAGGGCGGCCGCATCTTCGCTCAGATCACCCACTGCGGGCGGATCGGGCACCCCTCGCTCTACCCGAACGGCGAGCTGCCGGTCGCGCCGTCCCCGGTGGCCTCCGGCGAGCAGATGATCAGCTTCCAGGGCCCGCTGGACCACCCGACGCCGCGTGAGGCGACCAAGGCCGAGATCGCCGGCATCATCGAGGAGCACGCGCAGAGCGCCCGTGCCGCCATCGAGGCCGGCTTCGACGGTGTCGAGGTGCACGGTGGCAACGGCTTCCTGGTGCACCAGTTCCTCGCCGACAACACCAACCTGCGCACCGACGAGTACGGCGGCTCGACCGACAACCGCGTCCGTTTCGCGGTCGAGGTCGTGCGGGCGGTCGCCCAGGCCGTCGGCGCCGACCGCGTCGGCATCCGGATCTCCCCCGGAAGCCCGTACAACAGCATCGTCGAGAGTGACCCGGTTCCGGTCTACACCGCGCTGCTCAACGAGCTCGCGGCGCTCGACATCGCCTACGTCCACGTGATCGAGATGGGCACCCGCGGCATCACCAAGGCCCTGCGTGACGTGTGGTCGAGCACCCTCATCCTCAACCCGCACGAGACCATGGCGGTCTACCCGGCCACGGCCGACGCCGCACACGAGGCGCTGGAGTCCGGTGTCGCGGACGCGGTGTCCCTGGCCGCGCTGTGGCTGGCCAACCCCGACCTCGATGTGCGGATCAGGGCCGGCGGCCCGTACAACACGCCGGACCAGGCGACCTTCTACGGCGGCGACCACACCGGCTACACCGACTACCCGACGCTGGAGAACGCCGGCTGATCGCGGCAAGGGCGTGGCGCAACGCGCCGAACGCGGCGACACCGAGGTCCGCGACGGGTCCTCGCGCAGCCCGCGGAAACCGACGGCTTCATGGCCGGGCATGCCGGCCGGTGGCGCGGCTGAGCAGCACCCGGCCGACCCCGGCACACACGCAGATCGGATCGACGATGAAAGCACTGGTTCACCACCGGGCCGGCCGGCACATGCTGCGCCTGGACACCGCGCCGGATCCGCGTCCCGGCCCCGCGCAGGCGCTCATCCGGGTCGTCGCGTTCTCCTTCAACTTCGGGGAGGTCGCCTTCCGGACGCCGGAGCTGCCGGACGGCACGATCCCCGGGTGGGACGCGGCGGGTGTCGTGGTCACCCCGGCCGCCGACGGTTCGGGCCCGCCGGCCGGGACACGTGTGGTCACCTTCGGCTGGTCGGGGGCGTGGGCGGAGTTGCGCGCGGCCGACACCGGCGAGCTCGCGGTCGTCCCGGACGGGGTCGACCTCGGTGCCGTGGCGGCGCTGCCGGTCGCCGGCATCACCGCGATGCAGGCCGTCCGGCGGCTCGGTTCCCTGCTCGGCAAGCGTGTGCTGGTCACCGGGGCGTCCGGTGGTGTCGGCCGGTTCGCCGTGCAACTGGCCAACCTGGCCGGCGCGGAGGTGGTCGCGTCCGTCGGTTCGCCCGAGCGGGGCGAGGGCCTGCTCGAGATCGGCGCGGCCGAGGTAGTCGTCGGCCCGCAGGCGATGACCGGCCGGGTCGACGGCGTGGTGGACAACGTCGGCGGGCAGCAGCTGGCCGACGCCTACCAGCGGCTCACCTCCGGAGGTGTGATCGCGGCGGTGGGCATGGCGTCCAAGGAGCCGACCACGATCGACTTCGAGCAGGCCCGGATCAACCACGACCGCGGGCGCATCGAGACGTTCAACATCACCGTGCCGCTCGGTGGCGACCTGCGGTTTCTCGTCCGCCTCGCCGAGCAGGGTCGGCTGGAGATCCCGGTCGGCTGGCGCGGTGACTGGAACTCCTACCAGGACGCGGTCGGGCAGCTGCTGAGCCGCAAGGTCGCGGGCAAGGCCGTCCTGGACGTCCGGTCCGCCTAGGTTCCGTACGCCCGGCTGCCGTTCCTCATTGCCGGACCTCCGGGTGGCCCGGGGCGGGCTTGCCGAGCATCCGGCAGGTGACCACGGTGTCGGCCGCGGTGACGACCTGCTGGAAGCGGACGACTCCGTCGTTGGGCACGGTGTCGCCGGGGTTGGCGGTGACGTCGGTGACCGCGCTGCGCCGCCCGTCGGCGGTCGTCACCGCGGTGCTGTGGTGCCCGAAGGTGTCGCCGCCGTGGCCCCACACCGTGCCGCACGGTGAGTCGATCCGCATCAGGCCCAGTCCGTAGCCGCCGTCTCCCCATCCCTCGGGCAGCGGAACCGTCGTCTTCATCTGCCCGAGCTGCCGTGCCGACATCAACCTCCCGCTCAGCAGCGCGGAGAAGAAGTGCGACAGATCGCCGGGTGTGGAGATGATCGCTCCGGCCGCTCCGGCGAACCCGCCGAGCGGCCAGGCCGAGATGTCGGTGTAGGCCGGTGCGGGGCCGGCGAAGGTGACCGAGTAGCCGTGGGCGTATCCACGGCCGGTGGTGGTGGCCCGCGGGTCGGCGACGTAGGTGTGCTTCAGGCCGAGTGGTCCGGCGATACGCTGCCGGACCAGCTCGGCGAGGCTCCGGCCGGTCACCGTCCGCAGGAGCACCCCGATCACGATGTAGTTCGTGTTGGAGTAGGACCAGCTCGTACCCGGGGCGAAGTCCGGTTCGTGCCGGAAGGCCACGTCGAGCAGATCCTGGTCGGTGCGGACCCGCTGCGGATCCTGCCTGATCCCGGCGAAGAACTCCGGATCGGCGGTGTAGTTGAAGAGCCCGCTGGTGTGGTTGAGCAGCATCCGCACGGTGATGTTCGGCCCGTTGGGGACGACGCCGGGCAGGTAATCCTCGATCGGCGCGTCCAGCGTCAGATGTCCACTGTCGACCAGCTGCAACGCCAGGACGGCGGTGAAGGTCTTGGTGTTGCTGCCGATCTCGAACTGGTCCCGTCCGGTCAGCGGCCGCCCGGTCCGGCGGTCGGCCACCCCGGCGGCCGTCACCGCGATCCGGCGGCCGTCGTCGATACGGGCCATGTAGCCGGGAGCGCCGGCCTCGAGAACCCGCCGGGCCGCGTCGCGCATCGCCGGGTCGTACGTCGCGGCGGTCGCGGCCGCCGCTCCCGAGCCGGTCAGGGCGACGGTCACGGTCAGGGTGAGGGCCAGGGCGCGCGAGGATCTCGTCTTCGTCGATGTCATGCACCGATCGTTGCGAGATTCCGGTCGCCGGTCATTGCGGCAGGCTCCCCAATGGAGGGTAGGGCCAGCGCTACTCCAGCCAGGTCCTCAGCATCGTCAGGACCGGGTTGGACAGCCAGTTCACGACGAATCCGAAGAGGATGGCGACGACGAGGGAGACGTACTGCAAGCGCCGGTTGCTGCGGAGATCCCGGCGGGACCGGGCTTCCAGCCAGTTGTCGAGCGCTTCGACCATCTGCGGGGTGTTCTTGGCCAGCTCCTCCTTGTCCCGCAGCTCCGCGCTGAGCCGGTCGAGGACCGCGAGCCGGTCCCGCAGATACACCTCCAACTCGTCGGCGACCTCCTGCGTCTCACGGGCCATGGCGTGCAGCGACCTCTGCTGGTGCCGGACGTTGACGTGGAGCGCGTTGACCCGTTCGGTCAGGAGGAGCTCGTGCTGGGCCTTCCGCTGGTGCAGCCGGTTCGTGCGGTCCTGCCACCGCTCATGCAGCTTCAGGGCCCCGAAGAACAGCAGCCGCGACAGCCAGAACACGAGCACCGGCGACATCGGCACGCCGATACCGACGAGCACGAGGGTGCCGCCGTGTTCCTCGCTCCACGCGTCGTAGCCCGGCGTTCCGGGATCAGGGGCGTTCATGACATCGGTGGCGAGCCCGCAGGCGAGCAGTGACGCCACCGTGAAGATGCCGCAGGCCCAGGCCCAGTCCGAACCTCGTCGTGGAACGGGGAACCAAACCCATTGTCGTTCCGGTGCGGGCGCGGCCGGTGCCTGAGTCACGCAGCCATCATTGGGCTGCGGTTGCCGCGCGGCAAGACGGTGTCGCCCGGGGGAGTTACGTCAGCGGGGAGCCCTTGGCGTCCTTCGGTTTCGGCTTCTTGGGCTTCTTCGCCGGCGGCCCGGCGGGCGCGGGCTTCGCGGGATCGGCGGCGGTGGGGGCCGGCGCGGACTGCGACACCGCCAGGGTCACCCGGCAGGCCGTACCGTCGAGGGTGAAGTCGTGCGGTGGGGTGCCGCTGCCGCGGGAGGTGCCGCGGACGGTGGCGGTGTGATCGTGGCCCGGGGCCAGGTCCGCGATGCGGGCGGTGACGGTCCGGCCGCTCTGACGCCAGACACCCGGTGTGCCGCCGGCCAGTCGCTGGTCGGCCGGGAGGGTGAAGGAGAGCGGCGCCGCCGGAATCGGCACGTCGCCGGTGTTGGCCACGCTGACCCTCGTGGTGAAGCGGCCATCGCCGGTCGCGACGACGAAGCCGACGGTGCATTCCGGCTTCGGTGCGGCCGGTGGGGTGGCGGCGGCCTGCGCCACTGGCCCGGGAGCGTCGGGGGTCAGGGTCACCGCGGCGACCGCACCGGCCGCCACCAGCACGGCCGCGGAGACGGCCGCGACCCGCCGCCGCGACCCGGCCGGCACGGCGACCGTCGGGGCCGGCCGGGGTGCCCGGACCGGGACCGCTGCGGGCACCGGGCCGGGCAGTGTGAGGGTCGCCGGGTCCAGGGCCACGGCCGCGGCCAGCGCCTCCGCCGCCGCTGCCGCGCTCGGCCGATGGGCGGGATTCTTGGCCAGGCAGCGGCGGCACAGGTCGGCGACCTCGGCGGGCAGCCCGGCGACCGGTGGCAGGCCGTGCGGCTCGTGGTAGCGGTGTGCCCGCAGCATCTGGGTGGCGGTCGACGCCGCCCACGGCAGACGCCCCGCGAGCGCACGGTAGAGCAGCAGGCCCAGCGCGTAGACATCGGTCGCCGGGCGGACGACGCCGTGTTCGAGACGTTCCGGCGCCAGGTAGGCCGGAGTGCCCAGCAGGTAGCCGGTTGTCCGGTCGTCGTCGCCGGAGAGCGCCGAGATACCGAAGTCGAGCAGTTTCACCCGTGCGCCGGAGACCACCACGTTGTCGGGTTTCACGTCCCGGTGCACGACGTCGCGCTCGTGGGCGGCGGCCAGTGCCGCGGCGACCTGGGCGACGATGACGACGGCGGTCTCCCAGGGCAGCGCGCCGGCGGTCAGCAACTGCGCCAGGGTGCGGCCTTCGGCGACTTCCATCACGAGGTACGGGAGAGAGCCGGCCTCACCGTAGTCGTACACCTCGACGATGTTCGGATGCCGCAGCCGGGCGACCGCCCGTGCCTCGTCGCGGATGTGCGCCAGACGTGCCGGGTCCCGGGCCAGGGCGGGGGAGAGGACCTTGACGGCCACGTCGCGGCCGAGGACCTCGTCGTGGGCGCGCCACACCACCGACATGCCGCCGGCACCGAGCCGCCCCCGCAGGCGGAACCGTCCGTCGATAAGGTCTCCGGTGTTCATCGGGACCATCGATGCCCCGGCACCCGCCCCCGGAAACCCGCGCCGATGTCGGGCAGAGTAGGCGGTATGAGTACCGAGGAGATTCCGCTCACCGGAGGCAACGTGTCGGCCGGTGTGGTGCGGGTCGGTGACACCGTGCGCCGGCCGGCCGGACCGTGGACGCCGGCGGTGCACGCGCTGCTGGAGCATCTGTGGTCGGCCGGGTTCCGGGGTGCGCCCCGGCCGCTCGGGATCGACGGGAAGGGCCGGGAGGTGCTGACCTTCGTCCCCGGCGACGTGCCGTGGCCGTCCCGGTTCGACCTGATGGAGCCGGTCGATCAGCTGGCCCGGGTCGGGCGGCTGATCCGCGACCTCCACGACGCCTGCGAGACGTTCACCCCGCCGCCGGACGCGAAGTGGAACAATTTGATCCCGGCCGACAGCAACGATCTGATCGTCCATCACGACCTCGCACCGTGGAACCTCGTGGTGGGCGAGCGCATGGTCTTCATCGACTGGGACGGCGTGGCCCCGGGTTCCCGGCTGTGGGACCTCGCCTACGCGGCGCACGGCTTCATCCCCCTGTCGGCGCATCCGGACTGGCAGCGGGCGGACGACGCCGGTCCCCGGCTGCGGGCGTTCGCCGATGCCTACGGGCTCGACGAACGGCAGCGCCGCGACCTGGCGCCGATGCTGGCTGTCCGTACCCGGTCGATGCATGACTTCCTGCGCGATCAGGCGCTGCTCGGTGTCGAACCGTGGACCACGCACTGGCGCACCGGGCACGGCGACGCCTGGCGCTCGGATGCCGAGTACGTCGAGCGCAACACCGGCCTGTGGCTCGGTGCCCTGCTCGGCTGACAGGTGTTCGAGTGCGATCGGTATTGAATGGTGCCGATCGACTGATGGACGTACCCCGCCGCCCTGCCGATATTTCGGGGATGAAGCGCATCCTGACCGCGGCGGCCGGTGCCGTCGCTCTCCTCCTCGGACTCCTGGCCGTACCCCAGCCGGCGGCGGCCGCGACGACCCTGATCTACGCCACCTTCAAGGGTGACGGGGCGGCCGACCAGGAACTGTGGATCTACCAGTCCACCAACGGCGGCACCAGCTACAACGTCCTCTACGACACCAACTTCCGGGGACCGACCGGCGTGCTCCGCGACCCGAGCATCATCAAGCGGGGGAGCACCTACTACATCGCGTACACGTGGCAGTCCTGGACGACCAACTCCACCTACTTCGCCGTCGCGCGCAGCACCGACCTGCTGAACTGGACCAACATCGCCACCGTGCCGTCCGGGATCAGCAGCACGAAGTTCACGTGGGCGCCCGAGTTCTACATCGAGGGCTCGACCGTCAACATCATCGCCAACGTCGCACAGACGACCTGCTCCAACTGCTTCCGGCCGTACGTCTACACCGCCCAGAACAGCGACCTCACCTCGTGGAGCGCGCCGCAGCAGATGTGGGGACTCGGGTTCAACCACATCGACGCCTACGTGGTGAAGTCGGGCAACACCTGGCACTCGTTCGTCAAGAACGAGACCACCAAGTACATCGAGCACTGGACCAGCACCGACCGTCTCACCGGCGGCTGGATCAACCAGGGCAACCTGTGGGCCTCCGGTTACGAGGGCCCGTCCCTGGTCCGCCTCGACAACGGCCAGTACCGCATCTACGTCGACAAGTACACCAACGGCGGCCTGTGGACCGCGACGAGCGCGGACCTGAACACGTGGACCGGCCTGAGCGCGGTCGGCTGCTCCGGCTGCCGCCACGGCACGGCGATCCCGCGCTGACCGGCGGCCGTCACACCACGGCGACGGCGCCGATCTGGACGACCTGATCGGGACCCAGCCCGGCGACGAAGTGGACCGTGACAGCGGGCGGCGGATCGGCAGGGTCCCATACCTGCCGGAACGCCGCCAGGCACTCGTCGGCACGGTTGCCCTCGACGATGGCGACGGTCCAGTGCACGACGTTCGCCAGGGTCGCGTCCTCGGCCTCCAGGACGGTGGCGATGGTGCGCAGTGTCCTCACGGTCTGCTCACCGATCGTCCGGCCGGCGAACCCGCTGACGGCGTCGGCGTCACTCTGCCCGCCGATCCAGATCGTCTTCGTGGGGTGCTCGACGACGACGGCCTGGCTGAAAGCACCGGCGCGGTGAAGCCCGCCCGGGTTGATGTGTCGCACGTTCATGCCACCGGTCATAACCGCTACCGGGGTGGTTCCGCAGCCGGACGCCGGTTCATGACCTCGAAGGGGGCGAACCGAGGGTGCGGAGATCGCCGAGCAACGCGGGCAGGGGTTCGGTGTTGCCGATCGACGTGAACCACGTCCACAGTTCGAGCGCGTGGAACATCCGGTACAGGTCGATCCGTTCGGCGCCGAGAGGTGGGAGCGGGCCGTAGCCGTCGAGCAGGGCGGCCCGCTTCGCCGGGGACGGGGCGAACTGGATCGTCTTCGCCAGGTCGGTCATCGGGTCGGCGGCCTCGGCGTTCTCGACGTCGACGAAACCGGTGACCACGCCCGCCCCGTCGACCAGGACGTTGCCCTCGTGCAGGTCGTTGTGGCACAGCACCGCGCCGGTGCAGGCGGCGAAGCAGTGGTCTGCGGCGGCCACCCGGCGCGCGACGGCGTCGTGGATGTCGGCCGGACCGCCGGCCGCGACGAACTCGTCCAGCTGCCGGACGAACTTCCGCCGCATGTAGGTGGTGTTGTCGGCGACCGGATCGACGATCCCGGTCTTCAGGAAGCCGTAGGCCGGCATCCCGATCCGGTGCAGCGCCGCCTGGAACGCGCCGATCCGGCGGTAGGCGTTCCGGACCGCCCGGGGCTCCGGCGGGCGCTCCCACATAGGCTTGCCCGGCATCATCGTGAGTACGGTCGTCGCCCGCTCATGGTCGGCATGCACCACCCGCGGCACCGCGTCCAGGCCGGCCATCAGCCCGTAGACGTACACCTCCTTGGCCTGCTTCCAGTCCCACTCGCCGGAGTACCGCTTCACGATCAGCGGCGCGGCGCCCCGCAGGCGCACCTCGAGGACGGTGTGCAGAGATCCGCCGGTACGAGCCACGACCTCGGTGACCACACAGCCGCCGGGCAGCACATCGGACAGCCACGGAGGAACCACCCGTCCCACGGTAGGCCAACCGCCCCCGGGCGTGGTGGTTCGGCGGGGGCGGCCCACGGCGTACCGAGGAAAGGTCAACGGCGGAAGGGCGCGGTGCTGTCGCGGATCACCAGGTCGGTGGGGAGGAGGATGTGCTGGGGTGTGACGGTGCCGCCGACGCGGGACTGCGCGATCGCCGTCGTCAGCGCCGCCGCCGCGGCCCGGCCTTTCGCCTCGATGTCCTGGCGGACCGTGGTGAGCGCCGGCGTCACCCGCGCGGCCAGCGGATTGTCGTCGAAACCGGCCACCGAGAGGTCGTCCGGAACCCGGATGCCCAGCTCGGCGGCGATCTGCAGGACACCGTGCGCGATGACGTCGGAGAAGCAGAGGATCGCGGTCGGCCGGTCGGGGCGGTCGAGCAGCAGGCGGGCGCCGCGCCGGGCCGACTCCAGGTCCTTGCCGTCCTGGCGGGCCGCGACCGGGGTGATCCCGGCCGGGCGCAGCGCGTCCTGCCAGCCCAGCATCCGCTGCCGGGAGGCGTGGGCGTCGAGGGGGATGCGGGTGGGGTCGACGATGCCGAACGGGCCGTGCAGGCCGGACAGCAGCAGGCCGATCTCGCGGTGACCGAGATCGACCAGGTGCTGTGCGGCGGCGCGGGCGCCCGCGCGGTCGTCGACGTTGACGCTCGAATACTCCGGGACCGGGTCCTGGTCGACGTAGACCAGCGGCAGCTTGCGGCGGGACAGGATGTCGACGACCGAGGACGTCGGGTCGCAGGAGTAGATCAGCGCGCCGTCCATCGCCAGGTCGCGGGCGGGGACGATGGCGCCGCTGTCCCAGGAGGTGAGCAGGGTGATGGCCAGGCCGGTCGGGGCGAGCTGCTCGGCGATCGCGCCGAGGAAACCGGTGGCGACCTGGTCGGTGAACGCATATCGCAGCGACGAGGTCAGGACGATGCCGATGGTGCCGGTGGTGCCCTTGGCCAGGGCGCGTGCCGCCGGGTCGGGGCCGACGTAGCCGAGCTCGTCGGCGGCGGCCAGGATGCGGGCGCGCAGGGCGGCGGAGAGCTGGTCGGGCTTGGAGAACGCGTTGGAGACGGTCATGCGGCTCACGCCGACCCGGTCGGCGATCGTCTGCAATGTCACCCGTCCCGCCACGTCACCGCCTCCCTCGACGGACACGATAGCGCCGCGGTCAGGTCGGGGCGATCACGTGGGCGGCGCGGATCAGGTTGCGGGCCAGTCCGGCGCGGATCGTGCGGGTACGCCGGGGGCGCTCCGCGTGCGGGACGACGGGGGCGCCGGGCCGGGCGCTTCCGGTGGCGTCCCGGGTGGCGGCGACGGCGGTGACGAGGGCGACGGGGAAGTTCACGAGGGCTCCTTCGACTAGGTTCTGTACCGGTACAGTAGCCCGCCTTCTCTTTACCGGTCAAGAGACCTCTGGGGAGTGACTTCGAGTGGTTACGGCACCGCGGCCGGGTAGCAGGTGACGCACAACCCCCTGGACCGAGGAGGCACCGTGATCGCTCGGGAGAAGATCGATTCGCTGTACGGCCACGACGTGTACGACAGCACCGGAGACAAGGTCGGCAGCATCGGCGCGGTCTGGAGTGACGCCGCCGGTGAGCCCGCCTGGGCCAGCGTACGGACCGGCTGGTTCGGCCTCGGCGAGTCACTCGTGCCGCTGCGCGACGCCGAGATGCAGGGCGACCGGGTCGTCGTGCCGTTCGAGAAGGCGTACATCAAGGACGCCCCCGACGTGGACGCCGACGCCGACGAGCCGCTGTCCGGCGACGAGGTGGTCCGGCTGTACCGGTACTACGCGATGAGCTGGGACGGCAGCCGCCGCGCGCTCCGGCACGTCCGGCCCGTCGAACAGGGCGAGGCCGAGGACCGGCAGGTCACGCCGGTACGGCTGCGCCGGTACGTGTCCCGCTGAGATCCGGCCGGCGTCACCGCACGGTGGCGCCGGCCGCCGCCCGGGGTGGCATGTAGTCCTCCAGCAGTGCCGGGGTGAGCCCGGCGCGGTGGATGGCCTTCAGCGCCGACACGAAATCGTCGCGGAACGCCTCCCGGAAGTGCATCAGGAGGATGTCGCCCGGCTTGACCGGCTTGCCCTCCTGGTAGCGCACCTTGCCCTTGTGCACCGTCTCGGTCCACATGAACGCCGCCGTCATCCCGCAGTCCCTGGCCGCCCGCAGCGTGGTGGCGTCCTTCTCCCCGAAGGGCGGACGGAACAGCGTCGGCCGTCGTACGAACCACGTCGCGAGTTCGTCGGCCGAGTCGCAGATCTCGCGCTTCTGGAACTCGTAGGACCGGCCGCGCAGCCCCGCATGCGTGACCGTGTGCGCCTCGACGACCGCACCCGCGTCGATCATCGGCCGGAAGTACGCCGGGTCGTCGCGCACGGCGTCGGTCGTCAGGAACAGCGTGACCGGCACACCCGCGGCCGCGACCAGCTCCTGCGCCTCCGGCAGCTTGAGATAGCCGTCGTCGATGGTCAGGAACGCGACCTTCTGATCGGTCGGGATCCGGTGCAGATACTCCACCGCGTCGCCGTCGGGCAGCGTGATCGGCTGCGGGGTGGGTGCGGGTGCGAAGTCCGGGATGCCGTACCGCGCCCGGCGGGCCGCCAGCAGCTGTGCCGGGCCCGGCCCGGACGGCGCCGGGGAGACCGCCGGCGGCACCGGCGGCGACGGCGACCCGGATGCCGCGGGGTGTGCCGGACCGGCCGAGCAGGCGGCCAGCAGGGTGACCGCCGCCCACGCGTGAACAATCTTCGCGTAACGCACCGCGCGATCCTGGTCGGCCGGAGGTGAAGCGCCGGTGAAGAGGGCCCCCGATGGTGGCGTCCGTCACCATCCGGGGG
>NZ_JBHSBL010000024.1:214495-238314 GCF_042650585.1 Actinoplanes subglobosus
GTGCCGGAGTTCCGGCACACCCACCGGGAGGCGTCAGGTGATCTGACCGCCGAGGTCCCTCCACGCCGAGAAGGTGCCGTTGGTGGTGGTCTGCCAGCTGGTCATCACGCCGCCGTTGCCGTTGCGGGCGAAGATCTGCAGGCGTCCGTCGGCGTTGCGTCCGGCGGACGGCGTACCGACCAGATTCGTCCCGCCGAGGTCGGCCCAGGCGCCGAAGGTGCCGTTGACGGTGGTCTGGTAGGCGGTCATGATGCCGCCGTTCTCGTTGCGGGCGAAGATCTCCAGTCGTCCGTCGGCGTTGTTGCCGACGGCCGGGTCGGAGACGATCTGGCCGCCGAGGTCCCGCCAGGCGCCGAAGCTGCCGTTCACGGTGGTCTGGAAGGCCGTCATGACGCCGCCGTTGCCGTTGCGGGCGAAGACCTCCAGGCGTCCGTCGGCGTTGCGGCCGACCGAGGGGCTGCCGATCAGGTTGGTGCCGCCGAGGTCGGCCCAGCCGCTGAAGGTGCCGTTGACGGTGGTCTGGTAGGCGGTCATGATGCCGCCGTTCTCGTTGCGGGCGAAGATCTCCAGTCGTCCGTCGGCGTTGTTGCCGACGGCCGGGTCGGAGACGATCTGGCCGCCGAGGTCCTTCCACGCCGAGAAGGTGCCGTTGGCGGTGGTCTGCCAGCTGGTCATCACGCCGCCGTTGCCGTTGCGGGCGAAGATCTCCAGGCGCCCGTCGGCGTTGCGGCCCACAGCGATGTTGCCGACCAGGTTGCTGCCGCCCAGGTCGCGCCACGTGGAGAAGGTGCCGTTCACGGTGGTCTGGAAGGCGGTCATCACGCCGCCGTTGCCGTTGCGGGCGAACACCTGCAGGCGGCCGTCCGCGTTGGCCCCGGTCGCCAGCCGGCCGGTCAGATCGGAACCCCGCAGGTCGGTCCAGTTCGTGGTCCACGAGCCGTTCGGCGCGGTCTGGTAGGTCGTCATGACCCCGCCGTTGTTGTTGCGGGCGAAGATCTCCAGCCGTCCGTCGGCGTTGACATCCACCACCGCCCCGTCGGGAGCCGGCGCCGGGGCCGGGGCCTCGTCGTCCTTGATGTGGTCGTAGCGGCGGGCGACGTAGTTCCCGTTCGGGTGGCCGTCGATCTCGGCGGCGTTGACGGAGACGTTCTCCCGGAGCTTCACCGGTGTGGAGCCGAAGCTGTAGTAGTCGAACGCGCTGTGCGCCGCGTTGCTCCAGCGCTTGAAGACGATGACGTGACTGCCCGCGTCGTTGAGGACGTCACCGGGCTTGAGGTCGGCGCGGTCGATCCGGTACGACACCAGGTGGATAGTCGCGGTCGTGTAGCTCTCGCTGGCGTGCCACACCATCGACGCGTATCCGGAACAGTCCCGGCGGTACGACTTCGAGCCCGTCGGGTCGGGTGCGTACCAGCCGATGCCGTCGTCATCGTCGTCGTACGGGCCGGGCTGGTGGTCGACCCAGTACTGGGCCCGCTCCATCACCTCGGAGCGGGTGATGTCACCACCGACGACCGAGGTGAACGCCGCCTGCGCCGGGGCCGTGACCAGGACGGTCCCGGCCACGGCGACGGCGCACGTGAGCAGCAGACCCAAGGCCCTTCTGCTGATTGAACGCATGTGAATCCCCTCGTGAGCAGTCGCTGACTGCCGATTACATGGATGCGGCCGAATCTACTGAGGATTCAGATTCATCGATGCCCGCAAAGGGGAACGTCCTGTGAAGTGATCCTTAACCCTGGCAGCCGCCACTGTCGTGCCACGGGCCGTACGGGTCGCCCGGCTCCTGGTTGCGGGTCCACCACTTCGCCTGCCACCGGTGACCGTCGTGGTGCACGACCTCGCCGCCGGTGTAGATCCACGAGGTCGTCCAGCTCAGGCCGCAGGTGCCCGGTGTGCCGAGTTCGGCCCAGGCGCCCCACGGCGAGTCGCCCGGCGGCTGCGCCCGGGTCCACCACTGCGCCTCGTAGTCACGGCCGTCGTACCGGACGCGGAGGCCCGTGGTGTAGACGGTCTCCGCCGACCACGCCGCCGGCACCACCGTGATCCGGTGCGCCGCGGCCACCCCCGGGGCCGCGACCGAGGTCGCCGTGATGACGGCCTCGCCGTAGGCGCCGCCGGTCACCACACCGCCGGACGAGACGGCGGCCACCGACGGGTTCGACGACCGCCAGGTCACCGACTGGTCGGCGGCGACCGGGGTGACAGCGGCGGTCAGCGTGACCTGCTGACCGGGCGTCACCTCGGCCTGACCGGTGACGGCGACGGCGGCCGGCGGGATCCGGTTCACGGCGAGCCAGCTGATGACGGGGTCCTGCGACCCGGTCTTCGCGACGGTGTACGTGACGACGCCCGGCGTGGTGACGGTGAACGACACCGTGCCGGTGGCCCGGGTGGTGGTGGACGAGAGGCTGACCGGCGTGCCGGTGACGGTGGTCCCGCCGACCGTGACGGTCTGCGACATCGGCCGGGTCTGCGCCCACCACTCGGTGAACCCGGCGGTGAGCACGTACTCCCCGGGGTCGAGCGGCAGCCGGTAACGGATGGTCTTGTTGCTGCCGGCCCAGTAACCGGTGGAGTACTTCTCGGCCGGATCGGTGCCGCCCTTGACCGTGATGCCGTCGTTGACGTAGCCCCAGTCGCCGTCGGCGGCCGCGATCTGGTCGGCCGTGCCGTTGCGGAGCGCGGGAACGGACTCGGCGACCGCCTGGAACTGCGGCGAGCTCTGTCCGGCGGCCAGTCCCGAGTCGATGTAGTAGATCAGTGACGGCGGCACGACCTCGTAGCGGACGGTGAACGCCTGCTTCTTGCCGTCGGTGACGGCCTCGTTGGTCCAGCCCTCCACGGTCACCGTCGACCAGGCGGCGCGGGCCGTGGCGCGGCTCGCGGCGGTCCAGGTGACCTCACGTGCCTGCCCGTCGAGGGTGACCGTCGACGGCAGGTCCCCGCTGGTCCCGACGGCACCGGCGAGCCCGAGGTCGCGCCGGGTGTCGGTGACGTTCGCGGGCCGGAGGTTGTCGGACGCCGCGGTGAGCCGGGCCGCGATCTGCGCGACGCCGATCGTGTCCAGGCCGGGCAGCCCGCGCAGGGCCGCGGTGGCCTGGTCACGGGTCGCGGCGAACACCGCCCACGACTGCGGCGACCAGTCGGCCTCAGCCGGGGTGCCGGCCGCGGTCAGCGCGTCCCGGATCGGGGTGGTGGCGACGGTGCCGTCCACGTCACCGGAGATCGCGGTCAGCGCGTCGAGGACCAGCGTGCCCGACCGGAGGGTGAACGTCGCCGTGTGCGGGCCGTCGGCGAGACCCCGCAGGGTGTACGTGGCCTGCCGTTTCGCGGTGCCGCGGGTGGGTGCGGCGGCGGCCAGGGGCAGTCCGTCGACGGTGACGTCCAGGGTGGCGGTGCCGGTGTTGCCACCGATCAGGTCGAGTCCGGTGCCGGTGAACGCGGCCGTGACGGTGGAGCCGGCGGTGCCGCTGGTCGACGTCGACCGGTGCCAGTCCATCGCGTCGCCGGCCGCGGCCTTGTGACTCCACGTGCCGGTGTAGGCCACCGAGCTGTCCATGTTGTCGACGAGCGTCACGGCGTACGGCGTGAAGCCCTTGATCTTCTCGATCCGGAGATCGTCGAACCCGGTCCGGTAGAAGTCGCTGGAGAGGTTGACCCGGCCGGCCAGTTCGGGCGCGGGGTCGACGAAGGTGTGGACCGCCGTGCCGTCGACGAATGCGGTGACGGTGGCGCCCTTCGCCTCGATCGCGAGGGTGTACCCGTCGGCGGCGGCACGGGTGCCGGTCGCGACGGTGGTGCCGTGCCTGCTGAGCGTCCAGGTGCCGGCGCGGTTGATCCGCAGCAGGTAGGCGGCGCTGTCGGCGGTCATCCCGGTCTGCTGGCGCACGCCCAGACCGGCGGAGCCACCGGCCGGGTCGGGGAACGTGACGCCGACGCTCGCCCGGTAGTTCTGCCAGCGGAAGTCACCGACCAGCGTGTTGGGGGTGGTCCGGTTCCAGGCCGCGGTGTCCTTCATGGACTGGTCCATCAGCTGGTACAGGACGTCGTCGTCACCGACCTGCCAGGCGCCGGTCTGGTCGACCATGTATCGCGGTTCGCTGCCCCGCGAGGCCGGGTAGTCGAAGTCGTCGGTGTAGAGGGTGGTCCCGCCGGTGTCCAGGACCGTGCGTGGTGACGTCTCCGGCAACTGAGGCGCCGGGCCGGCGTCGAGCGTGGTGAACGTGACGATCGACCGGGGTGGCACCTGGTACGTGTAGTAGCCGTCGCCCGCGGCCCGCAGCGTGGCGGTCCGCCGCATGGAGTGGGCGGCGCTGGTCTCCCACACGTCGACGACCGGATCGTCGCCGAGATCCATGTTGTCGGCCTTGATGCGGTACGTCTTGGTCAGGTCACTGTCGTTGACGGCGATCGTGGAGAAGTCCCGGCGCTGCGGATCGGCGAGGGTCAGGTAGCTGGCCGCGCCGTTGGAGCCGTCGATGTTCTCGGTGCCGCTCACCCCGCTGTAACTGGCCTCCGGCACGGTCCGCCAGATCCCGGCGGTGTTCGTGTCGTTCTCCCAGCCGGTCGTGGCGAACCGGGTGAAGTGCCGCATGACGTGGATCGCCGCGTCGTAGTGGATGCTGCCCGACCACGGATCGCGGGCGCTGAGCAGTTCCTTGTGGCTGTACTGGGCGCCCTCGTAGAACGAGCCGATCGCCGGCTGGAAGATGTAGTGCGTCCGCTTGGACCGGTAGTAGCCCTTGACACTGCGGTTGGCCAGATCGAGCGCGCTCTGCAGACCGCCGATGCCGGTGCTCGCGCCGCCCGGCCCCTCGTTGTTGTTGACCCGGTAGTCGGTGAACCCGAACGAGCCGACGCCCTCGCTGTACCAGACCTCCTTGTCCCGGACGGTCGCCAGCTTCGTGTACGGCTCGTAGGTGTTGCTCGTGGTCGCTCCGTCGTAGCGGTCGTCCGTGTTGTAGTGGTACCCGACCGCGTCGACGATCCCGAACAGGGCCGGGTCGTCGAGCAGCGCCGGCCCGATGTTCTTGGTCTGGTTCTCGTCCGAGGCGACAATCTTGATCTTCCGGTACGCCGCCCCGGCCGCCGCCTGCTGATCAGCGGGGATGCCGTACCGCGGATCGGCGAAGTCGGTGTCGGTGACCACGGCGTTCTTCCAGTACTTGATGAACGCGATGTCCGGGCTGCTGGTCTCGTTGGTGTCCGGGTTGACGTAGTCGACCATGTAGCCGTACTTCTCGTACGCGTCGAGGATCGTCTCCTTGTACCACCGGTACATCTCGTCGCGCCCGGTGCCGGCACTCCACGCGGTCTGCACCCAGTAGGGCATGGTCCAGCGCAGGATCGACACCTTCAGCTCCGGGTTGACCGTCTTGGCGTCGGCCGCGAGCTGGAAGCCGGGGGAGCGGGAGGCGTCGGCGAGCTCGGTGGCGGTGCGCATCGTCGCCGCGTCGGCGCCGGTGGAGTTGTTGGTGTCCGACCCCATCTCCACCTTGACGTGGTTGATCAGCGGCCGCTCGCCGCCGAACAGCACGCCGATCATCTCCCAGTACCGGCCGGGCTGCTCGGCCTTGTAGTCCATCAGCAGGTTGCTGGTGCTGTTGGCGCTGATCAGCCCGAGTCCCTTGTAGGGCAGGCCGTTCACGTTCTCGGGGTGGACGTCGAGCCCGTTCACGATCACGTCGACCGGCTCGTCCGCGGCCGCCGCCGGCTGCGGCACCGTCAGTGCCCATGCCAGCGCCGCCGCCGTCGCGGCGCAGCCTGCCATCCAGCGTCTCATCAGCGACTCCCGAGTGTGGCGAACCTGTTACGGGAGTAAACCGCTCACAACAATGCACGTCAATCTCGAACGCGCATTAACGATCGAGTGCGTGCGCATCCGATCGCAAGCGATCGCAGAGTGGCGGGAGTAGCTTCGGAGGATGTTCTTCAACCTGGGAGTACGGGACTTCCTCGACCGCGCGGAACTCGTCTACGGCGACCGGGTCGCCGTGGTCGACGAACCGGACCAGCCCGCCGCGTCGTGGGGCACCCTCACCTACCGCGAGATGGCGGCCCGGGCCCGGGGTCAGGCCGCCGCCCTGGACTCCCTCGGCGTGCCGGTCGGCGGGCGGGTCGCGATCGTCTCGCACAACTCGGCCCGGCTGCTCACCTCGTTCTTCGGGGTCTCCGGCTGGGGCCGGGTGCTGGTGCCGGTCAACTTCCGGCTGTCGGCGGCCGAGGTCGGCTACATCGTCGAGCACTCCGGGGCCGAGGTGCTGCTCGTCGACCCGGAGCTGCGGGGCCTGCTCGACACGGTGACCGCCGAGCACGTCCTGGTGCTCGGCGAGGACGACGGCGCGGTGTTCGGCGGGACCGGCGAACCACGGGCGTGGGCCGGTGACGAGTCGGCGACGGCCACGCTCAACTACACGTCCGGCACCACCGCGCGACCCAAGGGCGTGCAGCTCACCCACCGCAACCTGTGGCTCAACGCGACCGTGTTCGGGCTGCACACCACGATCCGCGACGACGACGTGCTGCTGCACACGCTGCCGATGTTCCATGCCAACGGTTGGGGCATGCCGTACATCGTCACCGGTCTCGGCGGCCGGCACATCGTGCTCCGCAAGATCGACGGCGCGGAGATCCTGCGCCGGATCGACGTGCACGGCGTGACCCTGCTCTGCGCGGCCCCGGCCGTGGTCAACGCGGCCCTGGACGCGGCACGCACCTGGGACGGCGAGATCCCCGGCCGGGACCGGGTGCGCATCGTCGTGGCCGGGGCGCCGCCGCCGACCCGGACCATCGAGCGCGTCCGCGCCGAACTCGGCTGGGAGTTCATCCAGATCTACGGCCTGACCGAGACGTCACCGCTGCTCACCGTCAACCGGATGCGCGCCGAGTGGGCCGGCGCCGACCCGCACGAGCAGGCCCGCCTCCTCGGCCGCGCGGGCACACCGGCTCTCGGCGTCCGGCTGTCCGTCGACACCGACGGCGAGGTGCTGGCCCGTTCCAACCACAACCTCGACGGCTACTGGAACAACCCGGACGAGACGGCCCGCGTGCAGGAGGGCGACTGGTTCCACACCGGTGACGGCGGCACCATCACCGACGGCTACCTGACCATCTCCGACCGGAAGAAGGACGTCATCATCAGCGGCGGCGAGAACATCTCGTCGATCGAGGTGGAGGACGCGGTCAGCGCCCACCCCGCGGTCCGCGAGGTCGCGGTGATCGGCATCCCCGACGAGAAGTGGGGCGAGCTGGTGACCGCCCTGGTGGTCACCGACGGCACCCCGCTGGACCCGGAGGCGGTGATCGCGCACTGCCGGGAGCGCCTGGCCGGATACAAGTGCCCCAAGCGCGTCGAGTTCCTGGACGCGCTGCCGCGGACGGCCACCGGCAAGGTCCAGAAGTTCAGGCTCCGCGAGCCGTTCTGGCAGGGTCGCGACCGACAGATCAACTAGCTCCCGTTTCGTAGGCCTGTTCCCCATTCCCGGAATGAGCTGGGAACAGGCTTTTCGCAACCGCCTCTGACCTGCACGTTCGCGACAGTCGCCTTTCGTCAGCGGAACCCGGTCCCTCCACATGCGAGGTTGATCGCCGGGGTTGCCGCACGAGAGGACGATCATGCGCCGACGGCTTCTGGTCGCAGTTGTCACACCGTTGATGCTCGCCGTGCTCCCGGCGGTGCCGGCCGCCGCCGAGGAGACCGTCGTCGACCGGATCGACTTCCAGCCGGCCGCGTCGGCGGTGCCGGCCGGCTACCGGGCCGACACCGGTGCGGCCTACACCGACGCCCGCGGCTACGGCTGGGTCCGCCAGGACAGCCTGTCCGGCACGCGGGTGCCGCTCGACCTGACCGCCAACACCCGCGACCGGGCCCGCGCCGGCGTCGACCCGCGGCTCAACACCCTGATCCACCTGCAGTACGGCGACGTCGGCGGCACGGCGGGCGTGACCGTCCCGGGCGCCTGGGAGTACGCCGTGCCCGACGGCACCTACCGGGTGACCGTGTCGGTGGGGGACCGCCCGGCCTACGACAGCACCCATCACGTCCGGGTCGAGGGGGTGCCCGCGATCACCGGGTTCGTGTCGACCGCGGCGGCCGAGTTCCGTACCGCGTCGGTCGTCGTCCCGGTCGCCGACGGCCGGCTCACCGTCGACGCGATCGGCGGCACCAACACCAAGATCAACTACATCGATGTCGTACGGGTGACGCCCTTCTCGCTCAAGGTCGACTTCTCCGACGTCGCCACCGCACCGGCGGCCGGCTACCTGCGCGACTCCGGTGCGGCCTTCACCACCGACCGCGGCCACGGCTGGATCGACCTCGGCGAACTGACCCCGGCCAGCCTGGAGGGCAACGGCCGCAACCGCAACCCGGCCGCCGGACAGGCCGACCCGCGACTGGCCACCCTGATCCACGCGCAGCTGCCCGCCGCCTCCGCCGGATCGCACACCCCCGGCGCCTGGGAGGCGGTCGTCCCGGCCGGCACCTACCAGGTCACCGTCGCCGTCGGGGACTCCGGCACCGCCACCGACAGCGTGCACTGGGCCAGCATCGAGGACCAGAACGCCATCGCCGGATTCGTGCCCACCGCGGGCACCCGCCACGCGACCGCCACCCGCACGGTGACCGTGACCGACGGCCGCCTCACCCTGAGCCCGGCGAACGGCACGAACACCAAGTTCAACTACATCGACATCGTCGGCGTCCCGGAAGCCGGCACGCAGCCGTCGGTCCGCGCCAGCACCCCGGCCAACCTCGCGAGCGGCGTGAGCCGTACCGGAAGCATCGTCGCCGACCTGGTGCTGCCCAACGGCGCCGTCGACGCCACCTCGCTGACCGGCGGCGCGGTGACGCTGACCCGCCTGGACACCGGCGCGGCCGTCACGGGCCAGGCGTTCACCAGCGGCGGCGGTGACGTCGTCAACTTCTCGCCCGCCGCCGCCCTGGCCGCCGCCACCACCTACCGGTTCAGCGTCACCTCCGCCGCGCGCGACGTCACCGGCAAGGCCTTCGTACCGTTCTCGGCCGTGTTCACCACCGCCGAGGACACCGGCCCGCCCGTCGACGGCATCGCCTTCGACAAGACCGTCGGCGTGGCCACCGGCGCACCCTTCACCTCCGTCGTCAAAGGACCGGACGGCTGGCTCTACGCCGGAACCCTCAGCGGGCAGATCCACCGCTTCCCGATCAACACCGACGGCACGCTCGGCGCGGCCACCGTCATCGACGCGGTACGGGTCAGCGCCACCGCCGCGAACCTGCCGGGCCAGCCCGCCCGCACCGTGATCGGGATGGCCTTCGACCCGGCCTCGACACCCGCGAACCCGATCCTCTGGGTCACCGACAACTACCAGTACGCCGGTGTCTCCAACGTGCCCGACTGGTCCGGGCGGATCGGCCGGCTCAGCGGTCCCGACCTGGGCACCTACACCGCCGCGGTGGTCGGGCTGCCGCGCTCGGTGAAGGACCACGAGACCAACTCGCTGGTCTTCGGGCCGGACGGGGCGCTCTATGTCAGCCAGGGCTCCAACACGGCCATGGGTGCCGCCGACTCGACCTGGGGCAACCGGCCCAACCAGCTGCTGAGTGCCGCCGTGCTGCGTCTCGACCCGGCCCGTCTGCCGGCGACCTGGCCGCTGAACGCGAAGACCGGCGACGGCGGCACCTACGACCCGTACGCCACGGGCGCGGCGCTGACCTTGCACGCCACCGGGGTCCGCAACGCCTACGACCTGGTGTGGCACAGCAACGGTCACCTCTACGCGCCGACCAACGGCTCGGCCGCCGGCGGCAACACGCCCGCGACACCGGCGACGCTCCCGGCCGCCTGTGCCCGGCGCGGTTACACCGGCCCGGCCGTCCCCGCGCTGACCAGCGTGCCCACGTCGGAGACCGACTACGTCTTCGACGTGAAGCCCGGCCGCTACTACGGCCACCCGAACCCGCTGCGCTGCGAGTGGGTGCTCGCCGGCGGCGACCCGACCGCGGGCACCGACCCGTTCGAGGTGCCGGCCTACCCGGACGGCACGCCGCCCGACCCGAACTACGACCGCGCCGGAACCTACGACGCCGGCCTGCACGCGAGTGCCAACGGCGTGGTCGAGTACCGCGGTGGCGCGTTCGGCGGGGCGCTGCGTGGCAAGCTGATCAACGTGCGGTACTCGGCGAGCCAGGACCTGCAGACCTTCGACGTCGCCGCGAACGGTGCCCTGTCCGGCCGCCGGACCGGGATCCCCGGGTTCACCGGCTTCAGCCAGCCGCTCGACCTCACCGAGGACACCGCCACCGGCTACCTTTACGTCACCGAGCTCGGCGCCAACCGGATCACGCTGCTCACACCGCGCCCCTGATCACTCCGGCCCGCCCAGCAGACCGGTCAGGACCCGGGACAGGGTGTCCTCGAAGCGCGGTGCCGGCACCGTCGGCCCGGCGGTCAGCGCGACCGTCAGGTGGGGGTGCCGGCCCTCCGCGATCACGTGGGCCAGGTAGGCACCCTGCCGCTGCCGGGCGCCGGCGCCGCCGTCCGCCTCGTTCAGTGCGAGGGCGGCGGTGAGCGTGGTGATCACGCCGAACGCCTCCAGCTTGCGGCCCGCGCCCGCCGGGTGCCCGGCGAGAACCGCGAGCACGTGCTCCAGCAGGTCGGTGCCGTGCGGGCCGAGCGTCGAGCGGGTCAGCACCAACTCCGGCAGCCAGGGGTGGCGCCGCATCAGCTCGTGCCCCTGCCGGCCGACTTCGAGCAGGCCGTCCAGCCACGGGCCGCCCGGCTCCGGCAGGCGGTAGGCGGCCGCCACCTCGTCGGTCATCAGGTCGAGCAGGTCGTCCCGGCTGTCGACATAGCGGTAGAGCGACGCCGCGCCGGTGCCCAGCTCGGCGGCGACCCGGCGCATCGAGACCGCGGCCAGGCCCTCCCGGTCGGCCAGCGCGATCGCCGCCGCGGTCACCTCCGCCCGGGACCGCTCGGCGGGCCGGCCCACTCCCGTGCGCCGCTCCCGAAGCCATACCGGCACCGTCTCCACCGCCACCCCTCCCGTCGGGCCCACCCTACCCAGCCGGCCACCGTGTTCGCGAACATCGTTCCCGAACGGGCGCGTGGGGGCGACACTCCCCGCACCGCGCTGCGCCACCCGGACCCGGCCACCGTATGCTCCACGGCGCCAGCCAAGAGATGCACCCGGGGGACTGTCGTGAGCGACCTCAAGACCTACATCCAGAACGTTCTGGAAGCCAACCACGCCGACAACGACCGGATCGACGAGCGGATCGAGCAGCTCGAGAGCGACGGCCACCGGATCGTCGCCGGCGGCCAGATCAACGAGACCGCGTGGGACATCGTCGACTGGCGCACCAACGAGATCCTCGCCGCCGGAGAGGACGGGCCCGACGGGTTCGCCGCCGCCGGTCAGGAGCTCGACCCCGACGACAAGTGGATCCACTACGACCGGGTCCTGGAGGACACCGACCTCACCGAGGTCGAGATCGGCGACCTGCCCGACGGCCTCGCCGCCGTGGTCGAGGACTGGGCGCTCTCCGCCGACGCCGAGGAGATCGCCGGGTTCATCGGCTGGTCCGTCGAGAAGGTCGAGCTCTACCAGGAGTGACCCGGGCCGCTCACCGGGGTGGGAGGTCGGCGGATGCTGTGCCGCAGCATCGTGAGCGCCGCGGCCGACGGGCTACCCGGCTCGGCGGTCATCGTGACCACCGACTGGTGCGGCTCCTGCGGGACGCCCAGCGTCTGCTGGGTCACCGTCAGATCGCCGACCAGCGGATGGGCCAGGTCGAAGACCTCACGCCCGCACGGCTCGACGGCGTGCTCGGCCCACATCCGGGCGAAATCGGCACTCGCGATCGCCAGCTCGCCGACCAGCTCGGCCAGGCCGGTGTCGCCGGGCCGATGCGCCGTCATCACCCGCAGGTTGCCGACCACGGCCCGCGCCTTGGCCGGCCAGTCGCGGTAGAGGCCCCTGGTGTGCGCGTCGAGGAACACCAGCCGGGTCATGTTGGGCCGCCGCTCCGGGTCGCCGGGCGACTCGGCGTCGAGGTGGCCGGCCAGCAGGGCGTGCCCGGCCGGGTTCCAGGCGAGCACGTCGTTGCGGCGGCCCATGACCAGCGCCGGCACGTCGGCCATCGCCTCCAGCAGGGCCGGCAGATCGGCGCCCACCCGCTCCGATGGCGGTGCCGCCTGCCGGCCGCGCTGCCCGGCCGTCGCTGACAGCAGCCGCAGGTGGTCGCGTTCGGCCGGGGTGAGCCGCATCGCGGCTGCGATCGCGTCGAGGACCTCCGGCGACGCGTGCAGTGACTGCCCCTGTTCGAGACGGGTGTAGTAGCCGGCGCTGACTCCGGCGAGCATCGCGAGTTCCTCCCGCCTCAGGCCCGGCACGCGGCGCCGGTCGCCGTACCGGGGCAGGCCGACGTCGTCCGGGCTGATCCGTGCCCTTCTCGCCTGCAGGAACTCGCCCAGCGCCGATCTGTGGTCCATGCCTGCCAGTGTGCTCCGCCCGGCCACCCGGTTGCCTGCACCTGTCAGGGGTAGCCAGAGCCGGGTCTGGTTGCGCCGTCCACGGCCTCACAGGATCGGAGGAACCGACTGACGAGAGGCCACCATGTCCACCCGAACCATCCGTGCCCTGTTCGGCACGTCCCTGGCCGCGGCCGTCCTGAGCACCGGCGCGTTCCTGCCGGGTCCGCTCGGCACCGCCTCGGCCGCGACTCCGCCGGTGTCCGGCACCGCGATCCGGTCGCACCTCGACCCCACCGCAGGGCGGCCTGTCGTCGCCGCCGCGATCCGGGCGCACCTCGACCTCGACGCCGGACAGATGCCGGAGAGCATCGTCGCGGACCGGCACGGCAGTGTCGACGTCGCCTTCGCCGGAGCCCGGCAGGTCGCCCGGATCGCCGCCGACGGCACGGTGACGGTGCTGGCCACCCTGCCCGCGCCGCAGGATCCCACCGCCGTCACACCCCTGCTCGGCTTTCCGCTGGCCTCCGGCCTGGTCCGAGCCGGTGACACGTTCTTCGTGCTCTATGCCACCGGCTCGGCCGCGGAGACCGGCGTCTGGACCTTCACCGAGGGCCGGCCGCCGCGCAGGTTCGCCGCCCTGCCCGCCGACGGCCTGCCCAACGGCATGGTGCGCGACGGCGCGACCGGCGATCTCTACATCACCGACTCCGCTCGCGGCGTCGTCCACCGGGTCTCCGCCCGGGGCCACGTCACCGTCTTCAGCGACGACCCGGCCCTCGCCTCCACGGGCTTCTTCGGGGCCAACGGCATCAAGATCAAAGACGGTTGGCTGTACGTGTCCAACCTCGACAAGGGCACCGTGGCGCGCACCCCGTTGACCGGGCGTGGGGCCGGAGTGTTCACCAGTGTCGCCACCGGTCTGGCCGGCATCGACGACTTCGCCTTCACCGGCCGGGGCGAACAGTTCCTGGCCAGCCTGGTCACCCGCGACCAGGTCGTGCTGGCGGGCGGCGGCACCGTACCGGTGACGGTGCTGACCGCGGCTGACGGGCTGTCCAACCCGACCGCGGTGCTGGTGCGCGGCGACCGGATCTATGTGACGAGCGCGGCGTACACCACCCAGCGGGACCCCAACCTGCTGGTGGCCCGCCTGGCCCGCCGCTGACCACCACCCGCTGGTCGTCCGCCTCCTGCTGAAGGCCATCCGGAGGTGTCGAGGACATCCCGGGCACTCACCCCCGGAGCCGGCCCCGCATCAGGTCGAGCGCCCGGTGGTGCCCGCCCGCCTCGGCCCACTCGATCGCGGTGCGGCCGGTGCCCTGGTCCTCGCGGCGTGCGGGGTCGGCGCCGGCCGCCAGCAGCTCACGCACCGCGGCGTCGTGACCCCAGCACGCGGCCGCACACAGCGGCAGCCCCTCGTCGCGGGTTCCGCTCTCCCGGTCGGGGTCGGCGCCGGCCGCCGTGAGCACCCGGACGTTCTCCGCCACGCCCTGCACACTGGCCCGGTAGAGCGGGGTCGTCCCGTCCCGGTCCGGCAGGTTCGGGTCGGCGCCGGCCCGCAGGAGCCGGGTCACCTGCTGCGGTGTACCCCACGCGGCCGCCTCGACCAGCCGCCCCTGGAGCTTCTTGCGTCGTCGCCGGTTCACCGGCCCATTGTGTCGTGGCGCCGCACTGTTCACCCGGCCCGTCCCTGCGGCTCATGTCCGACCAAGGCCGCCTGCGACAATGTGCCGCATGCCGCCCGAACCCTTCGTTCTGCTGTCCGACCGGCGGATCGACGCCATCACCCCGGGTGACTCCGACGAACCCCTGATCGACCTGCGGGAGGTTCCCGGCCTGCGGCTCGACCGGCGCTACGCCGACGACGACGGCGACTTCGGGCACCTGCGCGAGGGCGTCGTGTCGCGTCTGCTGGACGCGCAGGCCACCCTGCCCGGCGGCCTGCGCCTCCTGATCATCGAGGGTTACCGGCCGCTGGACCGGCAGCAGGAGATCTTCGACGGCTACGTCAAGGAGCTGGGGGAGCGGCACCCCGGCTGGGAGCCCGGCCGGGTCTACGTCGAGGCGACCAAGTTCGTGTCACCGGTGCACGTGGCCCCGCACAGCACCGGCGGCGCTGTCGACCTCACCCTGTGCACCGAGGACGGCACCGAGGTCGACATGGGCACCGCCGTCGACGCGACCCCGGTCGCCAGCGCCGACGCCTGCTTCACCGGCGCGGAGAACATCCCGGACCGGGCCCGGCGCAACCGGCGGACGCTGATCACCGCACTGACCTCGGCCGGGATGGTGAACTACCCGACCGAGTGGTGGCACTGGTCCTTCGGCGAGAGGTACTGGGCCTTCGTCACCGGCACCGGCCGCTCCCGGTACGCCCCGATCCGGCGGGTCCTTCCCGCCTGACGGCCGTCAGGCGGGCGCGGCCAGTTCGCGCAGCGCACCCACGATGGCCTGCTGCAGCTCGGCCGCGGTCAGGTCGTCCCGGTCATCGGGGAGTTGCGCCACCAGCAGCGGGGCCAGTGCCCGGGCCAGGGCGACCTCGTCGACACCGTCGCGGGTGGCGAGGCCGGCGATGGCGGTGCGGGCGTCCAGCAGATGGCGGTACGTCCACTGGGCGTACGACGCCAGCGACCAGTGGGTGTTGACGCTGCCGTCGGTGCTGCGGTTGCCGGGCGGCGCCGGGATCAGGCCGTCGGTCTGCAGCATGGCGCCGGCCAGCGCGGCCCGCACCTCCTTGTCCCGCAGCATCGTCAGGAACTCGGCCTTGGTCATGGTGTCCTCCTCGGGGATCAGCCCGATGTGCCGCAGCCACCGCGTCGCCAGCCGGATCATGCGGTGGCCGTCGGCGTCCCGGTGCTCGGACAGATGGGTGTGCGTCCGGTGACTGTCGTCACCGGACCGGCGGCGGCCCAGCCGGTCCCAGCGGCGCACCGCCCGGCCGTCCGGGCTGTAGATGACCTCACGCAGGTCACCGGTGTCCGGATCGCCCGACTCGCACAGCGGGATCAGCCAGGCGTTGAAGTCGTACAGGTCGACCGTCCCGCGCGGCGCCCGGACCCGGAAGAACCCGACGTCCAGGGCCGACGCGTGGCCGTCGAGCCCGTCCCGGTCCCGGCGGGACTCGTCGACCGAATACCGGTCCCGGCCCGCGCGCGCCCGGATCCGGTCCCGGCCCAGGTGATAGGAGTCGCCGCCGGCCGCGTGGTCCTCGTCGCCGACGATCCCGGTTTCGTCCGCCGTCAGGCCGAGGTGCTCCATCAGCAGCCGCCGCGCCGTCACGTGATTAGCCTTCGCGGCCGTCATCGGGCATTCCTCTTTCCGCCGGGTGGGCCGGTTCCGTCCTGGACAACGGGCGGCCGGGCCGATCGGTGATGTCCGCTGACCGATCCGCTGCCATCTTTCGGATTACCCGCGTTTAAATGAAAGATCATCACGCATGGGGTACGCCGTAACGGTCCCGCCACCAACGTGACCGATCAATATTCGCCTGCCGGGGGCGGTTCTCCGATATTTGCGGCAATTGATTACTACGCAGCGACTCATACTTTTCTCCATATCGCTCGGACGAACATTCCCCGGGCGCTGCCGAGCAGGTCGTCGGCCTTGCGGCTGACCTCGGCGGCTCACGTTTGCGGCCCCCGGCGGCGGGCGTGTTCGCTGTCGCCGTACCGCTCGCCGAAAGCGCTTGGAGAGGAACCGAATGAAGACATTGCCTCGCCTGATGGTCATCGCCGGTCTGGGGCTGTTCACCGCTCTCACGGTCGGGACGGGGGCGGTTCAGGCCGGTCCCGGCAAGGGTGACTCGGTGAAATCACACTCCGGTGGCTATTCCCAGCGCGACCCCTTCGGGGGATTCGCCGTCGGTTACTACTCGTCCTGGCGGTCGTGTGACACCGCCGGATTCAGCGGCGCCCGGTACCGCCGGTGGAACGACTACAACTGTCACTACGCGCTTCTCGGGCCGGGCGGGAGCACGTGGGGGCTGCGGGTCGTGAAGGGGTATGGGCGGCTCAACTACGACCCGCGGCTGCGCGGCTGGCGCTACCCGGCCCGGCCCGGGTACTCCCACTCGCCGAAGAAGGTCTACTCGCAGCCATGGCTGCCGGACTACGACGTTCCCGGCAAGCGGGGTCACGGCGGCCCGGGCGGATACGGTCTGCCGGGCTCGGGTGGGCCGGGGCAGTCGGGCTGGGGCGGGCCCGGGCAGTCCGGTTGGGGTGGCTCGGGGCAGCCTGGTCCGCGGGGAGGTGGCCAGCAGGGGCCGGGCGGTTCCGGTCAGCCCGGCAACAGCGGTGGCCAGCCGGGTAGCGGCAGTGGCGGACAGTCCGGGAACGGCACCGGTCAGCCTGGTAGCGGTGGTGGCCAGCCCGGCAACAGCGGTGGCCAGCCCGGATCCGGTGGCAGTGGTCAGCCGGGCAACGGCGGCGGCCAGTCGGGTAACAGCGGGGGCGGCCAGCCCGGCAACGGTGGCGGTGGCCAGCCCGGCAACGGTGGTGGTCAGCCTGGCAACGGTGGCGGTGGTCAGCCGGGTAACGGCGGGTCCGGCCAGTCGGGTAACGGCGGCGGTCAGTCGGGTCCGCGTGGCGGTGGCCAGCAGGGCTCGGGTGGCGGTGGCCAGTCGACTCCCGTCCGTCCGGTCGCGGGCCGGTAGCCCGCCGATATGACTCGCGCCCCGGACCCGGACCTTCCCCGCCGGTTCCGGGGCGCGATCCCGTTTCTGTCACACCCTTCCGCCAGAATCGAGCGGTGACGACGTCGACACTGGATCCGGGCAGGCTGGAGCAGGCGTTGAGCCCGCTTCTGGACCACATCACCCCGGATCGCCCATACCGGTTGGTCGGGACGGCGGCGGCGCTGGCGCAGGGCGTCCAGCTGCCCACCTCCGACATCGATGTCCTCGTGTCCCGGCGCGACGACGTCGACGCGTTCGCCGCCGTGCTCTCCCCGTTCCCCTGCCGCACCCCACCGACCTGGCTGCCCGAGGCCCGGCAGTATTTCGGCGCCTTCACCGTCGCCGGAATCGACCTGGAGGTCAGCACGGTCGAGTGGCCGGCCGACACCGACACCTTCGAGTGCGCCGGCCCCGGCCCGTGGCGCCACTACACCGAGGTCTACCTGGGCCGGCACACCGTCCCCGCGGTGGCTCTCGAGCTACGCCTGGCCACCGAGCTGCTCCGCGACCGCCCCGACCGCTGGCGCCCGCTCATCGACCACATGCGTCGCCACGGCGGCGACCGGAGTCTCGCGTTGAGGGCGATGCAGGACCGCAAGGTCGCCCCACTGACCCAGCAGAAGGCCCTCGATCACTGGCACAGCACACCCGGGTAGCGCTCTGCACCAGCAGTGACCACAGCACTCGCTCCGCGGCCCAGCGTGTTGGCGGCCGTCCGTGTGCGGCGATGCGGCGATGCGGCGACGAAACGTCCCACGCGTTGACCAGCCGGGCGCTCTATCGCGAGCGGCACCACCGGGTTCCGCCCGAGCTCAGCGCGCCGTGATCTTGCCGAAGACGTCCTTGACGACGATCAGACCGTCGCGAACCCGGTACAGATCCAGGCCGCGCAGCACCGTGCCGTCGTCGGCCGGCGGCCATTGCCACTCACAGACCACGCGGTCGCCGCTGACCCAGACCGCACCGAGAGCGGGACCCTCGCCGGGCGGGGAATCGAGGACGGGACCCCCGCCGGAGGACGGTTCCCTGATCGGGGACGGTTCCCCGATCGGGGACGGTTCCCTGATCGGGGACGGTTCCCTGATCGGGGACGGTTCCCCGATGGGGGAGGGGTCCCGGCCGATCTGGGCGGCGAAAGCGGCGGTCACCGCGTCGCGGCCGCGGATCGTCGTGGCCGGGGCGTCCCAGGCGTTCGGGCAGTACGCCACGTCGGCGGCGAGGCAGGCCGACAGTGCTTGCAGGTCTCCGCTCACCCACGCGGCGTTGAACCGTTCGATCAGCTCCCGTGCATCCGTCACGACGGGTGACGATAGTGGACGATCTCCGCGAGCGGTGGCCAGTGACCCGCCGCCCAGGCCGGCCAGCCGGGGTAGCCGTCCGGTGGTTCGGGGATGGCGCCGCCGGTGAGTTCGGCGGTGTCGGGCTCCTGGAACTGTGCCCGCCACACATCGATGTCGTCTTCGGTCATCGGGAACGTCGTGTGCGGCGCGGTGGCCTGCCGGTGGGCGATCCGGGCCCGCTGGACGTCCCGGCCGACCGGTAGGTAGACGACCTGGCTGCGGGCACCGGCCGCCGCGGCGAGCCAGCGCAGCGCGGACCGTTCGTCGCGGCCCCAGAACCCGAAGTCGAGGACGACGTCGGTGCCGAGCCGGAGCGCGGCCAGGGCGACGAGGATGAGCCGGCCCTCCAGGACCTGGCGTTTGTCGCCGGCCGTCGACTCGCCGAACAGCGGGAGCATCCACTCGTCCGGGGTCAGGCGCAGTGCGGCGTACCCCTTGGCGCGGGTGGTCTTGCCGGCTCCGGGCAGGCCGACCATCAGGAAGATCTTCGGTGTCATGGGTTCTCCGGATCAAACGGGGTGATCCGGCAGCGCGGGCGCGCGTGAGCTGCCGGAGGGAGACCTGATCCGGCGTTACCGCGATCGCGATATCGCCGCTAAGCGGCGGCGCGAATGTTCATGGCGGCGAAGCAACCCATGCCGCCATCCTAACCGAACCGGGTTGAGCGACCGCTCAAAGTGTGTGATCCTGTGTTTGAGCGACCGCTCAAGTGCGATGCCCGGAAGGAAGAAGGCCCGGATGCGACCTCCCCGCATGGTGAGCGCCATCGAGCGCCGCCTCCTCGTCAACTACCGCACCGACCCGGAGATCACCGCGCGGCTGCTGCCCGCTCCGCTGCGGCCGCGGATCGTCGGCGGGTGGGCGGTCTCCGGCATCTGCCTCATCCGGCTGAGCGGTGTGCGGCCGGCCGTGGTTCCGGTGCCGTTCGGGTTGCGCAGCGAGAACGCCGCACATCGCATAGCGGTCGAATGGGACACCCCCGCCGGTGTCGCCCACGGCGTCTACATCCCGCGCCGCGACACCGGATCGCTGCTCACGTCCTGGGCCGGCGGCCGGATCTTCCCGGGCCGGCACCACCGTTCCCGTTTCGGTGTCCACGAGGCCGGGGGCAACCTCAGAATCAACTTCACGGACCCCGCCGATTTGGTACGGGTGGAAGCTCACGTCCGCACGGCGGCCACCCTCACCGGCAGCCACCTGTTCCAGGACACCGCCCGGGCGTCGGGGTTCTTCCGCTGTGGTGGCGCCGGCTACTCGGTCACCCCGGATCCCGGCCGTCTCGACGGTGTCGACCTGCTCACCGAGGACTGGCGGATCACGCCGGTCGAGCTGGTCACGGTGCGGTCCACGTTCTTCGACGACCCGGACCGGTTCCCGCCGGGGTCGGCGATCCCCGACTGCGGGCTGCTGATGCGTGACGTCACGGCCACCTGGGTCCCGCTGCCGCCGATGACGGTGCGGCCGGCCGGCGATCCCGTCGCCACCTCGCCCCGATGAAGGTGGTGGTCGCCGACCGGTTCGCGGATCGAGCCGACAACGCCACCTCGCCCCGATGAAGGTGGTGGTCGCCGACCGGTTCGCGGATCGAGCCGACGACGGCGCCTGCCCGGCGCCGATGGCCGCCGCGCGCTGAGGCGGCCCGCGGCGGCCGGTTGACGGATCAGGCGACCTGCTGCCACCACGCGTCGATCTCCGGCGGGCTGTCGACGTCGATGCGCTGGCCGGGGCGCGGGATCGCCAGGCGGACGTCGCGCGCCTTCGCCTCGCGCCAGGCCCGCTCGGCCGGCTCGGACCAGTGGTGCGGGGCCAGGTCGAAGGTCGCCCAGTGCACCGGGACCATCAGCCCGCCACGGACGTCGACATGTGTGGCCACCCCGTCCTCCGGGACCATGTGGATGTCGGACCAGTCGTTGCCGTACGCCCCGACCTGCACCAGCGTCGCGTCGAACGGCCCGTACGCCTCGCCGATCTCCGCGAAGCCGGGGAAGTAGCCGGTGTCGCCGGAGTAGAAGACCTTGCGGGTCGGGCCGTTGATCACCCAGCTCGCCCAGAGCGTCTCGTCACGGGTGAGGCCGCGCCCGGAGAAGTGCCGGGCCGGGGTGGCGACCAGCTCGACACCGGCCACCCGGGTCGACTCGTGCCAGTCCAGCTCGGTGATCCGTGACTCCGGCACACCCCAGCGCTCCAGGTGGGCGCCGATGCCGAGCGGCACCACGAACATGGTGGTCTGCAGGTCGGCCAGCGTCTGGATGCTGGGCATGTCGAGGTGGTCGTAGTGGTCGTGGGAGATCACCACGGCGTCGATCGGCGGCAGGTCGCGCAGGGCGACCGGCGGCTGGTGCAGGCGGCGCGGGCCGGCCAGCGGGGTGGGGGAGCAGCGGTCGCTCCACACCGGGTCGAGCAGGACGCGGGTGCCCTCGATCTCGACCAGGGCGGTCGAGTGGCCGTACCACGTGAGGTGCAGTCCCTGAGCGTCGCCGCCCGAGGTGGCCTCGGCCAGCGGGACCGGCCGGTGCGGTCGCCGGGCCTCGCCGCCGGTGAAAGCGGCGACCGCGACCCGCGGCACCGCCGACAGCGGGATGCCGGTGCTGGTCGGGACGTTGTTGCGGAATCGGCCGCCGGAGAACTGGGGCGACGCCTCCATGCGGGCGCGGCGGGCCCCGGTGGCCTTCCCGCCGATCTGTGCGGCGATGTTGAACCGGTTGTCCATGAGCGGGCGACTCCTTCTGCTGGGCCTGTCCGTCAATCGGCTGCGGCGCTGGCGCCTGTAGGCTGCTTCGAATGTAGGCAGCGATAACAATGTAGTCAACGCCCACAATGTGTTCGTCGCCTACATCACGCTAGGATGGGGATCATGAAAGCCCGCCCTTACCATCACGGAGACCTCCGCGCGGCCCTGCTCACGCTCGCCGAGGACACCCTGCGCGCCCGGGGCCCCGCCGAGCTGTCGCTGCGCGAGCTCGCCCGTGAGGCGGGGGTGAGTCCCGCGGCGCCCAGCCGGCACTTCAAGACCAAGCAGGCGCTGCTCGACGCCCTGGCGCTGGAGGGGTTCCAGCGGCTGACCGCGATGATGGACTCCGGGCTGGAGCGGGCCGGCACGACGTTCGGCGCGCGCCTGACGGCGCTGGCGCGGGCCTATCTCGGGTTCGCCGCCGCCAATGGGGCACTGCTCGATCTGATGTACGGGCGCAAGCACGAACCCGACGCCAGCGAGGAACTCGTCACCGCCATGCATCGGCTGAAGGACCTGGCCACCGATCTGATCGCCGATGGGCAGCGCCGCGGGGAGGTCCGGGAGGGCCCTCTCGATCTGCTGTCGTTGCCGCTGTTCGTGGCGTTGCAGGGGCTGACGCAGCTGGCGCTCAGTGGTGGGTTCCCGGCCGATCAGGTCGAGGCGGGGGTCGACGAGACGATCGCGTTCATCCTGCGGGGTTACGCGCCTTAGGTGCTCCGAGGTGCCGGTCACCGCGTTCCGGGCGGCAGTTCGACGGGGGCGCGGGAGATGTTCATCAGCGGCAGGCTCATCGGCTTGCCGGGCCCGCTGAGGGTCGAGTCCCACCTGACCATGAAACTGATCAAAAGCAACCTCTGACGGTGGTCGCTGTTGACAGGGGGCGATTTCATGAGGTGATCACGAGGGGGAGGGCTTGATGGCGGAGAACGACGTGCTGGCGGCTGCTGTGCGGGATCTGGCCTGGGAACTGGCCCGGCGAGGGGTCGCCGGTGAGCGGCGCATGGAGGTCGCGTCACCGTGGGAGACCGGGCTCGGGCAGGAGCAGCGGCGTGCGGCCTGGCTGGCGACGCTGGCCGCGCTGGAGGCGGTCCGGGCCGAGGCCGGGCGGCTGGCGGAGGCGGCCGCGAGTCATGCCGCCGAGTTCGGGGCCGACCCGGAGGAGATCGCCGCGACGGGGGCCGCACGGCGACGGCGCTGGGCGCGTCTCCTCGGGCGCGAGTGGACCGTCAGCGGCGCGGAACTGGGGACGCTCGCCGCTCACGGAAGGGCCGCCAGCAGCCGCCTGGACAACCTGCCGCCGGTGTAGGCGGCACCCCGCCATGATCATCCTGCGTTAGGATGCGGCGGATGTCCTACCTCCGGATCGGCGATGTCGACCTGTACCACGAGGTCGCCGGCGACGGCGAGCCCGTTCTCCTGCTGCACGGCGGCTTCTGCTCGCTGGAGTCGCTGCGGGCCCAGTCCGACGCGCTCGTCACCGGCTACCGGGTGTATGCGTTCGAGCGTCCGGGCCACGGCCGGTCGGCGGACATCGACGAGGAGTACGGGTACGCCCGGGGCCTAGCCGACACCCTCGCCTACCTGGACGCCGTCGCGGCGGGGCCGGTGCATGTCATCGGCTACAGCGACGGGGCGATCATCGGGCTGTTGCTCGCCCTCGACCACCCGGAGCGGGTCCGGTCACTGACCGCGATCAGCGCGAACCTCGATCCGTCCGGGTTCAGCAGCCCGGACCCGGCGCTCGACGATCGTCCCGCGGCGCCGCGGCCGGACGTCGAGCGGATGCACTACGACCGGCTGTCGCCGGACGGGCCGGAGCATGCGGACGCCGTGGTCGCCAAGCTCCTCCGTCTGTGGAACAGGGAACCGCGAATCGACCCGGGTGACCTCGCCCGCATCGCCGCACCGGTGCTGATCATGTCGGGTGACCGGGACATGATCCGTCCCGGTCACAGCCTGCTGATGGCCGCGTCGATCCCCGGCGCGCAGCTGTGCATCGTGCCGGGGACCTCCCACTACCTCGTCGACGAGCGTCCGGAACTGATCAGCGTGATCCTCCGGGATTTCCTGCGGTCGGCCGGTGGGCCGGCGCGGTAGCCGGACGGCGTCCCGATCACGGCTGGCGCCGGCGACATCAGGCGCGATGTGCGCAACCACGGTGACCCGGCGTCGCGAGCGGCCGGAACGTGTTGATGTCCAGGCTGTGGGGCCGGGCCGGGTCGGGCCCGGCGCCGGCGCGGTTCGGTCGGTGCGGCTACGGCACCAGCACGATCCGGCCGTCGGTCTCGGCCGTCCAGGCCCGGGAGATCTCGGCGAGCGGTACCGCCTCGGCCCGCACGGTGATCGCGCCCCCGGTCACCGCCGCGGCGAGTTCGGGTAGCTCGGCGATGAAGTCGCGGGCGGGCACCGCGCCGATGCCACTGCCGACGATCCGCATCCGCGCCGAGCGCAGCGCGACCGACGGGACGGGCGCGGTAGGGCCACCCATCGACCCGATCTGGATCCAGGTCAGCGGCGCCGAGCGGTCGGCGCGGGCGGTGAGCATCGGGATCATCGCGCCGGCCGCGGGCTCGCCCCAGACGTAGTCGAGGACCACGTCGACGTCGGCCGCCCGG
>NZ_JBHSBL010000024.1:238333-369664 GCF_042650585.1 Actinoplanes subglobosus
CCGGTCGAGCGTGCACGTCTCGTCGGCGCCCAGGGCGGGCAGTGCGGCCAGCCGTTCCGCGTCCCGGCCCGCGGCGATCACGTGCGCCGCGCCGAAGAGCTTCGCCACCTGCACCGCCATCCGCCCCGCGTTGCCGGTGGCGCCGATGACCAGGACGCGCTGCCCCGGGGTGAACGTGATCCGGCGGCGCAGGGCGACCCAGGAGGACATCGCGGGGTTCATCGCGGCGGCGATCCGGACCGGGTCCACCCCCTCCGGTAGCAGCACGCTGCGGCGGACGTCGATGACCGTGCGCTCGGCGAACGTCCCGAGACCCGTGTCGTCGAGGGCCGCGTAACGCAGCCGCCCGGCCGGGTCGCGGACGACGCCGTCGGCCCCGGGCACCAGCGGGAACGTGCCGGTGCCGCTGTAGTGGGCGCCGGTGGCCCTGGCCCGTGTCAGATGGTGCAGACCGGCGGCGAGAACCTCCACCACCATCTCGTCGTCGCCGGTCGCGACCGGCTCGGGGTGCTCACGGTAGACCGGCGGGGTGTCGAACGCGGTGAGGACTGCGGCGTGCATGGGATGGGCCTCCCGGCATGATCGTTTGTATTACCAACTATCTCCAGAATGGTTTGTAATCCCAACCATGTCAACTAGGATCGGGGCATGACCGCTGAGGACCCCGGGGATGTGCTCGTCGACGCCCTCGTCCGCTGCACGTTCCAGGTGACGGGCGTGCTCACCCGGATCGGCGCCGCCAACGATCTGTCCCTGACGCAGCTGCGGGTGTTCGGCATCCTGCGTGACCGGCGTCTGCGCGTCACGGATCTGGCCGCCTACCTGGGTCTCGACAAGTCCACGATGTCCGGCCTGATCGACCGTGCGGAGCGGCGCGGTCTGCTGGCCCGGGAGAAGAGCCCGTCCGACGGCCGGGTCGTCGAGGTCTATCTGACCCCGGTCGGCCACGACCTGACCCGGCGTCTGTACGCCGAACTCCGCGCCGCCCTCGCACCCGCCCTCGACCGGTTGAGCCCCGGGCAGCGCGAACAGTTGCTCGGACTCCTCGAGCCCCTCCTGGGCCCGGCCGGCTGAACATCCGCCGCGCGCCTGCCGGATTCACCTTCGAGCGGCGTGTCAGCTCCAGGTGACGGTCGCCCGGTCGCGCCACGCGTCCCAGGCCCGCACGTCGCCGCTGGTGTCGAGGCCGTCGAGGCCGGTGCGGTTCCATAGCAGCAGGTAGAGCCGGGACGCCGTACCGGTGATGTGGAGCGTGGCCGGCTGCCCGGTGCGGTCGACGTGCAGCCGGTCCGGCTCCATCCGGATGGTCCAGGCCGCGCCGGCGTCGGTGGCGTGCAGCGCGATGCTCAGCGGCGGGTCGATGGCGAGCCGTTGCGGCCGGCGCGCGAAGAAGCCGGTGAGCAGCTCGTCGATGCCGTCGGCCGCGAACGGCGGCGCCCACTGGGGATGCCCGCCGCTGGCGGCTTCGGCGTCGGCGCGATGGACGGCGGTCTCGTGGGCCTGCCGCCGGGCCCAGAACTCCCGCGGCGACCCGGCCGGAAGGAACGTCCAGCAGTCGAGCGCCGGGTCGGCCTCGGACAGTGCCCGGACCAGGTCCTGATGTCCGTCCCGGAACCAGTCGAGGAGCCGGTCGTCCGCGGGGGTGGTGAAGAACTCGGCTTCCTCGTCCGGGCCGAACGGCTCCCGGCGGCGCCGCGTCACGTGGGCACCCGCCCACCGGTGGACGCCGCCCAGATGGAGCAGGAGGTCCCGGACCCGCCATCCGGGGCAGGTCGGCACGGGGGCGTCGAGGCCGGCCCGCTCCGCCGCCGCGGCCAGGCTCCCGCCGTCGGCCCGGAGGTTCTCGATGAACTGATCGACACGCATGGGCTCATCCTGGCAGGCACCGCCGCGGCCGATGTGGACACACCAATCGTCACGAGATCGTCACGCGGCTGGGGGATAAACGCAGGGCGCGCGGGTAAACCTGGGGATCATGAGTGGCAACCGTGCGGTCTCCGTCGTGGACGGCGCCTCGATCGTGGTGCGTAACCTGGCCGGTGCGTCCGTGGTCCGGATCATCGGGGACGTCGACCTCGCGGTCGCCGGCCCGCTGCGGACGACGCTGGAGTCGGCGCTCGCCGCGCATCCCTGGATCATCGTGGACCTGCGGCGCGCCGACGCTGTCGACTCGGTCGGGCTCGGCGTCCTGCTCGCCGCGCGTCAGGCGGCCACCCGCGCCGGCGGCGATCTCGTGCTGGCGGCGGCGTCACCGTTCTTCCACTCGGTCATGCGCGCCGCCCGCGTCGGCACTGCCCTCCCGGCTTTCGACACCGTGCCGCAGGCGATGACGTACGTGTGGCGGTCCCGCGCCGTCGGCTGAGCCGGCCGTTCCGAAACTATCGGAGATCCATCGGAATTTACGCTGGACTTCCGCGATGACGGGCTCCTACGCTGAGGCCCCGCCCCGGCGACAGGAGGCACCCCGTGACGGCAGCCCGGTTCGGTCATCGTCGCGGCGTGGCCGTGGTCATCGTCTGCGACGCCGCGGGCCGGCCGCTTGCGGACCGTGACGTCGTCGTCGAGCAGCGGGCGCACGCGTTCGGGTTCGGCAACATCGGCTTCGACTTCGTCGGTGACGACCGGCCGGCGCGGCTCGCCGAGTTGTGGTTCGACGTCTTCAACACCGCGACCCTGCCGTTCTACTGGTCCGATTTCGAGCCGGAGCGCGGCAGCCCGCACACCGATCGGCTGCGACGGGCCGCGCAGTGGTTCGCCGGTCGTGGCGCCCGGGTCAAGGGTCATCCGCTGGTGTGGCACACGCTCGCCCCGGCCTGGCTGGGCGATCTGCCGGTGGGGGAGGTCGAGGCGGCGGTCCGCGACCGGATCAAGCGTGAGGTGTCCGGTTTCGCCGGCGTCGTGGACTCGTGGGACGCGATCAACGAGGTCGTGATCATGCCGGTGTTCGCCAACGAGCCGCGGCCCAACGGGATCACCCGGCTGGCCCGGGAGCGGGGCCGGATCGCCACGGTCCGGCTGGCGTTCGAGGAGGCGCGCGCGGCGGATCCGTCAGCGACGCTGCTGCTCAACGACTTCGACATGTCCACGGCGTACGAATGCCTGATCGAAGGGGTTCTGGAGGCCGGCATCCGGGTCGACGCGCTCGGCCTGCAGAGCCACATGCATCAGGGTTACTGGGGTGAGGAGCGCACGCGGGCGGTCCTCGACCGGTTCGCCCGTTACGGGCTGCCGCTGCACATGACCGAGACCACGCTGGTCTCCGGCGATCTGATGCCGCCGGAGTTCGACGACCTCAACGACTTCCAGCCGCCGTCGTGGCCGTCCACGCCCGAGGGGGAGGCTCGGCAGGCCGAGGAGATCGAGCGGCACTACCGGACACTGCTCGCACACCCGTCGGTGCAGGCGGTCACCTACTGGGGGCTGACCGACGAGGGCGCCTGGCTGGGCGCTCCGGCCGGCCTGGTCCGGGCCGACGGGACACCGAAACCGGCGTACGAGACGTTGCGCGGCCTGGTCAAGGGGGAGTGGTGGCTCCCGCCGACGACCGTGCGGACCGATCAGGCCGGGCGGGTGGTGGTGCACGGGTTCCTCGGTGACTACGAGGTGCGCTGCGAGGGCCGGACCACGCCGTTCGCGATCACGGGTGCGGCCCCCGCCCGGTGAGGCGGGGGCCGCCCGGATTTACCAGTTACCGAGCACCAGCCGTCCGGCGACGTTGGTCAGGCCGAAGGGCCCGCTGTTGTACCAGACGCTGGCGGCGGAGTTGCCGTTGCGCCAGACGTAGTAGGAGAAGTGGCCTTCGGGCTGCTGGTAGGCCATGACGATGTCGGCCTTGCCGTCGCCGTCGACGTCGCCGGAGGCCATGCGGTCGCCGACGGCGCTGAGCCGGAAGGAGCCGGAGTCGTAGTCGGCGGTGCGGTTGAAGGAGTTGCCGTCGGAGAGCCAGCGGTAGATGCGCATGGTGCCGTCGCCCTGGTCGTAGGCGACGGCGGGTTCGGCTTTGCCGTCTCCGTTGAAGTCGTCGAGCACGAGTCGTCCGGCGACGTTGGCGAGGCTGAACGATCCGCTGTTGTACCAGACACTGGCGGCGGAGTTGCCGTTGCGCCACACGTAGTACGAGAAGTGGCCCTCGGGCTGCTGGTAGGCCATCACGATGTCGTCGCGCCCGTCACCGTCGACGTCGCCGGAGGCCATCCGGTCGCCGACGGCGCTGAGCCGGAAGGAGCCGGAGTCGTAGTCGCTGGTGCGGTTGAAGGAGTTGCCGTCGGACAGCCAGCGGTACATCCGCATGGTGCCGTCGCCCTGGTCGTAGGCGACCGTCGGCGCCACCGGCCCGGCCACGCTGCCGGACGTCCACCACGTGGTCTGCTTGCGGGCACCGGCCCAGCTGAAACTGAAGTGGATGTGGTCGGTGTGCGGGTTGTCGCCGCTGTACGACCGCCACCCCTCGTCGGCCTTGGAGGACGACCAGATCTGCCGGTTCCAGATCAGGTACATGATGCCGAGACGGCGGGCGTTGGCGTGCTTGTTGCCGTGCCGGTCGGTGGCCAGCAGCCAGTCGAGCACACCCTCGGCGATGGCCCGCTCGGACGAGCTGTTCACGTCCAGCATGTAGTCGAGGGCGCGGCCCTCCTTGTGCTCGCTGGTCCCGCCGTTGCCGCAGGCCCGGGTGATGTTGCCGGTGCGGTTGAACCCGTACGTCCGGTTGAGCATCGCCCGCATCTCGACCGGTCCCGGCTTCTCGGTCGGGTCGCACTCGTCCTGCGCGTCGTAACTCGCGTAACCGTCGATCGACGGCCCGAAGACGGGCGTGGGCGGCGTGGCCACCGCCGCGAGCGCGGCCGACGCCCGCAGCCGCTGCACGCCGGTGCTCTCGCCGAGTTCCGCGAAGTCGCTCTCACCCTCGACGGCGGCGGGAACGGCCGGATCGGCGGCGTACGCCGGAACCCCGGCGAGCGGTGCCAGCACCAGGCCGGCCGCCACCACCAGCGCTGATCTCCGCGCCCTGCGCAGGGCAGCATTCAGTACCCGGAATTTCACAGACTTCCCCCGTGTGGTCCGAATTGGACTGTTAACCCACGCAACAATAGGGGAGATCATCGAAACATGTAGACCCTTGGATGACCCCTGTCCGGGGCGGGGAGGGTCAGAAGCAGGTGCCGCAGACGCCGCCGGTGGGGTCGCCGTTGACCGGCGGAATCACCGTGCCGGTGTACGTGCGCGCGTCGACCGGCTTGGCGACCAGCGGGTCGGCCGGATCCAGGGGCTGCCACGTGACGCTCAGCCGGTTCGGCGACTGGGTCCGGAGCACGAAGAGGCGTACGCAGGTGATCCGCTCCTCGGCCCCGGCCAGGACGCACACCCCGTAGTCGCCGGTGACCGGCTTGGCGACGGCCGCGCCGAAGGGCCGCGTCGCGCCGGGCTCGGTGGACCGGAAGAGCCGGACGTTGTAGCCGGCCGCCGTGCCGGTCGCCGCGCCCGCCGGGTAGACGGCGAGCCGGACCCCGCCGTCGGCGGCCACCGGGGCGCACTGGACGGCCGCGCCGCTCATGACCAGCCAGCCGCCGTTGGTGTCGAGGGTCGTCTCGTCCAGCGCCGCCGTCGCGCACGGCGCCATGGTCCACGGCACGGCCGCGGCCGACGCGGCGGCGGCCGGCAGGGCGGCGGTGGTCAGGGTGGTCAGCGCCGCGACGGTGGCGACCGCGCGGCGGTGGGAGTTGCGCATCAGGACTCCTGTGGAGGGTGGACGCCCGGCAGCGGGACCGCGCGAGCGGCGCCGAGGACCAGGGCGAGCTGGAAGCGGTTGTCGACGCCGAGGCGGTCCATCAGCGCCCGGAGGGTGTAGACGACCGTCCGGCGGCTCAGCCCGAGGCGGACGGCGATCTCGGCCTCGCTGTGGCCGGCGCTGAGCAGGGAGACGACGCTCTGTTCCCGGGCGCTGAGAAGGATGGCGGCCACCTCGGGCTGGTAGGGGTCGCGGGCGGTGCCCCACAGTCGGTAGAAGAGCGCGGTCAGCTGCGCCACCGCGTCGACGTCGGTCAGCAGGATCGCCCCGGCCTCGAAATCGGCAGGGTCGGCGGGGAACAGGGCGGCGCGCCGGTCGAAGACCATCAGCTTCAACGGCAGCGACGTGGCCTCCCGGTGCTCCGACCCGGGCGGCGCCGGCTCGGAGGCGCTCCCGTCCAGCGGCGCCAGGCCCAGCATCCGCAGCCGGACACCCCGCGACAGCATCGACCGGTCCAGGGGCGCGGCCGTTGCCGCGGCGTCCGCGCTGATCACGTCCTCGGTGTTGACGGCCAGGTGCTCACAGCGCTCGGCGGCGACCAGTTCGGCGATCCGGTGCCGGGCCGCGGCCCTGGTCGGCAAGCGGCACACCGATGCCGCCGGAAGCCGGTCCAGGTGCAGGCCGGACACCGCCGCGACGTGCTGGCGCAGGCGGTCGCCGTACACCCGGGGGGATCGTCGCCCTTGAAGGACCGACAACACCCGGTCGGCGGGGACGGCGTGCCAGGTGCGCGACCGTCCCGCCACACTCGACCGGACCGCGCCGGCGGCGGACAACTCGTCCACCGCCCGCCGGATCCGCGTCACCTCGACACCGAGATGACGCGCCAGCGTGGCGGTCGTGCCCGGCCCGGACAGCGTCAGTGCTCGATACGTCAGATCGGCATGCGCCGACAGACCCCAACGGCCCAGCGATGGTACGACCACAGCCCCCGCCGATGTCATCTTCCGCTACCTCCCCCGTGACAGCACCGTGAACTCAACCGTGGACCCGGCCTCCGGCGCCAGCCCGTGACGTCGGTCGATTGCTCAAGTGCGCAACGCGGCACCCGTTGCGCGGATGCGCAGCCGATCCGCCCGGCCTCTCGACGGCCATGGTGCCGGGATGGCGCAATTCTCCTCGTCACCGGGCCGGATCAGCGCCCGGACATCGAGGAAGGTCTCTGCCATGTCGAAAACCAGCAGAATGATCGTGGCCGGTGCCGGCGGCATCGTCGCCGCCATCGCGCTCACCACGCCGGCGTGGGCCTACACCCGGCAGGGCTATCAATCCAACTACGCGGGGGTCGGCAGCGACAAGCGCTGGGTCGAGGTCTGCGACATGGAGAACGACGGGCACGGGGTGCACGGCGAGTTCCGGCTCAGCGGCGGCGGTGTGATGACCAAGGGCGACGCGAACGGTTCCGCCGGTGGCTGCGGCAACCAGACGGCCGGCTCCAACATCACCGAGTTCCGGGTCTGCGAGACCGGGTACGGCTGCTCCGGCTGGCTCCCGGTCGGCTGACCGCTTCCGCCACGGCGCCCCGCTGCCCGGCGGGGCGCCGTCACGCCATCCGGGTGATCAGGACGTCGAGCCGCTCCTCCCGCACGTCCGGCGGGATGCGGCCGCTCTCGGACAGGACGACGATGCCGTGCAGGGCGCTCCAGGTCACCTCGGCGGAGATCTCGCGCCGGTCGGCGCCCGCCGGGAAGCAGCTGACGAACTGCTCGAAGCAGTCCTGCATCGAGTCCGGCGTCTCGGTGCTGGCGAAGGCCAGGTCGGTGGGCAGGATGAACATGGCCTGGTACAGCGCCGGCCGCTCGGTGGCGAACGCCAGATAGGCGCGGCAGACGACCCGCAGTGCGGCCCGCCCGGGTGCGGGCACGGCCTCCCGGGCGCGGCGCAGGCCGGTGGCGAGCTCGCCGAACCCGTCCAGGGCCACGGCACCGACGATCGCGTCCTTGCCGTTGAAGTGGCTGTACAGCACCGGCTGGCTGTACTCCACCCGCTCGGCCAGCCGCCGCGTGGTGACCGACTCCCAGCCCTCGCTCTCGGCGAGCTCCCGGGCGGCCGTGACGATCAGCCGATGACGGTGGGCGCGCTCGCGCTCGCGGCGCTCACTGATGGCGGACATGCTCTGATCCTAGCAGTGCTAGCGATTCTGTCGCCGACACTATATCGTCGCTACTGAATCTAGCGTTGCTAGCAATCAGGGAGGGTCATCCATGATCATCGACGTCGCCTACGTGCTCGCCGGACTGGTCGGTGCAGGCTGTGTGCTCATGGGCGCCAACGCGTTCCGGGCGCCGCGGGCCGCGGCCGGCTTCGGGATTCCGGACACACCGACCGGCGATCCGGTGTTCCGGGCCTGGCTCACCGTCAAGGCCGTGCGCGACATCGCCGCGGGGCTCCTCGTGTTCGTCGTCATGGCGGGCGGGACGGCGCCCCTGCTGGGCTGGTTTCTGCTGGTCGCCGCCGGCATCCCGGTCGGTGACGCCCTGATCGTGCTGCGCAGCGGAGGCCCGCGGGGGACTGCCTACGGCGTGCACGCCGCCACCGCCGCGGCGATGATCGCGATCAGCCTGCTCCTGCTCCTCGGATGACCACGATGGCGGAGTGAGTGGTGTCGCCGGGATGCCGGGGAAGTGGGAGCGGGACGCCGCTCGTCAGGTGGTCGCGGAGTACCACGAGACCGTACCGGCCAAGCTCGCCGGACGGGTGCGATCTCCACCCGGCCGGCACGACAGCGGCACTGATCCGGGACCACCGGTACCGCAGTGGTGGGAGACCGGCGCGCCGCGGCGGCGCTGAGACCGTGGCGTCAGCCGGCGGGGGCGCCCGGTGGGGGCCAGTCCTCCAGGCGGGTGGATCGGCCCCACAGGGTCGCCGTCTCCGGGGACGGGTCGGTGGTCAGGTAGGTCCGCTCGCCGTCGTCGATGTGGTGCAGGGCGACCGGGCCGCACTCGATCAGCAGGCCGATCGGTGACCAGCGGGACACGTGGCCGGCCGGCACGCCGGGGCTCGACCAGTCCAGGTCGGGGGAGTCCCGCAGGATCGGCTTGTCGGTGACGGCGATCCCGGTGACCGTCCGGCCGACGACCGCCGCCACGGCCGCGGGCTCGCCGGGCCGCCAGAAGTGCTCCCGGCCGAAGACACCCGTCGGGGAGACCGCCACGTCGACGGTCCCCCAGGTCAGGGAGAGACGGTGGAAGCCGTCCCAGGCGATCTCCAGCCGGCCGCCGCCGTCGAGGGCGAGCACGACCGGTACCGATCGGGACCAGCGCTGGGCACGGGGCTCCCGCCCGGTCCAGCCGGCCTCGACCCGCTGCCCGACCAGCGCCAGCAGGGCGGCCCGCTGCCGGGACAGCTGCTCCACCACGGGACGGAAGTCGGGGCGCCACCCCGAGAACGCCTCGGCGAACCGGTCCCGAGCATCCATGACCCGGATGATACGAACGTCAGTCGAGGCGGTAGACCGCCTCGTCGAAGTCGGCGTAACCACCCTCGGCGCCCAGGTCCTGGACCCACAGGCCGACGAACGCGCCGGTGAAACCCCAGGCCTCCGGTTCGCCGGGGACCAGCGTCACGGCGTACTCGTCGGAGAGTGTGGTGGCGTCGAAGGTGCGGCCCAGTTCCTGCCACGAGCCCGGTGCCGTCTGATAGGCGAAGGTCAGGGCGGGTCCGTCGAGACGGGCCCGCAACCCCACCCGCCGTACGTCCAGCGGGGTTCGCAGACCGGGAGCGGCGGTGACCCGGCCGCTGTCGCAGCACAGCACGTCCAGCACCGGTGTGCCGTCGTCGTCGGCCGTGACGTGCAGGTAGTACCAGTTGCGGGAGTTGTAGTACGCCGTGATGCCGGCCAGCTGCCGGTAGTTGCGGGGCACGAACTCGCAGGTCGCCTCGAAGGTGCAGCGCGGCGCGGTCACCCGGCGGGCGACCAGGCTGGGCCGGTGCCGGGCCATCGGTGACTGCCCCCCGCGGATCCGCAGGTACGACGGCCGGCTGGTCAGGTCCACCCAGTCCGGTGTGGCGGGCCGGCGCAGCGTCGACCAGTCCGGGCCGAGCCGGGGAGCGTCGAAGTGGTCGAGGTCGGGCTCGGCCGGCGGTGGGGTCGCGGTGACGCCGGCGGGCGCGGGGAACTCCGCCGCCGGAACGCCGTCCCGGATGCGCGGCCAGCCGTTGAACGGCCAGTCGACCCGCTGCAGGGCGGTCTCCCGGCCGAGGACGCAGCGCCCGGACGGCGCGTACGGGCGGGCGGCCAGATGTGCCAGGTACCACTCGCCGCCGGGGGTCTGCACCAGGCTGCCGTGGCCGGCCTTCTGCAGCTCCAGGTCGGGTCGCCCGGAGGACGTCAGCATCGGCCCTTCCGGGTCCACCTCGTACGGCCCGAGCAGCCGTCGCGACCGGGCGACCGTGACCTGGTGGGTGAGTGTGGTGCCGCCCTCCGCGGTGACCAGGTAGTACCAGCCGTCCTTGCGGTAGATGTTCGGCGCCTCGGTGAGCCCGGCGTCGGTGCCCTCGAAGATCAGGTGCTCGGGGCCGACGAGCCGGCGCACGCGATGGTCGTACCGCTGAAGGGAGATTCCCGCGAAGCGGTTGTGTCCGGGCCGCCAATCGGCGCGCATCGACAGCATCCAGGTCGTGCCGTCGTCGTCGTGAAAGAGCGACGCGTCGAAACCACGCCCGTGCAGGACCACCGGATCCGACCACGGCCCCTCCATGCCCGGAGCGGTGACCAGGTAGTTCTGCGGATCCCAGTAGCCGCCGGCGAACGTGGCCACATCGGTGTAGAGCAGGTGGAACAGCCCCCGCGCGTACGTCAGATTGGGCGCCCAGACACCGCACGAGTCCGCCGTCCCGGTGAGATCGAGCAGCCGCCGCTCGGTCAGCACCCCGCCCAGTGGCCGCCAACCGGCGAGGTCGGTCGAATGGTGCACCCGCACGCCGGGGTACCACTCGAACGTCGACGTGGCGATGTAGTAGTCGGCACCGACCCGCAGGATCGACGGATCCGGGTGGAAGCCCGGCAGCACCGGGTTGCGGACGGTGGTGACGGCGGCCTTGGCGATCGTCATCGAGAGCCTTTCAGAACGGTGGCGCGGCGACCGGTGAGCCGCCGCGCCACGAGGGTGTTCAGCTCGTCCGGCAGGTGACCGTCGGCCAGGTCCAGTTGCCGTTGGCCATGATGGTCACGCCGAAGTTGTTGCCGCTGCCGTTCGGCCGTGCGGTCACCGCCCCGCTGGTGCCGCTGACCGACGCGTTCCAGCTGTTCTGGATGCTCTGCCCGCCGTTGAGGTTGAGCGTCACCGTCCAGTTGCTGGCGTTGCTGACCGCGACGTTCAGGTTGAACCGGTCACCGAACTGCTCACCGGCGGACAGTGTGGCGGTGCAGTTGCTGCCGCTCGGCGGAGCGCTCGTCGTCACCGTCGGCCCGGGGTTGCTGCCCTCCCGGACGGTGATGTCCGAGCTGCCGGCGCTCTGGTAACCCTCGGTCGCCATCACCTGGTAGCTGTGGTTGGTGCCGAGGTTGAGGCCGGCCCGCGCCCACGCGTCGAAGTGGTTGGCCGTGGTGATGGTGCCGGAGCTGCGCTTCGACTGGCGGACGCTCCAGTACTGGTAGAACGTCTGGATGCCGTCGATCGACGGCTGGTTGACCCGCTGGCTGCGCAGGATGTCGTAGGTGCCGCCGTCGGTGGTCACGGTGCCGAGCCGGGTGGCGCCGCTGCTCGGGTTGTAACTACCGAAGTTCTCGACGACGTAGTACTCGATCAGCGGGTTGCGGGTCCAGCCGTACAGGGCCAGATAGGTGTTGTTGTTGCCCGGGTTGTAGGTGCCCGAGTAGGTGACCGTGCGACGGGTGCCGGTGGCCCAGCCCTTGCCGCCGACCCAGTTGTTGGTGCTGCGATCCCAGCTGCTGGAATACCGGCCGTCGGCGCGCAGCGTCATGCTGGCGTTGCCGCTGTCCTTCCAGAACGAGAAGTAGTAGCCGTTGTGCGTGCCCGTCGTGTTCGAACTGACGGTCCGGTCGGCCTCGGCGTGCGCGGCGCCGGCCACCATGACGCCGGCGACGGCCATCACCGTGGCGCAGGCGGCGCCGACGAACAGGCGGATGCGGCCGCGTCTGCGGCGCGGCGGGTGGGGGAGATCTGCGGTCATGACTGCGCCTCCTGGGGAAGTGCCGGGGAACGGCTCCACGAGCACGGCGGGGGATGCCGTCCGCGTGGCGGGATGACGGTCATCGAGGCCCGTCATTGCGAGATGGTGGCCCGAAGCTCCGGCACTTGTCAACAACTTACGGAAACCTTGCGGAAATACCGAACTTGATCTCCGAGGCTTTAAGGCCAGGTTAAAGCGCAAGACCAGGCGATGGTACGCCGTTCGCCACCTCGGCCGGCGAAAGAGGCAATGAGATGTTGCCGAAACTTTCGGAAGGAGGGCTGTGGTAACCGGCCAGCGGCCGCTGGTCCGGGTACGTGGCCGCCGGCCGGCGGGGGATCCTCTCCGCGGGCAACGCGCACCGGCCCGCACCTCGGCCGTCCGGGTGCCGACCTCGGTGAACGGCTCGTCGAGGGTCATGCCTCCGGTGCCGGCGTCACTCCCGGGTGAGAATGCTGGTGAAGGCCGCCCGGACGCGGTCGCGCAGCCAGGTGTGTGCCGGGTCGGAGTCGTAGCGCTGGTGCCAGCCGCAGACGATCGGCGGGTTCGGCAGGTCTATCGGCAGCGGTGTGGTGACCAGGGCGAACGCACTGGCCAGCGGCCGCCAGGCCAGGCTCGGTGCGGTCAGGACCGCGTCGCTGCCGGCGACCATGTGTGCGGCGGTCACGGTGGTGCCGACCGCGGCCAGCACCCGGCGGTGCAGGCCGTGAGACTCCAGCGCGCCGTCGACCGGGTCGGTCAGGCGGCCGCGGCGCGACACCAGCACGTGCGGCACGGTCGCAAAGGCTTCCAGATCGATTCCTTCGGCGTACGGATGACCGGCCCGCATGACCACGACGAAGCGATCGTGGCCCACCACCTCGTGCCGGATCTCCGGGAGTGCCGGCACGGCCGACCCGATCTCCAGGTCGACCCGCCCGTGCCGGAGCTCGTCGGTGTCGATGGACGCCTCGGCCAGGAACCGCAGCCGCACAGCGGGTGCCTCCGTGAGGACGTCGGCCAGCAGGACCGGGGCGAGTGCGGTGGCCAGCGCGTCGTGGCACTGGACGGTGAAGACCCGGTCGAGGCCGGCCAGGTCGAGCTCCCGGGCCGGTGCGAGCACCTGCCGGGTCTGCCGGAGCAGTTCGCCGACATGGTCGCGGACCGCCAGCGCGTAGGGCGTCGGGGTCATCGTGCGCCCGGTGCGGACGAGGATGTCGTCGCCGGTCAGCCGCCGCAGGCGGCCGAGGCTGCGGCTGACCGCCGGTGACGAGAGCCGCAGCCGCTGTGCCGCCCCGGCCACGCTGCCCTCTTGAAGGAGCGCGTCGAGCACCGTGAGCAGGTTCAGATCCAGTTGCATGACGGTAAATCGTAGGCTAACAACGTTGCACTGGACTTCATCATGGGGTGGCCACACAGTGGAGTCATGACCACGGAACAAGACCTTCTGACCGTCGTGACCGGCGCCGTCCGTGCCGCGGCGGCACTCGTCGGCCGGCCGGCCACCACCCCGGTGACCATGACGGAACTCCGCGCCGCCCTGGCCGCCAACGACGACGCCGTCACCGGTGCCCTGCGGCCGGTGCTGACCGCGGCGCTGCCCGGTTCGCGGTGGACGTCCGACGAGCACGCGTCCGGGCCGATGCCCGGCGGCGACTGGTGGGTCGTCGACCCGGTCGGCGGCAACATGAACGCGGTACAGGGCATGCCGGACTGGAACATCGGCGTCAGCCTCGTCCGGGACGGGCGGCCGGTGCTGGCCGTGCTGCACATGCCGGTGGCCGGTGAGACGTTCACGGCCGTCGCCGGGCAGGGGGCGTCCGGGGACGGCGTACCGCTGAGGGTGTCGGCCAAGACCGATCTGACTCTGGCCCTGACCGGAACCGGACAGGCCAGGCCCGGCCGGGACGCCGACCGGGCCGCACACGCCGGCGCGGCCGTCGCGGCGATGATGCGGCACGCGCTGTACGTGCGGGTCTCCGTGCCGGTCGGACATCAGCTGGCGCAGGTCGCGGCCGGGCGGATGGACGTGCACTGGCAGTTCGACAACGTGCGGTCGCACATCGCGCCGGTGCTGATCGTGCGGGAGGCCGGCGGCATCGTCACCGACCTGGACGGAGCGCCGTGGGAGATCGCCGGCGGCGGCTACCTGGCGGCTGCACCCGGTGTGCACGCGGCAGCCCTCGAGGTACTGCGCGAGGCCCGGGAGTCCGTGCCGGTCGGGTTCCGGACCGCGGTGGCCGGGAGGGACAGCAAGCCGGGGGAGCGGCTGTGACGACCACTCTGGAGATCACCGTGCTGGCCGCATCGGGGGCCACCGGGCTCGAACTGACGCGGCAGGCCCTCGCCCGTGGGCACACCGTCGTCGCCGTCGCACGGGACCCGCGCCGGATCGTGCTGCCGGATTCGGGGCGGCTGGTCCGTACCGCCGCTGATGTCCTTGACCCGGAAGGCATCGCCGCCGTGTTGCGCGGCCGGGCGGTGGTGGTCTCCGGGCTCGGCGTCGCCAAGGGAGACCGGCCCGGCGTCCTGACCGCCGGAGCCCGCGCGGTGGCCGCCGCCGGTGCGGGCCGGATCGTGTGGCTCGGCGCGTTCGGCACCGGGCCGTCCGCGGAGGTGGCCGGCCCTCTCACCCGGGGTCTGCTGAGGATGCTCCCGGATCGGGCCGACAAGGAGTCCGCCGACGCCGCCGTCCTCGCCGCGGGCGGAACCGTCTTCCACGCCGGCCCTCTGTCGGACGGACCGGCCGGCGTGTCCCGCCGCACGGTGGGTCTGGACGCGGTGCCCCGCCGGTGGTTCCCGGCACGCGTCAGCCGGGCCACGGTGGCCGCCGCCATGCTCGACGAGGCCGAGAACCCCGCGTACGCCGGTGGCGTCGCCGTCCCACTGCAACGATGAGGTGCGCTCGATCCCACGCCTGCTTCGCGAGCCCCGGGCCCTGGCCTTCCCGCGATCGACGGCCCCTTCCGGTAACGGCCCGCGCCGAGTTGTGGGAGCGGGCCCGTCAGGTGCGGGAACGGGCCAGGATCGCCTCGGCGACCACCAGGTCCTGCCAGGACATGCCGGTGCCTTTGAACAGGATCGGGCCGGCCGGGACCGGGGCGCCGCCGACCACCTCGCCGATGGTGAGCAGGCCGGCTGGGCCGAGGCCGGCCAGGATGATGTCGCCGGCCTCGCGCAGGGCGGTGGCCCGGTCCTCGACGATCACGGTGGCGCGGGTACAGAACGCGGCGTCGACCTCGCGGGCGTCCGGCTCGTGAGAGCCGACGGCGACGACGATCGCCCGGTCGCCGAGCAGAGCGGAGTCGAAGAGCGGCTCCCGGGCCGTCGTCGCGCAGACGACCACGTCGGCGGCCCGCAGCGCGGCGACGGCCTCAGGTGTCGCGGCCCGCACCGCCCGGGTGCCGGGGACCGCGGTGCCGCCGCGGGTGACGACGGTGACCGACGCGGGCGTGACCAGGGCGGCGAGCGTGCTGATGTGCCCGGCGCCCTGCGGGCCGGCCCCGAAGACGACCACGTGTGGGGCGGCCGGCAGGAAACGGCGGACGGCGGCGAACGACACCGCGGGGGTACGCAGGGTGGTCAGCGCCGTCCCGTCGACGATCGCGGCCGGCCGCAGGGTCTGCGCGTCGAAGAGGGCGTACAGCGCGTTGATCCGGGGCAGGCCACGTTCGGCGTTGCCGGGTGCGACGGTGACCAGCTTGACCCCGGCGTGCGACGCCGACTCGGCCGGCATGAGCAGCATCGACCCGTGGGCCAGCGGCACCGTGCTGCGCGGCACCCCGGCCGCCGGATCCAGACCGCCGAGCAGCGCGGCCTCGACGGCCTCGACCGCATCGGCCGGCGGCAGCAGGGCGACGACATCCTCGCCGCTCAGATAGGGAATCACCGGGTGGCGAAGGCCTCGTCGACGGCGTCGGCGAACGCGCCCATCGACGGGAACTCGGCCTGGTAGCTCCAGGGCTGGTCCGGCTCCGGTGTGGCGCCCCAGCCGGGCCGGTCGTGCCGCCGGTTGATCCACACCGACGGCAGGCCCTCACGTTTGGCCGGGACATGGTCGTGGAAGAGGCTCTGCGCCGCGTGCAGCAGCTCCTCCCGTTTCACCCCGAGGCCGGGCAGGGTCTCGTCGAGTGCCCGGAAATGCCGGTCACCCGGCTTGTAGCCGCCCACGTCCTCGGCCGTGATGATCGCCGCGAAGTCGCCGCGCAGCCGCTGGTTGCTGCCGGCGAACCCGGCACGGTGCACGTTGGACAGGATGATCAGCCGGTAGTGCCGGGCGAGCCGGGCCAGTGCGCCGGGGGAGTCCGGGAAGGCCGGCCAATCCGGTACGGACGTCGCGAGCCGCTGCGCCCACTCCTCGCTCACCGGCCGGCCCAGCTGGGCGCCGAGCCGCCGGAACGACTCGGCGAGGACCTCCGGATACAGCGCCGCCGGCTGCTCGTGCTCGACGGCGGCCTCGTGATCGGCGTAGGCGAGCAGCAGCTCCTCGTCGGTCCACCCACCTTCGGCCCAGGGCCTGAGGACCGCGGCGATGCCGGTCTCCCAGTCGATGAGCGTGCCGTAGCAGTCGAAGCTCACAGCCCTGTACGCGGTGAAGTCCACGGGTTCCCCTTCCAACCTCACCGAATCTACGGCTTCGGGGCGGCCGCGGGGCTGCGGTGGCCGGTGGTGTCGACCGCCCGTACCCCGAAGAGGACGTTGTCCTTGGAAAGGTCGACGGTCACCGTGCTGACGTTGCCGACGGGCAGGGAGTGCTGCCAGTCGGGTGCGGTCGTCTCGCGCCACACCACCTCGTATCCGGCGAGGTCCGGCTCGGTGCCGGGCTGCCAGCGCAGCGTCGTCGTGTTGGTCAGCTGGGTGGCGTCGATGACCACCCCCTTCGGGGTGCCGGGGGCCTGCGCGAGGGACCACAGGGCGGCGGCGTTCACCCGGGCGACGCGGGCGATGTACCCGAAATCGCAGAACTCGGGAAGGTCGCCGTACTGGACGCCGTTCTCCACCCGTACATCCTGGTGCTCGTGGTTGAAGTTCTCCCGTGGCTCGGTGAAGCGGGCCGCCGGGTAACCGCGCAGCAGGAACGAGATGTGATCGCTGCCGCGCAGGTAGCGGTCGCGGCGCCAGACGATCCGCACGTTCATCTCGTCGGGCTCGACGTCCTTGACGAACCGGCCCAGCTGGCGCGACGGGCCGTCGTTCTCGCCGCCGGTGCTCTTGCGGGTGGTCGCCTCGGCGGGGGTCTCCGACGTGGGCACGCCCTCGACGAAGAGCCGGACGGTCCGCGGGTCGTTCCGGGTGCCGTCGTGGGCGTTCCCTGTCCCGACGATGTCGTTGCTGAACATGGCCTGGATGTCGGCGCCGGCGTCCTTGTAGGCCTGGGCCATGTGGTCGGAGCCGTAGAGGCCCTGCTCCTCGCCGGCGACCGCCGCGAACACGAGCGTCGCCTCGGGCCGCCGGGTGGCGAAGACCCGGGCCAGTTCCATGATCACCGCGACGCCGGACGCGTCGTCGTCGGCTCCCGGGGCGTCCTTGACCGCGTCCATCACGTCGGTGACCCGCGAGTCGTAGTGGCCGGTCACCACGTAGATCCGCTCGGGGGTGACGCTGCCGCGCAGGGTGGCGACGACGTTGGTGATCCGGGTCGGCACCGGGACCCGCGGTGAGACCGGCTGGACGAACGACTGCTGCTCGACGGTCATCCGCCCGTCGCTGGCCGTGGCGTGACGCTCCAGCTCGGCGAAGATCCAGTCCCGGGCGGCGCCGATGCCGCGGACCGGGTCGTCCTGGGCGGACAGGGTGTGCCGGGTGCCGAAGGAGACCAGCCTACGGACGATCGCCTCGACCCGGGCGGGGTCGATCTCCCGCAGGATCCGGCGTAGCTCACGGTCGGGTGCGGCGGCTCGGGCCGGGGTGGAAGCGGCGACGGCGGCGGCTGTCGCCGCGCCCGCCACCAGGAAGGTGCGCCTCGTGGACATGCGCCCAACTCTTCTCCACGACGCCGCACATGTCCATGTCTGTCGATGTCTCGGTCCGGCGGCTCAGAGCAGCGCGTCGACGATCTTCTCGGCGCGGTTCTCGTGCTCGGCGTAGGCGTCCGGAACCGCCGACCGCTGCACGGCCTGCGCCGCGTCGCCGAGGCTCCTGGTCTCCCAGTCGTCGACCTTGAGCAGCCGCTCGTAGAAGGCGCCCGCGGCGTACCGCGGATTCATCAGCTCCGCCACCGAGCCCCAGCCCTGGCTCGGGCGCTGCTGGAAGACGCCGAGCGAGTCGAAGTTCTCGCCGGTGCCCTCGTTCGGCCGGTCGAGCGACAGCGGGACGGTCGTGTTCGCCAGGTTGCGCAGGCTGGACTCCTGCATCCCGGTGATCATGGCGACCAGCATCGCCCGGCGGGGCAGGCCACGGTCCCGGGCGACCTGCACGATCACCGCGGCGTTGTTCATCTGGGCCTGGTTCAGGCCGGTCACCGGCTCCGGCTGCCGCTTCCGGGTGGGCGACGCGCTCGGCACCCGGGTCGCCTTCGGCGTCAGTTTCGGGACCGGCGTCGCACTGCGCGAGGCGCTCGGGGTCTGCGGCCGGGCGGCGTTGGCGGTGACCGGGACCGGCGTGGTGGCCGGCTGCCCGGTGCTGACGACCGCGACGGCGCCGGCCGCGGCCGCCGAGACGGCGAGCAGCAGGGACACCGTGCGGCCGGTGCGCCGGGCCCGGCGCCGCCCCCGCCGGCGACGGCGTGGCGCCCAGTCCGTCTGATACATGTCCGGGCGTGCTCCGGGCCACTGATCCCCCGGACCGTCACCCGGCTGGAGATACGCGACGCGCTGACGCGAAGAGGACACCGGTGCCAATTCCCTTCCGCGACCACCTGACTTCTGCCGGGTGATACGGGGGAATCACGGCGCCCGGATCAATGCGGACGCGATTCCGGTTCACGTACCGGCCAGCATCGCCTCACAACTGCGCAGCACCACGGCCGCGGCCCGCCGCTGTGCCGGAGACCGCTCGCCGAGGGCGGCCTCCCGGCGCCAGCGGACGGCGCTGTCCTCGGCCACCGCCCAGATGTCGTCGACGGTGGCCTCGGTGGGCAGGCCGAGCCGCTCGCCCAGGCTGGTGCCGGCGCCGCCGACCAGCCGCAACGCCTCCTTCGCGGTCTCCGCGGGCAGCGCCACCCGGCCCGACCGCAGCGCCGACAGCAGCCGCAACTCCGCGAAGTCGTGCGCGCCGGCCACCAGCAGTTCCAGCTCGGCGAGCAGATGACCGGACGGCGGAACCCGCTCGGTCCGCAGCAGGTGGTCCAGCACCGTCAGCGCCGACCGTGCCTTGAGTGCCGCCTTGCGAGCCGTGAACAGGTCCGCCACCGACGACTGCAGATCCTTGAGACCGCTGTACTCCTGCAGCCGCTCGGCCAGCGCCGCCGACGTCGCCGAACCGGTCCGCACCAGAGCCAGCGCCAGCCGGATCCCGCCCAGACCGAACCGTCGCAGCAGGTCCAGCCGGACCCTGGCGTCGACCACGGGCAGCGCCGCCGCCGCGGTGAACCGGTCGGTCGACAACAGGAACGGATCGGATTCGGTACGGGGAACGCCCGCGATCGTGGCGAGCGCCCGGAACTCGTCGTCGCGCAGGGTACGGGCGGCATGCCCGATCAGCGGGGAGACCGCGACCACGTCCTGGCAGAGCCCGGCGATCAGCGGCTCCCTCCGGCGGCGCCGGGCGATCCGGCGTGCCTCCAGCAGCCCGTCCGGAAGCCCGTCGCCGTGGGTGTCGGCCTTGGTCAGCACCACGATCGCGTGGACCGGGAACGCCGACGGCCCGCGCAGCCCCCGGCCGGCCCGCAGGAAGTCCAGGTCGGGTTCGCCGATCCGGGGCGTGAGCAGCAGGACCGCGTCGGCCTCGGCCAGCACCTGCGCCGGCGGGGTGTGCGGCCCGGTGTCGATCAGCTCGGTCCGCCGCAGCACCCGGCTCGGCCAGTGCACGACCGCCCGGGGCGCCGCCGTGTCCAGCCGCAACCCGCCGGGGACCCGGACGACCGGCACCTCGTAGGGCCGGCCGTGCTCCGGAAGACTCCACGCCCGCAGCTCGGTGCCGTCCCGGTAGGTCACCACCTCGGCCTGCTCGACCGGTGCCACGTCCTCCCCGACGAGGGCGTTGACCAGCGTCGACTTCCCGGTCCGGCCGGTGCCGGCGACGGCCAGGCGCAGCGGGCCGGTGAACCGGTCGACGGTCTGCCGCAGGCGGGCGCCGGCGTGCGGGTGGCCACGGTAGACCTGCACGGCCTGGAGCAGCAGGTCGTGCGTACGCCGTTCGAGCTCCTCGCCGATCACGCCCGAGCCCGGTCGGTCAGCGCCTGTGCCTGCGCGTGCAACTCGGCGAGCCGGGTCAGCTCCTCCCGCAGTCGCCGGCCGTGCGCCTGGCGGGCGGCCGTGTCCCGGTCGGCGGCTGCCTTGGCGTTGCGCAGCGACTCCATCGTCTCCTCTTGCAGGTCCTCGGTGACGGCGGTGAAGTGGTCCCGCAGTGCCCGCTGAGCCCGCCGGACACTGTCCCGGGCGTCCTTGTTGAGCTTGGTGAAGATGTCGTCGACGTGCTGCCGGATCGCGTTGCGCGCCTCGGTCTGCCGCCGTTTGAGCAGCGTCTTGCTCTCGTCGCGGACGCTCTTGCCGCCGAACAGCGCGCCACCGCCGATCGAGATCGGGTTGATCAGCGACATCCCGGCGAGGCTGGTGGCCAGACCGAACATCACCACCCCGCCGTACGATCCGCGCAGCCCGATGAACAGTTTCTGCCCCGGCGTGAACGTCGCCACCGGCGGCGCGTCGAGCGTCGACACCCCCTGCAGCACGCCACCGTCGGTGACGGCCAGCGCGGTCGGCGGCAGCACGTCACCGGCCTCCGGCGGGAACATGTCGGCGGTGCGGCGGGCCATCCACTCGGTGCGCTCGGCCAGCCAGGTCATGCTGGTCGTCGCCAGCTCCTGCAGGGCCTCGCGCAGCCAGGGCTCGAACTCGTCCCAGCTCTTGGCCGGGTCGTTGGTGGCGAAGAACTCGTCCGACTCGGCGAGCAGCGCCTTCACCCGCTCGCGGAGGTCGTGCTCGATGTCCGACATCAGGTCGGCGACCTCGTCGGAGAGCCGGTTCTGCCAGCGGACCGTGCATTTGCGCAGGTCGTCGAGGCGCCGGTGGGTGGCCTGGAGGTGTGCCGCGGCGTCCGACGAGACGGTGTCGCCCTGGTTCTCCAGCTCGGCCCGCAACGGCCCGGCCAACTCCTGGAGGGCCAGCCGGCCGAGTGCGCCGGCGGTGGCCCGGGCCAGCCGGTCCGGCTTGGCCTCGACCATCCGCCGCAGATGCACGATCAGGTCGGTGAAGCCGGACTCCCGGTTGAGCGCCTCGTCCCCGGAACGCACCGCGTGCGCCCGCAGCGACGACGACACCGCGGCCACCGCCGCCGGGATGCCGGCCTGGTTCAGCCGCAGACGGCTCTCCGCCAGGTCACGCCGCCAGTCGGCGGCGTAGTCGGCCTTGGTCAGCACCACCAGCAGCCCGGGGAAGACCTGCCCGAGCCCGGCCAGCACGGCCAGTTCGTCGTCGCCGAACCGGCGGCCGGTCTCGCTGACGTAGAGGATCAGGTCGGCACCGGCCCGGTCGGCGAGATCACGGGCCGCCGCGAGGGTCCCGCCGGTGGCCGGGAAGTCCAGCGCCGGCGCGTCGATCAGCACCAGGCCACCGGCCAGCAGCGACCGTGGCACACCGACGTCGACGTGTGCCGGCGCACCGGCCGGAAGCGTCGCGGCGGCCTCGGCCAGTGACGCGCCCAGGCGTTCGGGGACCAGCGGGAGCCGGCTCTGCAGCCCGACCGCGGCCGTCCAGTCGGCCTCCGCCGAGTCCCGGCGGACCAGGTGCGCGACCGGGGTGTCGGCGTGCCGGACCACCGTCGGCACCGCGGCGTCGCCGTCCGGCAGCACACCGCAGACCGCGGCGTTGATCAGCGCGTTGACGAGGCGGCTGCGGCCCTGCTGGGCGGCGCCGACCACGAGCACCCGCAGCTGCGGGTGCAGCAGACGGGCCCGCCGCCGGGCCAGCCGGTCGGCGAGGTCGGCCCGGCCGTGCGCCCGGCAGGTGCGGATCACCGCGTCCATGGTGTCCATCCACCACGGATCGGCGGCCACGGCGGCGCCCCGCAACGGGTCGGGCGCCGGCCGCGGATGCGGAATCAGGGAAGCGGGACCCGTCTGTGCCGTCGTCCCGGCTGCTTCCCAGCTCGTCATCCGCGTCCGTCAGCCTCTCGTCGTGGCGCCCTTACAGGCCGATGCCGAACAGCTCGCCGTGGGTGGCCGGCGGCTCGGCAGCGTCGTCCCCGCCGCCCAGCAGGCCTCCGGTCAGCCCGTGCACGGTGCTGCCGACACCGGCGACCGTGCCGGTCACGGTGTCGCCCAAGCCGTCGACCGCATCGATCGACGTGACGCCGCTCAGGTCCGGCTGGATCAGCGACCCGATCGAAGAGGTTGCCCCGTCGACCCCGGGGACGTCAAGCAATCCGGAACCGACCGGCTCCGGCAGCGCCGGCACGTTGCTCACCGTGTCCAGGACGCCACCGAGGTCACCGGTCAGGCTGCTGTCGTGCTCGGTGACGAACGTCGACGACGTGGTCACCGCCTGGTGGTCCACGACGAACTCGGGGTCGTGGTCGGCCGACAGCCCGCCCACCGTCACCGACGAGCCGATGCCCAGGTCCAGGGCGCCGGGCAGCACCGACACCTGCGCCAGCCCGTCGGCGTCCAGGCCGAGCACCGTCACGTTCACGCTGCTGGTCGCGTTGACCTCGGCCAGCGGGTCGTGGGTGACCTGGGCGGCGATCGCCTGCAGCTGGGCCACCGCGCCGGCGACGTCGAGGCTGGCCACCCCCGTGGTCAGGTCGTCCAGCCCGTCCGGGCCGGTCAGCCCGGCGACCGGCGCGGAGTCGAGCACCAGCGGCAGCACCTGCTGCACGTCGGTGGCGGTGATGTCGTCCAGCCCGGCGTGCCGCAGGGTGGCCTCCGGGTCCAGCTCGAACGCCGACCGGGCAGCCGGGTCGTAGATCAGGTTGAGAACGAAGTCCTGCAGGGTGGGCGAGGTCATGTCGAGCTCCTAGACGCTGAGTGCGGAGACGCTGAGTGCGGATCGAACGGCGCGGGCCCGGCGCCGAGAAGAAACCTACGGACGGGGCCTCCGGCGGGCATCGGGGACGAGTCCCCCACTCCGGCCACCCGCCGGTTAGGGGATTAGGGGATCTCCGGCCCTCGATTTTTGGGGGGACGTTTCAAACCCGCATTTTGGTACGAACGTGGGGTACCGACCTCTGAGGAGTTGAACGCGTGTCCTACGTGCTGGGGATCGACATCGGTGTCGGCACCGTGAAAGCGGCCGTCTGCCGGGACACCGGCGAACCGGGCTGGGGCCCGCCGCAGCCGGTCTCGCTCGGCGCCCGCTCCCCGGTGGTCGGCTCCGCCCTGCGCATGACCGCCGACGGCACCGTCGTCCCGGCCGAGGTGGGACAGCACCCGGCCGACGCGGTCGGCGGCTACCTGCACCGGATCGGCGACCCGCTCCCGATGTACTTCGGCGGCGACTACTTTCCGGCACACGGCCTGACCGCGGCCATGGCGCGCTGGGTGGTCGACCGGGTCTGGGAGCTGATGGGCGAGCCGCCGGTACGTGTCGCCGTCGCCCACCCGTCCGGCTGGGGCGCCGGCCGGCTCGGGCTCCTGCAGGCCGGGCTGGCCGAGGCCGACCTGATGGGCTGCGTGCTGGTGACCCGGGCCCGCGCCGTCGTCGAGTGCCACCAGGCGGCCGGACGCGCACCGACGACCGGCGGGCTGCTCGGCGTCCACCGCCTGGGCGGCTCGACCGCCGAGGTGGCCCTGGTCGCCCCGCAGCAGCGGGGCCGGATGGAACTGCTCGCATCGGCCGAGCTCACCGACGTCGGCGGGTTCGAGGTGGACGGGCTGACCCCGGCCGACGCCCGCGCCCTGATCCGGCCCACGATCGACCTCGCCGCGGCTCTGGTCCGCAGCCGTGGTTACGGAACCGGCGATCTTTCCGCCGTTTTGATCGCCGGAGTGGACGGCGCCGTATGCACAGTTGTGTCCGATCTGTTCAGCGCGGAGTTCCCCGCACCCGTCGTGCGTGACCCACAGCCGCGCATGACAGTGGCGTTCGGCGCTGCCCTGGCGGGGCGTCCGGCCGTACCCCCGCATGATCTTGCCGTGGCCGGTCCCACCGACGCCTTCGCCGTCCTGCCGGCGGTGTCGCCGCCGCATCTCGCGCCGTCGCGCCCGCCGGTCGACCTGGTCGCGGTCCGGGCGGACGCCCGATGACGTCCCTGCCGTCCCGCGTCGCCGCCGACCCGTCCGCGCCGCTGCACGCCGCCGTCGCCGCACCCGGGGGTTACGGCAAGACCACCCTGCTCCGGCAGCTCACCGACGTCTACCGCGCCGCCGAGGTGAAGGTGACCGGCCCGTGGCCGCCCCGCGAACCGGCCGCCGACCACGTGCTGCTCATCGACGACGCCCACCTGCTCAGCCCGCGCCAGCTCGACGACCTGCGCGACCACGCCGAACAACCGGACGCGCGGATCGTCGTCGCCCACCGGCCGTGGCCGCGCCGCCCGGAACTGCTGCGGCTGCTCGAAGTGCTCCGCCGCGGCGGGCCGGCCGTCACCCTGCCGGTGCTCACCCCCACCGAGATCGCCGGGCGTCTCGACAACCCGGGCGACGACCTGGCCGGCTGGGTCGCCGCGCAGACCGCCGGCATCCCGCGGTACGTGACCCGGCTCGCCGACGCCCTGCCCGCGACCGGGCCGCGGCAGGTGCCGGTCGCCGCGCTGGCGCCGTTCGCCGCCGAGATCGACGAGCTCGACCCGGGTGTACGCACCCTGCTGCTCGCCGTCGAAGCCGGTGCCGGACTGTCGTTCGACCTGGTCGCGGCGGTCCTGGACCACGACGCCGACGTCGCCGACCTGGTCGAAGCGGGCCGCGCCACCGGCATGCTGGCCGCCGACGGCACCCTCGTCCCGCTGGCCCGCCGGGCGATCGCCGCCCTCGGGCCGATCAGCCAGCGCATCGACGTACGCCAGCGCCTCGCCGCCCTGCAGATGGCCCGCGGCGGGCCGGTCCTGCCGCTGGTCCAGCCCCTGCTGCGGGTCGCCGCCGCCCCCGGCCTGGTCCCCGGCGCCGCCGGCAGCGGCCTCGGCCACGTCTACGAGGCCGCCGGTGAGGAGGCCCTCGGCGACGACCCGGCCCTGGCCGCCGAACTGTTCGCCGCGGCCGCCGGAGCCGGGCGCACCACCGCCGCCCGGCGTGCCCTGGCCACCGCACTCGCCGGCGACCTCGACCACGCCTCCCGGCTCACCGACCAGGTCCTCGCCGCCGGCACCCCCGAGCAGCGGGCCGAGGCCGCCTACGTCGCCGCCGCCGTGCTGGCCCACCGCGGTCAGACCGCCCAGGCCGTCCGCCTCTACGAATGGGCCGGCACCGACGTGGCCGCCGGATTCGCCGCGGTCGGGCTGATCGCCGTCGGCCGGCTCACCGACGCCGGACGTCACCTGCGGCCCGACGACGCCACCGGCCGGCCGCCGACCTCGCTGAGCGCCGCGGCGACCCTGATGGCCCGCGGCACCGCCGAATCGGTGACCGGACCGCCCGCCGCCGCACTGTCCACCCTGGTCCAGGCGGCCACCCTGATCGATCCGGCCGGACCGGCCGCGCTGCTGCCGGACAGCCCGGCAGCGATCGGCGCTCTGCTGGCGATGCACTGCACCGAACTCGACGTCGCCGACTCCCTGCTCACCCGGGCCGAACAGCGCGGCACCGGCGGCACGCTGCTGACCACCCGACACCACCTGCTGCGCAGCTGGGTGCTGCTGCTGCGCGGCCGGCTCGCCGATGTCGAACAGCGTCTCCCGGCGGCCGGCGGCGTGACCGCGCACGGCCGCGACGACCTGCTCGCCAGCGCCCTGCGGGTCGGCCTGGCCCGCCGCAACGGCGACCTGGTCGGGCTGCGCAGTGCCTGGCCGGACGCCTGCCAGGCGCTGATCGGCCAGCCGGTGGAGCTGTTCAACCTGCTGCCGCTGGGTGAGCTGGCGGTCGCCGCGGCCCGGCTCGGCGAGTCCCACCGCGTCGCCGGGCACCTGGCCGAGGCCGACCGCCTGCTCGACCGGCTCGGTGACCCGCCGGTGTGGACCGTCCTGCCGCACTGGTACCGGTTGCAGGCCGCGATCCTCGCCGACGACCAGGACACCGCCCGCCGCCACGCCGCCCACCTGGACGCCTCCCGGGCCACCGGAACCCACGCCGCCGCGTTCGCCGACGCCGCCGCCGTCTGGCTCGACGTCCTCGCCGGGCACGCCGACCCGGAGACCGTGGTGGCCGCCTCCCGGACACTCAGCCTCGCCGGCCTCACCTGGGACGCCGCCCGACTCGCCGGGCAGGCCGCGATCCGCACCTCCGACCGCAAGGCGATGGCGCTGCTCCTCGACTCGGCCCGGGCGTGGCAGGACCGTGGCGCCCGGCCCGAGCAGGCCGGCGGCCAGCAGTTGCTCAGCGCCCGGGAGCGCGAGGTCGGGGCACTGGTCCTGGCCGGAATGACGTACAAACAGATCGCCGACCGGCTCTACCTGTCGGCGAAGACCGTGGAGCATCACATGGCACGCATCCGGCAGCGACTGGGCTGCGCCGACCGGCACGAGCTGCTCAGCCGGCTCCGCGAGATCATCGGCGAGCCGGAGGCCACCCCGTGAACCGCCGGAGCCGGATCGTCGTCGCCGCCCTGCTCGTCACGTTCTGGGCGGCCGCCGCCGTCCCCGCCACCACCGCCGCGGTCCGGGCGCTCGCCGACCGGGTCACCGCCGACCGGCTCGACCGGCCCGTCGACGAGGCGGTGCTGGCCCTGGAGGCGGAACGGCGGCAGTCGGTCACCGGCCTCCCGATCCTCGAACTCACCGCCCAGCGGGGCAGGACCGACGACGCGGCCGGGCGGTTGCGGCAGGCGGACCGGTCCTGGCTCGACCGTCTCACCACGTCGGCGTCCGATCGTACGGCCGACGCGCTCCTGGACCGGATGGAGTCGCTCACCGAGCTCCGTGCCTCGGTCGACGCCGGCCGCCTCGACCGCAGGCAGATCGTCTCGGCGTACACCGAGGTGATCGACCCGTCCGGAGCGGCCGAGCCCGCCGCCGGAAGCGGCGGCCTGCCCGCGCTGAGCCGGTCCCGGGAGATCCTGGCCGAGGAGGACGCCCTGCTCGCCGCCGTGTCAGGCGGCCGCGGCCCGACCGTCGCCGACCGGATCCGCCTGACCCGGCTGGCCGGTGCCCGCGGTGCCCTGTTCGCCGCGGCCGGGACCGCGCTGCCGGAGGAGGCGACCCGCCGCCACCGCGAGGTCGCCGGCTCGCAGGCGATGGTCCGCCTGCACCGCTTCGAGGACGACCTCGCCGCCTCACCGGACGGCATCCCCGCCCCGGCCGTCTGGTCGCCGACATTCAACGAGCTCAACACGGCCCTCTGGGATCTGCAGGACAGCGCCGCCCGGGAAGCCGCAGACGAGGCCACCCCGCGGGCCGTGACGGCCACCGTCTGGGCCGGGACGATCGCCGGCGTCGGGTTCGTCGCCCTGCTCGGCCTGCTGGTGACGACCCTGCGCCGCCGGGCGGCCACCGTCACCCCGGCGGCACCGGTGCCCGTCCCCGCGTCACGGCACCAGCCGGACGGCCTGCTGCGCGACCTCGACCGCCGCAACCAGGGTCTGCTGCACCGGCAACTGCGGTTGCTCGACACCCTGGCCCGCCGTGCCGGCGACGAGGAGAACGCCGCCGACCTGCGCCGGGCCGGCAACCTCGGCGCCCGGCTGCGCCGCAACGTGGAGAAGGGCATCGTCCTCACCGGAGGCGCACCGGACCGCCGGTGGGAGCGCCTCGTGCCGATGGCCGAGGTGCTGCGCGACGCGGCCGCCGAGATCAGCGACCACCAGCGCGTCGTCCCGGCCGAGGTGGAGGCCGCCTACCTGGCCGGCACCGCGGTGACCGACCTGATCCACCTGCTCGCCGAACTGATGGAGAACGCGGCCTCCTTCGCCCCGGCCGACTCGGACATCATGGTCAGCGGCCACCACGACCCGGAGGGATACCTGATCGCCGTCTCCGACGTGGGGCCGGGCATGACGGACGACGATCTCGTCACCGGGCACGAGGTGATGGCCGCGCCCGAGCCGCCGCCCGGCGGGACCTGGTGGGGACTGTGGGCGGCCGGCCGGTTCGCGGCCCGGCAGGACATGGCCGTCGAGCTGTACAACGGTCCCGGCGGTGGCCTGGTCGCCGCCGTGCTGGTGCCGTCGTCCCTGGTCACCGGCCGTCTCGAGATCGACGCCGAACTCCAGGCGGTCGCCGAGTGAGCAACCGGCGCTCTCCCATGGACGTCGTCCGGGACGCCGCCTGGCGCCTGGCGGCGGCGATGATGACCGGGCCTGCGCCCGAACCCCGGGTCCGCCCGGCCAAACCCGCCGGCGAACGCCCGGCCGGCGGGCGGTTCATGCTGGTCACCGGCGTGCTGACGGCGGTCGCGGTCACGGCGCTGCTGGTCGTGCTCCTGGTGACCCGGCCCTACCAGCAGTCGGTCAAACCGGAGGAGGCCGCCGGGCTGCCCGACCGGCAGCCGGCCCCCGCCGGGCCCCCGTCGCCGGCGGCCCCCACGACCGACGCCGCCACCCGGACCGCCGGGACACCGACGTCACCGGCCCGGTCGGCCGGCATCGCCGCGTCGTCGCCGCCGTCGCCCGGCCGCAGCGAGCCGCCGGTCCCACTGGCCGCCAGCTACACCACCACGCCGTACGTGGTCGGCCTGCTCGGCTACCGGACCGAGGTGACGGTGGCCAACCCCGGCCCGGCGAGCCGCGACGGTTGGACCCTGACGGTCACCCTGCCCCGCGCCACGCTGTGGATCAACGAGGTCAAGGGTGCGACCGCCACCCAGGACGAGGCGGTGTGGACGTTCGTACCCGACGACTCGACGGCCGCGATCGAGCCGGGCGGGGAGATCGGCATCTCCTTCGAGGTACACGGCGCCACCCTGCTCGACGCGGCCCCCGCCGACTGCCGCATCGACGGAACCCCCTGCACCCGGTGAGCGGTCCGTTCAAGACCGGCGGCGGGTGAGCGCTGAGAGTGGGGGCATGACCTACACCCCGGCGCTCGGTCGCCTTGCCCCTGTCCGCTTCTACGACCGTGTCGTGGCGTTTGACCCGGGAACGGCTGTGGCGCGCCCTGACCGTCGCCTACGTGGCGCCGCGGGCCGGTGCGACCGTCGCCGACGTGGGCTGTGGCACCGGGACCCTGGCTTGCGCGCTCGCCAGAGTGGAGCCTCGGGCCCGGATCGTCGGCGTCGACCCCGACCCGGCGGTCCTCGCGGTGGCCCGCCGGCGGATTGCCACGGTGCGCTGGGAGACCGGCACCGGTGACACGCTCGCCGACCGCCTCGGACCCGGATCGGCCGTTGTCGTCGTGTCCAGTCTGGTGCTGCACCAGTGTCCGGTCGCGATGAAACAGGCGATCCTCGCCGCCGCCCAACAGGTGCTGCGGCCCGGCGGGCGGCTGGTGATCGCCGACTACGGCGGCAGCGGACCCGGGCGATGCGGCTGGCGTTCCGGCTTGTGCAGATCGCCGACGGCACGGCCGACACCCGGCTCAACGCTGACGGCGGCCTGCCGCGATCACGGTGGCGGGCTTCACCGGGGTACGCGAGACCGAGGTCGTCCCTACCGTCACCGGGTCGATCTCCATCTACGTCGCCGGGCGGGACTGACCGCGCAGCGCCGCCAGCACGACCGCCGGGGTCAGACCCATCATCTCGCGCATCTGCCGGGTCAGGTGGGCCTGGTCGGCGAACCCGGCGGTCACCGCCGCGGCGGCCGGTGACTGTCCCGCCCGCATCGCCTCGGCGGCCCGGCCCAGCCGCATCCACACCCGCCACCGCGGCAGTGGCATGCCCACCTGCTGCCGAGCCAGGCCGCGCAGCCGTTGCGGGGAGAGCCCGACGGCCGCGGCCAGGCCGGTGATCCGGGCGTCACCGTCGCGCAGCATCTCCAGCGCCCGGACCAGGCGGGGGTCGAGGTTGCCGGACGGCGGGGCGCCCATGTCGTCCTCGGACAGGTCCCGCAGGTCCGGCGCGGCGGTGATGCCGTCGTCGCGGTGCCGTAGCCGGTCGCGAAGGCGGAGTGCGGTTCGACGAAGAACGTATGCAGGTCGTCGATCGGGAACAGTCGGTGCGGTGTCATCGGCGGCACGAGCAGCGCCACGGCCCGGTGCGGGGTGCCCGTCGCGCCGGCCATCGTGACGTGACCGTGGACAGCGACGGCGATCTGGAACGCGGCGTGCCGGTGCAGCCCGCCGCCCTCCGACGGCCCGCGGTACATCGCGTACCCGGCGCCGACGGCGCATCCCGCGGACACGACCATCAGCACAGTGAACCGGGCCGCCGCCGCGCTATGGTCGCCCGATGTTTGCGATCGAGATGAGCGGCGAACCGGCGGTCGCGGGTGACCGGGACACGGTGGGCGGCCGGCCGGTCCTGCCTCCGGATCAGCCCTGGCCGGACTGCACCTGTGGCGAGCGGATGGTGTTCTTCTTCCAGATCGACGTCCCGGCGGAGATCCCCGGGTGCGGCGGCGAGCACCTGTCGGTGTTCCAGTGCCCGGTCCACAACGACGCCGCCTTCGGCCCGTCACGCCTCCCCGAGCGGTACTGGGAGACACCGGTGGGCGGCAACACGACGGCGTTCTGGCGGATCCTGCGGCACCGCGGCGAGGACGTCGCCGCCCCGGCTGCGGACGCGTTCCTCGAGCCGCGCCGCCTGGTGCTGCGCGACGCCGGGCCGGACGACGAGTGGGAGTTCCGGGTCGGTGGCGAGCCGGCGTGGGCCCAGGGCGAGGAGTCGTTCACCTGTGCCTGCGGTGCCGCGATGGTCTTCCTGGTGCAGATTCCGGAGAATTTCGGGTTCCCGAAACTGCCGGGCGCGCCACGGCAACCCGACACGTTCGACTCGAACGCCTACGGCCTGTTCCTCGGCAACATGGTCTACCTGCTCGTCTGCCCGGACCGCTGTGACACGGCGGCGGCGTGGCCGGTCAACCAGAACTGAGCCGGGACCAGAACCGGGCCGCGATCAGAACCGGGCCGCGATCAGAACCGGGCCGCGATCAGAACGTGGAGGTCGAGTGCTCGATCGGGGCGAGACCGGCGATGACCAGGGCGAGCCGCTCGGCCGGGGTCCACTCGTGGCGGGCGGCCATCAGCATCGCCGGCAACGAGGCCAGCGGCGCGGTCATGTCGACGGTCCGCTCCGGGACGAACGCCGGCTCGTGCTGCTCCAGCCGCTCCCGGAAGGCGTCGACGGCCAGCGACAGCACCTGGTTGGGCACATCGCCGTAGAGCAGGGACCCGTCGATGAAGGCGTCGGCCAGCGGCAGGCCGGCGATCACCTCGACGGTGTCGATGTCACCGGCGAGCACCAGCTCGGCCAGGGTGTGCGCGTGCTCGAGCCCGTCCAGCAGGCACCGATCGGGCCACATGCCCTCCCACGTCTCGGCGCCCGGGCCGGGACGGGTGTAGCCGGCCGGGGCGTCGAACAGGTCACCCAGGGTCCCGGCGGCCCGGAAACCGGACAGCGACACGCCGCGCCGGGCCCGCTCCCGGTTGGTCTCGGCCACCGTGTGGTCGGCGGCCGGGGCGTCGAGCGCCTCGTACAGATACGTCAGGAGGTTGGTCCGCGCGTAGTCGGCGGCGAACCGGAACGCGGCGTCGCTGGTCGACGGTGGAACGAAGCCGCGGCGCCGGGCGAGGACGGCGTCGATGCGCTCCTGCCTGGCGGCGATGGTCTCCCGGTGTTGCCTGCGTGACATCGTCGAACCATACCGTCACCCCCGAATCCGGGTGGCACCCACCGAACGGCCGGGTGATCATGGTCGGATGGTGAACCGGGTGGCGGCGGTGGCGGCGATGCGCGGGCTGGCGCTGGGGGACGCGTTCGGCGAGACGTGGCTGCTCCAGCCGGCCGAGGAGCTGGAGACGGCGCTCGCGCATCGGCGGCTCCCGGACGGCCCGTGGCCGTGGACCGACGACACTGCGATGGCGTTGTCGCTGCTGGCGGTACTGGACCGGCACGGGCACACCGACCGGGGCGCGCTGGCCACGGCGTTCGCCGAGTCGTACGCCGCCGATCCGAACCGTTCCTACGGCGGCTCCATGCATCAGGTGCTGCGGGCGTTCGGCGCGGGGGAGGACTGGGCGGTGGTGACCCGGCGCCAGTTCGACGGCATGGGGTCGTGGGGCAACGGCGCGGCGATGCGGGTGGCCCCGCTCGGCGCCTGGTACTCCGATGACCTCGACGCCGCCGTCGCCGAGGCGGCCCGGTCGGCGGAGGTCACCCACGCCCACCCGGAGGCCGTCGCCGGTGCGGTCGCGGTCGCCGTCGCGGCCGCGCTCAGCGTCAGCGGCATCCGGGGCGGTGACCTCGTCGCGGCGGTGGCCGACCGGGTGCCCGGCACCGAGGTCGGCTCCCGGCTGCGGCGGGTCACCCGGATCGCGCCCGGCGCCGACCCGCGGCACGTCGCCGGCATGGTCGGCTGCGGGCTGCGGATCTCGGCGGTCGACACCGTGCCGTACGCGATCTGGTGCGCCGCCACCGACCTGGACGACCTGCCGGCCGCGCTGTGGACGACGGCGCTGGCCGGCGGCGACGTCGACACCACGTGCGCGATCGTCGGCGGCATCGTCGCCGGGCGGACCGGCCTGTCCGGTGTGCCCGAGGGGTGGCGGGAGGCGTGCGAGCCGCTGCCGGCCTGGGTCGGTGACGTCGTCGGGCGGGGCACCGCCGCCGGGTGAGCCGGCAGCCGGTCCGCCCGTTACGCCGGGGCGCGCTGAGCGGCGCCGTCGAGGGCGTCGCGGACCGCGGTCAGCAGCTGGCCGGCCGAGAACGGCTTCTCCAGGCACACCACACCGGGCTGGAGGACGTCCGTGCCGAGTGTCTCGTCGGCGTAACCGGTGCAGTACAGCACCGGCAGTGCGGGGTCGGTGCGGCGCAGCACCTCGGCCAGCTGCGGACCGGACATCTCTGGCATCACGACGTCGGCGACGACCAGGTCGCAGCCGTCGTGCGCGTAGGCGGTGATCGCCGCGGCGCCACTGGTGGCCGACCGGACCCGGTAGCCGGCGGTGGACAGGATCCGCGCGATCCCGGCACCGAGCACCGGCTCGTCCTCGACGACCAGGACCGTCTGCCCGTGGCCACGCGGCGCGTCGGTCGTACCGCCGCCGCTGGGTTTGGAGGTCTCGAAGAAGTTCTCGGCGAGGCGGAAGTAGATCCGGAAGGTGGTGCCGATGCCGGGCCTGGAGACGACGTTGACGCTGCCGCCGGCCGCGGTGATGATGCCGTGCACGGTCGCCAGGCCCAGGCCGGTGCCGCGGCCCTTCGGCTTGGTGGTGAAGAACGGGTCGAAGATGCGTGACACCGTCTCCGGCGACATCCCGGTGCCGGTGTCGCTGACGATAAGCTCCAGGTATCGGCCCGCTTTCACGGCGGGACGCAGCCCGGGCCGCCCGTCCTCGACGTCGACGGCGGTCGCCGCGATCACCAGCGTGCCGCCGTCCGGCATGGCATCGCGGGCGTTGACCGCGAGGTTGACGACGATCTGCTGCAGCTGACCGGGGTCGGCACGGATGAAGAGCGGATCCGGCGACGGTACGGTCGTCAGCACCACGTGTTCACCGAGCGTCCGGGCGAGCAGCGCGTGGGACTCGGCGAGCACCGTGTTCGCGTCGAAGACCTCCAGCCGGACGTCGTCGTGCCGGATGAAACCGAGCAGCTGGCCGGTCAGCCCGACCGCCCGCTCGGCGGCCCGGCGGATGTGGGCCAGGTCGTCACGGGTCTCCGCCGCGGCGTTCTCGGCGACGAAGTCGGTGTAGTTCAGGATGATCCCGAGGATGTTGTTGAAGTCGTGGGCGATACCGCCGGCGAGCTGGCCCAGACAGGCCATTCGCTGAGCCTGCCGGGCCCGTTCGGCGTCGGCCCGCCGCCGTGCCTCGGCGAGCACCGCGCCGGTCACCGCCAGGGCGACGGCGACGGCGCACAGCATGATGATGTACCGCCGGGTGGTCCGGCCCACCTCGTCGAGGCGGGCGAAGTGGCTGTCCATGGCCCGGGTGGCCAGCGTGACCGACGCGTCGCAGCCCTGCGCGATCCGGCCGTACAGCTTGACCTCCCGGCCCAGGATGAGCCCGGACGCCGCCTTCCGGTTCTCGGCCCCGCCCGTTCGGTACAGCTGCACGACTCTCTGGTCGACGAGCATGAACTCGTCGAACGCCGAACGGATCGACCGCACCGTCTCCTCGATCTCCGGCGACGCGCTCAGGGCCTCCAGCGCGTTCAGTTCGGTGTCGAACCGGGCCGCCGCCTCGACGAACTGCGCCCGGCTCTCCGCCGTGTCCTCGTCGACCCCCTCGACGTCCCGGGTGATCTCCAGCGCGTAGGCGTTCTGCCAGCCGTTGAGGTCGGCCGACCGGTATTTGACCTGATCAGCGGTCTGGGCGAGATGCTGGGCCGCACGGGCGTCGCGGGCCATCCGCTCCTGCCGGGCGGAGACGGAGAATCCCAGCACGACCACGGTGAGCAGCACGGCGACGATCGCCGCATTGATCACCAGCCGGTTTCCGGCCCGGCGGATCGGCAGCCGTTTCATCCGCGCGCATACCGCCTTCGCGTCGCCCTACCCGGAAATCCTTCCAGCAATACCGGTGGCGCGCCGGTCTTTCCTGGTCAGACCATTACCGCCGCCGTCATCGACATGCTTGGATCGTCGTCATGGATTCTGACGGCAAGGCACTGGTGCTCGGCGGGGGCGGCGTCACCGGCGTGGCCTGGGAGATCGGACTGCTGCACGGGCTCGCCGAGAGGGGCGTCGACCTGACCGATGCCGGGCTGTTCGTCGGGACGTCGGCCGGCTCCTCGGTGGCCGCTCAGGTGCTCTCCGGCGTACCGCTGCGGGATCTCTTCGACGCACAGCTCGCCGACGCGACGGGTGAGTTGTCCGCCCGCATCGGCCCCGGGGTGATCCTGGGTTTCCTGGTCGCCGGCCTCTGGCCGGGCGATCCGGTGCGGGGCCGCGCCTGGCTGGGCCGCCGGGCGCTGCGCACCCGCACGGTGCCGGAGCAGGAGCGGCGCGCGGTGATCGCCCGGCGGATCGGCGACGGTGCCTGGCCGGCGGTCCGGTTGCGGATCACCGCCGTCGAGGCCGAGACCGGGGAGGTACGGGTGTTCGACGCCACCAGCGGTGTCTCCCTGATCGACGCCGTCTCCGCCAGCTGCGCGGTCCCGCTGGTGTGGCCGCCGGCGACGATCGGCGGCGTCCGCTACGTCGACGGGGGAGTCCGCTCGGTGGCGAACGTGGATCTCGCCGCCGGCTGCCGCCAGGTGGTGGTGCTGGCCCCGACGGTCCGTTCGGCACGGCGGTCCGGCCGCCCCGAGGTGCAGCTCGCGAGCCTCGGGCCGGAGGTGCGGGGCGCCGTCGTGTCACCGGACGCGGCGGCGGTCCGTGCGATCGGCGCCAACGTGCTCGACCCGGCCCGTCGCCGCCCGGCCGCCGAGGCCGGATACGCGCAGGCCGCCGCCGAGGCCGGCCGGCTACGGGCGATTTGGGGTCAGTAACGGAAGTGCGAGACCAGGGTCCGCAGGCTGGCCGACATACCGGCCAGTTCCGCCGTGGCCTGCTGCGCCTCGGTCACACCGTGGGTGGTGTGCTGGGCGGCCTCGGCCACCGTGGACACGTTGACCGCGATCGCGTCGGCGGCCTGCGCGGTGTCGGAGACACTCCGGTTCATCTCGGCCGTCGTGGCGGTCTGCTCCTCGACCGCCGAGGCGATCGTGGTCTGGTAGTCGCTGACCCGCTGGATGACCGTGGCGATCTCGCCGATCGCCGCGACGGCGCTGGTGGTGCCGCTCTGGATGGCGTCGACCCGGCGGATGATGTCCTCGGTGGCCCGGGCCGTCTCCTGCGCCAGCTCCTTGACCTCACCGGCCACCACGGCGAACCCCTTGCCCGCCTCACCGGCCCGCGCCGACTCGATCGTCGCGTTCAGGGCCAGCAGGTTGGTCTGCTCGGCGATCGAGGTGATCACCTTGACCACCTCGCTGATCTCCCGGGACGACTCGCCCAGCGAGGCGACGGTGCTGTTGGCCGCCTCGGCCGCCTGCACCGCGGTCACCGCGACGGCCGCCGCCTCGCTGGTCGAATGGGCGATCTCGCGGATCGACGCGCCCATCTGCTCGCTGCCCGCCGAGACGGCCTGCACGTTGTTCGACACCTGGTTGGCGGCCTCGGCGACCGCCTGCGCCTGCACGGCCGACTCCTCGGCCGAGGCGGCGATCTCGTTGGAGGCGGCCGACATCTCCTCCGCGGCCGCGGCCAGGGCACTCGACGACTCGTCGATCGTGCTCATCACCCGGCCCAGCGAGGTGATGCTGCGGTCCAGGGCACCGGCCATCGACGCGATCTCGTCACGGCCGCTGATCTCGACCGGGGTCGCCAGGTCACCGTCGGCGAGCAGGTCCAGCCGCTGACGGATCCGCTCGACCGGCCGGGTCACCGACAGCGTGACCATCACCGCCAGCACGATCGCCAGCACGACCGCGCCGATGCCGACGGCCCAGGTCAGGCGGGTGCCGGTCTGATGGGCGGCGGCGGCGTCGGCCTTGGCCGCGGCGAACTCGCTGTCGGCCGCCGCGGACGCCTGGTCGAGCAGGTCACCGATCTGCTTGAACAGTTCGATCTCCTTGCCCAGCACGAGCGCGCTGCCGGCCTTGTCGTTGTTGACCGCGTACAGCCGGGCGATCTCGGCGTCGACGGTCATGAACTCGTCGAGTTGCGTCCCGATCTGCCGCAGCACGTCCTGGACCGCGTCGGTGGGGGCGAGACCGGCCGCCGCCTCGGTGCGGGCCCGGAACGTCTCGACCGCGGCGAGGAACTCGGCCCGCGACGACCCGGTGTCGGAGGCGGCGTCGGCGACACCACGGACGGCGTCGAACGCGTAGGCGGTCTGCCAGCCGTTGAAGTCGGCGGCCGAGAACTTGGCGTCCTTCACCGTGGCGACGAACTGCTGGGCCCGTTCCATCTTGTCGGTGGCGTCGTGCTGACGCGACGAGGTGGTCAGGGCCTCCGCCATCATCAGCAGCATCAGCCCGACGACGACGGCGAAGGCCACCGCCAGACGTACGCCGAGGCGCATACGGGTCAAGATGGTCACACCGACATGATCGTCCCTCCGGAGGCCCGCCCGAGAACATTCGGCGCAGCCGGTGACTAGGTTGCCTGCCGTGACCAGCGAGGCCTGTGTGAATGCCGGACACCTGTCGACCCGTGACGCCCGACATTCACCTTGTGTCGCGGTTCGGCCCGACCCAGCAACGGGCGGTGCCCTCCAGGACCGTTCGTACGCCGAGTTCGAAGAATTGCACGCTGCCGCGGCCGAAGGGCTCCTCCGCGTGAGTAGGGAAGCCCAGCACCGCGATCAGATCGTCGACCTGCGCCGGGGCGAATTCCCCGCGCACCACGATCGTGTCGCGTGGCCCTGTCCAGAAGACCGCGCCGCCCTCGAAGAGTTGCCACACCTGGCGGCCGAGTTCGACATGGATCTCGTCGGTGAGCGGGAATCCGAGCCATCCTCCGGTCCCGCCTTGACGTTCGTGGCATTGTCCGATCGCCCCACTGACTGCGTGCGGTTCGGCGTCGTGTCGCCAGACGCGATAGACGGTCGCGCCGCCGATCTCGCCGTCCCAGGCGTCGGTGATCTCGACGCCGTACCTCCAGCGGCCCTGGAATCGCTGCAGCGTCCCACGGGTGGCCCGAGGCGACATCGCCGCGTCGTGCCGCGGGCCGACCGGGAACCCGAGTGGTCCGGTCACCCCGCCTGCCTTCTCGTAGTAAGCCGCGATGCTGGGGGTCGATGCCGGTGCGTCCTCAGGAGCCGCGAGGACGGCGACCCCTCGGGTCTCCTCGCTCCAGAGGATCACCCCTCGTTGGAATTGTTGCCGCCAGCCGGTGGTGCCTTGTGGCGACGGGCCGGCTGCCTCCTCGTCCTCGATCGGGAAACCCAGTCGCTGAGAAGGGCCACCGAGCAGTTCGTAGTGCTCACCGATGCCTCCCCAGGTGCTGTGCACACCGGTTTCGGGCGACCAGTAGGCGGTCGCGCCGCAGCGGATGCCCAACGCCTCGGTCACGGCGTGACCGTAATCCTGTTTGTCCTGGAAGCGTTGTAGCACGGCCGGCGGCTGGACGGCGCTCTGCTCGTCGGTGACCGGGAATCCGAGCCTCCCGGCCGTACCGCCCTGTCTGCGGTGGTAGTCGGCGATGCCCCACCAGAGGGCGTGTGCGCCGGTCACCGGTGACCAGAGGACGACTCCGTTCTCGTAGGTCGTGCGGAAACCCGATTCGGCGAGGTACCGCAGTTTCGGCGCGGGGGCGACCTCGAGCACGCCGGTCTCGTCGCCTAGTGAGGTCCGGTGCCGTTTCCAGCATTCGTGGATCGCCGCCGAGGCCTCGAATGCGGCCACGAGAAGTCCGCGTTCACGGGCTGCCCGAACCAGTTCGTCGTTGAGGTAGGGGGCTATTGCCACCGCCTGCCCTCGATCGAGTTCCTCGAGCTCGGCGAGGATCTCGACGGCGACCGTACGCGGCTTGACGCAGCCCAGACGGGTGGCGAGATCGCGGGGCACCGAGACTCTCAACAAGTCCCGCGCGAGGACTCTGGGGTGGAGGTCCGCCGCCGGCGCCGCTGCGTTGACTGTCGCGAGGTAGTGGATGTCGCCGGTGATCCCCGAAACATTGATCGAGTGGGGACTGTTCTCGCCCGTGATCGAGCCGGTGCTGTCAGCTGGCGTCATTGCGGGCATGCGCGGTGACGTTGCCGGCCAGGCCGGAGATGTTGATGCTGCCCGCCGAGTTGCTGGTCGTGATGGAACCCGTGCTCTGCACGACCACGCTACTGGATGCGACGGTCTTCTCGGACTCGGCGATGAGATCGCGCAGTTCGCCCGCTACCTCCGGGTGCTGGGACAACAGGCTCTCAATGTGGGAGGCCAGGACTTCGACCTGAATCTCCCGACCCGCTCCACCCTCGATCAGCCTCTCGCGGCGATCTAGCTCATTGCCGGCCCAGTCGTCGGTCCGGCCACGGCTCAGCAAGGTGACGAAGCCGCGTCGGACAGCGGACCACGCGCTCGTCGCCATCGCCGCCACCAGCACGTTTGCACCAGACGTCGCCAGTGCGGTGAGTTCCTCGGGAATCATGACCCAGGTCCTATCACGACCGGCGGCCCGATCGACAGTGGTCGAATGGTCGAGCGCTGCTCGTCCCCGCCGGGGTTTGTGGCTGTCCACCAGGGGCGACGGTGCTGGCGGCGACCCGCCGCGGCGCTTCCGCGACGGCGGTCAGGCCGCGACGTCCACATAGATGCGGCCGGACGCCTCGCCGACCCGGAAACCGACCACGTCGTCCAGGCCCAGCGCGATCGACACGTGTCCCTCGAAGTCGCCGGTCACCGCGTAGGCGCGCAGCATCGGCAGGTCGAGGCGGCGGGTTCCGGAGACCGTGACCCTGCCGTCGTCGCGGTGCGCCTGTGCCGGGGTCAGCACCACCAGCAGGAACGCCCGGCCGGGCACGGTGACGATCCTGTCGGACGGGTCGGCGCGGACCTCGTCGACATACCGCACCGCATAGCCGGGGGCGGCGCCGCTGATGTCGAACACGATGCGGTCGTAACCCTCGGCGGGATGCGCCGCATACCGGATTCCGGTCACCACAGGGACCGGCGGCACGGCGGGACTGCGCGGCACGGTCACCGGGCCGGTCCCCCACGTCACGGCTGCGGGCTTCGGCGGTACGGGCGTGGCGGCGGCCGCCGGCGGTACGGGCGTGGTCGTGGCCTTCGGCGCCAGGGGTGCGGTGGCGGCCTTCGGCGGTGCGGGTGCGGCTTCCTCGGCGCAGGCGGCCGACGGTGTGAGCAGGAGAAGGACCAGAACGGCCGGGAATCGGCGTGACGCGGGGAACATGACGGCCTCCAACTCGGACACGACCCGTGGCGCCGCTGGATGCCTGCCCCCGCAGGTCGTCTCACCTGCTCCAACGGTCCACCCGGGGAGCACCGGGGGCAAGCCCGTCACCCGGCGGGAATCGTTCAGGGTCCGTCGTTTCGCAGGATCAGCAGGAACTCGGCGATGCCGTGGTCGGCCAGGGAGCCGAGTACGCCGTACCCCGTCGGTGTCCTGATGTCCCAGTCGGCGAAACGGACCGGGACGGCCCCGGCGATCGCGAGGCCCTCGGCGTCGCGCCGGACCGACAACGTCGTGGTCACCGTGCGGGTGACGCCGTGCAGGGTCAGCTCGCCGGTCGCGGTGACCACCGTCCCGGTGGCCGTGCCCGGGGTGCTGCCCAGCGGTATCGGTCCGGTCAGCCGCACGGTGGCCTCCGGGAAGCGTGCGGTCTCCAGGCTCGCGGCGAACTGGGGTGCGGGCTCCCGGCCGTCGCTGGTCAGGGTGAGCAGGTCGATGCGAGCCTCGGCCGTGTCGATCCGGTCGCCGGTGACCGTCATCGTGCCGGTCACGCCCTCGGCGCGGCCGGTGACCTCGCTGGTCACGCCGAGGAAGGTCTGCTCCACACGGAACCCGGCCACTGATCCGGCGGTGATCCGCCAGTGCCCGGCCGGTGAACCGGACGCGGGCGGCCCGGCGGCGGGCAGGGTCAGGGCGGCGGGGGAGGGCTGGAGCGCGACGGCCGCCGCGGCCGCACCGAGCAGGCCGAGCACGGTGACCACGGCGATCGCGGCGAACCATCGCAGCCGGTGCCGGGCGCGGGGCCGGACCCGCCCGTCGTCGTGCCCGGCTCCGGCCCGGTGCGCGTCGTTGTCGAAATCCACCCGGAATGCGGGATAGCGGTCGCTGATCGCGGTGAACGCGTCGAGCGGCGCGTCGCGGTCGACGGGGACGTGTGGCCGGGCGCCGGGGACCTGGTGCAGGAAGGACCGCAGGATCGGGGCCCGGTCCGCGGGTGGGATCTCGGTCAGCGTGCAGGGGCGGGCGCGCCGGTGGCGGATGACGGCGCGGCCGCCGGCGGCCCGGACATTGCGGACCCAGTTGCAGTCGCCGCCGAGCATCGGCACCAGGAACCACCGGTCCTGCCAGCGGGCCATGCCCAGCGGGAACCGGGTGACCCGGCCGGTCCGTCGGCCGGCCACCTCGAGGGTGACCCATCGCCGGGGGACGAGCCCGGCTCCGAAGACGGCAGCCCAGAAGCGGGCGAAGCGGCGGGCGGTGGCGTCACCTCGGCCGCCCGCGTACATGGCGCGGAGCCGGTCGTCGTGCAGCAGCATGGTCGGACCTTCCGTTGTCGTCGGTCTCCATACTCGACTTTGATACTTGGGACATGAAGTCTCAAGTCCAATATTCGCGGGATCTGCAGTACGCTTCTGCCGATGGAGCAGAGAAATGCGCTCTCCCGGCGGACCCGGCGGCTCAGTGATGCCGAGACCCGTGACCGTATGCTGGCGGCGGCCCTCGCGATGATCGATCGGGACGGTCTCACCGTCAGCCTCGAGCACCTCAGTTTCGAGGCGGTCATCCGTGCGGCCGACGTGTCCCGCAGCACCGCCTACCGGCATTGGCCGTACAAGGATCAGTTCTTCGGCGACCTGGTCAAGGAACTGGCTCGCACCGCCGGGCCGCCGATCTTCCGCGACGAGATCGGCCTGATCAAACAGATCCTGGACGAGCACGAGGACGCCCTGGCCACCCCCGCCGGCCGGCACGACGTGATGATCGAGCTGATCCGCAGGCTGGCGCTGTTCGACCTGCGGGCCATCCTCGCGTCTCCGGCCTGGCGGACGTATCACGCCCTCTGTGCCACGGTCTCCGGTCTGGCCGACGGCGAGTTGCGCGATCAGGTCCGGGCGGCGCTCGCCGAGTCGGAGCGCACCCGGGTCGCCGCCATCGCCGAGGCCTGGTCCGTGATGGCCGGGCTCCTCGGCTACCGGTTGCGGCCCGAGCTCAACGCCGGCTTTCCGACCCTCGCGTCCGTCCTCAGCGTCACCGTGCACGGCCTGGTCGTCACCGAGCTGGCCGCCCCCGACATCGCCGCCCGCGAGACGGTGGCCGGCCCGTTCGGCGCTCGCACCGAACAGCGCTGGTCCCTGTCGGCGCTGACCGTCGCCGGCGTCGCGACGACGTTCCTGGAGCCGGACCCGGCCGCCGCGTGGGATCCTTCGCGCCTGGCCGCGGTTCATCGGGCGATCGACGACTGGGCGGCCCAGCGTCCCTGATCGGCCGGCCGTCCCATGCCGGGCCATCGTGCCGGGCCATCGTGGTGGGCAGGAACGGTGGGTGGGAGCGGTGGGACGGAGCGGTGGGAAGGACCTGGTCGAAGACCGATTGGAGCCTCGTTCGGGTGCGGGTCGAACGGCCCTGGCCGGTGGGGCCCGGGGCGGAGCATGGTGAAGATCAGCCCGTTGCAACGGGAACGGGTGAAGCCCTGATGGAGGCGATCATGACCGTCACCGATCTGGTTCTGGACCCGCAGGTGTACCTCCACGGCGATGTCTCGCCGGAGGTCGCGGGATATGCCCGGCGGAAGGTGCTCGCGGCGTTGCAGCACGCCCCGGCGCCGGTGCTGCGGATCCGGCTGACCCTCGACACCGCCGCGCCCGGTGACCGTGCCGACGTGCAGGTCGACGTCAACGGCGCCGGTGTCCACGTGCACGCCGTCGGCGAGACGATGACCGAGGCCGTGGATCTGCTCCAGGAGCGGCTGCGTTCCCGGTTGCGGCACATGAGGCGGGGGCCCCGGGTCCGCATGGCGTGACCACCCGCGACACGGGACCGGCCCCGGCGGAGCACCTCTCCGCCGGGGCCGTCACCAGGGTCAGCCGAGGCGCCAGAACTGGGCGGCCAGGCCGTTGCAGGGGTAGAGGGAGAGGCGGGCGCCGTTCGCGGCGTCCCAGTTGTAGTTGTCCAGGCAGGAGTTGCCGGCGACGTTGCGCAGGGAGAACCAGCCGCTGCCCCGGTCCTGGACGATCCACTGCTGGGCGGTGGAGCCGTTGCAGGTGAAGAGGCCGACGTCGGCGTTCGACGCGGTGCTGCTGTTGATGTTCGACAGGCAGGTGCCGGTGTTGCGGTTGCGGATCTCGTAGTAGGTGCCGTTCTTGTAGTTCAGCTCGAACTGCTGGGCGGTCCCGCCGTTGCAGTCGTAGAGCCGGACCAGTGCGTTCAGCGTGGTGTCCCGGTTCCAGTTGTCGACGCAGCGGTTGCTGTGCTGACCGCGGATGCCGGGGTTGACCACGGTGCTGGGGATCGGCTGGCCGAAGAACGGGTCGCCGTTCTCCCGCCACAGCAGCTGCTGCATGCGGGTGTGCCGGTTCGGGTCGGTCAGCGCGTCCGGGGTCGGGGTGGCGTAGTCCCGGGCGTGGTAGACCAGCATGTCGGTGACGCCGTCCTCGGCCACGGTGAAGCTGCCGTGCCCGGGACCGTAGACGCCGTTGGCCGTCTGGAAGACCGGGTTCGGGTGCTTGTACCAGGATGCCGGGTTGAGCAGGTCGGCGGTGTCCCACGAGGAGAGCAGGCCCAGCTTGTACCGGGAGTCGGTGGCCGACGCGGAGTAGGCGATGTAGACCCGGCCGTTCTTGACCAGCGGGGACGGGCCCTCGACGACGCCCGCCACGCCCTCCTTCTCCCAGGCGACGGTCGGCCGGGCGATCTCCACGGCGGTGCCGGTGATCGCGGTCGGGCCGTTCATCCGGGCGAGGTACATGTGGCTGTTGAAGTTGGTGTCCGGGCTGTCCTGGGCCCAGGCGAAGTAGCGCACGCCCTTGTTGACGAAGACCGCGGCGTCGAGCTGGAACGACTCCCAGCCGGTGTTGAACCGCTGCGGCGCGCTCCATGTGCCGGTCATCGGGTTGGCGCTGGTGTTACGGATCCAGTAGAGCCGCTGGTCGAACTGGGCGGTGTTGGGCGACGCGGAGAAGTACATGTACCAGGCGCCGTCGATGTACTGGATGTCCGGCGCCCAGATCCAGCCGCTGAGCGCGCCGCTGGACGGGGCGACGAACGCGTTGCTGGTCGCGGCGCTGCCCAGGCCCTGGAGGGTGGTGGCCCGGCGCAGTTCGACCCGCTTGTAGTCGGGGACCGAGGCGGTCATGTAGTAGTAGCCGTCGGTGTGCTTGAAGATCGCGGTGTCGGCGCGCTGCTTGATGACCGGGTTCGTGATCGAGATGAACTGGGCGGACGCCGGTGCGGCGAGTCCGGCCAGCAGCACGACCATCAGGGCCAGCACGACCGTGGCCTTGCGGCGTATGCGAGCGGGGAAACCCATTGATGACTTCCTTGCAGGCGGGGGACGGTACGACGTGTGATCGTTAACATGCACGTCGATCGGATGTACGTCAAGAAACCTCTCCGAAATCTGCGTGTCGCGGCGATTCATGTCTCTTGTTAAGTCTGTCTATGTCTCGTAACATGCCGGTCATTCTTGTGAGCGCTAACTAAGGGGGCCGCGTGCGTCTGCGTGGAATGTTCCTAGCCCTGTTGACGGTGGCGGCACTCGTCGGCGCCGCTCCGACCCCGGCCGCCGCCGCACCGGGCGCCGGCTTCCAGAACCCCATCGTGGGTACGCCCAACAGCGCCGACCCCTGGATGGGCTACTACAACGGCAGCTACTACTACGCGGCCACCACCTGGACCGGCAGGATCCTCATCCGCAAGTCGTCCACGCTGGCCGGCCTGAAGACCGCGGCCGAGACGACCGTGTTCACCATGTCGCAGCCCAACGCCGTGTCGAACATGTGGGCACCGAGCCTGCACCTGCTCAACGGGCCGAACGGCCAGCGCTGGTACCTGTACTACTCGGCCGGTCCGTCCGCGTGCTGCGGTGGACAGCGCCAGCACGTGCTGGAGAGCTCCGGCACCGATCCGATGGGGCCCTACACGTACAAGGGCGCCCTGGTCCTGATGCCGGACAACGGCTGGTCCATCGACGGCAGCGTGATGACCGTCGGCGGGGTCAACTACTTCGTGTTCTCGGCGTTCAACAACAACAGCGGCTTCGAGAACGGCGGCCTGCAGAGCCTGTTCATCAGCCGGCTGACCAACCCGTGGACGCCGGCCGCCCTCGGCACGATCATCTCCGAGCCGACCTACGCCTGGGAGAAGGTCGGCAACCCGGTCAACGAGGGGCCGTTCGTGCTCCAGCGGGGCAGCCGCACGTTCCTCACCTACTCGGCCAGCTACTGCGGCACCCCCGACTACAAGATCGGGGCGCTCGAACTGACCGGGTCCGACCCGCTGGTCCGTAGCTCCTGGACCAAGATGGCCAGCCCGCTCTTCCAGCGCAGCGACACCAACGGGGTGTACGGCCCGGCGCACCACAGCTTCTTCAAGTCGCCCGACGGCACCGAGGACTGGATCGTCTACCACGCCAACGACTCGGCGTCGCAGGGGTGCGGCACCACCCGTACCAGCCGGGCGCAGCGGATCTCCTGGAACGCCGACGGCACACCCAACCTCGGAGTCCCGGTCTCCAACGCCACCGTCCTGGCCGGGCCGTCCGGTGAGCTGAACAACCCGGGCGCGGTCACGGTCCAGCGGATCCAGTCCTACAACTTCCAGGACCGCTACGTACGCCACTCGAACTACGCCACCCGCATCGACGCGAACGTCAGCCCGGCGCTGGACTCCCAGTTCCGCGTGGTCGCCGGCCTGGCCGACAGCACCGCCGTGTCGTTCGAGTCGGTCAACTTCCCCGGCCACTACCTGCGGCACAACAACTACGTGCTGCGGCTGGAGCCCAACAACGGGACCGCGACGTTCCGTTCGGACGCCACGTTCCGGCAGGTCGCCGGGCTGGCCGACTCCTCGTGGTCGTCGTTCCAGTCGTACAACTTCCCGGACCGCTACATCCGGCACAGCAACTACGTGCTCCGGATCGACCCGGTGAGCACCGCGACCGAACGCGCCGACGCCACGTTCCGCCGCACCTCCTGATCCGGGCCCGTCCGGAGGGCTGGACGGCGCGGCCGGCGACGTGATGTGTACATCTGCCCGCTGTGGCGGCTGAGCGTCCGGCACCGGGACCGTCTGCCCTGGCGGGGGCCCGCCGTGCTGGTCGCCAACCACGCCTCGCTGATCGACATCCTGGTGCTGTTCGCGCTGTTCCGGCCGTTCAAGTTCGTCTCCAAACAGGAGATCTTCACCGTGCCGGTGATCGGGTGGAACATGCGGCTCAACGGCTACGTGCCCCTGGTCCGTGGCAGTGGCGCGTCGGTGCGCCGGATGATGGAGCTCTGCGACGCGCACCTCGCCGCCGGATCACCGCTGATGATCTTCCCGGAGGGGCGGCGGACCTCCGACGGTGATCTCCAGGCTTTCAAGAGCGGCGCGTTCGACCTGGCCGTGCGGCACGGCGTGCCGGTCTACCCGATCGTCGTGCACGGCACCCGGCGCGCCCTGCCCCGTGAGGGGTTCGTGCTGCGCGAGCACATCCGGGCGCGCGTCGAGGTGCTGCCGCCGCTGTCCCCGGCCGACTTCGACGGCGTCGAGGCGCTGCGCGACGCGACCCGCGAGGCCATCGCCGGCGGGCTCGCCCGGACGTGAGGTGGTGATCTACGTGTCGGTTCCGGTAGCCCGGGCCATCTCGTCGTAGGCGGCCACCGCGGCCACGGTGCCCTTCACCATCGCGTCGCGGGTCCCCGCCTCGACCAGCAGCACCACCCGGCCGCGCGGGACGACCGCGACGAACGGGATGGACGCGTCGTGGTCGGTCAGCGAGACCGCCGCGGACGGCACGTCCTTCGCCTTGACCGGCTCGAGATCATCGGCGCACTCACTCTTGCGGAGATCCTTGAGGTACGCCTCCGGGCGGCCCTTCGCGACCTCGTCGACGATGGCCGCGGCCTGATCGGCACCGGACGCGGTCTCCTCGACCAGGTGGAACGCCACCCGACCGGCCGGCAGGTCGATGTCGCACACCCCCATGTCCTCGCGGACCTGATCGGCGGCCGGCCCCGACAGCAGCACGTGGGTGTAGCTGCCCTCCAGCAGGTCGACCCGCCCGACGACGCCGAGCAGCTCCGCGTCGTCCAGCGTCCGGTAATCCCCACCGGCCCACACCGGCCCGGCACCGCCGGCCAGCCCGAACGCCACCACCGACGCGACGACGGCGGCCCTGCTCCTGTAGATACGCATGCCGATCACCGTGGCACGCCCGGCCGCCCCCGATCCGGCGAACCGGGCCCGAGACCTCCGGAAGAGACCGTCCTCTAGGGTGCCGCCGGTGCGGCGAAGCGCATGTCGTGGATCGGGCGGTAACGGTCGTCGAGCAGGGTGAGCAGGCTCAGCAGCAGGACGAAGAAGAAGACGGCGGTTCCGTCGAGCCCGGCCACCGCGACCAGGGTGACGTTCAGCAGCACCCGCAGGCCGAACGCCAGCAGGGTCGGCTCGACACCGCGCGCCGACCGGGCGACGGTGAGACCGGCCACCGCGTTGATCAGGACGAACACGGCCGTACCGAGGAAGAGCCGCACCGGGGTCGCGCCGGTCGCGGGCAACACCTGGCTGTAGATCACCCACAGCAGTCCGATCAGCGTCACCTTCTCCAGCGTGCCCACCGACCACAACCGGCCGTGGGTGGCGACCCACCGGTTACGGCCGGCCACCGTGACCGCCTCCGCGGGCAGCGGATCGGCGGCGACGTGCCACTCCCAGTCGTGGGCGGGCTGCCGCGGGCGCACCACGAACCACCAGCCCAGCCCCAGCAGCGCGAGCCCGGCCAGACACGCCGGGCCGAACCACGGCACCTCGGCCACCGTCTCGGTGAAGTCGAGCTGCGCGATGTGGATCCACCACTCCTGCGGCAGCTTCACGAAGATCCAGATCACGGCGGCGGTGACGATCCACGAGCGCGGCGCGACCCGGGCCGGGTTCCAGAACAGCCGGTACACCTCGTAGGCGATGAAGAAGTACTCGAACGTGTTCGGGAAGATCATCAGCAGCGGACGCCAGTCGGTCAGCTCGAACGCGACGACCCCGATCAGACGGTAGAAGTACAGGAACCGGGCCACCCGTACCGCCGGCCGGCTCGTCCAGTTGCGCAGCGTCGACAGGTAGGCGATCGCCAGGTAGTAGACGTCCATCGCTTTGTCGTAACCCTGATAACCCGGCGGGTCGAAACCGAACCGCTGGAAGACGGTCTGGTCGATGCCGTCCAGGACCAGGGCGGCGACGATCGCCGGCAACGGAAAGCGAGGGATCAGCAGGGGTACGAGGAAACGCGCCCCCACCACGAGAAGGAAGACAGTGGCCGCCATGGGAACCATGACAGCCGGTGTACGGGGTGAGCGGTTCATCCGCCGCGCATGAGGCGGGGCGCCCCGCGGCCGCAGGATCCTGAGGGCCGGAGGAAGGGGTCCACATGGGTTGCCTGTTCGCCATCTTCGCCGGGATCTTCCCGCGTCTGGCGCTGCTCATCATCTGGCTGGCACGGCCGCGGTTCGTCGACGCCGCCTTCGACACCTGGATCTGGCCGCTGCTGGGACTGCTGTTCTTCCCGTTCGCGACCCTGCTCTACGTCATCCTCTACACCCCGGGCATCGGCCTGGTCGGGTGGGAGTGGTTCTGGGTGGTCCTCGCCGGCCTGCTCGACCTCACCCATCTGGTCGGCAGCGCCTACGCCCGCACCCGTCAGCGCGCCGGCGTGCCCGGCTTCTGACACTGGCTCCCGGTCACGGGCAGAACGCGGCGAACGTCGTCGGCCGCAGGGCGTCGTCGAACGCGACGACCACGTCCGGGCCGGCACCGTTCGCGAATGTCACCTCCCGGGCGGCGGTGAACGTCGCCCGGATCCGGCCGATGTCCGCGAACCCGGCCACACAGCTGATGTCGGCCAGATCCGTGTCGGCGACACGGCTCAGCAGCCCGGCCCGCGACCGCAGCCGCAGCTCGTGGTGGGTCGAGTTCTTCCAGTCCCGCGTCTCCCGTACGACCAGCTCGTGGCCGCCGTCCGGGGACACCGCGATCACTTCGGTGGACAGCACGTCCGTGGCGAAGCTCGCCTTCGCGAAAGCCACGAACACGCCGGCGGCCAGGACCACGGCGGCGAGCAGCCCGGTGACGACCCGCACGACGATCGCCGCCGGCCCGCGCCGGAACACCAGCCAGCCCGCGACCGCGATCCCGGCGCCGGCGGTGACGGCCGTCAGCACCACGAAGGGCGTGTTGTCGACGACCAGGTCCAGCACGATGTAGCCGGTCGGCGCGACGAGGCCGAGAGCACTCAGGCCGATGGCGGCGGCCACGATCGGCACCAGCGCCAGGGCGACGAACCTGCCCAGGCGGGTGCCGGACAGCCGGGCACGAGCGGGCGCCGCATTCGACATCGGCCCATGCTAACGACGCGGCGCGAGTGCGGGCGGCTCGTAGCATCGGCTGCGGGGAGGGTGGCATGGGCGCGGAGGACGGTGCGGCGAAAGCCCGGCGGGTCTGGGATCGGACCGCTCCCGGCTACGACCGGCAGATCGGGCTCCTGGAGCGGGTCTGGTTCACCGGCGGGCGGGAGTGGCTCGGCGAGCGCGCCGAAGGCCGTGTGCTCGACGTCGGTGTCGGCACCGGGCGGAACCTGCCGCACTATCCGGCGCCCGTGCGGGTCACCGGTGTCGGCGTGAGCCCGGGCATGCTGGCGGTCGCCCGGCGGCGGGCCGCCGAGCTCGGCCGTGACGTCGACCTGCACGAGGGTGACGCGGCCCGGCTGCCGTTCGCCGACGAGGCGTTCGACACCGAACGCGTCCACGCCGTCAAGCCGGCCTGACGGCGGCTCAGCGGGGGAGCGGCGCGCGGAACAGCCCGACGATCTCGTCGAGCATGATGACGGCCAGCGCCGCCACCGCCGCGACCCCGGCCGCGATCGCGTCGCCGGCCGGCCCCGCGCCGGGAGCGGGGCCTCCAGCGCCCGCGCCGGTCGGCAGGACCGCGGCGACGAGCCCGGCCACGGCGGCCACGGCCAGCACCCCGTTGCGGTAGAGGTGGTGCCGGCCGAACGGTGCCGCCGACACCCCGAAACAGCGGCACGACGCGGTCGTCCCGGCGGTGAGCACGCGCGCGATCCCGGCCGAGAACGCGAGCAGCAGCAGCACCGCGACCACGAACCCGGCCGCCGGAGTGCCGGGTGCCAGCAGCAGCACCGGAATCGCCGTCTCGGCCGCCACGACCACGACCGCGACCGGCCCGGTCAGCGAGGGCGGCACCACCCGCATGCCGGTGACGGACGCCCGGAACGCGGCGAAGGCACGCAGTTTCGTGAACGCCGAGACCACGAACACCAGACCGATCAGCACGCGTGCGCCGACCAGGACATGACTCACTTCCGGACCTCCCCGTCGATCCCTCGGTGGTCCACCGTACCCGGCCCCGGAGGGTCATGTTCGTCGATGGACGGGACAGCGCGAGGTGATCCACTGTGGGTACTCTCGGCCCGCCGAGATCATCTCGGGAACGTGAACGAGGGAGTTACACATGCGACAGAAGCTGGGCGTGATCGCCGACCGCATGCTGGCTACGTTCCTGCCGCAGGAGCGCGCCGGTGCCTGCCCGTGCCGGCCCGGTGAGGGCTACTACCAGTACCGCTGTGTCGGTCACCTGCAGCAGCGGCGCTGGTGCGTCGACAGCTGCAACTGTTCCGCCACCTGCGGGGGCTGGCAGAACACCCTCACCACCTGCTGAGACGCTGCTCGTGCGGTGAACGGTGCGGGGTCCGGTGGGACCCCGCACCGTCCCGGCCCCGAAAGGAAACACATGTTCTACCTGACCGCCGCCGTCACCGTGGCCATCGCCGCCACCGCGCTCAACCTCCTGCTCACCTTCGGGGTGATCCGCAAGCTCCGGGTGCACGACGCCAAGCTCGCCGACCGCAGCGCCGTCATCCAGGAGGCCACCCTCCCGGCGGGCACCTCGGTCCCGGCGGTGACCGCGCCGACCGTCGACGGCGGTACCGCGTCGAGTGTGCGGCCCGGCGGCGCCCAGCTCCTCGGCTTCTTCTCGATCGGCTGCGGCGCCTGCGACGACCGGATCCCCGAGTTCATCGCCTATCAGGAGCGCACCGGTGTGGCCGCGGTCGCGGTGGTGGTCACCGACGCCGACGACTCCGGGCCGTACGTGGCCCGCCTGGCACCGCACGTCGACGTGGTCGTCGAGCGCGAGCGGGGCCCGCTGGCCACCGTGTTCGCGGTGACCAGTTTCCCGGCGCTGTGCCTGGTCGACGCTCAGGGCGTGGTCGTGGCGGGCGGCAACGCCTTCCCGGACCTGCCCGAGTTCGTTCCGGCGTGACCGGCTCGACGGCGGTTCCGGTCCGCCGGATCCCGGGGCACCTGTGGGCGGCCGTCCGGATCGGTGCCGGCGCGGCCCCCGGGGTGCTCGCCGGATATGTGCTGGTCACGGTCGCGGCCGGGGTCGGCCCGGTGGTGGCGGCGGCTCTGTTGCGTACCGTCATCGATGGGTTGGCCGCGGGCCGGGCGGTCGCCGCGCTGATCGCGCCCGCCGTGCTGCTCGCCTGCCTGGGGTTGATCCTCGGTGTGGTCCCGGCCGTCCGTGGTTTCCTTTACAGCCGGATGCTGCGGGCCGTCGGCGTCCGGGCGATGGACCGGCTCTACCAGGCGATGAGCCGCATCGTCGGGATCGGCGTGATGGAGAACCCGGAGTTCCGGGACCGGCTGCGGATGGCCCAGCAGTCCGGCCGGTCCGGGCCGGGTCAGCTGATCGACGACACCCTCGGGGCGTTCGAGTCGGCGATCCTGCTGTCCGGTTTCGTGGGTGTGCTGTTCGCGCTGAACCCGTGGCTGGCGCTGTTCGCGCTGGCGGCGGCCGGCCCGGCGCTGGCCGCGCAGATGTGGCTGAACCGCCGCAACGCCCGGATGATGTGGCAGGTCAGTGGCCGTGCCCGGCGCGAGGCGCACTACGCCGAGCTGCTGACCAGCCTGTCCGCGGCCAAGGAACTGCGGATGCTGGGGCTGGGCGGCCTGTTCCGCGGCCGGATGCTGCGGGAGATGGCCGCCGGCAACACCGAGCAGGCCCGTCAGGACGGCCGCGAACTGTGGGTGCGAGGGCTGCTCGCGGCCCTCACCGCGGTCATCGCCGGCGCCGGGCTGATCTGGGCGATCCGGCAGGCTGCGACCGGCCGGCTGTCGATCGGTGACATCTCGCTGCTGGTCGCCGCGGTCGGTGGCGTGCAGGCGGCGGGCAGCGGTCTGGTCGACAGGTTCGCCTCGATGCACGAGAACGCCCTGCTCTTCGATCACTATCGGACACTCGTCGACGCCGCGCCCGACCTGCCGGTGCCCGCGAACCCGCTGCCGGCCGGCCCGCTCCAGCGGGGCATCGAGTTGCGTGACGTCTGGTTCCGGTACGGCCCGGACAAGCCGTGGGTGCTCCAGGGCGTCAACCTGACCATCCCGCACGGGCGGACCGTGGCGCTCGTCGGCCTCAACGGCGCCGGCAAGAGCACCCTGGTCAAGCTGCTGTGCCGGTTCTACGACCCGACGAGGGGCAGCGTCACCTGGGACGGGCGGGACCTGCGCGATCTGGATCCGGCCGAGGTCCGCGACCGGATCGGCGTGGTGTTCCAGGACTTCATGGCCTACGAGTTCTCCGCCGCCGAGAACATCGGGGTCGGCGACCTGTCCGCGATGGACGACCGGGCCCGGATCGAGGCGGCCGCCGGCCGGTCCGGCATCCACGAGGCGCTCGCGGCACTGCCGGGCGGTTACGACACGATGCTGACCAACGCCTGGTACGACGACGCCGACCGGGAGAACGAGGAGACCGGCGTGCTGCTGTCCGGCGGGCAGTGGCAGCGGGTGGCGCTGGCCCGGGCGTTCCTGCGGGACCGGCGTGACCTGCTGATCCTTGACGAACCGACGGCGGGGCTCGACCCGGAGGCGGAGTACGAGCTGCACCGCGGGCTGCGGCGGCACCGGCGGGACCGGACCAGCGTGCTGATCTCGCACCGGCTCGGCACCCTCCGCGACGCCGACGAGATCGTCGTCCTCGCCGACGGCGCCGTCCGGGAGCGGGGTGGTCACGACGAGCTGATGGCCGCCGACGGCGGTTACGCACGGTTGTTCCGGATGCAGGCCGACGGGTACGCGGCCACCCCATGATCGCTCTCCTCGTGGTCGCCGGCCTGCTGGGATGCGCTGGTGTCGTGCTGCGCCGGCGGTTGCTGATCGTCACCGTCGAGGGCGTCAGCATGGAGCCGACCCACCGCCCCGGCGACCGTCTGCTGGTTCGCCGCGTGACGCTCGCCGGGGTGCGGCGCGGGGCGGTGATCGTCGTCGCGGCACCGCCCGGCGCGCCGCCGACCGACCCGCCGTTGATGGTGAAACGGGCCGCGGCCCTGCCGGGCGACGCGGTGCCGGCCGGGATCCCGGTGCCTGACGCGATGGTCCCTTCCGGTCATCTGGTGGTGCTGGGCGACAACGCGGCGCAGAGCGCCGACTCCCGGACGATGGGTTTCCTGCCCGCGGCCGATGTGATCGGCGTCGTCCTCCGCGGTACCTCCCGATAATCAGGACCGGTCGGATCTACGCCCACCGCGCCCCGCCACGACGCAAGAGGCGGGCACCCCGCCGGCCCTCCGGGCGACACCGGAAAGGCACCCGATCGGCATCGCCGGCGTGCCAGATCGATAGACATCGGTTGATATTTCGGAAACATCGATGCAATGCTGTGCGGGAGCGCTCCCAAATCCCCGTTGACAGCGCTCTCCCGTTCCCCGGGAAGCCGAAAGAAATGGAGGACGAACCGTGCCCCCACACGTGTCCCGCCGGTCCCGCCGGCCCGTCCAGGCAGTTCTCGTCGTGCTCACCCTGATGGTCGGCATGCTGCCGCTGACCGGGTCGGCCCAGGCCCACGGCACCATCATCAACCCGATGTCCCGCGCCTACCAGTGCTGGAAGACGTGGGGAAGTCAGCACACCAACCCGGCCATGCAGACGCAGGACCCGATGTGCTGGCAGGCGTTCCAGGCCAACCCCGACACCATGTGGAACTGGATGAGCGCCCTCCGGGACGGGCTCGGTGGCCAGTTCCAGGCCAGGACGCCGGACGGTCAGCTGTGCAGCAACGGCCTGACCCGTAACGACAGCCTGAACCGGGTCGGCGCGTGGAAGACCACCGGCACGCTGAGCCGCAACTTCACCGTCCAGCTCTACGACCAGGCAAGCCACGGCGCCGACTACTTCCGTGTCTACGTCAGCAAACAGGGGTTCAACCCGGCCACCCAGAGCCTCGGCTGGGGCAACCTCGACTTCATCACCCAGACCGGAAGGTACGCGCCGGCGCAGAACATCTCGTTCAGCGTCAACACCTCGGGCTACACCGGGCAGCACATCCTGTTCGTCATCTGGCAGGCCTCGCACCAGGACCAGGCCTACATGTGGTGCAGCGACGTGACCTTCGCCTGATCGACGGTCCCCGGCCCGGGGCCGTCCCGGGCCGGGGCACTCCCCCCGCAACGAGGTGAGAACAGATGCACCGCTACGTCTGGGCCGCCCTGGTCCTGCTCACGGTGTCGGCCGGCGTGATCGTCCTCAACGACGACGGCGACCCGCAGGACGTCCGAGGCCAGATCATGACCCGGATGCGCAGCACGCTCGAACAGGCCGACCCGGCCACCCACCAGCACGCCGGCCACACCGCGGCGGCAGGCCGGTCGGAGATCGTCTGCGGCGTCCGCGTCTACGGCTACGAACCGGCCGAGGCCGCCGTGTTCGCCGACGTGCGCACCGTCTACGGATTCCACATGTGCGGTGTCGCGGAGCCGCTGGTCCCGTGGGACGTGGCGGTCAAACTCGCGGGCCCGCTGATCCTCGACCTGTCCACCGACCCGGCCGGCATCCAGGTCGTCGAGGCCACCGCCGACATCCGGTTCGTGGACCGGCTGCAGCAGATGTTCCCGGCGAGGTACGCCGAGCTGGCCCTCACCGAGGCGCTCAGCGAGACGGAGATGACCGACCTGCGCGGCCGTTACGACACCGCCGCCGGCCTGTGAGCCCGTTACGACACCGGCCGCCGGGCTGTCAGCCCGTTACGACACCGCCGCCGGGCTCTGGACCCGCCACCAGGGCCGTGACGCCAGCGCGGCCAGCCCCGCACCGGCCGCGTTGAGCAGCACGTCGTCCACCGACGACACCCGGTCCAGCGCGAGCACGTACTGTGCGCACTCCACCAGCGCCGACCCGGCCGCCGCGACCGCGAGAACCCGGGGCACCGACGCCAGCGCCGCGAACCGCACCGGCCCGAAGAAGCCGAGTGCCGCGAAGACCAGCAGGTTCCCGACGACCTGCACGGTGACGGTGAGCGGCCCGGCGGCGAGGACCGTGAACAGATCCCGTAGCGGTACCAGGCTGACCCGCCCGGCGCCGTCCGCCCCCGGCAGCAGGATCATCCAGATCCAGGGCACCGTCCCGTAGACGATCCCCACCTCGGCCAGCGACCGCCGCCACGCCCATCGCACCCCGGCATCCCGTCGCCGCCGTGCCAGCCCCCACACCACGAGCCCGGCCACCGGAGAAAGCAGCACCGTGACACCCACGACCCCACTGATCGTCCCGAACCATCCGTGCCAGCCCCCGAACATCCCGGCACCATAACCGGGCCACACCACGCTCCCTCCCGCAACGCTCCGGCGGCGCCAGGCCGAGGCCGTGGTCGCGGTCGTGAACGAGGGCCCCGTACGCTGGGCGGATGCTTCCCGTTCTGCGCCTTCTCGGGCTTCGGCTCATGTACTTCCTGCTCGTCTTCGGGGTGCTCACCGTCGCGCCGCTCGGGCTCGACCTGATGATCCGGGTCCTGATCGCCTTCGCGGTCAGCATGGTTCTGTCGGTCTTCCTGCTGCGCCGGGAGCGGCAGGAGGTCGCCGAGCGGGTGGTGACCACGGTCGACGCGCGCCGGGAGCGCCGCGGTCAAGGCAAGGGATAGTTGCCCGACACGACGATCATGACCTGGAGCTGCAGCGTGTCGCCGAAGTAGTGGGCCGGGTCGACCGACGACGTGGCCATCCGGCGCCAGAGGGCGTCGAGCCACGGCTGCGCCGACGGGTCGGCCATCGCGCTGACCGCCAGCGGCGCCCAGAAGGCGTTGTCGGCGCCCGTCCGGTACGCCGTTCCGTCCAGCGTGTATCCGGAGCCGACCCGGCCCGGATCGTCGCCGGTCGTGGTCCGGAACCAGCGGGTCATCCGGCGGGCGGCGGTGGTCGACACGGTGTCACCGGAGAGCAGCGCGTCGATGCCGAGCCGCCACGGCGTACGGCAGGCGTTGTATCCGTAGTCACCGTCGTGCGGGGTCTCCAGGACCTGGCCGGTGACCGGTTCCACCCGATCGCCGGCGCCCCGCACGAAGTCCGGCAGCAGCCCGGTCCGCGGGCTGTGCTCGCGCTGCAGCCGGTCGACCGCCGCCCGGTGCGCCTGACCGATCCCGGCCCAGGCCGGGTCACCGGTGGCCGCCTGGAACGCCCGGAAGTACTGCGGGTTCCAGTCGGAGGTGCGCGACGTGCCGTGCAGGCGGGTGCCGGTGGCACTCCAGTCGCCGAGCAGCATCAGGCCGCTGTCCGCGTTCACATTGCTGCGCCCGATCGCCCGGATCCGCCGCAGCGCCAGCTCACGGTAGTCATAGCGGCCGGTGCTGCCCCAGATGCGGTCGGCGAGCAGGAGGGCGTACGCGATGTCCATGTCGCCGTCGGTGGCCGAGTCGCCACCGGCCTGTTCGGTGCAGCGGTCGTCGAGCTCGGCCGCCATCAGGTCGCCGTCGAGGCGAGACGGGTGCTCCAGGACGAACCCGAGGACACCGTCGAACAACTCCCGGGCCAGCGGGTCGAGGCGCGCCATCGAGGCGGCGATCACCAGGCCGTACCCCTGTGCCTCGGCGATCGACGGATAGGCGGCGTCGGGGGAGTGGACGCGGAGAGTGCCGGCGCCGCATCCGGGGCGGACGAACGCCGCCTTCCACTGCCGGTAGTAGGCGAGCAGCCGGTCCCGCATCTGCTCCGGCGGCGCCGACGGGCGGATCACGTCGTGCGGGTAGAAACTCCGGGGCGGGACCGGGCGCGGCGTGCCCACGGTCATCTCCGGACCGCACGCGACCAGGGCGAACAGCGTGAGGCAGGCGACTCCGGCACGAGTCGGGCGCCGCATGGTCACGGCGGCCACCCTACGTGACGTTCCGTCCCTCATGGCCGGACGGCGACGGACCGGGAGTGCGTCGCCGCACCGCCGGAAGGGTGAGCAGCAGCATCGACCCCAGGCAGAACCCGGCGCCGAGGACGAAGATCTGTGCGGTGTAGCCCGGCACCAGCAGCGGCGCGACCACCCCGAACACCGCGCCGACCTGCACCATGCCGGTGTAGACGTCGGCGCCGGCTCCGAGCCCGCCGGCCAGCACTTCGCTGAGCAGCACCATGCCGACACTCTGGAACCCGGCGGCGAACACCGCGTAGAGCAGCTGCGAGGCGACCAGCACCGCCGCTCCGCCGCCGGCGGCGACCAGGGCGAAGGACATCAGACCCACACCCGCGACCAGTACGATCGTCCGGCGGCTGCCGATGCGGTCGGCCAGCACGCTGATCGGGCCCAGCATGGGCACCTCGGCGGCGACCGAGGCCAGGAAGAGCAGCGCCACGAACGTGCCGGACAGGCCCTGCTGCACGACGAAGAGCGGCAGATAGACGAGGCGTACGCTGTCCGCGCCCCGCAGCAGCAGCACCGCGACGACGCAGGTCAGCACCGTGACCCGGGCCTGGACCACGGGCGCCGGGACGTCCCGGACCGGTGATGGTGGCCCGGCCGTCAGCGACGTCTCGAACCACGGGATCACCCCGCACAGCGACGCGATCACCACGGCGATCCACAGCGGCGGGAAGCTCTCGATCGCGCTGCCGGCCGACGCCAGCGCGAGCCCGGCCATGAACCCGAGCACGAAGATCCGGCGCATCCGGCCGACCAGGCGAGCCGGGGCGTCCGGCCGCGCTCCGCCGACGATCGCGATGTAGTGCGGGAACAGCAGCGTCATCGTCATCATCGCCGCGCCGGCCGGATACATCACCGGTGACGGCGCGGCCACCAGCACGGTGAGGGTGCCGGCGGCGGCGACGAAGCCGCAGAGGGACGCCGCCCACCAGGGCGAACCCCAGCGCCGCAGGGCCGGCCCGCCGATCAGGTTGAGCCCGGCGGCGACCACTGCGCTGACCGCGAAGAACACCGCGATCTGGCCCTTCGTCGCGCCGCTGGCCGCAACCGTCAACGGCAGCGTGACACTGATCTGCCCGTAGAAGGCGGCGTTGAGCGCCACGCCGGCCCGCACGCTGAGGGGAGGCATGCCGCATGGTATCGCCGGAGTGGGCGATGTGGACGGTCGTGGACGTCCCGGGGGTCAGCGGGCGAAACCGGGCAGCGGGATCAGGGTGCCGTCGGGGCCGGGCTCGGCCAGGATCGTCAGCTCGCCGTCCATCCAGTGCGGGGTCAGGCCCCGGCCGGCGGCGAGCGTGTCGCCGGGGGCCGCGTGGGTGTTGCGCGCGATCACCCGTACCACCTCGGTGGTGGCGAGGACGTCGCCGACGGTGACCCGGCCGGAGATCGCCGACCAGCCGCGATAGTGGATCGCCCGGCCGGAACGGCCGGAGGCGTGGGCCGCGCTGGCTGCCGCGGCGGCCTCCAGGAACGCCGAGCCGGCCATCTCCACCGGGCGGGAGACGCCCGTCGGCAGGGCGACGCTGACGGCGACGTGCGGGAACGGGAACTGGGCCCGATGGGTGCACGCCTGTGCGGCGGCGGGCAGTCCCAGGGTGCGGATCCAGGCCTCGGCGGATCCTTCGGTGAGGTGTCCGAGGCTGACACCGAAGTGCCGCAGGCGGCGGTCGAGCAGCGCCGGCCCGGTGGTGACGGTCATGACCCCACCGTGGCCGCCGCAGGCGAACCGCCGGTGACCGTGGTTCCGCCGTCACATGAACGGCTGCTACTTGCGAGCGGGCTCGCCGCGCAGCAGCCACGGCCGGGCGGTCGGCGCGCGGTCCGCCACCGGGCCCTCGACCGCGCCGGTCCGGGCCTTGCGTGCCGCCGCCGCGCGTTCCAGTGCCGCGAGCAGCCGGGTCTCCTCACCGGCCGGGTCGCGGTACCAGGCCAGCGCCCACACCCGGTGCAGCCGCCAGCCGAGATCGATGAGGACCTGGTCGTTGAGGCGGTCCCGGTCACGGGCGGCCGGGCAGTCCCGGTATCCGGGGCCGTCGCAGCGCACCCCGAGCAGATAGTCGCCGGCCGGGTCGTCCGGGTGCCGGATCGCGATGTCGACCCGCCCGCCGGCCGTGCCGAGGCCGGTCCGCGCCGGATAGCCGGCCGACCGGACGGTCTGCAGCACCGCGGTCACGAACTCGCCGGTCCCGTCGGCTGGGCCGGTCGCGTCCGCGGCGCCGCCGGCCGCGTCGCGTTCCACGTAGTCCAGGTAGGCGGCGAGCTGCCGGATGCCCTCGTTCTCCGACTCGGGCACGTCCCGGGACAGGATCGAGGTCACGATCTCCACCCGGTGCCGGGCGCGGGTGATCGCGACGTTCAGGCGGCGCCAGCCGTTGGGGCGGTTCAGGGCGCCGAAGTTGGCGCTGATCTTGCCGGCCTCGTCGTAGCCGTAGCCGATCGAGAAGATCATCACGTCGCGTTCGTCGCCCTGCACCGACTCCAGGCTCTTCACGAAGAAGCCGTAGAGCCGGTCGTCGTTGACCGCCCGCTCCAGCGCCGGGTGCCCGGACGCGATCCGTTCCAGGGCCCGCTCGATCGCCTCGGCCTGCGCCACCGAGAACGTCACGACACCGAGCGTGTGCTGCGGGCGGGTGGCGAAGTGGTGCACGATCCGCTCGGCGACCCGTTCCGCCTCGACCGGGTTGTCGCGGCCGCTGGCCCGGCGGTAGACGCCCGCGACCGGGAACAGCTCGACTCCGGTGTCCGGGCCGCCGATCGTCGGCGCCGGGAAGGTGCTCAGCCGGCCCTGGTAGAACGCGTCGTTGGCGAACGCCACCAGCGCCTGGTGCCGGCTGCGGTAGTGCCAGGTCAGGCTCATGCCGGGGAACGCGCCGCAGGCCTTGGCGAGTTCCAGCACCGACTGGTAGTCGAGCACCTCGCTGTCCTGGCCCTCGGTGCTGAACGACCGGTCGAAGAAGGACGTCGGTGGCAGCTGGCGGTCGTCACCGGCGGTGATCAGGGACTTGCCGCGGTAGATGCAGTTGATCGCCTCGGCCGGGGTGATCTGCGAGGCCTCGTCGAAGATGACGGCGTCGAAGCCGATGTCCGGCGGCAGCGACTGGCTGACCGTCAGCGGGGACGCCAGCACGCACGGGCGCAGGGCGAGCACCGCCTCCCGGGCGCGGGCGATCAGGTCGCGTACCGGGAGCTGCCGGTCGGCCTTCATCGCCTCGCGTCGCAGCAGGCTCGCGGCGGTCCCGTCGGCGGGCGGCCGGCGGCCCTCGACCGCGGTGATGATGTCGCGGGCGGCGAGGATCGCGAGTTTCTCGTCGGCCTGCCGGAACTCGGCGACCAGCCGGTCGCGGTCGCCGGACCGCCAGGGCCGCAGCCGGCTGTCGGCCCGGATCACCGCGTCGATCCAGCCGTGCAGCAGCGCCCGTTCCAGGACGGCGGGGACCTCGGTGCCGTCCAGGCTCTGGTCGGCGCAGAACTCGACGGCCGCGTCCAGGCCGTGGAAGGCGAGCAGGTCGCGGGCGTCGAGGCAGGCGAACCACTCCTCCTGGCCGCTGCTGTCGTCGCGGATGTCGCGCAGCCAGGTGGCGGCCCGCCGGTAGTCGCCGAACCGGTCCCGCAGGTCGGCCTGCCGTCCGGGGCCGAATCCGGCGAGCACCGCCTGGCTCGCGTCGGCCCACTCGCGGGCCCGCTCGGCCAGCCCGGCGATCGGCCGCAGGTCGCGCAGGGCCGCGACCTGCGCGTCGGTGAGCGGCCCGCCGGCGAACTCGCGGGCGGTCGCGGCCCAGGCGATGGTCGCGGCGAGCGCGGCGGGATCGGCTTCGGGCATCTCCTCGGTACGCCCACCGACCGCCGTCTCCGCCAGTTGCGCCGCGGCCCGCAGTTCGGCCAGCCGGTGCGTCTCGGCGTAGTCCAGGGTGCGCCCGGTCGCGCCGTCGTAGGCCCGGACCGTCTCGGCCGCGGCGTGCAGGGCCGCGCTGTGCTCCTTCAGCCACGCCACCGCGTCGTCGATCGGCCCGTTCACGAGTTCGGGCCGGGCGGCCGGGTGGGGTGCCGGCCGCAGGGTCGCCTGCCAGCGCAGCAGCGCGTCCCGTGCGTCGGTGACCACCTGCACCGGCACCGGGTCGGGGGTCGGCGAGCAGAGGTAGCCGAGCACCGCCTCGATCCCGGTGGGTGGCGTCGCGGCCAGGGCCGCGGTGGCCACCGCGATCGCGTCGTCGAGGGCGGCGAAATCGGTGCCCCGGCCCTGCCAGTACCGCCCGAGGACGGTCGAGTAGGAGTGCTCGGCGGCGGCCAGCTCCTGCAGTGCCCGCTTCCACGCGACGGCGGTGCCGATGCGGGCGATCGCGTCGCCGAGGTGCGCGGTCGGCAGCACGAAACCGGCGACCTGCCGCCGGTCCCGCCGGTACGCCGCCCGCAGCCTCCCGAATCCCCGGTGCACGTGCGCGAACCGTTCGGCCAGTTCCTCGACCGGTTGCGCCAGGATCGCCTCGGAGAAGTAGGGCCGGGCCTGGATCTCGGCTCCGACCAGGGCTTCCAGGGCCCGCCGCAGCGCGCTCGCGCCGTTCTGCACGGCGGCCAGCGCCCCCGGCCCGAACCAGAACCGTTCCGGCTTGTGGGTGCGGGAGCCCAGCTCGACGACGGTGGCGACGCGCGCGATGTCCCGGGTGGTGTTCGCCGGCGGCAGCCCGAGCCGGGCGGTGACCCGGTCGACGGCCCGCCGGTGCTTCTCCAGCTGCTCGGCGGCGCGGGTGAACGACAGGGCCAGGTCGTCGGCGTCGGCGGCGGTCAGCGCACCGAGGTCGACCGGCGCGGACAGCCCGTCCAGCGACGGGACGGCCGGCAGGTCGACGGGGGAGGGCAGCGCTGTCCACACCACCCCGGCGCGCTGCCTGACCGCGTCGGCGGCCTGGGCGGCGGCGGCGAGCGCGTCGCCGCGCCGGTCGGCTGCCTTGCGGATCGGGTCGAGGTCGGCGGCGGTCAGCCAGGCGTCGGTGACCCGCTCCGGCCGGGCCCCGGCGTGCTCGGCGAGCCGGGCCAGGGTGGCCGCGTCGGACGGCCGGCCCAGCCTGAACGCCTTGGCCGCCGGGTCGGCGGTCCGGGCCGTGCGGGCCAGTGCGGCCAGGCTCTTCTCGGCGCGGCTCAGCGCCGGGTCGAGCGGTTCGCGGGTGGTCACGTCCCGCCAGAGCAGGCCGTCGCCGCCGGACATCGCCCGCCACGAGCGGGACAGCTGTTCGGTGGCCTCGCGGATGCGGTGCATCACCTCGGGTGTGAGCGAGCCGGGGGAGATCGCGGGCGCCGGGGCGGCCGGGACCCCGGCGAGCGCGGCGCTGCGGCCGATGACCTCGTGGAGGCTGGCGCCGAACGGCTGGCGGATCTCGTTCATCGCGTACGCGAACGCGGTCAGCCGTTCCCGGCGTTCCCGCAGCGCGCCCCGGTCGATCGCGGGCCCCTCGCCTGGTGTCTCCGGCGTCTCGTCGACGGCCGCGGCCAGCAGGGTCGCGACCTCGCGGCGGCCGGCCTTCGGCCCGTGCAGTTCGAGCAGGTAGCGATCGAGCCCGGCCTCGGCCAGACGGCTGCGCACCACGTCGAGTGCGGCGACCTTCTCGGAGACGAACAGGACCCGTTTGCCGGCGTGCAGCAGCGCCCCGATCATGTTGGCGACGGTCTGCGACTTGCCGGTGCCGGGCGGCCCGTCCATCACGAAGCTCTGCCCGGCCAGCGCGGCTGCCACGCAGGCCCGCTGCGACGAGTCGGCGTCCAGTACCAGCGGCACGTCCTCGGGCGGCGCGAGCCGGTCGACCTCCTCCGGCCGGATCGGGGTGAACCGGAACTGTTCGGTCTGCCGCCGGTGGTCGGTGGTGGCCAGCGCGCGGACCACCGGGTGGGCGAGGATGCGCTCCTCGTTCTCCTGCAGGTCCCGGTAGATCGCCTCCTTGTGGAAGGTGAGGCAGGTCAGGATGACGGACCGTTCGATGTGCCATCCGTGCCGGCGGGCGACGGCGTCGGTGAAGTCGGCCAGGAACCGGGACACGTGGAGTTCGGCACCCGGTTCCAGGTCGGGCACGGTGATGCCGGCCTGCCGCAGCCGCAGGACCAGGGCCGGGTTGAGCACCGGTTCGGCGTCGCGCAGCCGCAGCACGGGGGCCTGGCCCTGCTCGCCGGCGACGAGGTCGGCCGGGAGCAGCAGCAGCGGGCTGGCGTAGGTGACGGCCTCGCTGTCCGGGTCCTCGTCGTCGGTGGCCAGCCGCCAGTGCAGCAGTCCGAGGGCCAGGTGCAGTACGGCGACACCGCGGTCCAGGTATTCCTGTTGGGCCCGGCGCATCATCCGGCGCAGCAGCGGGCCGAGGGCGCGTTCGGCCAGGTCGGTCCGGAACGTGCCGGCGTCGTCCTCGCCGCCGCCGGGCCCGGTCAGGGTGCACCGGGTACCCCGGGTCAGCGTGGTGACCACCTGGTCGGCCTCGGGGGAGGTGATCTCCACGAGGTCGGCGTTGCTGCCGGAGAAGTTGATCAGGCGATTGTTGTCGCCGAGATCGATCAGACTGTCCCGCCATGCCCGCAACGCCGCGTGTGCTCCGGCCCGCGCCGGCCTCGGCTCGGGCCGGTCCTCGTCACCCCGGGGTCCCATGCCCCGATTGCAGCAGTGCGAGACCCTTTCGCGCTGGAGAATGGGATTCTTCGTGTTTGTCGGGTTCAGGGAGGTGTCGGGTGCAGGGAGGCGTCGGGTTCAGGGCAGCGCGGGCGGGAGCACGGGGCTCCGGGCCTCGAACGGTGCCGGCAGCACGCACGTCTCGGCCAGGCTCGCGATCAGGACCGGGGCGTCGGCTCCGGAGGGCAGGTGCAGCAGGTGGGCCGGATCGATGGGGGGCACTCCGACGTGGGAGATCAGCGGGTGCAGCGGCCGCTCGTCGGACTCGCCCGCGCCGAACAGCGTCTCGGTCAGCTTCTCGCCCTGGCGCAGCCCGGTGTACTCGATCGGGACCGACCGGCCGGACAGTGCCACCATCTGCCGGGCCACCTCGGCGATCCGCACCGGTTCGCCCATCTCCAGGACCAGGGCCTGGCCGTCGGTGCCGATCGCGGCGGCCTGGATCACCAGGTGCACCGCCTCCTGGGTGGTCATGAAGTAGCGGGTCACGTCCGGATGGGTCACGGTGACCGGGCCGCCCTGGGCGATCTGCGTGCTGAACGTGGTGAACACCGATCCGCGGCTGCCCAGGACGTTGCCGAACCGGACGCTCAGGAACGTGCCCCGGCTGTTGCGGGCGGTCCACGCGGTGAGGCGTTCGGTGATGCGCTTGGAGTAGCCGAGCACGCTCGACGGATCGGCCGCCTTGTCGGTGGAGATGTTGACGAACCGCTCGACCGATCCGGCCGCCTCCAGCACGTTCAGCGTACCGAGCACGTTGGTCTTCACCGCCTCGGCCGGATAGCGCTGGAGCAGGGCCAGGTGCTTGAGCGCGGCCGCGTGGAAGACCACCTGCGGCCGCCGGGCCCGGAAGATCTCCCGGATCCGGGTGGCGTCGCGGACGTCGGCCAGGATCACCGACGGGTCGTCGAGGCGGGCCAGCGGGTCGATCGACAGCTGGACGGCGAGCAGCGACGTCTCGTCCCGGTCCAGCATCATCAGCTCGGCCGGCCGGAAGTGGTGGATCTGCCGGCACAGCTCCGATCCGATCGACCCGCCGGCGCCGGTGACCAGGACCCGTTTGCCGGTCAGGTAGCCGCCGATCGCGCTCAGGTCGGTGTCGATCTGGTGCCGGCCGAGCAGGTCGGTGACCTGCACCTCGCGGATGTCGCCCACGGCCAGCGGGTTGTCCATCAGCTCGCTGACCGACGGGACCACCTTGAACGCGGCACCGGCCGCCAGCGTCCGGTCGCGGATCTCCCGGACCAGTGCCGCGTCGGCGTTGGAGACCGCCAGGATCAGCACGTCCGCGCGGGCGTCGGCGAGCGCCCGGGCGATGTCGTCGCGGCCGCCGACCACCGGGACGCCGTGGATGCGCAGCCGGCGCTTGTCCGGGTCGTCGTCGATCAGGCAGGCCGGCAGGTAGCGGCCCTTCGGGTCGTGCAGCATCGACTCGAGGAGCGCGGCCGCGGCGGTGCCGGCGCCGAACAGCACCGCCGGTGCGGCGGTGCGGTGGTCCGGCCGCAGGCGGCGGCCCAGCTGGACGCGGCGAACGTAGCGCAGGCCCATCATCAGGACCAGGGTGATCGCGCCGCCGACGGCCGGTACGCCCACCGGCACCATCGGGCGCGACAGCAGCAGGCTGGCGGTGGTCAGGATGAGTGCGACGGCCGTGGTGGTGGTGGCGACGGCGTGCACCTCGTCGAAGCAGGCGAAGCGGTACCGGCCCCGGTACAGCTGGCGGGCGTGACCGATGGTGGCCTGCAGGAACAGGGCCAGTGCGATGGTGGCGAGGGTGCCGGCCAGATGGCTGCGGTCGGGCGTGAAGTCGAACCGGGCCAGGACGGCCGCGAGCAGGCCGGCGACCCACGCGGCGCCGTCCACGAGTAGCGGCAGCAGGCGAGCGCCCCTCATGTTCGGCAGCGTACCTTGACTTTTCCGATTTGGGTCATCCGCACTATATGCCGCCATATCGTGGCGGTTAGCCGCGGAATGGAGGGTCGGGGTGGGCCTGCGGGAATACCTCCGAGTCGCCGTACGGCACCGGTGGTTGCTGGCCGCCTCGGTGGGACTCGCCCTGATCGTGGCCCTGATCGTGAACGTGTACTCGACACCGGTCTACGCCGCCCGCGTCACGTTCTTCTTCTCCACGCCGATCGCCGGGGCCTCCGACCTCTATCCCGCCAGCATGTTCAACACCAGCCGGCTGTCCACCTACGCCAAGTTGCTGACCAGCGACGAGGTCGCCACCCCGCTGGCCGGCACGCCCGGCATCGACCTGGACCTGGAGGAGGTTCGCGAGGCGATCTCCGCGGAGACCGTCGCCGACACCGTGATGATGGAGGTGAGCGTGGAGGACCGGGACCCCAACCGGGCAATGCTGCTGCTCACCCGGGTCACCCAGCGTTTCGAGACCGCCGTCGAGGAACTGGAGCGCCCGACGCCCGCCGAACCGTCGACGGTCAAGGTCACCGTCGTCTCCGGCCCGGCCCTGGACGAGGACCCGGTCTATCCGAACGCGCTGAACAACTTCGCCCTGGCCGCGGTCGCCGGGCTGGTGCTGGGCGCGGTCGGCTCGGTGGGCCGGGAGGTCGCCGACCAGACCGTGCGCACCGCCGAGGCGCTGCAGGTGCTCTCGTCGGCGCCGGTGCTGGCCCGGGTGCCGATGGATCCGGGCGGGCCGTTCGTGTCGCCGAGCGCGTCGGCCCGCACCGAGGCGCTGCGCGAGATCCGTACCCAGGTCCAGTGCGCCGCCGCCGCGAACTCGGTGAAGACCCTGGCGGTGACCAGCGCGGTCCCCGGCGAGGGCCGGTCGGCCACCGCCTGCGGGCTGGCCCTGCTCTTCGCCGAGGCGGGGCAGCGGGTCCTGGTCGTCGACGCCGAGCTGCGCCATCCGCGGCTGGCCGCCTTCCTCGGCCGGGAGGACGCCGCCGGCCTGAGCACCGTCCTGGACGGCACCGCACGCCTGGAGCAGGTGCTGCAGCCGTGGGGCGCCGGGCTGTGGCTGCTGGCCAGCGGCCGCACCCCGCCGAACCCGAGCGAACTGCTCAGCTCCGCCCGGATGACCGAGCTGGTGGACGAGGTCCGCCGCCGGTTCGACGTGGTGATCTTCGACTGCCCGCCACTGCTGCCGGTCACCGACGCGGCGGTGGTCGCCGCCCGCGCCGACGGCACGCTGCTCGTCGTACGGGCCCGCCGGACCACGTCGGCACAGGTCACCGCGGCCGTCCGGACGCTGCACGCGGTCAACGCCACACTGCTCGGCTGCGTGCTCAACATGGTCACCCACAAGGGACCGGACGCGGTGCCGAACTACGACACCTACCTGGCCGGCCCCAAACCGCCGCGCACCGACTGGGGCGACTGGAAGATGCAGGCGGCGTGAGGCATGCCCGCCGGTGAACGCCCCGGCCTCCGGTCACTGCTGCGGAACGTGCCCGCCGCGGTGCGGCGCGACTATGCCACCACCCTGCTCGTCCAGTGGTTCGTCCTCGGCGTCGGGCTGGTCCTGTTCCACCTGGTCGCCCGGCGGGCCAGCGTCAGCGGCTTCACCTACTACCAGATCGCCCGCAGCACGGTGAGCACGCTGCAGCCGGCCCTGCTCCTCGGCCTCGGGCTGGGCCTGCACCGCTACCTGCCGCGCACCGAGCACACCACCCGGCGGCTGGCCCGCAACGCCTTCACCATCGAGGCCGCCGTGGTCACCGCCGTCGGGCTGGCCGGGGTCGCCGCCGCGGACGAACTGGCCGCGCTGCTCGGGCTGCCCGGCGGATCCGCGGTCACCGCCGTGATGATCATGCTGGGTGGCAACTGCCTGTGCACCCTCGCCCTCGCCGCGTTGCGCGGCAACCACCAGGTCCTGGACGCCAACCTGATCCTCGGGCTGGGCTTCGGGGTGACGCCGCTGTTCGCGTTCGTCGCCGCGACACGGATCGACGACTTCCTGATCATCCAGGGCCTCGGGACGGCACTGGTGGGGGTATGGGGCACACTCGTCGTCCGGCGTCTCCCGGCCACGACCGGCGATCAGGAGCGAGAGCCCGACGTCCGGACCCTCATCGCGTACGGCGTGCGCCGCATGCCCGGAGAACTCGCCCTGCCCGCGCTCTACACCTTTCCCACCCTCGCGGTGGCGGTGGCGATGCCCGGCGGCGCCGAGGCCGGTTACGTCGGGTTCACCACCTCGGCGGTCACCCTGATCTGTTCGGTGTTCGCCATGCTCACCCCGGTGCTGATGCCCCGGCTGAGCCGCCTGTTCCACCGGGCCGGCGAGGACAGCGGCGTCCGGCAGCTGCTGACCGTCCTGCCCCTGCTGGCCGCGCTGCTGGCCGCCGTGCCCACCGGCGTGATCTATGTGTTCGCCCCGGCACTGGTCCGCGGCTTCCTCGGCCCGGAGTTCGGCGACGCCGTCATGGTGCTGCGTCTCGGCGTGGTCGCCGCGGTCCCGCTCGCGATGTTCTACGCCGCCCGCCCGACGATGGAGACGCTGCTCGACGCCAGGTTCATGAGCCGGCTGCTGCTGGCCTGCCTGGCCCTGGAGGTCGTGGCGACCGGCGTCGGGCTGGCCTTCCTGACCCCACCGCACGCGGCGGTGCTGGGGCTCACCGTGGCGGCGCTGGCGCTCGGGCTGGACGCGGTCGGGCTCGCCGCCTACGCCGTCCGGCAGCCCCGCCGATGACCACCGCGCCCGCGGCCAGGCCGGGACTCGTCGTCATGATCGCCTTCTTCGTGACGCTGTCCGGCCGCTTCACCCTGGAACGCGTCGGCCTGGACGTCCCGATCGTGAACGACGTACGCGTACCCCTCTTCCTGGTCCTGATCCTGTCCCTGGTCCTGGAGGCGCACCACGTCGGCTCGCGCCCGGCCGAGGGCAGCCACGCCCTGCTCGGCATCCTGGCGCTGCTCGGCTATCAGGCGCTGTCGGTGCTCTGGGTGCCGCCCGGCTCGATCACCGGCCCGATGCTCGGCGACCTGCTGGCCATCGCCGGGCTGCTGGTCGTCTACTTCAACCTGGCCGCCTGGGACCGCGACCGGGTGACCGCGACGACGCTGAAACTGTTCCACGCCGCCGCGTGGGTCTACTTCCTGGCCGCCGCGTCCGGCCGCGGCCACCAGGCAAACGGCCGTTGGGCGGCGCTCGGCGGCGGTCCCAACGTCTTCATCCGCATCATGATCCTCGGCATGATCACCTCGCTGTACCTCTACCTGCGCTACGACGAGAAGCTGATCTGGCTGGTCCCGATCCCGGCGTTCATGTTCGGTGCGATCGCCTCCGGCTCCCGGGGCGGCATCGTCGCACTGGCCATCACCATCGCCGTCGCGCTGCTGGCCATCCGGCCGCGGATCGACTTCGAGCGGATCGCGAAACCCCTCGCCCTGGTCGCCGTGCTCGGCACGGTCCTGGTCATCACGGCCGGGCCGTCGATCGCCGGCTACGTCCAGTCCCGGTTCGTCGAGGCCACCATCGGGCAGGGGTACGCGTCCTCGCGTGACGTGCTGTTCCAGATGGCGCTGCGGATCTTCCTCCAGCGGCCGATCCTCGGCACCGGCCTGAACGGCTTCTACACCGTCACCGACCTCGGCTTCGGCGAGCGCTACGTACACAACCTGCCGCTGTCGATCGCGGCCGAGGGCGGCTTCGTCGGGCTGGTGCTGTTGCTGGTGGCGTGGCTGAGCCTGTGGCACGCGTACGCCGCGGTGCCGTTGCGCGAGCGCAGCCTGGAGTCACGGATCGCCGCCTACTGCGGCATCTTCGTCGGCGCGGCCAGCCTGTTCTCCGGTGACTACTACGACGCCCGGCTGATGTGGATCCTGCTGCTACTGGCCGCGGTCCGCCCCGCTCCGGCTGCGCTCCCGGTTCCGCGGTGACCCGCTGGTCAGCACCCGCTCGAAGTCCTCGAAGAGCAGATCACGGTCGAACCGGTCGCGGGCCAGGGCGGCCGCCGCCGCCCCGGCGGCCCGGCACCCGGCCCGGTCGTCCAGGAACCGCGACACCGCGGCGGCCGCGGCCCCGGTGTCGTGGGCCGGCAGCACCAGCCCCGCGCCGCTCCCGGTGATCAGGTCGGCGATCCAGCCGTCGTGGTTGACCGCGACCGGCCGTCCCGCGGCGAACGCGTCGAAGACCTTGTTCGGCGAGTTGTCGCCCAGCTCCGGCACGTCGATGAAGACCGACGCCGCCAGGTCGCAGGCGCCGAAGAACGCCACCACCCGCTCCTTGGACACCGGTCCGAGCAGGAACAGGTTCCGGTCCAGCACGCCCAGTTGAACCGCCAGGTCACGGATCGCGTCACGCAACCCGCCGTCGCCGATGATCGCGACCCGCACCTCGGGGTCGGTGTCGGCCAGCCGGGCCGCCATCCGCACCAGGTAGTCCACCCCGTTGGCACGGCCCAGCGTCCCGGCGTAGAGGACCAGCGGCCGCTCACCGAGCCACGGCGTCCGCGCCCGCAGCAGCGTCCCGGCCCGGGCGGCCCCGGCGAACAGCGCCCGGTCACAGCTGTTCGGCACGACGGTGACCGGCACGTCCGGGAAGCGGCGGCGGATGCTGTCGGCCATCCCCGGGGACAGTGCGATCACGTGCTCCGAGCGGTGGTACGCCCATGCCTCCAGCCGGCCGGCGGCCCACCGGCTGACCGGCGACCGCAGCGCGCCCAGCGCGATCGGCAGCTGCGGCCACACGTCGCGGACCTCCAGCACCATCGGCACCCGGCGCCGCATCGCCGCCCAGGCGCCGGGGATCGCCACGGTCAGCGGTGTGCTGGTGGCGAACACCAGGTCGTGCCGCAGCCGTCCGGCCACCAGCGCCGACCGGCCGACGAAACCGAGAAACGACCAGAGGCGGCGACGGTACGACATCGCGTTGCTGTAGGGCACCGGGAGCCAGTGCACGACGATCCCGGCCTCGTCGGTGACCCGGGCCCGGTCCGCGTCCGGGTCGCCGGTGATCAGGTGCACCTCGTGGCCGCGTTCGACCAGCCGGCGGGCGAACTCGTACGAGCGGGTGCCCCCGGACATGCCCGGCGTCTTGAAGTACTGGTGGATATAGGTGATCTTCAACGGGCGAGCCTTTCCTCACCGGGCGGGGACGCCCTTGACGATCCGGCCGGGTCCGATGTCGTGGACCACGCAGGCGCCCGCGCCGATCGTCGAGCCGTCACCGACCGACCGGCCCTGCAGGATCGCCGCGTTCGTGCCGACCAGCACCTCCCGCCCGAGCACGCAGTTGCCGGAGACCGCCGCTAGCGGGTTGACCTGCACACAGTCGGCCAGCACCGAGTCGTGGCCGACGGTCGCGTTCTGGTTGAGGTGCACGTGCCGGCCCAGCGTGACGTTCGTGGTGATCCGGGCCCCGGGGAACAGCACGACCCCGCCGGCCACGTGGTTGTCCAGGCCCACGGTCGCCGACGGGTGCACCAGCGTGGCCGCCGGCCGGCCCAGCGGGTCCAGGCGGGCGGCGACGGCGGCCCGGATCCGCGGGTCACCGATGCCGATCACGAACGACGCGTCCAGTTCGCCCAGCAGGTCGTTGGGACCCAGCCAGGCCACGCCGAGCCGGTCGAGGGCGCGCAGGTTCGGCCCGGCCGGCGCGTCGTCGAGGAAGCCCAGCACCTTCCACGGGTCGCCGCCGGCGGCGTTGACCGCCGCGAGGATCCCGAGGATCTCGCGGCCGTGGCCCCCGCACCCGACGACGACGATCGGCTCAGGCACCCCCGGCCTCCACACCGTCGAGCCGTGCCGAGCCGGTGAACAGCGGCATCGTCGCCGAACCGGGTGCGGCGATCCCGGCCCGCCGCAGCAGCACCAGGACGGTCCGGGCACAGATCCGCAGGTTCAGCGCCAGCGACCGGTGGTCGACGTACCAGACGTCGAGTGCCAGGCGATCCTCCCAGCCGACCAGGTTCCGCCCGCTCACCTGGGCCAGACCGGTGACTCCCGGCCGTACCAGATGACGCCGTGCCTGTTCCGGGGTGTAGAGGTCGAGGTAGTGCATCAGCAACGGGCGCGGCCCGACCAGGCTCATGTCGCCGCGCAGCACGTTCCACAGCGTCGGCAGCTCGTCGAGGCTCGAAGCCCGCAGTGCCCGGCCCAGGCCGGTGAGCCGGTCGGCGTCGGTCACCAGCCCGCGGGACTCGTCCACGTCCCGCATCGTGCGGAACTTGACCAGCGTGAACGGCCGCCCGTGCAGACCCGGCCGCGCCTGCCGGAACAGCACCGGCCGTCCCAGGCGGGCGGCGACGACCGCGGCGACCCCGGCCATCACCGGTGCGGTGGCGACCAGCACCCCGCCCGCGACGACGACGTCGATCGCCCGCTGCACGACGTCGGTGGCGTTCCTCCTCACAGGAACTCCGCTATCGCGTCGTGGACCCGGCGGACGTCGCGGTCACCGAGAGCCGAACCGCTGGGCAGGACCAGGCCGTCGGCGAACAGGTTGTCGGCGGCTCCGGTGATGACCGCGCGGGCGCCGGCGAACACCGGCTGCCGGTGCATCGGCTTGAAGACCGGCCGGGTCTCGATCGTCCGGGCCTGCAGGTGGGCGGCCAGGTCACGGGCCCGCCAGCCGGTCCGTTCCGGGTCGACGACGACGACCGTCAGCCAGGCGTTCGAGGCCGGGTCGTCGCCCAGCAGCCGCACCCCGTCGACCGGGCCGAACAGCTCGGCGTATCCGGCGCGCACCGCCCGGCGGCGCCCGATCATCGCGTCCAGCCGGCACAGCTGGGCCCGGCCCAGCGCCGCGAGCACGTTGCTCAGCCGGTAGTTGTAGCCGACCTCGGCGTGCTCGTAGTGCTCCGCCGGCAGCCGCGCCTGACCGGCCAGATAGCGTGCCCGGTCGGCCAGCCCGGTGTCCGCGGTGACCAGCATGCCGCCGCCCGAGGTGGTCATGATCTTGTTGCCGTTGAACGAGAACGCCGCCGCCCGCCCGAAGGATCCGGCCGGCCGGCCCGCGTGCGCGGCGCCCAGCGACTCCGCGGCGTCCTCGACGACCGGGACACCGTGCCGTTCGCAGAGCGGGAGGATCCGGCCGTAGTCGGCGCACGACCCGTACAGGTCGACGGTCACCACCGCACGCACCCGGGCGCCCTCGGCGTCCAGGTCGGCCAGCAGGCCCGCCAGCACGGCGGGGTCGAGATTGCCGGTCGCCGGATCGCAGTCGGCGAAGACCGGTGTCGCGCCGGTGTACGTCACGGCGCCGGCGGTGGCCGCGAACGTCAGCGTCGGCACGACCACGACGTCACCGGGGCCCGCGCCGACCCCCTCCAGGGCCAGGTGCAGGGCGGCGGTGCCCGAGTTCACCGCGACCGCGTGCGGCACACCGGCCCGCCGGGCGATCTCCCGTTCGAACAGGTCGAGATCGGGTCCGGCCGGTGCCACCCAGCCCGAGCGCAGCGCCGCCTGGACGTACTCCTCCTCCAGATCACCGATGTCCGGAGCGGAGAGCAGAACCGCCCGCTCCTGCCTGGTGCCGGTCAACGACATGCCCGTACTCCTTCGTACGCCCGTCGTCTCTGTTCGGCATGGACGGGCCATCACTGAGCCGGACATGGTTGAATCGTTTTTCGTCGATGGGGAGGACCGCATGACCTTCACCAACCCGGTGATCGCCGGGATGCACCCGGACCCCAGCGTCTGCCGCGTCGGTGACGACTACTACCTGGCCTGCTCCAGCTTCGAGTACTTTCCGGGCGTCCCGGTCTTCCACAGCCGTGACCTGGTCCACTGGCGGCAGATCGGCAACGCCCTCGACCGGCCCGGCCAGCTCGTCCTGCCGCCCGCCACCCCGTCGTCCGGCGGCGTCTACGCGCCGACGCTGCGTCACCACGACGGCCGGTTCTGGCTGATCACCACGAACGTCGCGCCCGGCGGCGGATCCTTCATCGTCACCGCCGACGATCCGGCCGGACCCTGGTCGGACCCGGTCGAGGTGCCCGGCATCGGCATCGACCCCGACCTGGCGTGGGACTCCGACGGCAACTGCTGGTGCACCTACGCCGAGATCGGCCAGATCCGCCTCGACCCGGCGACCGGCAAGACCCTCGACGGCCCGTTCCGGCTGTGGTCCGGCGGCCCGCGCGCGCAGGCGCCGGAGGCCCCGCACCTCTACCGCATCGGTGCGTACTGGTATCTGCTGATCGCCGAGGGCGGCACCGAGCGCGGCCACGCCGTCTCGATCGCCCGTTCCACCTCGCCGAACGGCCCGTTCGAGCCGTGCCCGGCCAACCCGGTCCTCACCCACCGCGGCACCAACCGGCCGATCCAGAACACCGGCCACGCCGATCTCGTCCAGGGCCCCGACGACTCCTGGTGGATGGTCCTGCTCGGCGTCCGTCCCGGCGGCGGCACCCCCGGCTGGCACGTCCTGGGCCGGGAGACGTTCCTGGTCCCGGTGACCTGGGTGGACGGCTGGCCGGTCCCCGGCGACCTCGAACCGTCGATGACCGTGCCGTGGCCGCTGTCGCCCCCGCCGCCCGCCGAGCCCCGCGACGACTTCGACGTCCCCGGCCTGCATCCGCGCTGGATCTCGGTGCGATCCCGGCCGGCCGCGAGCTGGTCCACCACCGACCGCCCCGGGTGGCTCACCCTGCACGCCCGCGGTCCCTCCCTCGACCAGCCCGGCATCACCTTCGTCGGCCGTCGCCAGCAGGACCTCTCCTGCCGGGTACGGACACTCGCCGACACCACCGACGGCAGAGGAGGCCTGGCGATCCGCCTCGACGAATGTCACCACTACGCCCTGGAGGCCGGTGACGGCCTGGTCCGTGTCACCGCCCGCATCGGCTCGATCCGGCACACCGTCACCACCCGCCCGATCCCCGCCGGCCCGGTCCGTCTGCGCGCCGACATCATCGCCGCCACCACCAACTGGTACCCGAGTCAGGGCCCGGACGAGCTGCACCTGGGCATCGAGTCGGCCGACGGCGACTTCCTGACCCTGGCCCAGCTGGACGGCCGCTACCTGTCGACGGAGGTGGCGGGCGGCTTCACCGGCCGGGTGATCGGCATGTTCACCACAGCCGGCACGGTCCGCTTCGACTGGTTCGACTACGAGCCCTTGCCCGACGCCTAGGCTGACCAACAGCTGGGCTCCGCACTCCCGCCGCTTCGCGTACGTGGACTGTCCCGTGCCGCGATGATCACCCGGTTGCCGTCGGGGTCGGCGACCGTCGCCATCCGCTCGCCCCACGGCTGGTCCTCGGGTTCCCGCAGCACCTCGGCCCCACCGGCCCGCAGCCGTGCGACGCCCGCGTCGCAGTCGGCGGCGTAGACCCACAGGGTGATCCGGTCGTTGACGAGCGTCCCCGGCTCGTCCTGCTGGCCGATTCCGAGGTGGGACCGGCCCAGGTCGAGGGCCACGTAGACCGGGTCGCCCTCGGGCGGGAACCGGTAGGTCACCTCACCGCCGAGCAGATCACGCCAGAAACGCAGGGACCGTGCCAGGTCCGTCGTCGTCAGGATCGGGAACATCTCGTCGAACATCGTTTCCTCCCTCGGCGAGCGATAATGTCCGGGTGTCGCTGACCCTCGACGAAGCCCGTGCCCGTGCCGCCGCGCTGTCCGAGATCTCCTACGATCTCGCACTCGATGTCACCTCTCCGGAGGATTTCCGGAGTCGCGCCGTCATCCGGTTCACCACCACCGGCGGTGGCACCTTCCTCGAGCTGCACCGGGCCGGGAGCCTCGACGTGACCGTCGACGGGGAGACCGTCACACCGGCCTACGACGGCAGGCGCATCCCGCTCGACGATCTGGCCCCCGGCAAGCACGAGGTCGTCGTCGACGCCCGCCTGCGTTACGTGACCGACGGCGAGGGCCTGCACACCTTCACCGACCCGGCCGACGGCGAGCGCTATGTCGGCGGCTATCTGGGGCTGGACATCACCCAGCGGCTGTTCGCCTGTTTCGACCAGCTCGACCTGAAGGCCCCGATCACCCTGTCGGTGGAGGCCGACCCGGCGTGGACGGTCCTGGCCAACGGCCTGCCCACCGGCCACAACACGTTCGCGCCGACCCCGCCGATCGCCTGTGACCTGTTCGTCGTGGCGGCCGGCCCGTTCCATTCGGTGCGGTGGGAGCACGCCGGCGTCCCGATGGGCTGGCATGCCCGCCGGTCGCTGGCCGCCGCCCTCGATCGTGACGCCGCCGAGCTGCGCCGGATCACCGAGGTCTGCTTCGACCACTTCGCCCGCATCTTCGACGAGCCGTTCCCGTTCGACTCCTACGATCAGGCGTTCGTCCCGGAGCTCAACTGGGGTGCCCAGGAGAACCCGGGCTGTGTCACGTTCAACGAGTTGATGCTGCCCCGCGAGCGGGTCACCGACGACGACCGCCGGCGCCGGGCCATGGTGATCGCCCACGAGATGTCGCACATGTGGTTCGGTGACCTGGTGTCCCCGCGCTGGTGGGAGGACGCCTGGCTGAACGAGTCGTTCGCCGACTACATGGGTTTCGAGGTGGCCGAGACCGCGGCCGGTTATGCGGGCACCCGGGTGTCCTTCGAGGCGGTGCACAAGCCCGGCGCCTATGACGCCGACCGGCGCCGGTCGACCCATCCGGTGGCGCCGTCGAGCGAGGAGGTGCCCGACGTCGCGACCGCCACGACCATCTTCGACCACATCTCGTACGGCAAGGGCAACGCCGCCGTCCGCCAGCTGGTGACCTGGCTGGGCGAGGAGGACTTCCTGACCGGCGTCAATGCGCATCTGACCCGGCACCGGTTCGGCAACGCCACCCTGGAGGACCTGTTGTCGGCGCTGGACGCGGCCTCGCCACGTGATGTCCGCGGGTGGGCGGAGGTGTGGTTGCGCCGGTCGGGTCACGACACGATCCGGGTCACCCGCCGTGACGATGTTCCGGTGCTGACGCGTGACGGGGTCCGGCCGCACCGGTTCACCGTCACGGCGTACACCCCGGATCTGGAACCGGCCGGCTCGCGCCTGATCGACCTCGGTGACGAGCCGCTGGTCCTGGCGGAGTGGGCCGGCCTGATCGTGGTGCCGAACGCGGGCGGTGAGACCTTCGCCCGCATCGACCTCGACCCGCTGTCGCGTGACGCGCTGACGGGGGGCCTGACGGCGGTGCCGGACACGCTGGCCCGGGCCGTGCTGTGGCCGGTGCTGCTGGATGCCGACCCGCTGCGGCTGCTGGCCCGCCAGCTGCCGCGTGAGCCGTCGCCGACGCTGATGGCCGCGGCGCTCACCCGCGTCCGAGACCATCTGATCCGCCGTGTTCTGCCGGCCGCCGAGGTGCCGGCCGCGCTCGACGTGATCGCCACCGCCTGCGCCGCTACCGGGGAGGAGGACGAGCAGCGCGCGATCGTCCTTGCCCGCGGTCTGGCCTGGTCGACGGCCGACAGCGGGTTGCTGCGCCGCTGGCTGGCGGCCGGCGCGACCGACCACGGCCTGTCCCTGGACCCGGATCTGCGCTGGTCGCTGGTGCGGCGGCTGGCCGAGCTGGGCGGTGTCGAGGCGGCGGAGATCGAGGCGGAGCGGCGGCGGGACGGCACCGACGGCGGTGTCCTCGGCGCGGTCGAGGCGCTGGCCGCCCGTCCGGCGGCCGAGGCGAAGGCGGCGGCGTGGGCGGCCATGACCGACGATCCGGATATCTCGGTCCGCCGGTTCCGGGCGCTGGCCGCCGGCCTCTGGTCGCCGTCGCAGCGGGAGTTCGTCGCGCCCTACATTCCGGCCTATGTCGCCGCCGCACCCTCTCTGGCCCGGCGTGGTTCGGCGTTCGCCGCCGAGGTGGGCCGGGCGTTCCCGGCGCTCGCCCTGACAGATCAGGAGCACGATGTGGTACGAGCGGCGCTGCGCGACGACGTGCCGACCGTCCTGCGCCGCCACTGGGACGACGAGCTGGACGACCGTACCGGCGGCTGACCTACCGGTGTGCCGGGATGGCGGCGCGGCCGGCCGCGAGTATCCGTGCGGTGCGCGCCCGGCCGCCCAGGGTCTCCTGGAGGTGGTCGACGACGAGTCCGACGCCGGCCGGCGGCACGTGGCGGACGGCCAGGATGTCGGTCGTCCACCGCAGGAACCGGGCGAACAGCGTCTCGTCGTCGATGTAGACGGCTGATGCCAGGAACGACGTCAGGTGGTGGAGGTCGTCGACGGTCGCCTGCCGCTGCGAGGCGGTGTAGCCGCGCATCGGCGGGAACCGCTGTTCCAGGGCGGTCAGGCATCCGGCGACGAGTTCCGCGGTGTCGGCGAGCAGCCGCGAGTACTCGTCGTCGGCGAGGTGGTCGAGCCCGTCACCGGACTCCTCGGCCGGCGGCCATTTCTCCAGGACGCCGGCGGCCTCGACGGCGTCGGCGGCCCACGCGTCGGCGCCGAGGCGGAGCGCCCACCGGTCCGTGTCGCCGAAGCCGCGGCCGCCGGCCAGGACCGGCACTCCCGCCTGCCGGGCCGCCAGTACCGCCCGGCGGGCCGACGGCAGACGGACCGGCAGCGAGATGCTGATCAGCACCGCGGCGGGTTCGTGCTGCTGGAGGTAGGCGGTCAGGTGCGCGGCCGGGACGCTGGCGCCGAGGAAACTCACCGGGTAGCCCCGCAGCCGGAGACACTCGGCGAGCAGCCGGGACGGCAGGGTGTGCCATTCGCCGTCGGCGCAGGCGATCACGAGTCTCTCCGGGCGCCACGGCGACCGGTCCCGCTCGCCGCAGACGGTGGTGATCCGTTCGCAGATGTGGCTCGCCACGTGCTCGTCGGCGACCGAGAGCCGGTTGAGGGCCCACAGTTCGCCGATGCTCGCCTGGACCGGCGCGATCAGGCGCAGCAGCACCTCCTCCGGGAGGGTGCCGGTGGCCATCAGGTCCCGGGCCAGCCCGATCGCGCCCGCTTCGTCACCGGCCAGGAGACAGCCCATCAGGGCCGGGAACTCGGGGTGGGTCCGGGTCATCGTGATCCTCCTGACGGGGGAGTGGCCGGTTGCGCTCGCAGGACGAGAACCGCGATGTCGTCGTGGTCGGGTTCGGCCAGCCAGTCGCCGACGCGTTGCTCGATCCGCTCGGCGACCACGGCGGCCGGTGCTCCGGCGTAGTCGCTGAGCAGTGTGGCCAGCCGGTCCCGGCCGAACATCGCCCCGGCCGGCCCGCGGGCCTCGGTCACCCCGTCGGTGTAGATGACGCACGTCTCGCCCGGTGCGAGCCGGACGACGGTCTCGGTGAACCGGCCCTCCGGGGCGGCGCCGAGCATCATGCCGCCGAGCCGCACCGCCTCGACCTGCCCGGAACGGCGGGCCACCAGCGGGGGCAGGTGGCCACCGGACGCCAGGCGCAGCAGCACGCTCCCGCCGGGTGCCGCGTGGACGGTGCCGACGACGATCGTGGCGAACTGGGTCGCCGCCGGGCCGTTCAGTTCGATGGAGGCGTCGTTGAGCCCGGCGAGCATGTCCAGCGGCTGCCCGGTGACGCGGTGCAGGATGCGCAGGGACTGCCGGAGCCGTCCGCCGGCCACCGCCGCGTCGACGCCTTTGCCGCACACATCACCGACGACGCACATGGCGCCGCCTTCGGTGAGTGGTTCCACGTGCAGGATGTCGCCGCTGATGTACATCGCCTCGAGTGACGGCCGGTAGGCGGCGGCGAGGTCGAGGCCGTCGACGGCGGGCAGCGGGGCCGGCCGCAGGGCCGCGCGCAGTGCGTCGGCGACCGTCACCTGGTCCCGGTAGAGCAGGGCGGCGGTCAGGGCACGTCCGACCGGCTGACCGTACTGGGCGGCCAGGTGCAGGTCGGCGTCGTCGAGGTCCGGCTCGCCGGGCTCCCGCAGCAGGACCAGGGCACCGGCCCGGAGCTGGTCGCACGGCAGCCGGACGACCGCACCGTGCCCGTGATGTCTCGTGCCGCCGGGCAGCACCCGGTCGTCCGAGGACAGTGGCCGTACGCAGGGGCTGTCGGCGTCGGCGAGGACCGCCCGGATCCAGTCCGGGAGGTCGCCCGGCGCGGTGTCCTCGAACCGGACCGGCATCCGTGCCGGCCCGTCGGCCGCGGTGTGGCCGTCGCGGGTCCACCAGCGTATCCGCTGTGGACCGATCGTCAGGACGAGCGCCGCGACCGTTCCCAGCACCGGCACCGGCAGGCACACCGCGGCGCGGGCGTTGCGATCGAGGTGGAGTGACTGCCCGAGAACCCGGTAGGCGGCCAGGAGGAAGTCCATCCGCCAGGGATCCTGGATGCTGTCCGGTGGGTCCACGGTGCCGGCCCGGTCTACTCGTCGTGCGCGGACAGCGCGTAGGTCAGCAGCACCGTCGTGCCGCCGGGCCCGGTCTCGATGTCGACCCGTTCGCACACCTTGCGGGCCAGCCACAGGCCGGAGGAGCCGATCCGGCCGGGCCGGGGGCGGGGCCGCACCACCCGGCGGCGGGGTATGCCGGGGCCCTGGTCGGTCACCCGGATCCGCAGCCGGTCGCCGCACCGTGCCACGTGGATGTCGCCGTGACCACCGCCGTGGACTATCACGTTGGCCATGATCTCGGTCGCTGCGAGCAGCAGTTTGTACTGGTCGAAGCCGGAGAGGCCGCAGCTGGTGGCGTAGCTCGCCAGGCGGTCCCGGATGGCCTTGATGCGCTGCAGGTCGAACGGCTCGTGCAGGACCTCGACGGCGGTGGTCCCGGGGCCCGGCGGTGTCGTCGTGGCCGTGCCATCGCCGCCGTCGGCCGGTGGCAGGCCCAGGAGCGCGCTCACCCCGACCATGTGCAGGTGCTGGAGGATCTCGGGTCGGGCACCCCGGACCCGGAGGTCGGCACGCGACCGGACGGTCAGCCGCCGCAGCAGGATGAGCAGCGCGACGCCGGACGAGTCCAGGGAGGTCACCTCGTGCAGGTCGATCTCCACCCGGGTGCTGGTCTCGGCCTTGAGGGCCCGCTCGACCTGCGGCACCACCTCCTCGTGCCGGGCCAGGAACACCGTCCCGGGCAGTACGACCCGTACCGTCCCGTCATCGCCGGTCTCGACCCGTACCGGTCCGCCCACACCGACCGCCTCCTCAGCGTGCCCCCGTGCACCTCCACGGTCACGCGGTCCGGCGGCCCCGAAGGGACAGTGAGTGCGACGCCCTCCGAAGATGCGGTCGCTCATTGACGAGCGTGAAACCGCGGCTTAACGTCTCGGACACCGTTCCGTCCTCCTCGCATCGCCCTGGGCAGGATTCATGAAACGATTCATCCCCCTCGGTCTGGCCGCTCTGGCCACCGTGCTCGTCGCGGTCCCCGCCGCGGCCGCCGCCCCGACCGTCGTGCAGACCTCGACCACCGTCCTGACCACCAGCGGCCGGACCGCCCTCACCTACACCGGTTACATGAACGGCGAGTCGTTCCAGCAGGACGGCATCGTCACGTTCAACGGCTGGCAGTACTCCGCCTTCTGGGACCAGAGCGGCTACGTCAACCTGTCACGCCGCCAGCTGCCGTCGGGAGTCTGGTCCCACCTGCGCCTGACCGACTACGTCACGAGCTCGACCGACTCGCACAACACGATCAGCATCGGGATCGCCCCGTCCGACGGCACGATCCACCTGGCGTTCGACACGCACTCGTCGCAGTTCCGCTACCGGAAGTCGATCGCCGGACTGGCTTCCTCGCCCGGGAGCGCGGTCTGGTCCACGAGCAGTTTCGGTACGGTCCAGACGAAACTCACCAGCACGAGCATGGACGTCGTCACCTATCCGCAGTTCTTCGCGCACCCCGACGGCACCCTGCAACTGGCGATCCGTACCGGCTACAGCGGCACCGGCGACGAGGTCCTCTACGAGTACCGGGCGGGTGCATGGTCGTACCTCGGGGAGTTCATCGACGGCACCACGGCCGGCAACAACGCCTACCTGTTCGGCATCGAGTACGACAACTTCGACCCGGCCGCGCCGTTGCTGCACGTCACGTGGACGGTCCGGGAGACCTCGAACGCCAGCACCAACCACGACATCTTCTACGCGTACAGCAAGGACAAGGGCCGCACCTGGCGCAACAACGCCGGCACGGTGATCGCCACCACCGGCAGCACCCCGCTGGCCTCCGGTGCCGCGGGCCTGAAGGTGTGGGGGATCGGCCAGAACCGGGGACTGATCAACCAGGAGTCCCAGGTCGTCGACGCGGCCGGGACCGTCCACGTCCTCGCCTCGCACCTGCCGGCGTCGGCCGCCGACAACAGCGACTTCACCGCCGCCCGGGAGGCCGCCGTCCTGGTGCACTACTGGCGGGACAAGGCGAGCAAGGTGTGGCGCCAGACGTACACGCCGTTCCTGGAGCGCTCGGCCCGCGGTGACATCGCCGTCGACACCAGGGACAACCTCTATGTGGTCAGTGGCGACTCCAGCACCCGCAAGCTGCACATCCAGACCGCGTCGAAGGCTTCCGGCTGGACCGACTGGGTGATCCGCTACACGTCGCCGGCGATCTACTACTCCGACCCGCTGATCGACCACCAGCGTCTCAAGTCATCGAACACGCTGAGTTTCTTCGCCCCGCGCCACGGCGGTAGCCAGATCGACGTCCAGGACTGGACGGTGAGCGGCGGATAGAACGATCACATGCATGGGCAGCGGGTGTTTTCGGGAGCCTTGACACATCTTTTGTTATCGATAACATGTGGCGCGTAACACACGTGTAACCTCCCCTTCCCCCACTGAGGAGAGTCGTGCTCCCTCTCACCCGCCGCAGTCTCCTCGGTGCCGCCGCCGGCGGCGCCGCCCTCTCCGTCATGCCCGGTCTCCCGGCAGCCGCCGCCGAGACCGGGGTGTCGGCCTACCAGTTCTCCCTCGGCCAGGTGAGGCTCACCGCCGGCCGGCTCATGGACAACCAGAACCGCACGATGACCTACCTGCGCATGGTCGACGTGGACCGGCTGCTCTACGTCTTCCGCGCCAACCACGGCCTGTCCACCGGCGGCGCCGCGGCCAACGGCGGCTGGGACGCGCCCGACTTCCCGTTCCGCAGCCACGTGCAGGGGCACTTCCTGACCGCGTGGTCGCAGGCGTGGGCGGTCCTCGGTGACACCGTCTGCCGGGACAAGGCGAACTACATGGTCGCCGAGCTGGCCAAGTGCCAGGCGTCCAACGGGTACCTGTCCGGGTTCCCGGAGGCCGACATCACGGCCGTGCACAACCGCACGCTGACCAACGGCAACGTCCCCTACTACTGCCTGCACAAGACACTCGCCGGGCTGCTCGACGTGTGGCGGTACATCGGCGGCACCCAGGCCCGCGACGTCCTGCTCAAGTTCGCGGCGTGGGTCGACACCCGTACCGCCGCCCTGACGACCGCCCAGATGCAGGCGATGCTGCAGACCGAATTCGGTGGGATGAACGCCGTCCTCACCGACCTCTACCAGCAGACGAACGACACACGCTGGCTGACCGTGGCCCGGCGCTTCGACCATGCGGTCGTCTTCGACCCGCTGGCCGGCAACACCGACAGCCTCAACGGGCTGCACGCCAACACGCAGGTGCCGAAGTGGATCGGCGCGGCCCGCGAGTACAAGGCCACCGGTACCACCCGCTACCGCGACATCGCCCGCAACGCCTGGAACATCACCGTCGGCGCGCACACCTACGCGATCGGCGGCAACAGCCAGGCCGAGCACTTCCGCCCGGCCAACGCGATCGCCGGATACCTCACCAACGACACGTGCGAGCACTGCAACAGCGTCAACATGCTGCGACTGACCAACGAGCTGTACGTGACCGAGCCGGACCGGGCCGCCTACTTCGACTTCTACGAGCAGGCGCTGCTCAACCACGTGCTCGGCGCGCAGAACCCGGCGTCGGCGAACGGGCACGTCACCTACTTCACCCCGCTGCGGCCCGGTGGCCGCCGGGGTGTCGGGCCGGCGTGGGGCGGCGGCACGTGGAGCACCGACTACGGCACCTTCTGGTGCTGCCAGGGCACCGGTGTCGAGGTCAACACGCGGCTCGCCGAGTCGATCTACTTCTACAGCGGCACCACCCTGACGGTGAACCTGTTCGCGCCGTCGGTGCTGTCCTGGACCCAGCGCGGCATCACGGTCACCCAGACCACCACGTTCCCGGAGAGCGACACCAGCACGCTGAAGCTCGCCGGCACGATGAGCGGCTCGTGGAGCATCCGCGTCCGCATCCCGTCCTGGACCAGCGGCGCCACCATCACCGTCAACGGCACGGCGGTCACCACCAGCGCGCCCGGCACCTACACCACGATCACCCGGACGTGGGCGGCGAACGACACGATCGTCGTGCGGCTGCCGATGCGGATCGTGCTGCGGGCCGCCAACGACAACCCCGACCTGCAGGCGATCACGTACGGGCCGGTGGTGCTCGCCGGCAACTACGGCGACACGGCGCTGACCACCCCGCCGACGCTCACCGTGTCGTCGGTCACCCGTACCACCGCGACCGCCAATGGGTCTGCGGTCAACCTGGTGCCGTTCTACGACGCGCACGCGATCAACTACAACGTCTACTGGATGACCGCGCCCACCTACAAGCTGGTCAACAATGCCACCGGCCTGGTCCTCGGGGTCAAGGACATGTCGGTCGCCGACGGCGGCCTCGCCGTGACCTGGGGCGACACCGGCACCCTGGACCACCGCTGGGTCCGGATCACCGACGGCACGGCGGTCCGCTTCCGCAACGTCAACAGCGGCAAGGTCCTCGGTGTGCAGAACATGTCGACCGCCGACAACGCCGTCGTCCTGCAATGGGCCGACAACGGCACCGCCGACCACCGCTGGACCCTGGTCGACCAGGGCAACGGCGTCTACAAGATCCGCAACGTGAACAGCGGCAAACTGCTCGCCGTCCTCAACGGCGGCACGGCGTGGGGTGTCCAGGTGGTCCAGGACGCCGACAACGGCACCGCTGACAACCTCTGGCGTCTCACGGCGATCTGAAAGGTCCCGTCATGTCGATGAGCAGGCGCACCTTCACTCTCCTGCCGGCGCTCGCCGCCGCGGCCACCGCCGCCGGGCAGATCCCCACTCCCGCCTGGGCGGCCAACACCGCCTATGTCTTCGCGTACTTCACCGAGACCCCGAACCAGTCGGGCGCCGACTACGGGCTGCACATCGCGGTCAGCCAGGACGGCCTCAACTGGAAACCCCTCAATCAGAACAACGCGGTGGTACGGCCCACCGCGGGCACCCTGGGTCTGCGTGACCCGTTCCTGCTCCGCAAGCAGGACGGCACCTTCGTGGTGCTGGCCACCGACCTCAACGGCACCGACTTCGGGCAGAACAATCAGTACCTGCACGTCTGGGACTCGGTCGACCTGACGAGCTTCACCGGGTACCGCCGGATCAGGATGCACGATCTGGCCACCCACACCTGGGCGCCGACCGCGTTCTGGGACGCCGCACGCGGCCAGTACGGCATCGTCTACTCCGCCAACAACGGCTCCGACGTGTTCCTGGTCAACTACACCAGCGACTTCCGTACGGTCTCCGCGCCGCAGGTCTACTTCAGCCCCGGCTTCAACGTCCTCGACGGCGACATCGTCGTCGACGGCGGCGTCTACTACTTCTTCTACAAGAACCTCGGCAACGGCCTGATCTACGGCGCCCGGTCCAGCACCGGCGCCCCCAACAGCTACACCACCTACACCAGCGGCCTGCGACAGGGCAGCTCGATGGAGGCGCCGATGCTGGTCAAGAACAACGCCGGCACCGGCTGGTGGCTGTGGGGCGATTCGTTCAGCCCGGTCAACAACGACTACTACCTGTGGAACAGCACCAACGTCGGTGGCAACGCGTGGGCCGTCGCGGACCAGCGCACGTACACCCCGCCGCTGAACGCCAAGCACGGTTCGATCGCCGGGATCACCGCGGCCGAGTACAACGGGCTCGTCTCCCGGTGGGGCCTGCCGGCCTGGGTGCGGCTGAAGTCCTCCAACTTCCCCGACCGGTACGTGCGCCATGCCAACAATGTGGGCCGGATCGACGCGTACCCGTTCGACCCGCACCAGGACCAGCTGTGGAAGATGGTGCCCGGCCTGGCCGACGCGGCCGGCGTGTCGTTCGAGTCGGTCAACCTCCCGGGCCGCTACCTGCGGCACTACAACTACGCGATCCGGCTCGACGCCAGCGACGGGACCGCGGCGTTCCGCGGCGACGCCACGTTCTACCGTGTCCCCGGGCTGGCCGACTCGTCCTGGTCGTCGTTCCGGTCGTACAACTTCCCGGACCGCTACCTGCGCCACTCCAACTACCTGCTCCGCATCGACACGCTGACCAGCGCCACCTACCAGGACGGCACCTTCCGCGTCGTCTGACCCGGCCTCTCGCCGGCCGGTCCGGACGACCCGCGTAGTCGCCCGGACCGGCGGTGGGCTGCGGAACCGCCGGTGTCACGGGCAGACCGGTGATGATCATGTCGGCTACAGTCTGCGGCCATGCCGCCTTCCACTGACGTGGTTCTCGACCTCGTCGCCGCGTACCCGCACATCGGGGTTCTGAAGGCCGCTCTCGCGCGCCGTGACTGGCCCGCCTGCCGTCAGGCGATCGGTGCCGTGCCTCTCGACAGCCGCACCGGGATGATCCGCGTGGCCTCCGGCGACGACGAGAAGCGCGGCGGGAACGACCTGGAGGGGTTCCTGCGCGACGTCCTGCGCCGTGATCCGGACGACGGTGCCGCCGCCGCGCTGCTCGGTGAGCACCTGATCGGCGTCGGCTGGGCGATCCGCACCTCGGCCGCGGCCAAGGACGTCAGCGCGGAGCAGTTCGCGGCGTTCCACGAGTGGCTGGGCCGGGCCGAGGAGGTGCTGATCGAGGGCGCCGCCCGCAACCCGCGCGACCCGGCCGTCTGGACGGTCCGGTTGCTCTCGGCTCGTGGCCTGTCGCTCGGCCTCGCCGAGGCGCGCCGCCGCTACGAGCGGGCGGTCGCCGCGGACCCGCACCACCTGCCGGCCCAGCGCCAGCTGATGCACCAGCTCGCGCCGAAGTGGGGCGGCTCGTGGGAGGAACTGCACACGTTCGCGCGGGACGCGATGCGCGCCGCGCCGGCCGGGGGAGCGCACGGCGTCCTGGTCGCCGAGGGCCACGCCGAGCATCTGCTGACCGTCCTGCGGGAGAAGCGCGACCTGAACGCGGTCGCCGCCTACCTGCACGATCCGGCGATCCGCGACGAGCTGTACGAGGCGGCCCGCCGGTCGATCGGCGATCCCGGGTTCCGCCGCACCTACGGCTGGCTGGAGGCGGCGAGCACCTTCGCGTTCGTGTTCCGCCTGATGGAGGACCGGGCGGCGACCGCCTGGCCGTTACGGCTGCTCGGCGACCTGGGCACCGCCTACCCGTGGACCGCCGTCTTCCGGGACGTCCCGGAGGCGTTCCGGGACGTCCGCGTCTGGGCCCAGGAGAGCGCGGCATGATCGAGCGTTTCGAGATCGACGGCGTTCCGGGCCTGTTCACCCGCACCGACGGTCCCACCCGGGCCGGCCTGGCGTTCCGGGTCGGGTTCGCCGACGAGCCGCTGTCCCGGCACGGCATCACCCACCTCATCGAGCATCTGGCGCTCTTCCCGCTCGGCGTCGCCGACTACCACTACAACGGTGCGACCGGCAACGAGATCACCTACTTCCACACGCAGGGTGGCGACGCCGACGTCGTCGCGTTCCTGCACGGCGTCTGCCGGTCGCTGCACGATCTGCCGCTGCACCGGCTCGCCACCGAGAAGGAGATCCTGCGGACCGAACGGCGTGGGCGCGGCCTGTCCGCCGACGACCTGCTCGACGTCAACCGGCACGGCGCCCGGGACTTCGGCACCCACGGTTACGGTGAGCTGGGCCTGCCGGCGGTCACCCCCGACGGGTTGCGCCGCTGGACGGACTGGTTCTTCACCAGGGGAAACGCGGCGTGGTGGGTGGCCGGCCCGGCGATGCCGCCCGGGTTGCGTCTCTCTCTTCCCGAGGGGGTACGCCGTCCGCCGCCCCGTGCCTCGTCGGTGCTGCCCACGCGTCCCGCCTTCATCACCGGCCCGGCCGGCATGCTCGCCTGGAACGCCGGTGTCCGCCGCCACGCCGCCTCCGCGGTGTTCGCCGTGGTCCTCCAGCGGGCGATGTTCCGCTCGCTGCGCCAGGAGAGCGGCATCTCGTACACCGTCCAGGCCGACTACACGACCCGCGGTGACGGCTCCGCGATCGTCTCCGCCTCCGCCGACGCGCTGCCGGAGAAGAGCGGCGCCGTCCTCGGTGGTTTCGTCGACGTCCTCGCCGCGCTGCGCTATGCCGGCGTCGACCCGGCCGAGGTCGGCACGGTGATCGCCCAGGAGTGCGACCGTCTCGCCGAGGCGGCCCGCCGTGGCGCACTGTTGCCCGACCAGGTGCTCGACCTGCTCTCCGGCCGGCCGGTGCTCGACCTGCCGGACATGATCGCCGAACTCCGCGCGGTCACCCCGGCCCAGGTGCGGGCGATCGCCGCCGAGGCGTGGGCCGACGGCCTGCTGATGGCACCCCAGGGCGTACGGGTGAAGTGGGCCGGTTTCACGAAGGCCCCGTCCACCTCCACCTTCGCGGTCACCGGCGCCGCCCATCCCGCGATCGGCGACCCCGAGATCCGCCTGGTCGTCGGCCAGCAGGGGGTGAGCCTGGTCGCCGGCGAGGACGACCAGCTGACCGTCACGTTCGACCGGTGCGCGGCGCTGCTCGCGTATCCGGACGGCGGCCGCCGCCTGATCGGTCACGACGGCATCTCGGTCCCGGTCGAGCCGACCGTCCTGGAGAACGCCGCCCAGGCCGTCCCCTACATCGACTCCCGGGTCCACCCCGACCTGCGCGTCGACCTGCCGCCGCGCGACCCCGGCGAGATACCGCAGCCGCCGTCGCCCGAGGACGACGACGATGACGAGTGCTGCGACGACGACTGCTGTGACAGCGACTGCTGCGACGGTGACTGCTGCTCGTCCGACGACTGCGCCGGCGAATGCTGCGAGACCTGCTGCGACGACGACTGCTGCCCCAGCGACTGCCGCGACGGCGAGTGCTGCGCCGACGACGGCTGCCCCGGGAGGTGCTGCACCAGCCTGCGCGGAAGGATCCGCCGGATGCGCAACCGCTAGGCGAACCCGCCGTTGCTCATCAGCAGCTGCTTGTTGATCCACTGGCCCTGGGGCGAGCAGAGGAACTCGACCAGGTTCGCGGTGTCCCGTGGGGTGCCGAGCCGTCCCATCGGTGTCGCCTCGACACAGCGGTCACGGACCTCACCGGTCATCCAGCCGGTGTCGACCGGGCCGGGGTTGATGACGTTGGCGGTGACGCCGAGGTGTGCCAGCTCGTGGGCCGCGGCCAGGGTGATCCGGTCGAGGGCGCCCTTGCTCGCCCCGTAGGGCAGGTTGCCCACGGTGTGATCGCTGGTCAGGGCGATGATCCGGCCGGTGCCGTGCGCCCCGCGGAACCGCAGCCCGAACTCGCGGATCAGCAGCCACGTGGCCCGGGCGTTGACCGCGAAGTGCCGGTCGAAGCTCTCCACGGTGGTGTCCAGCAGACCCGAGTCGACCGACTCGGCGTGGCACATCACCAGCGCCGTCACCGGGCCGAGCCGGCGCTCCGCCTCGTCGAGGACGGCCGTCGGCGCCCGCGGGTCGGACAGGTCCGCCTCGATCGCGGCCACCGCGGCGCCGTGCCCGGCCAGCGTCTTGGTGATCACGTCGGTGGCCCCGGCCTCGACACCCCAGATCATCCGCTCGTCGTACGGCGTCCAGTAGGTGAAGGCGACGTCCCACCCGGAGGCGGCCAGGCGCTCGGCGATGCCCGCGCCGATCCCGACCGTCCGGCCCACCCCGGTGACGAGGGCGAGCGGCCGCTGTCGATCAGTGTCCATGCCGTCAACCTATTACCCCCGCCATCCGATCCGGGACTTGCGGGCCATCCGGGTATCCCCCGCACGGCCGAATTGCGGGCGTGACCCCGGCGGGCGATCGGCGCGAACCGTACGTTACGCGTATGGGCCCACCTGGTCACCCACCGTGAGAATCTGAGGGTTGTCATGTTCCATTCCGTCGTCACCGGAACCGCACTCCTGGCATCGCTGGCCGCCACCGCCGCTGTGCCCTCGTCGTCGGTGGTGTCCGCGCCGCCACCCGGCAAGGTCACCGTGAAGGTTGTCTCGGCCAACGGGTCCGGCTGCCCCCGCGGCAGTACCACCGTGTCCGCGTCGCCGGGCAACCGGTCGTTCACGATCACCTACCGCCGGTTCACCGCGGCGTCCGGGCCGGGTGTCGCCGCGATCGGCTTCCGGAAGAACTGCCAGCTGGCCCTGGACGTCTCCGGCCCCCGGGGCTGGACGTGGGCGATCTCCCGCATCGGCAGCAGTGGCTCGGCCGGCCTGCGGCGCGGCGCGTCCGGCATGCAGGTGAGCTCCTTCTACTGGGCCGGCGATCCGCGGACGGTCCGGGTCGAGCACAAGTTCGCCGGTCCGCTCGACGGCCGGTGGGAGCGGAGCCGGAAGATCGCCAAGAAGTCGCTGCGGTACATGCCCTGTGGTCAGCGGCGCTACCTGAACGTCAACCTGGAGCTGCGGGTCACGCCCGGCTCGGCGACCGGCCGGAACTCGCTGACCATGGACTCGACCAGTGGCTCGGTCTTCGAGGTCGTCTGGCGCAAATGCTGACCCGGCGGAGGAGTCGGTCACACTCATTGCGGACGAGAGTCGTCTGAAATACCGTCCGAACGATGAACATCGTCGTACTGGTGAAGCAGGTACCCGACTCCGGTGCCGAGCGCACCCTGAGCCCTGATTTCTCGGTGGACCGGGCCTGGTCGAGCAATGTCATCAACGAGATGGACGAATACGCCATCGAGGAAGCGCTGAAGATCAAAGAGGCGCACGGTGGCGAGGTGACCGTCCTGACCGTCGGTCCGGCGGGCGCGACCGACTCCATCCGTAAGGCCCTCTCCATGGGACCCGACAAGGCCGTCCATGTTCAGGATGATGCCCTGCACGGTTCCTGCGCGGTCGCCACGTCCAAGTCGGGCAGACCGGTAGGACGGTGTCGCCGCAGCTCTACGTGGCGCTCGGCATCTCCGGTGCGATCCAGCACCGGGCCGGCATGCAGACGTCGAAGACGATCGTCGCGGTCAACAAGGACGCCGAGGCCCCGATCTTCGAGCTGGCCGACTTCGGCGTGGTCGGCGACCTCTTCACGGTGGTCCCGCAGGCCGCCGAGGAGATCCGCAAGCGCCGATAGTGCCCGGTGTCGATGACGCCACGTCACCGCTGTCGTACGGTCGGTCATCGATGATGGCCGTTCCTCCCATTGGTGTCCACATCGGCCGGTGCGAGGATTCCTCGTGTCGCCGACGGACCGGGGGGAACCGTGGCCATTCTGGGTGTGGTGATTCCGACGCACCACGGGTCGGCCCTGCTCGACCGCAGTGTGCGCTCGCTGGCCGGGCAGACGCTGACCCGTGACGTGCACGTGGTGGTGGCGGTCAACGACGACCGGGCCGACAGTCTCGACCGGGCGAACGCACTGGCCCCGTTGCTGCGGGCCGCCGGGATGGCGTGCGCCGTCGTCCGTACCGCGCCCGGCCGGTCCGCGGCCCTGCGGGCCGGTGACCGTCTGCTGCCGCCGGGCGCACGGCTCTACCTGGACCAGGACGCGGTGCTGTCGCCGTCGGCGGTGGCCACCCTGCTCACCGTGCTGGCACCCGGCAGCGGCGTGCATTTCGCGGCGCCGGCTATGCGGCCCGCCCCGGCCCGCAGTGCGGTGACCAGGGCCTACTTCCGGATCTGGCGGGAGTTGCCGTATGTGCGGCGGTCACCGGCGACCTGCGGGGTCTACGCGGTGTCGGCCGAGGGCCGGGCGCGGTGGGGCGACCTGCCCGACCTGCATTCCGACGACAAGTGGGTACGGTGGCACTTCGCACCCGACGAACGCCGGGTCGTCCCGGGGGAGTGGTATGAGGTGGTCGCCCCCGACGGACTCCGGGACCTGCTCCGGGCGCGCCGCCGCTACCAGGGCGGCAACCGTGAGCTGCGCGGCCTGCCGGCGCTGCCGCCGTACCCCGACGACCACATCCGTTACCGTGGCGCCGTGCGGTCGCTGCTGGCGAAACCGGCGGCGTGGCCGTCCGCGGCGGTCTTCCTGGCCGTGCACGCGGCCGGCCGGATGACGCCGAGGCGGCTCGGTGACTGAGGTCGACGTCGTCATCCCGGCCCACAACGAGCAGGCCCTGATCGGCGCTTGCCTGGCCGCGGTCACCGGCGACGCGCACGGGCTGGACGTGCGGGTCATCGTGGTCGCCAACGGCTGCGACGACGCCACGGCCGACATCGCCCGTACCGCCGGGGTGTTCGTGATCGAGTTGCCGGAACCGTCGAAACCGGCCGCGCTGAACGCCGCCGGCCCCCACCTGCGCGGCGTGCCCGTCGTCTACCTGGACGCGGACACGGTGATCACCCCGGGGACGCTGCGGGCCCTGCTCACCGCGATGGACGCCGCGGGCGGCCCGGTCCTGGCCGGTCCCCGGCCGATCCTGGTCCGCTCGCCGAGCCGGATCACCCGCGGGTTCGCCGCCGTCTGGTCGCGCCTGCCGTCGGTGGCGGGTGACGTCATCGGCGGCGGCTGCTACGCCGTCAACGCCGAGGGCCGCCGCCGGTGGACCGACTTCCCGGACGTGATCGCCGACGACGGCTACGTCCGGTCACTGTTCGCCCGGCCCGAGCGGCTGGTCGTCGACGGGGCCGGATTCCTGCTGGTCCTGCCGTCCGGTCCGGACCTGGGCCGGGTGCTCGCGCGATGGCGTCAGGGCAACGCCGAGCTCGGGCCGTCCGCGTCACCGGCCGGCGGCCACCGCGGCAACGCCCGGGCGGTGCTGGCCCGGCCGGGCCTGTGGCCGTACCTGCCGGCGTTCCTCTGGGTGCAGGTGACCAGCCGGTTCCATCGGCGCCGCCGGTGGGCGCGGGCCGACAGCCTCCGCGAGAATCGGGTGTGAACCCTCCCGCCGTGCCGGACACAGGCAAGGTGGGAGGTCGAATGGCGAACTCAGAGGAACGGTTCACGGTGCTGTACGAGCAGCACTACGACGCCGTCGAACGATATGTACGCCGCCGCATCGAGGCCGCCGCCGTGCGGGACGTCGTCGCGGAGGTGTTCCTCGTCGCATGGCGGCGGCTGCCGGAGGTTCCGGCCGACGCGCTGCCCTGGCTGTACGGAACGGCACGCCGCACGCTGGCCAACGAGGTCCGCGGCGCCGGCCGGCGGGCGGCGCTGACCGCGCGGGCCGCCGGTCACGGCGGCTTCTCGTCCGGTGACCACGCCGACGACGTGGCCGGCCGGGTCAGCGTCACCGCGGCCCTGGCCCGGCTCTCCGGCACCGACGCCGAGGCTCTGCGTCTGGTCGCGTGGGAGGGCCTGACCCTGCGCCAGGCGGCCCGCGCGGCCGGCTGCTCCCTGCCCGCGTTCGCGATGCGGCTGCACCGGGCCCGCGCCCGGCTCCGGCAGGCGCTCGACGGCACCCCCGCCCACCTGACCACCCTGAGAGGAGAGCCCACGTGACATCGTCCCTGACCCGTGACGTCCGCCGTCTGCTCGGCCCGGCCGACCCGGCCGGCGGCGGCCCGCTGACCGCCGTGACCGACCGGCACGCCGACCTCGAACGGATCCTCGCGAGCCCGCGGCCCCGGCAGGCCCGGCCCGCCGCCCGGCGCCCGGTGACCGTCGCCGCCGCGCTGGTGCTCCTGGTTCTCGCCGGGCTGCAATTCGCGCCCCTGCCACGGCCGGCGTATGCGGCCACCCCGGAGCCGCTGCGGTTCAGCGGGGCCGCCGGATCGGCCCGCGAGACGCTGACCGGCATCGCCGAGAGGGCGGCCGCCGTCCCCGCACCGGCCCGCACCGGCGACGACGAGCACCTGGTCGTCCAGTCGTGGAGCCTGTGGACCCAGGTCGACGGCGAACGCGTCACCTCCGCGATCATCCCGTCGCGGGCCGAGTCGTGGCGCGGCCCGGACGACTCCGGGCGGCGGGTCACCGGCTTCGAGGATCCGCGCTTCACCTCCACCGGCGAGGAATGGCTGTGGCGGTACCGGAATCTGTTCGACGACAGCCTCGGCACCCGGACCGAGGAGTACCCGGCCGGGCGGTTCCCGTCGATGTGGGCGGGCCCGCCGCCGGCCACCGGCACGGACGCCTGGCTGCACGTGGGCCACCCGAAGGAGAACGGGCCGTACGAGACGATCGTCGCGGTCACCGACCTCGCCCGCGAACGGCTGCTCATCCCGGCCGTCCGCGCCTCGGTCCTGCGGATCGTCGCCGAACTGCCCGGCCTGACCTACGACGGGACGGTCACTGACCGGGCCGGGCGGACGGGTGCCGCCTTCTCGGTCACGACCGACGACAGCGGCCTGCCGACCCGCCACACCCTCGTCGTCGACCCGGCCACCGGCGCCCTGCTCGGCTACGAGCAGATGCTCACCACCGACGCCGGCAAGCTCGACGTCCGGGTGCCGGCGGTGATCGGCTACGACGCCTACCTGACCGCCGATTTCGAAACCCGGCCGCGGTGACGTATCGACTCCTCCGTCCGGGGTAACCGTGCGGCCCGCGGCCACGCGGGACGAGTAGGTTCGCGGCGCGGGAACGGCATCCGCCGGCTCCCGCGACCGCTCCGGACGGGAACGGCACATGGATGACGAGATCAGCGCCGTGGTGGCCCGCATCGGCCCCTCGGTGACGACGGTCGCCGTGACCGGCCCGCTCGACTCGGTCACCGCCGCCGTCTTCACCGGACGCCTCCACCATGTCCTCGACGGCCTGCCGTCACCGCACTCGGTGATCCTCGACCTGCTCGGTGTGGAGTTCCTGGCCGCGTCAGGCGTCCGCGCCCTGATCCGGGCCGGTGACCGGTGCCGGGCCCGCCGCATCGACCACCACCTGCTCGCCGGCGGCACCGTCCGCAGCCTGCTGTCCCTGGCGCTGCCACCCGGCAACCCGCCCCTCGTCGGTCCGGCCGACCGCGACAGCCTCCTGGCGGAGCTGGCCGCCCGGTGACGGTCGCCGGCACCACCTCGGGCTCGAGCCTGGTCACGGCGTGCTCAACCGAACGGGCCTAGGGTGGCCGGATGCGGGTTGCGTTCGCCACGGATGACGAGAACGAGACGACACGGGCCGTGGCGCGGGCCCTGACCGACGACGGGCACGAGGTGATCGGCCCCGGCGGCGGGGAGAGCTGGCCCGACCTCGGCCGGTTCGTGGGCCGGGCGGTCGTCGACGGGCGGGCCGACTACGGCGTGGTGATGTGCTGGACGGGGACGGGCACGGCGATCGCCGCCAACAAGGTGCCCGGCGTGCGGGCAGCGCTCGCCTGGGACCCGTGGATCGCTCGCGGCGCCCGCCTCTGGAACGACGCGAACGTGCTGGCCATGAGCCTGAAGCGGCTCGCGCCGGACGTGGCGGTCGAGGTGCTGCGCGCGTTCCTGGACACCCCGGAACCGGACCCGGACGAGGCCGGCAACATCGCCGCGATCGAGTGACCGGTCAGGCCGCGGCCTCTTCCGGCTCCTCCTCGCCGCGGATCGTGAAGACCCCGTCGAGACGCATGGTGTGCAGCACGGTCAGCACGAACCGCGACGGCCCGACCAGGGACAGCGTCGCCCCGCGCTGTTTCGCCGACCGGTGGGCGCGGACCAGGAGCCCCAGCCCGGCCGAGTCGATGGTCCCGGCCGCCCGCATGTCGATGACCAGGTCCCGGCCGGCGTCGATGGTCTCGGTCACCACCGGGCGGATCCGGTCGGCCAACGCCTGGTCGAGGTCGGCCGGCAGTACGACGACCCGGGCCGTCATCGTGTCTCCCGGTCCGCGGACGGCCGGTCGGCGGTCAGCGCCACGATCGTGACACCCGCCGCGGCGAAGAGCACCTGCAGGATGATCTCGGGCGTGGCCGGGGTGGGCGGGTCGGTGGCCGCCATCCGGGTGAGAACCGTGGCCAGCAGCGCGGCGGCCACCCCGGCGGCGGGCGGCAGCCACAGTGGCAGACTCCGTCGGCGGCCCGCCAGGAGACGGCCGGCGACGCCGAGGACCACACCGACGGTGACCGCGATGATCAGACTCTGACCCGTCATGACCCCTCCTTCTCTGGACGTGGTTCGACGACCGCAACACTGCCCGCCGTGATCTGCGGACGTTTCCCGCACCCATGACAGTTGCGTGACAAACGGGCCGTCGCCGTGTCCGCGAGACAGGATGGGAAGCATGACCGCGGTGTTGCTGATCGAGGACGACGACCGGATCCGCCTGTCCCTGGCGATGGCCCTGGAGGACGAGGGCTATACGGCGCATGCGGTGGCGACCGCCGAGGAGGGCCTGATCGCGCAGCGCCGGCACCGCGCCGACACGGTGCTGATCGATCTGATGCTGCCCGGCATGGACGGCTACGAGTGCATCCGGCAGATGCGCCGTGACGACGACGTCCCGATCGTCGTGGTCAGTGCCCGCGACGACACCCATGACATCGTGGCGGCGCTGGAGGCCGGCGCCGACGACTACGTCGTCAAACCGGTCAAGGTCAAGGAGCTGGCGGCCCGGCTGCGGGCCCTGCGGCGCCGGGGCCGGGCGGCCACCCAGCCGGCGGCGCCGGCGACCTCGGTGCTGACGTTCGGAGATCTGGAGGTACGGCCGGAGGCCGGCGAGGTCAGGCTGGGCGGCGAGCCGGTGGCCGTGACCCGCACCGAGTTCCGCCTGCTGTGCGAGCTGGGCGACCACCCCGGTCTGGTCCTGTCCCGCCAGCAACTGCTCCAGCGGGTGTGGGGGCACGAGTTCGGCGACGAGCGGGTCGTCGACGTGCACGTCGGCCGGCTGCGGCAGAAGATCGAGCGGGAGACCGGCAATCCGCGGCACCTGGTGACGGTCCGCGGCCTGGGCTACAAGCTGCAGCCGTGAGACCGATCGGCCTGCGTGCCCGGGTCAGCGCCGCCTTCGCCCTGGGCGCGCTGATCCTGTCCGCCTGCATCAGCCTGGTGTCGTACGAGTCGGTCCGCAACACCCTGTTCGCTGAGCGGGAGCGGACCGCGGTGCGGGCCACCTACTACGACGCGACGGTGGTGAACGCGGGGATCACCGGGCCGGCACCGGACGTGCTGGAGGTGCTCCAGTCGCTGGACACCGGCTCGGACCGCTACGTGCTGCTGTATCTGGAGGGGCGCTGGCACTCCCGCAGCGCCGATCTGGCGGTCGACACGGCCGTACCGCCAGGGTTGCAGGAGATGACGGCCGGCGGTGAGGCGGGGGCGCAGCGGATCCGGCGGGACGGCCGCCCGGCGCTGATCGTGGGCGTCCCGCTGAGTGGTGGGGCGGTGTTCTACGAGATCGTGTCGCTGGGCGAGCTGGACCGTACCCTGCGGACTCTCGCTCTCGTCCTCACCGGCGTCGCGATCATGGTCGCCGCCGCCGGGGCCGCCGTCGGGTGGTATGTGACCCGCCACGCGCTGCGCCCGGTGGCCGCGGTGGCCGAGGCGGCGCGCGGCATCGCGAGCGGTGACCTGACCACTCGCCTGGATCCGGCGACCGAACCTGATCTGGCTCCGTTGTCGGCGGCGTTCAACGACATGGCCGACCAGCTGGCCCGCCGGCTCGAACGTGACCGCCGGTTCGCCGCCGATGTCAGCCACGAGCTGCGGTCGCCGCTGCAGACGCTGGAGGCCGCCGCCAGTGTCCTGGACAAGCGCCGTGACCAGGTCGACGAACGGGCCGGCGCCGCGATCACCCTGGTCACCGCCGAGATCACCCGCTTCCAGGCGCTCGTCAACGACCTGCTCGAACTGGCCCGGACCGACCAGCCCGCGCACCGCGAGCCGGTCGACGTGGCAGCCCTCGCCCAGCGGGTCTGCCGGTCCCGGAACCTGCCGGCCGACCTGGTCGAGACGGTCCCTGGGACGCCGGAGACCTGGTCGGTGGACCGGCGCCGGGTCGAGCAGGCGCTCGGCAACCTGATCGACAACGCGGTCCGCTACGGTGGCGGCCCGACCGCTGTCCGGGTCGGGCCCGGCTATCTGGAGGTCGACGACACCGGGCCGGGCGTGGCCGAGAAGGATCAGGCGACGATCTTCGACCGGTTCGTGCGGGGGCCGGCCGCCAACGCCCGCGGCGACAGCGACGGGACCGGCCTGGGCCTGGCCATCGTCGCCGGTCACGCGGCTGCGCACGGCGGCGGGGCAAGCGTCTCCGAGCGGCCCGGCGGCGGCGCCCGGTTCCGCGTCACCCTCCCGGGAGGACAGAGTTGACCGGCGTACGGGTCCTCGCCGCCCTCTTGACCGGCCTGCTCCTGCTCGCCGGGTGCGGTGTGCCCGCCCAGGACGAGCCGCACCAGGTCACCCTGCCCCGCCGCCCGCTGAACGTCGCCGCGTCGGCCTCCACGCCGGAACCGGTGGGGGAGGTGGCGCAGGTTCTCTGTCTGACCCGTGACGACCGGCTCGTCGAGTCCGTCCGCCGGTCCGGGACCGCGCTCGGCCCGCAGCGGCAGCTCGATCTGCTGGTGGCCGGTCCGACCCCGGCCGAGCAGGCGCAGGGATTGAGTACCGCGCTGGCCGCGGCGGTGCTGACGGTGACCGTCCCCGCCGCGAGCAGCACGGCCGCCGTGGAGATCCGGGAACCCGAGGAGGGTGCCGGCCGGGTCGATGACGCGGTCGCGTACGGCCAGATCGTCTGCACTCTCACCGCCCGCGCCGATGTCGCCGCCGTCGTCTTCCTCCGCGACGGGCGGCGTCTGCAGGTGCCGCGGGGTGACAGTCAGGTCACCGACGACCCGCTGACCGCCGACGACTACCGCACGCTGATGGATCCGCCGTGACGAACCATCCGCTCCATGCCATGCCGGTGGTGGCGGAAACGGGGTATGCATGGAGGGGCAAGGTCCACGTACCGATGGGTGGTGAGGGAGTTGTCCACCAGAGACACGCGCCGGGAGTTCGAGGCGATCGTCGGGAAACTCGCGGCGGAGGATCCGTCGCTGGCCCGGCCGGTCCGGATGATCCCGCGGCGGGTTCTGCTGTCGGTGCTGGCCGTCGTCGGCGGCCTGGTGTGGGCGGCACTGTCGGTGCTGATGGTGGTGTGGGGCGCCGTCGGCGTGATCATCACCGTGGTGACCGTCGCCGTCGCCGTCGGCCTGGGTGTCCATCGACAGCGGCGGCTTCTGTCAAACAAATGACATGATCCCGTGCGGTCATCGTCGTGTGGCCCGGCGAACCTCGTCCTCAACCAGGGGAGATCCCTGAACCAGGGAGATCCCTGAACCAGGGAGATCCCAGGACCAGGGGAGATCCCCGCGCGAGGAGGGACCAGGAGCATGCCGGAACCGGTCACGGGCTTTCCCGACACGGTCAGGATCGAGGAGCGTGGCGGCGCCGCCGTCGTCACGGTGCGCGGAAACGTCGACGCCGGGTCGGCGCCGCTGCTGCGTGACGCGCTGGCCTGGGCCGTCACCTGTCACGACCGGATCGTCGTGGACCTCTCCCTCGCCGGGAACATCGACAGGGCCGGCCTGGGCGTGCTCAGCGCCGCCCAGGACCGCGCGGGTCACCGGGGCGTGCAGCTCTGTTTCACGGCGCCGTCGGCGCTGCTGTTGACCGCGCTGTGCGAGATCCGGACCAGCACGGATCCGGCGTCCTTCACGTTGCCGGAGGCGCCGGCGCTGCCCCGTTTCGAGCCGGAGACGACCGGATGACGGCGCCCGAACCGGTACGCCGTCACCCGCATCAGTATCTTTCGCCCCGGTCGTGGCATTCGTGTCCCTGTCGTATGACAGCGGCATGACAGTTCGGTCCGGAGGGCGCCGCCGGATGGTTCACGACGGCGGTGTGAGGCCGGCCTCGCGCAGCAGGTCGTCGCGCCGCGTCACGGGCAGCAGGTCGACGTAGAGGGTGCCGTTCAGATGATCGGTCTCGTGTTGCAGGCACCGTGCGAAATACCCGGTCCCGGTGACCGTGACCGGGTGTCCGTCGCGGTCGGCGCCGGTGACCGTCGCGACCGACGCCCGCGGCACCTCGGCGCGGGGGCCCGGCACCGACAGGCAGCCCTCGGTGCCGCCGTCGAGCTCGTCCGACAGTGCCGTGATCACCGGGTTGACGATGTGGCCCGTCCGGCGCACGTCGTCGGCGTCCGGGCAGTCGTAGACGAAGATCTGCGCGTCGACGCCGATCTGGTTGGCGGCCAGACCGACGCCGTTGGCGGCGTACATCGAGGCGAACATGTCCTCGATCAGGTCGGCGAGACCCTGGTCGAAGACGGTGACGTCGGCGCAGCGGCGGTGCAGCACCGGCGTGCCGTAATACGTGATCGGTCGTGCGTCAGCCATCGCCGCACCCTACCGGCGGGCCGGCCCGGCGACGAGCCCCGCGGTGCCGGCGGACGTGGTGGTGGATGTGGCGGCTCCGGCGAACCTCAGGGCGATGCCCGTCGCGCCGGCCACGCCGACGACGGTCAGGAACGCGAACGGCAGCCACCGCAGGCCGTCGAGGTCCAGCAACGCGCCGGTGACCGCGCTGACCCCGGCCGCGAGCAGCGACGACACGAGGTAGAAGAAGCCGAAGTAGGTGCCGGACAGGCGCTCGCTGCCGATCGCCGGGATCAGCTCCAGCATGAACGGGGCGGTGATCGACACCCCGGCGCTGAACAGCACCGTCCCGGCCAGCACCGGCACCACCGCGACCAGCGCCGGCCCCGGGTCGAGCGCGACGGCGGCGGTCGGGAGGAGCGGTGCGGCGATCGCGAGGGGCACGAAACCCGAGCTGAGCAGGAACAGCCCGATCGACATGGACACGCCCGCGCTCCACCGGCGGCGGCATGCGGCGACCAGGCGTACGCCCGAGGTGAGCCCGACGATCGTCGACACCACGAAGACCGCGGTGACCGCCGGCGCCTGCCCGGTGATCCGCCGGGCCTCCAGCGGGATCGCCAGGTAGAGCTGGTTGAACAGGGCGAAGTAGGCGGCCCCGGACAGCGTGTAGGCGAGGAACCGCCGGTTGGTGACGACCTGCCGCCACGACTGGAGCACCCCAGTCTCCGGCGTGGGCCGGCGCATCGACGGCAGCACGAAGGCCTGCGCGACGGTCAGGATCGCGAAGACCACGCAGGCGACGGCGCTGACCAGCCGGAAGTCGACCGACAGCAGCAGGGCGCCGAGCAGCGGGCCGATCAGGGTGCCGGCGTTGGCGGCGACGTTGACCCAGGAGAACGTCTCGGCGCGACGGCCGGGGGAGGCGTGGGTGAGGTAGGTCTGCGAGGCCGGGGCGAAGATCGCGCCGGCGATCCCGGTGATCACGGTCGCCGCGATGATCCCGGCGGGGCTGGTGACGAGGGCGAACAGGGCGAACGCGACCACCCGCAGGCCGCACCCCAACATGATCATCCACCGCAGGTCGAGCCGGTCCGCGGCGGTGCCGCCCACCACGTACAGCCCCTGCTGGGACAGCGTCCGCAGGCCCAGGATCGTGCCGACCAGCGCGGTCGCGAAGCCGAGGTTCTCGCGCAGGTGGGCGGCCAGGAACGGCAGCACCATGAAGAACCCGAGGTTGATCCCGAACAGGTTGACGATCAGTAGCCGCACCGTGGGGGAGAGGTCCCGCCAGCCGACTCTGGGTGGAGCTTCGGCGGCCGGCACTCCCGCCACGCTAGTGCCCGCGACACGCCAACCGCAATGTCAAAGAGGTCTTTGACACTTCGCAATATGTCAAAGTAGTCTTTGGCATATGCGGATCACCGATCCCACCGCCATCCGGGCCCTGGCCCACCCACTCCGGCTCGACCTGCTGGAGCTCCTCGCCACCAGCAGCCCGGCGACGGCCGCCCAGTGCGGCCGGGTGCTCGGCGTCTCGCAGGCCAGTTGCTCCTTCCATCTGCGCCAGCTCGCCAAGTACGGCTTCGTCGAGGACGCCGGCCCCGGCCGTGACCGCCGCGAGCGCCAGTGGCGGCTGCCCGACCCGCGGCCCACACTGCGTCTGTCGGCCGCCGACAGTCCGGTCGTCCGCCGCCAGATCGAGCGGATGGTCGTCGAGCGCGAGATGCAGGCGATCCTCGCGTTCATCGACAGTGACGACGACGAGAGCACCGCCTGGCGTCGCGGCGCCGGCCTGACCACCGCGTTGGCGCTGCTCTCGGCCGAGGAGGCCGAGCAGCTCAAGACCCAGTGGCTGGCGCTGCTGGAGCCCTATCTCGCCCGATCCGAGTCGACCGTGGACGCCCGTCGTCCCGGCCGCCGGTTCGCCCGCTTCTTCCTGTCCGCGACACCTTTGCCCACGGAGGCTGCTGATGAGTGATCTCGACGTCGACTGGATCCACGGTCGCCGTGGCGAGCCCGCGATCCAGACCCACTTCTACGACGACGACACGGTGATCCTGCGACAGAGCAAGCGTCTCGACTACGAGGCGCCGTTCCTCTACCTCCTGTTCGGTAACGACCGGGCCCTGCTCCTGGACACCGGTGCCACCGCCGACGCCGCCACGTTCCCGCTGCGTGCGACGGTCGACGCGCTGGTGGAGCAGTGGCTGGCGAGGAATCCGCGGGTCGACTACGAGCTGATCGTCGCCCACTCCCACGGCCACGGTGATCACGTGGCGGCCGACGCCCAGTTCGCCGGCCGCCCGGCCACGAGGGTGGTGCCGCACGGTGTGGCGGAGGTGCGCGCCTTCTACGGTTTCCCCGGTGCGCTGACCGGCGCGGTCACCTTCGACCTGGGCGGCCGGGCCTTGGAGATCATCGGCTCACCGGGCCATCACGAGGCGGCGGTGACCGTCTACGACCCGCGGACCGGCATCCTGCTCACCGGTGACACCGTCTACCCCGGCCGTCTGTATGTCGATGATCACGACGCCTTCCGCGACACGATCGACCGTCTGATCACCTTCAGCGAGACCCACCCGGTGACCCACGTCCTGGGCTGCCACATCGAGATGACCAGCAGGCCGGGCCGTGACTACCCGCTGGGCTCCCGCTACCAGCCCGACGAGCACGTCCTCCAGCTGACCGTCGCCCATCTCCGCGAGATCCGCGACGCCGCGGCGCAGGCCACCGGCGACTCCGAGAGGATCCACCGGACCGATTTCATCCTCTACATCAACCCCGGCAAAAGAGAAAAACGGCACCTTCTGGTACGGGCAAAGCTCCGCCGTCTCCAGGAGTCCCTATTGCACCGTTGACCCACGACGTCAGAACCCTTGACAGGCCGCCGGTGCCGGCAGCTGATGTCCAGAAGCGCGCCGGTCGGCGCTCGGGGTGGAGGGTGTGGTGTGGCAGGTCAGTGTTCGCGGAGGAGGGTGCCGGCTCCGGAGACCTGGTCGCTGAGGCCGTGTGATCGCAACGCGTGCCACAACGTGGCCGCGTTGATGGCGATCACCGGCTTGCCCAGGTCGCGTTCCAGCCGGTCGGCCAGGCCGACGAACGACAGATTGGTGCCGACCTGCACGATCGCGTCCACCTCGGGCCCGTCCAGCGACGCGACCAGGTCGACGAGCCGGGACGGAGGCACCCGGGCGATGTCCATGGCGGTCGGGCAGCGCAGCCCGGTGATCGCCGTGACCTCGAACCCGGCCTCGGTGAAGTACCGACCCACCTCCCGGTCGGCGATCGGCTGGTAGGGCGAGAACACCGCGATCCGCCGGCATCCCAGCTCGGTCAGCGCCGCCCGGCACGAGCCGGCCCCGGTGGTGACCGGCAGTCCGGTCCGTTCGCGCAGCCGCCGCTCGAAGGCCGCGTTCCCCTCGACGCCGCCCCAGAACGTCTCCGCCGACATCCCCATCACCAGGCGGTCGGGTTCGGCGGTGAGCGCGTCCCGCACGGCGGTGTCGATCGACGCCCGGATCTGCCCGAGCAGGGCCTCGAATCCGGCGTCGTCGTTCATCACCGGGTCGGGGATGTACATCGACCCGGCCCGGTAGGCGACCCCGGGCACCCGGGCGCCCCAGTAGTCGTGCTCGACGACGGTGTTGGTGCTCGGCACGATCACGCCGAAGACGGCACGGGGGCCGACGATGTTGGTCACTGCTGGTTCCGCGCTTCCGTGAAGGTGTCGACGATGCGGTGGGCACGATCGCGGGCGGCGGTACGGTCGAGCAGCAGCGCGTCCAGCAGGAGCGGCGACGCGATCATCGCCACGCCGTCCTCGCGCTCGCCGTCGGTGGCCCCGGCCGCGCGCAGCACCTCGTGGAAGGGTGCGAGCAGGTCACTCACGTACCGATGCCGGAGGTCGGTCGCCGCGGCCACGACGAGCGCTTGCAGAAAGGCGCCCACCGGCCGGTCCCGGAGCCGGTCGCACAGTCGGTCCACCTCGGCGTGCAGGTCTTTCGCGAGGTCCCCGCTCGGTGTGCCGGCCGGGACGGGCGCGACGTCGATGAGGGCCGCGAGCACCGCCGCCGGTGTCGGCCAATGCCGGTAGATGGTGGACCGTGACACCCCGGTGACCTGGAACAGCCGCTGAGCGGTGAGGGTCGCCGGCCCTTCGGTGAGCAGCAGGTCGAGGGCGGCCGTGAGCACGACGGCCTCGGTGTCGCTGGTGGGCCCGGCGGGCCGTCCTGGTCGTGTCACGGGAATAGACGATACACCTTGTACTCGAAACCAATAAACGCTACGTTCTGCACCGGAAACCATCCGTCGAGCCCGGAGGCACCCCATGCGCCCGCACGTCGAGATCGTCGACGAACGTGACCTGATCTGGCACATCGCCGAGTTCCAGCACGCCACCGGCACCGCCGAGCAGCGGAACCTCAGCTACGACGAGGAGGACGGCTCGGCGTCGCTCAAGGTGCGCTTCACCAGCGACTGGTCCCGCCCGGCCGGCGTGCACCAGGCCGACACCGAGTGGTACGTGCTCTCCGGTCAGGTCGTCATCGGCGACACCACCCTGGGTGCCGAGGGCTACTGGACCGCCCCGGCCGGTGTCTGGACCCCGCCCGTCACCGTCACCGAGGGCACCGAGATCCTGCTGTTCCGCGAGTACGGCGACTGGCACTTCGAGCCCGCCGCGAGCGACCGCGAGACAGTCCGCCCCGACCAGGCCCTGATCGTCCTGGACAGCGCGGCCATGCCGTGGATCGACGTCCGGGACGGCAGCCCGATGCGGTTCGACCTCGGCGGCACGCCGGTGCCCGGTCTCTACATCAAGCTGCTGCACCGCGACGAGAAGACCGGCTTCTACACCCGCCTGATCAAGGCGAAGCCGGGCTGGCGCGAGGTGCCGCTGGCCCACCACCCGTGCTCGGAGGAGGCGTACTGCCTGGACGGCGCCTTCGACTACAACTTCGGCAAGATGTGGCCGGGCACGTACTTCTGGCGGCCGCCGCTGATCCGGCACGGCGACTTCACCGCCGATGCCGAGAAGGGCTGCACCTGGCTGATCCGCTCGGACGCCGACCTGGTCGACTGGTACACCGAGAACGCCCGCGTCGAGATGCACGGCGACGCCACCAACTGGGGCGACGGTTTCCCGCAGAGCGCCGCGCCGCGCTGGATCGAGCCGGTCCGCTCCCGCAGCGTCGGCCGCTGGGACACCCCCACCTACCAGTGATCCTCGCGGTGCGGCGGGCGCGGGGCGCGCCGGGCGGCGAGGATATCCGGATGAGCGACTGGAATGCGCAAGTCATCGACGAGTTCCGGGCCAACGGGGGCCGGGTGGGCGGCCCGTTCGAGGGTGCGCCGATGGTGCTGATCCACCACCGTGGCCGGAAGTCCGGCCGGGAGATGGTCAGCCCGTTGGTGTATCTGCCGCACGAGTCCGACGACGACGTCATCTACGTGATCGCCTCGAAGGGGGGTGCACCGGAGAACCCGGGCTGGTACTACAACCTCACCGCGGCCGGGAGCGGCGCTGTGGAACGCGGTACCGAGACCTATTCCGTGGCGGTCCGCGAGCTGACCGGTGAGGAACGCGATCGCCGTTTCGGTGAGCAGGTCGACCTCCGCCCGAACTTCGCCGGTTACGCCGAGAAGACCGCCGGTATCCGCACCATCCCGGTCCTGGAACTGACCAGGGCTTAGCCGTTCTTAAAGCGCGTATTAAGGAATCCGACTCACGGGTAACCGTTCGGAAAAGGTCAACGGCCCGGTCCTGCCCCTTCTGGGTGACCGGGCCGTTGCTGTACGGAATCAGGCGGTGGGAACCGGGAACTCACCCTTTCCGGCGCCGTCGAGGAAACAGTCCCACTCATTGGCGTCGAAGACCAGGGGATCACGGTCCGGGTTCCGGGAATCACGGATGGCGACGAACGCGCCGACCTGCGTGAACTCCACGCAGCCACCGTTGTTCCCGGACTTGGTGGACTTGCGCCACTCAGCGCCGGTCAAGCTGACCTCGTACTTGTCCATAGGTGGCTCCTATTACTGCAAGAACTGGCGGGCAACGCCGGCGATCAGCTCGCGCGATTGCTGCTTGCTGAGCGCTGCCGCGTTGATGTGGTCAAGGGCAAGGTTAGCCCGTCCCAGATCATCTTCCCGTTCGAGGTACAGGTTCCCCGCCTGCGACTCCACATACGCAACCGGCGTGTGTAAATCCTCCGCGAACTCGAATAGCGTCAGGGCCCCCATTGCGCCTGGATAACCGCCATTCGCGAACGGAACGACTTGAACTGTCACCCGTTTGGGAAGGGTCAGAAGGTGATCGAGCTGGCGCGCCATGACCTCCCGCCCACCCAGTTGCCGGCGCAGCACCGCCTCGTCGAGGACCACCCAGATCTCCGGCGGATCCTCCGCGAAGACGCGTTCCTGACGTTCCAGCCGGATCTGGACCTGCCGGTCGACCTCGGCGTCGGTCAGTGCCGGGTTGAGGCTCTCGGCGAGTGCGTGCGCGTAGTCCTTGGTCTGCAGCAGGCCGTGGATCATCAGCGGCTCGAAGATTCGGATCTTGGTGGCTGCGGACTCCAGACCGAGGAACGTCGCGAACGGGGTCGGCACCTGCCCGTACTTGGACCACCACCCGCGCTGGGCACCGAGGCGGCGCAACTCGAGGAGCTGGGCCCGTAGCGGGTCGGGTGCGCCGTACAGCTCGAGGAGAGCCTCCAGCTCCACCTGCTTCATGCCGACCTCGCCGCCCTCGATCTTCTGGATCTTGCTGACCGAGCAACCCAGGCGGCCGGACGCGTCCTGCTGCGACTTGCGGGCGGCGCTGCGAAGCTGCGACATCTGCTCACCCAGTTGCCAGCGGGGGATCGTGGGGCCAATGGGTCGCGGCATGCTGCTTCCTCCATCGACGGCGGTGTGATCGTCGGCCATCCTCGTCCTCCGCGGGCCGTACATCAATGGCGTCCCCCGAAAGATTTCCGCGTTCGTCATCACCCGATCGGGGATCAAAAAGTTACGACATAAGATTGACGCTATCCCTTCCGTCCGGCCACGCTGGACTGACCGACACTCGTCGAAGCCCGACCCGATGGGGGCGACATGCGGCACCGGAGCGACACGTGAACGGCGCGGGTAAGCAGCCGTGTGAGGGGGAGTGGTGGGCGCGACGATGACTCCCGACGACGTCGAGCGCCGCCATCCCGGCTGGCAGATCGACCGTGCGCTGCAGCCCCGCACCGTGCGGCCGGAGTTGCTCGTCCCGGCCGGGCACTACTGGGCCGTGCACTGGGAGCTCGACGAGCCCTGCCTCATCGCCGCCGATCTGGAGGGCCTGGTGCACCAGCTGACCAGGCGCGACACCGCCCGGGTGGCGGCGGTCCGCGAGGTCGCCGAGGCGCGCTGGCCGGGCTGGCGGGTCGGCTATGCGGGCGCCGTCGCGACCGGGGTCGCGGGTGTCGAGGTCCCGCCGGGCTGCTTCTACGCGGTCCGGCGGGGCCTGCGGCACTGGCGCAGCCGCCCGGTGATCGGCGCCAACCTCACCCAGCTCTGCGACCGCATCCGCGAGGCCATCCGCCCGACTCCGTCGAGGCGACCCGACTGACCACCGGGCACCCTGGTCCTGATCGGCACCCTGGTCCTGATCGGCGCCGTGGTGATCGGCGGAAGCGTCCCGCGCGCCTGACCTGACCGGCGGTACAGGCGTCTTCGGCCCGGTCGACTGGGCATTCGTGGCCGTGCTGGCGCCGGCCACCGTGATCGGCGGGTATGCCGGCGCCCGGGTCGCGCGGCGGCTGTCCGCGCCGGGCCTGCGCTGGATCATCGTCGCCTTCACCGGTGTCGTGGCCGGCACGCTGTTGCTCGCCTGAGCTATCGTCGCCGCGCGTGACCCACTCGACGATCGAGATCACCGCCGGCCTCGTCCGTGACCTGGTGCGCGATCAGCACCCCGACCTCGCCGACCGGCCGGTCTCGTTCGGTGCCCGGGGGTGGGCCAACCAGCTGTGGCGTCTCGGCGACGATCTGGCTGTCCGGCTGCCCTGGGTGGCCGGTGGCGGCGCCGACCGGCAGTTGCGCAACGAGTTCACCTGGCTGCCCGGGCTGGCCCGCGACCTGCCGTTGCCGGTTCCGGTGCCGCAGCGGCTCGGTGAGCCGTCCGCGCTGTTCCCCCGGCCGTGGCTGATCACCACGTGGGTTCCGGGGACGCCCGCCGATCGGGAGCCGGTGACCCGTGGCCCCGATGCGGCCGTCGCCCTAGCCGGGTTCCTGACCGCGCTGCACCGGCCCGCACCCGCCGGAGCGCCCGTGGGACAGGACCGCGGCGGGCCGCTGGCCGACCTGTCGGCCGGGTTCGCCGGCGGTGTGGACATCGTCACCGAGCGCGGGCTGATCGACGATCCGGACGCCGTCCGCGCCGTCTGGCACGATGCCGTCACCGCGCCCGCCTGGTCCGGCCCGCCGCTGTGGCTGCACGCCGACCTGCATCCGGCCAACGTCCTCACCGGTGGCGGGACCCTGCGCGGCATCGTCGACTTCGGTGACATGTGCGCCGGTGACCCGGCCTACGACCTGTCGGCGGCCTGGCTGCTGCTGCCGGACGGCGCGGCCGGCGACTTCGACGACGCCTACCGGCCGGCCGTGGATCCGGCCACCCGGCGGCGTGCCCGGGGCTGGGCGATGGCCCGCGTCCTCAGCGGCCTGATCATCGGCGACAACGGGGTGCACGGCCGGCCGGGCGGAAAGGCGACCTGGGGCCCGCCCGCCGCCGCGGCCCTGCGGCGCCTGATCAGCGCCTGACCCCGCGTCTCAGCAACACCACGATCCCCACGACGACGAGCACGACCGGAATGAGCATTCCCCACCTCAGCAGACCTCTCATGGGACAGAAAATTCCATCCCGGGCGGCCGCCCGGCTCATCCGCGCCGGATGAAACCGTCAGGAGCGCACCGGGAACGGTGACGGGGCGGCCGCTCGGCTCCATCCGCGCCGGATGAAACCGTCAGGAGCGCACCGGGAACGGTGACGGAGGCGGCCGCCCGGTTCATCCGTGCCGGATGAAACCGTCAGGAGCGCACCGGGAACGGTGACGGGGCGGCCGCTCGGCTCCATCCGCGCCGGATGAAACCGTCAGGAGCGCACCGGGAACGGTGACGGAGGCGGTTGCCCGGCTCATCCGCGCCGGATGAGACCGTCAGGAGCGCACCGGTGACGGTGACGGTGACGAGGTCAGGGTGTGTTCGAGGGCGGCGATCGTGGCGGCGTCGACGGTCCCGGACGGTTCCACCCCCAGCGACGTCTGAAACCTCTGCAGCGCCTCGGTGAGCTCGTCGGTCCACGTGCCGTCCACCGGGCCGGTCCAGAACCCGGCCAGCTTCAGCGTCTGCTGCACGGCCGCGGTGCTGGCGATGACCTCGTCGGCGGCCGCACCGCCCTTGGCCCGCAGGTCGGCCTGGAGCGCCGCGTCGGTGGCCTTGTCGACGGTGCCGGTCACCGGCAGGTCGTGCGCCTTCTGCAGGTCCTGGACGGCGGTGACGGTCGTCGGCCCGTAGACGCCGTCGACCTCCTTCTGGTAGTACCCCGCCTGGGACAGCGATTTCTGTACGGCGAGTGTGTAGTCACGGGCCCGGCCTCGCTGGTCGTCGCTGAGGCAGCCACTCTCGCCGAGCAGGCTCAGCCACGACATCTCCAGCGCGACGGCCGCCGCGTTGAACTGCTCCGACGCCTGCCGCAGCGGCGTCTGGCCGGTGATGCCCTGCTGCGCCGCGGTGAAGTCGGCGTCGGCCTGCCGGACCCGGCCGACCGTGGCGGCCGGCAGGGACGGGCCGGGCGACGGCGTGCCCGACGGCGACGGCGAGAGGTCGGTGAGCGCCTTCGCCACCGCGTCGCGGGCCTCGGCGACCTCCCGTGCGGCCTCGAGCACCTCGTCGCGTGGCTCGGCCAGGTCGGCGCCGGCCTCGGTCACGTCGGCGACCGTCGGCGCCGTCGCGTTGATCACGTCGCCGTACCGGTCCAGCGCCGTCACATACGTGGCGCTGCTCCGGCAGAAGTCGTCGATCCGGGCGATGAGCTCGGTCTTCGCCTCGGCCAGCGCCTCCTGTTTCCGCGCCTCCTGCCGCTGGTCGGCGTCGGCGCCGCACCCGGTGACGGCGAGCGCCATCACCAGCGGCACGACCGGTATCCGGGCCCGCACGTCAGCGGCCGTTGCGCCGGCGCAGGATCACGACGATGCCCGCGACCACGAGCAGCAGCGGAAGGATCAGTCCCCACATCAGCCATCCGTTCATGCCGGCCAGAGTCGCAGCCGGCGGCCGGGCGCGGATCATCCGCACCGGGTGAGGGAGTGGCCGTACCTCAGTAACGGAAGTTGTTGACGATCGTCGTCATCTCGGCCGCCAGCCGGTTGAGATCGGCGACCGCGTCCTGTCCGCTGCGGGCGTTCGCGGAGGCGTTGCGCGCCGAGTCGGCGACGTCCGAGATCGCCCCGGTGACCAGGCCGGTGTTCCCGGCGGCCTCGGTGACGCTGCGGCTCATCTCGGTGGTCGTGGCGGTCTGCTCCTCGACGGCCGACGCGATCGACGTGGTGTAGTCCCCGATCGTCGAGATGACCTGCACGATCTCGTTGATCGCGGTCGCCGCCGAGGTGCTGATCGCCTGGATCGCGGTGATCCGGCCGGTGATCTCCTCGGTCGCCTGCGCGGTCTGCTGGGCCAGCTCCTTGACCTCGCCGGCGACGACCGCGAAGCCCTTGCCCATCTCCCCGGCGCGGGCCGCCTCGATGGTGGCGTTGAGCGCGAGCAGGTTCGTCTGTTCGGCGATGCTGGTGATCAGCCGGACCACGTCACCGATCTCCTCGGTGGCCGTGCCGAGGTGCGCGACCTGGTCGTTGGTGCTCTCGGCGACGGTGCGGGCGTCGTTGGCCACCCGGGCGGCCTGTGCCGCGCTGCTGGCGATCTCGGCGATGGCGGCGTTCATCTCCTCGGCACCGGCGGCCACCGACTGCACGCTCTGGTTGACGGTCTGGGTGGCCTCGGCCGCGGTGCCCAGATTGTCGGACACGTGCACGACGTCGGCGCTGAGCCGGTTCGTGCCGTCGGCGAGACGGTCGGCGGCGGCCCGTACGTCGGCGGCCGAACCGGCGATCCCCCGGACGGTCCCGGCGACCTTCTCGACGAACCGGTTGAACGCGGCGGCCAGCTGCCCGGCCTCGTCGTTGCTGCGGACGGTGGCCCGCTGGGTCAGGTCGCCGTCACCGTCGGCGATCTCGGCCATCCGGTCGCGGAGCCGTTCGATCGGGCGGACCACACCGCGGGCCACGATCAGGGCGATCACCGCGGCGATCAGCAGCACCGCCGCCGTGATCCACATGCTGATGTCCAGTGACGTGTGCGCCGCCTCCAGGATGGTGGCGGTCGGCACGGTGACGATCAGCGACCACGTGTCGGTCGTGCCGAGGACCAGCGGTGCGGCGATCTGCACCTGCTCGTCGTCGCCGGTGACCAGTCGCCGGGCCGGGGAGCCCTGGGCGACGGCGGCCGCGGCCAGTTCGGCGACGGCCGGGTCGGCGGGCTTGCCGGCCTGTGCCGGGTCGCCGCCGCCGACGAGCAGGCCACCGGAGCTGACCAGGATCGCGTTGCCGGTGCCGAACGGCCTGATCTGGGCGAGGGCGGCGGCCACCGCGTCCAGGGTGATGTCGATGCCGGCCACCCCGGCGGTCTTCCCACCGGCGGTGATCGGCACGGCCAGCGACGTCATCAGCACGCTCTTGCCGCCGACCTCGTAGGCGTACGGCTCGAGCACCTTCTCCTTGCCGCTCTTCTGCGCGATCAGGTAGTAGTCGCCGTCACCCTCCTCGGTGTACGACGTGAGCACGGTCGAGGTGATCGTGTCCCCGTCGCGGTACCAGTACGGCACGAACCGTCCGGTCGAGTCGTGCCGGGCGTCGCGGCCGCGGAACCGGGCGTCGGCACCGTCGAACGCGCCCGGTTCCCAGGCGGTCCACACGCCGAAGTAGCGGGGGTGCCGTTCGAGCAGCGTCCGCAGGACGGCGTTGGCGGCGGCCCGGTCGGCTCCGCCGGCTGACTCGGACGCCATCGTCCCGCTCAGGTCCCGGGCGCTGCCGAGCGCCGTCATCAGCTGGACCTGGAGCTCGGCGGCGTTGCGGACCCCGATCTCCTGCGCGAACGCGAAGCCGGTCTCCCGCGCCTCGGACAGGTTGCGCCGGGTGATGACGGTCGCGACGAGCACCAGCGAGACCCCGGTGATCAGCAGGACACAGATGATCAGCCGGAGTTTGATGCTCAACCGGTTCAAACCCATCACACCGAGATGTTCGGCATGTGGGCCGTGCCACTAAGCCAAAACCCTCAGATGTACGGCGAGAGCCGCCCGAATCCGGACCGGTGGAAGACGAGCGGCCCACCGTCCTGATCCGCGCTGTGGTCCACGGCGTGCAGCCGGAGGAGCACGATCGTGTGGTCGCCGGCCTCCACCTCCCGGTAGATCGAGCAGTCGAACCGGGCCAGCCCGTCGTCGACGGTCACCGCCCCGCCCGCGGTCACCGACAGCGCCGCGCCGTCGAACCGGTGCCCGACCGGGCCGGCCAGCCGCCGGCACAGCTCGCCGTGGTGCGCGGCCAGCACGGTCACCCCGAGACGTCCGGCGCGGCGCAGGTCGGGCCACGTCCTGGAGGTGTTCGCGATCGACACCGACACCAGCGGCGGGTCGAGGCTGACCGAGGTGAACGAGCTGGCGGCCAGGCCGACCGGCTGCCCGTCGACCGAGGCCGCCACGGCGACGACGCCGCTGGGGAAGACTCCGAAAGCCTGACGGAGGCGTACCGGATCAAGGTCTTGATTGGTGATGAAAGTGCCCATCAGCGGGTGGCTCGCCCGACGGCGGCGAACGGCATCGCGGCCTGGTGCCGGCGTCGTGGCCGTTCGTCCTTCCACAGGCCGCGCTCGGCGAGGATCGGCAGCACGCCCTCGCCGAACCAGTACGCGCCCTCCAGGTGCGGGTAGGCGGAGAGGACGAACTCCTCGATGCCCAGCGACGCGTACTCGGCGATCCGGTCGGCGACCTGCTCGTGGCTGCCGACCAGGGCCGTTCCCGCGCCGCCGCGGACCAGGCCGACGCCCGCCCAGACGTTGGGGTAGATCTCCAGCTTGTCGGTGCGGCCGTGGTGCAGGTCGAGCATCCGCCGCTGCCCCTCCGACTCCGACTTGCGCAGCCCCTCCTGGACCTGCGCGATCGTCGCCGGGTCGATGCCGGCCAGCAGCCGGTCGGCCTCGGCCCACGCCTCGTCGGCGGTGTCGCGGGTGATCGTGTGCATCCGGATGCCGAACCGGATCGTCCGGCCCTGCTCGGCGGCGAGCCCCCGGATCCAGGCGATCTTCTCGGCCACCGCGGCCGGCGGCTCGCCCCAGGTCAGGTAGACGTCGGCGTGCCTGGCCGCGACGACGCCCGCGGCGGGAGAGGAGCCGCCGAAGTAGATCTCCGGGACCGGATCGGGGATCTGGGTCAGGTGGGCGGCGTCGACGTGCAGGTGCTCGCCGTGGAAGTCGACGGTCTCACCCGCCCAGAGCCGGCGCACGATCTCCAGGAACTCGTCGCACCGGGCGTAGCGGGCGTCCTTGTCCAGGTGGTCGCCGTACATCCGCTGCTCGTGGCCCTCGCCGCCGGTGACCACGTTGAGCAGCAGGCGGCCCTCGGTCAGGTTCTGGAAGGTGCCGGCCATCTGCGCCGCCAGGAACGGTGAGATCAGGCCCGGCCGGAACGCGACCAGGAACTTCAGCCGTTGTGTGGTCTGGCTGAGCATCGCCGTGCTCAGCCACGCGTCCTCGCACCAGGCGCCGGTCGGGGTGAGCGCGGCGGCGAAGCCGTTGTCCTCGGCGGCGCGGGCGACCTGGGTCAGGTACGCGACGTCGGCGGGACGGCCGGAGTGGCCGGCGGAGACGCCGTGGCCGCCGCCGACCACGTGCCGTCCGTCGCCGCCGTTGGTGGGCAGGAACCAGTGGAACTTGAGATCCATACCCTACAGGCTCGCTAGATTTTGGGGGTTATGCAAGCGATGTGACGACGGGAACGCCGAACACCCGTTCGGTCACACCGAACGCGCCAGTCGCACGATCGTCCCCTCGAACTCCGCGATCGCCGGCGGCACCCGGTCGAACCGCCGCCTGACCAGCAGCATCATCACCGGCGGCACCTCCTCCGCCAGCGGCCGCGCGGTGATCACCCCGGCCGTCTCCAGCGGATCGCCGACGATGCTGTAGTCCGGCAGGATCGTCGGCCCGGTCCCGGCCGCCACCAGCGTCTTGCCCATCTCCGCGCCGTCGGTCGCGAACGTCTCCGCCGGGGGAGCGTCACCGAACAGCCGCCGCGCCAGCCGGTACATCAGATAGCCCGGCCGCATCGCCACGAACGGCCGCCCCCGCAGATCCGCGACACTCACCGCGGGCTGCGCGGCCAGCGGATCATCGGTCCGGCAACACACCTTCGGTACGCCGTGCAGCAGCACCCGGCTCTCCAGCGAGGCCGGCAGCTCGTCGTCCGGGAAGGAGTTGATCAGCCCGACGTCGAGACGGCCCTCGATTAGGCGCTCCTGGATCTCCGCCTGCAGCAGCGTCGCCACGTCCACCGTCGTGCCCGGACGCCCCGCCCCGAACTCCCGCACCGCCGGAACCAGCAGCGACGACGTGCCCGCATTGACCGTACCGACCCGGATCGTGCGCGCGTGATCCCGGGCCGCGGCCTTCAACTGCGCCACCCCGGCCAGGATCTCGGTCATCAGCGGCAGCAGGTCACGGCCCTCCCGGCTGACCCGAGCCCCCGAACGGTGCCGCTCCAGCAACGGAACACCGAGCTCCCGCTCCAGCGTGCTGATCGCCTCACTGAGCGTCGACTGCGACACGTGCAGATGTTCCCCGGCCCGGCGCAGCGACCCGTACCGGATCACCGCCGTCAGGTATTCGAGCTGCTCGAACCGCATGCCGCCTCCCAGGGGTCGGCCCGCTGCCACAGGGTGGGCAGGTGCAGGGCGATCCCGTCACGGGCGGCCAGATCACCGAGAACGCGCAGGGTGAGGTCGAGGTCGTCGGCGAAGTAGGGGAGCGCCCGCAGGGGCCGGTCGAGCGGCCGGAAGAAGTCGTCCCAGTGGATCAGCACGACGCACCGGGCGCCGACCGCGCGCACCGTGTGCCGCCAGTAGTCCCGGATGTATCCCACCCCGCCCGCCCCGAGCCCACCGTGTCCTCGTTCGCCGTGTTCTCGGTTGCCGGGCTCGGGGTTGCTGGTTCCGGGGTTGCCGGCTTCGGGGTTGCCGGCTTCGGGGTTGCCGGCTTTGCGGTTGCCGGCTTTGGGGTTGCCGGCGCCGAGTCCGCCGACGCCGAGGAACACGACATCCGCCCGCCGCCCGTCCAGCGCGCCCGACACGAAGCCCGCACTGCCCTGCACCAGCGCCGACCGCCCGCTGGTGTGCTCGACGAGAATCGACCACGCCTCACCGCAGCGATAGGCCGACGCCCGGACCGGCGGCGTCACCGGGGCGTCGATCACACCCGGATACCGGTCCGGCGGGCAGTGCGCGGACTCCACGAACGTCACCGTGAACGCCCCGTACCGCCGCGCCTCGCCCGGAACGACCACGTGGATCCGTTCCTCGGCCAGCCCGCCGCCACGCCCGACGGCCGCCGCCGATCTCCCTCCGGCGAGTGCCGCACCCGTCCGCAGCGCCACCGCGGCCGAGTCCATCACATGGTCGTAGTGAGTGTGCACCGCCGCGACGACATGCAACCGCGGCCCGGGTTTCCCCAGCCCGAGCCGCTCCAGCCCGTCGGTGATCCGTTTCTCGTCGGGAGCGATCCGCCCCAGTCCGACCCGCGGCAGCGACGGCCGGGAGAAGAACCCATCAGTCATCACCGCGTCCGCCCCGTCAGCGAACAGCAGCCCCGCCACCCCGAAGAACGTGACCCCGAACGCCCCACCCGCCTCCGGAACACCGAAAAGCCCGGCGTGAACGCCGAGATCCGGACGCCCAGCCCTGATCCGCATCCCGGCGACGTTACCGCAGCCATCAACCCAGGTTCCTAGGCTGGTGTACGGGCTGTGGCGCACCGCCCAGCGCAAAAGGCACCCACACCCACAAGACGATTCACAAAGAGCTCACCAGGACTCACTGGAAAAAGCCCGCGCCCGCGAGCCGGACCTAGGGCTCGCGCGCCAGGCGAGGACCCCACGGCGAGCGCTTCGGTGGTGCGGCTCCAGGTTTCGCCGAGCTCGGGGCGTCGGTCGGCTGACCGACTGAGGCGGCAGTCCGCTGACGTACAGCGGAATCTGCCGCCCTGCGGTGCTGTGGAGTCAGAAGGCGTCGCGGATCTCGAAGGTGACCTTCGGGTGGGTGCCGAGTCCGCCGCCTTTGACCTCGCATTCGAGTTCGTCGGGAGCGTCGCAGGTGAACTCGTTGTCGCGGGTCCACGGGTTGCGCCAGTAGAACTCGACCTCTCCGTAGGTGGTGTCGTAGGTGACGGTGGCTTCGGTGCCGCCCTCGTCTTCGGTGGATTCGGACCCGAACTTGACGACGGCGAGCCGCTTGATCGTCCGGGGTGGTTCCTTGGTCCAGTCGCCTTCGACGATGTCGTCGTCGGAGAGGGTCAGGCGCACGTCGGTGTGGTTGCGCACGGTCACGGCGACGCTGCGGTCGCCGGGTGAGGCTACCGGCTGGGCCGCTGCGGGGCCGGGCAGGCTGACGGCGACGCCGGCGGCGGCCAGGACGGCGGCGCTGACGGTACGGGGCAGGGTGAGCCGGGACATGGTGATGTACCTCCGGAATTGGTGTGTCGGGAATCGGTCCTACCGAACGGGCGGCTTCGCGTCGGCTCGGACCGGGCATCTCAGTATTACTCGAATTTGCCGTGTCGCAGGTTTTCGTGGAATTTTTCCGCTGACGGTCGGATCCTTATTGGTCAGACATTGCAAACTGCTCTGACCTGCGGAAACGGGTTGGTGAAATGGTCTCACCGTAGCGCCCCGAAATGGGTGCGCTCTAATCGCGGAGTCAGCGAGTGAATCGTAGGGCGGTGTCGACCGCCGCCATCCGAGTATCCCCGAACGAGCAACCCAAGCGGCCGTCAGGGGGATGGGGTGATCGGCTGTTCAGCCGATGTCACTCAGTAGGGTTCGCGTACGCCTCAACGGGCCCGTGTCGTCTCTCCTTTGTCGATCGGGCGAACCCTGCCGAGGGGCCGCAGGCAGAGCGTCGCGGTGGCGGCGGCGAGGGTCGCTCCGATGAGGAGGATGGTGCGGTAGTCGGCGACGGCCAGCAGGGACGCGCCGGTCGCCTGGCCGAGCGCGCCGGGGGCGAAGGTGAGCAGTCCGACGGTGCCGGAGACGCGGCCGAGGTAGGCGGCGGGGATGTCGCTCTGGACCCGGGTGGCGACGGTGATCAGCACCCAGGGCAGGGTGATGCCGATCAGCGCGCTCGACAGGGCGACGGCCGGCAGGGAGGGCAGCGTGCGCAGGAGCAGGCCGGCGGCGAAGACGGCGATGGCGGCGCCGGCGAACCGGTGTGGGCGGGTCCGGCGCTGGAGCGGGCCGGCCAGGAGTCCGCCGGCCACCGATCCGGCGCCCTGGACGGCCGACAGAACGCCGGCGAACGCCGGTGCGTGGTGCAGGCCCTCGTCGACGACGGCGAAGATCGTGGTGCCGATCATGCCGGCGACGGCCATGGCGGCGGACGCGGACAGGACGATCCGGCGTAGCTCGTGGTGTTCCCAGAGGCGGCGGGCGCCTTCGGTGACGCGCCGGCGCCACGGTGTCGTCTCGGGCTCGCGGGTGATCGTGCCGGGCCGGATGAGCAGGCACAGTGCGGCGGCGGTGAGGAAGGTGGCGGCGTCCAGGACGGCGACGCTCGCGCCGCCGAGCCAGGCGAACAGGCCGGCGCCGATGAGGGGGGCGGCCAGTTTCATGCCTTCGGAGGCGGACATGCGCAGCCCGTTGACGTCGCCGAGCAGGTCGGTGGAGATCGCGGCGGGCAGGACGGCGGTCTCGGCGGCGTCGAGGACGACGAAGCTGACGCCGTAGGCGAGCATGACCGCGAAGATCAACCACACGTCGGTACGGTCGTCGACGAGCAGCAGGAGCAGCAGGAGCAGGCCCATGACGGCGTGGGTGGCGACCATGACCTGCCGGCGGTGCGGGGCCCGGTCGACGATCGTGCCGAGGAGGGGGCCGGCGAGCGTGGGTGCCCAGAGGGCGAAGCCGACCCAGGCGGCGAGGCTGCTGGATCCGGTCAGTGACATCACCCAGATGCCGGCGGCCAGCATCATCGCGCTGGTGCCGAAGCTGGACACGAGCACGGCCGCGAGGTAGGCCGTCGCGTTGCGGTCACGTGCCACGCGGGTCAACCCTGCCACGTCACGCTCCTCCATTGAGTTGAGTCCGGGTGGCTCACGTTATGGAGGCGAGTTCGGGCAGGTCAACGTGCATCTGCCGTTTATATGTCAATCTTCGGTTGACACCGTTGGCGGCAGTCAGTCCTCGTCGTCGATCAGCCAGTCGCCGGCGAGCGTGGCCTGGACCGCGGCGATCCCGGCGGCCGAGGGCGCCCGGACCCAGAGCCATGTCGCGGCGTCGTCGCGCATGATCGCGCCGTGCCCCTCGAACCACCGGGTCGGCCCGCCGCCGGTCCACAGCGGGTATTCGGGCATCGGCAGCCGCCGGAACCGCTTCTCCAGGGTGGCGAGGGCGGTGTCGTCCAGTTCGAGGCTGCCGGTGAACCTGTCACCGGACAGCATCCACTCCGACAGGGTCATCTCGACCCAGGCCGTCGAGACCCGGTCGAGGTAGGGCTGCCAGGGTTCGCCCGCGGTGCCGGCCCGGAACACGACCGGCGGATCCGGTTCGCTGAGAGCGGCCACCGGGACGCCCCACTCCGCGCAGTGCTGGCACTCCCACCGGAACACCAGCACCTCCCGGGTGTCGTCGAGGTGCAGCCGGTGCGGACTGAGCAGTTCGTCCTGCGATCGGGTCAGGTCGTTGCGCCGGCCGGTGAGTGTGTAGCCGTCACGCAGGGCGGCCGGCAGCACCAGTGCGAGCCGGGCCTGCGCCTCGGCCAGTTCCTGCTCGGCGACACCGTCGCCGTCCACGAGCGGCGACGCGAACCGCTGGGCGAACTCCCGCACGAATCGCCAGGCCCCGGCGGCGTCCCGGACGCCGGCCGCCAGTTCCCCGTGAAGATCGAACGCGCCGGTCATGACGGCTGGGCGGTCGGCAGAGGGCGGCGGTGGGGGTTCGCCGGCGTGGTGACGGGTTCAGGTGTCATGCGACCACTGTAGTGGTGATCTTGTATGTGCCGTGCGCGGGCCGGGAAATGGGAGCGCTACCATTTGTGGCGCGCTTTCTGGGTGAATGTCCGGACGGCCGTCTCACAACGTCGCCGCCCTATTGAGAACCGCATTCCGTGGCTCCAAGAATTCCCCTGTCCGACTCCATCGGCAAGGGAGAAGCTTTGTCCTCGAGCATCCGTAAGAAGGGCAGCCGGTTCGTCGTCGGCGCCGTGGCCGCCGTCGCTCTCGGCGTCGCCGGAATCGCCCTCGTCCCGTCCGCTGACGCCGCCACCGTGTCGTTCCCGAAGGGGCCCGCTCCCAGCACCGCCAGTATCGAAGCGGTTCGAGGGCCGTTCACCACCACACAGACCAGTGTGTCCCGTCTGGCCGTGAGCGGATTCGGCGGCGGCGACATCTACTACCCGACCGACACCAGTGCCGGCACGTTCGGCGCCGTGGTCATCGCCCCCGGTTTCACCGCCTCCAAATCGAGCATGGCGTGGCTGGCCCCGAGGCTCGCCTCGCAGGGCTTCGTCGTGTTCAACATCGACACGCTGACCACCTCGGACCAGCCCGACAGCCGCGGCCGTCAGCTGCTGGCCGCGGCCGACTACCTGACCGGCAGCAGCAGCGTGCGCACCCGCATCGACGCCACCCGGGTCGCCGTCGTCGGCCACTCGATGGGCGGCGGCGGCACCCTCGAAGCCGCCCGCAGCCGCCCGTCGCTGCAGGCCGCGATCCCGCTCACCCCGTGGAACCTGACCAAGTCGTGGAGCGGCAACACCGTCCCGACCCTGGTCGTCGGCGCCGACGGCGACACCATCGCACCCGTGGCCACCCACGCCGAGCCGTTCTACCAGAGCCTGCCGGCCAGTCCCGGCAAGGCCTACCTGGAGCTGAACAACGCCACCCACTTCGCGCCCAACAGCGCGAACACGACGATCGCGAAGTTCAGCATCGCCTGGCTCAAGCTGTTCGTCGACAACGACACCCGCTACCAGCAGTTCGTCTGCCCGGGACCGTCGGCGAGCCTGACCGTCGACGAATACCGCAGCAGCTGCTCCGGCTTCACCGTCTGACGCACCGGGCGCCCCCGGCCGTCCGGCGGCCGGGGGTCACGCCGGGAGCAGCGCCCGCAACGCCGGTTCGGCCAGGTCGAAGTCCATCTCCGGCACTCCCAGGACAGGGCTGTAGACCACCGATTCCATCAGGCGCACATACAGGAACGCTCGTCGTCGCAGATCCGCCGGCTCCCCGCCGACCCGCGACGCCTCGAAGATCTCCAGCTGCGCGTCGACGGCCCGGTGATGCACATCGGACCCGGTGGTCAGCAGCACCCGTGCCGCGGTCTGCGGCTCCTCGGCGACGAACCGCTTCAGCTGCTGCGCCCCGGTCACCATCTCGGCGAACAGCCGGGACACGTGGATCACCCGGTCCGGCCCGGTCCCGGAGGCCTCACCGGACGCCTCGGCCAGGAAGATCCGCCCGAGCGCCCAGAACACCTCACCGAGCAGCGCGTCGCGGCTGCCGACCATCCGGTAAAGGGTCGCCCGGCTGATCGCCAATTCTCCGGCGAGCAGATCCATGTCGATGGTTGAATGCTTCAGATAATGCATGGCCGCACCACGCAGCAACACATCGGGATCGATGACGCGCCGAGGAGGCAAATCGAACTCCCTATTGCTCGCCGGGCCCGAATGCTAACCACGATCAAAACGATTCATCAACCGCGGGCGTGCACCGGATGCCCGATTCCTGCCCGGCTCGCCCCTGACGTACCTCTTGATCATGTCCGTATTCGGGAGGCCCCGGCACCCGAACCGCCACCGATCCCGCCGATAGGTCCCGCCACCGCTGGTCCGAACGCCTCCCGCTTCGATCGCTTCCGGCTTCGATCGTTTCCCGCTTCGATCGCCTCCCGCATCGCATCGCCGCCACCCGCGAAGAGCCCCCTATCGATCGGGTTCATCGTGGCCGGCCGGGAGCGGCGCCGGTGTGTCCGGGAACGGCGAGGGCGGGCCGAGCAGCGCGCGATGCAGGCGGTCCGGCGTCTGGGGGCTGAGCGGCCGGGCCGCCAGCCACGCGGCGCCAGCGGCCGGGTCCCGGGCCAGACGCGGTTGCCGGCCGCGGGTCTCCAGGATCTTCAACACCCCACGCTGTACGGGTGACCCGCTCGTCAGCAGCCCCCCGGCGAGCACGACCGGCCCGTCCTGTCCGAGGTCGTCGAGGGTCCGCACGAGACACGCCACGGCCGCGTCGACGAGGGCGCGCGCGTCCGGATCGCCGTCGCGGGCGGCCGTGCAGACCAGCGGCGCGAGCCCGTCGATTGCGGTGAACGGCAGCGCCTGCGCCCAGTAGACCAGGTCGTCGGAGCTGCTCACCCCGGCATGCGCGGCCACCTGTGAGGCGAGGGTGGAGTCCCAGTTACGGACCGCGAAACGGACCGCCCGCAGCCCGAGCCAGCGTCCCGATCCCTCGTCACCGAGCAGCCAGCCGAGACCGTCGCTGGTCCGTACCACCTCTTGATCGTGAACCGCGGCGGCGATCGCGCCGGTGCCGGCGATGAGCACCGCACCGGCCGCGGCCGTGGAGCCGGAGGCGAACGCGGTGACCGCGTCGCCGACGACGGTGACCGGACCGCCGATCCGCAGCGCCGCCGCGAACGGCCCGATGCCGGCCGGCCCCGCGATCCCGAGTGTCGCCGCCGCCACCAGCCCGGGCGGCCGCCCGCCGAGCGCTTCCCGGACCGCCGCGCCGACCTGCGCGGCGGCCTGCTCCGGGCCGTGGGCGAGCGGGTTGCCCGGTCCGGCCAGTCCGCGCCCGACGATCTCGCCGTCGAGGGTCGCCACGACCGCACGTGAGCAGGTCCCGCCCGCATCGACGCCCACCACCAGGTTCATGGCGAAAGGGAAACATAGCCAACAGTTATTGACTAGGCCTGCGTGCGGTCGTAATTTTCATCGGCAACGGCAAGCTATGAAAAACATGACCGCCGAGGAGCGCGCATGTCACATAACCGGACCACCGTCGCCGTCGCCGCACTCGGCGCCGCACTGCTCGCCCTGACCGCCTGCTCCGAGTCGGGCGGAGACCCCGAGGACCAGACCCTCACCGTGTGGGTGATGGACGGCGACTACGCCGACGCCACCCTGCAGGCGATCAACACCAGGTTCACCGAGGCCACCGGGGCCAAGGTGGACCTGCAGGTCCAGCAGTGGGAGGGCATCACCACCAAGATCAGTACGGCGCTGTCCACCACCGGCACCCCGGACGTGCTCGACCTCGGCAACACCCAGGTCCCCGGCTTCGCCGCCAACGGCGGACTGCTCGACCTCACCGGGCACAAGGCCGACCTGCAGCAGGGCCGCACCTGGCTGGCCGGCCTGGAGAACCCGGCCACCGTCGACGGCGCCCTCTACGGCGTGCCCGGTTTCGCCGGCGCCCGCGCGGTCATCTACCACAAGAAGACCTGGGCCGCCGCCGGCGTCACAACGGTGCCGAAGACGTACGCCGAGCTCACCGGCGCCCTCGACAAGGTCAGGGCGAAGAACCCGGCCGCCGACTTCGCCCCGTTCTACCTGCCCGGCCAGTACTGGTTCGCCGGCCTGCAGTTCCTCTGGGACGCCGGCGGTGAGATCGCCACCGCCGAGGGCAAGACGTGGACCGGCGGCTTCTCCACCCCGGCCGGGCAGAAGGGCCTGACCGAGTTCAAGACGTTCCAGAACACCTACTCCACCGCAGCGTCGCGCACGCTGGACACCATCACCCCGGACCAGACGCAGCTGTTCGCCGACGGCAAGACCTCGGCGATCCTGGCCACCAGCGGCTCGATCGGCCTGATCCAGAAGGCGAACCCGCAGATCAAGGCCGAGGACCTGGGCACCTTCCCGTTCCCCGGAACCTCCGGCGACACCCAGCCGGTCATGCTCGGCGGCTCCGACTGGGGCATCGCCGCCAAGAGCGACGCCCACGACCTGGCCCTGCAATGGGTGAAGATCGCCGGCAGCCCGGCCGTGCAGGACGAGTTCGTCTACGGCACCGACGGCTGGATCCCCAACAGCACCGAGGGCATCCAGGCCGCCCAGGCCAAGGGACTCACCGAACAGCAGCAGGGCTTCTTCGGCGGCGCCCTGAATTCCAGGGCCACCCCGGCCGCCGCGCAGTGGTCCACCATCGAGGGCGACAAGAGCATCAACCAGCTGTTCGCCGACGTCGCCTCCGGCGCCAAGACCCCCGAAGCCGCCGGTACGGCCTTCGACGCCCACCTCGCGACCACCCTCGCGGGACAGTGAGGACCGCGACCACCCCGCGCGACGTGACACCCGCAGTGACCACCCCGCCGGCCGCGCGCCCGCGCCGCCGGCGGGACCCGGCCCCCTACCTGCTGCTCAGCCCGGCCGGCCTGGTCCTCACCGTCGTCACGCTCGCCCCGATCGGGTTCCTGATCCTCACCTCGTTCACCGACTACAGCCAGCGGACCCTGTTCACCGGCGCCTACAGCTTCGTCGGCGCCGACCAGTACACGACCCTGCTGCGCAACCCGGCCTTCTGGGTCTCGCTGCTGCGCACCGTCGTCTTCACCGCGGCGATGGTGGCGGGCAGCGTACTCATCGGCATGGGCGTGTCACACCTGTTGACCCACCTCGGCCGTGCCTGGCGGCACACGGTGACCGTCGTCCTGATCGTCGCCTGGGCGATGCCCACCGTGGCGTCGTCGCTGGTCTGGAACTGGCTGTTCCAGCCCGGATACGGCGTCGTCAATTGGATGCTCGGTGTGTTCGGTGACACCGCCGGGCTCAACTGGGCGCAGGACCCGGCACTGGCCTACGTGGTGATCTGGTTGCTCATCGTCTGGCAGGCGGTCCCGTTCATCGCGCTGACACTCAACGCCGCCGAGACGCAGGTGCCACACGAGTACCAGGAGGCGGCCCGCCTCGACGGCGCCAGCGAGACGATGGTGTACCGGATCGTCACGCTGCGGTTCCTGCGGCCCACCCTGCTGCTGGTCACCATCCTGTCGGTGATCTGGGACTACAACGTGTTCAACCAGATCTGGCTCATCTCCCGGGGCGGCCCCGGTGACACCACCTCCACACTGGGCGTCTACACGTACAAGACGGCGTTCGTCGGTTTCAAGATCGGAAACGGCGCCGCGATCTCGGTCGTCACCACTGCGCTGCTGCTCGGCCTCACCGCCGTCTACATCCGCAACCTGCTCAGAGCGGGGGAGGACCTGTGAAGAACGCCGTCGCCGCCGTCTTCTGCCTGGTGTGGATCTTCCCGGTCTACTGGATGGTCAACACCGCCTTCAAACCGCGACCCGAGGTGATGACCCCCGAACCGCACTTCTGGCCACACCACCCCACCCTCGACAACTTCACCGCCGCCGTGACCCAGCCGCAGTTCCTCACCAACCTCGGCAACAGCGTCATCGTCGTCGCCGCCACCGTGCTCGCGTCCATCGTGCTCGGGATCTTCGCCGCGGCCGCACTGTCCCGGTTCCGGTTCCCCGGCCGCCGCGCGATCATGGTCGTCATCCTCGCGGTCCAGATGCTGCCGGCCACCGCCATGCTGATCCCGCTGTTCACCATGTTCAACCGGCTCGACCTGCTCGGCACCTACAGCGCCCTGATCCTCGCCTATGTCGCCACCGTCCTGCCGTTCTCGATCTGGGTGATGCGCGGCTTCCTCGTCGCAGTGCCGGCCGAGGTCGAGGAGGCCGCCCAGATCGACGGCGCCACCACCTGGCGGATCCTGATCAGCGTCCTGTTCCCGCTGGTCGCGCCCGGCATCATCGCCACCAGCATCTTCGCGTTCATCGCGGCGTGGAACGACTACCTCATCGCCTACACGTTCATGCAGGACGAAGCCATGTACACGCTGCCCGTGTGGCTCGCCTCGTTCACCAACCCGCACACCGGAACCGACTTCGGCGCCCAGATGGCCGCGTCCGTCATCTTCGCCGCCCCCGTCGTCGTGTTCTTTCTGATCATCCAGCGCAACCTGGTCGCCGGCATGTCCGCCGGCGCCGTGAAGGGCTAGGTTCCCGCCTTGCTGACCCCACGCCCCGTCACCCTCGTCACCGGTCACGGCGATCTCGTCCCCGCTCGGGACGCCGCCCTCGCCTCCGGCGACGGCGATCTCGTCCTCGACCGGGACGCCGCCCTCGCCTGCGGTCACGGCGATCTCGTCCCCGCTCGGGACGCCGCCGTCGCCTGCGGTCACGGCGATCTCGTCCTCGATCGGGACGCCGCCGTCGCCTGCGGTCACGGCGATCTCGTCCTCGATCGGGACGCCGCCCTCGCCTGCGGTCACGGCGATCTCGTCCTCGATCGGGACGCCGCCCTCGCCTGCGGTCACGGCGATCTCGTCCTCGACCGGGACACCACCGTCGGGGCACCTGCCGCGCTCGACGGTGTCCTCGGCTGGCTCCAAGGCGCGCTGCGGCCGCCCACCGGCCTGCCGCTCACCCGCTCCCATGACGCCACAATCACCCTGGCGCTCGACGACACGCTCGCCGCCGAGGCCTTCCGCCTGCGAGTCACCCCCGAACGCGTGGTGATCACCGGCGGTGGGCCCGCCGGAGTCTTCTGGGGCTGCCAGGCACTGCTGCAACTGCTGCCACCGGCGGTGCACCGAAAGGCCACCGCGGCCGGTCACCGCTGGTCCGTCCCTTCCCTCCAGATCTACGACCACCCGCGCTTCGCCTGGCGTGGACTCATGCTCGACGTCGCACGCCATTTCATGCCCAAGCACGACGTGCTGCGGATCATCGACCTGATGGCCATGCACCGCCTCAACACCCTGCACCTGCACCTCACCGACGATCAGGGCTGGCGTGTCGAGATCCTCCGCTATCCGCTGCTCACCGAAGTGGGGGCGTGGCGTCGGGAGAGTCAGGTCGGCGCCGCCCGCGGCGGACGGGCCGACGGGCGGCCGCACGGCGGGTACTACACGCAGGACGACATCCGGGAGATCGTCGCCTACGCCGCGCAGCGGTTCATCACGGTGGTGCCGGAGATCGAGACACCCGGCCACGTGCAGGCGGCACTGGCCGCGTACCCGTCGCTCGGCGTCGGCGCCTCGCCCGGTCTCGGTGGTCCGCCTGAGGGCGGTGACCTGGTGGGGGCCGGTGGCACGCTCGCGGCCGGCGCGGGGCCGCCGCAGGTGTGGACCCGGTGGGGGGTCAACCGGAACATCCTCAACGTCGAGGAATCGACCGTCGACTTCTTCACCGGGGTGCTCGACGAGATCATGGAACTGTTCCCGTCCACCTACATCGGTGTCGGCGGTGACGAGTGCCCCAAGGACCAGTGGCGCGACGATCCGCGGACCCAGCAGCGGATGGCGGACCTCGGGTTCACCCGCGAACAGCAGCTGCACGCCTGGTTCGTGCGCCGCCTCGGCGACCACCTCGCCGCGTCCGGGCGGCGGCTCTTCGGCTGGGACGAGATCCTCGAAGGCGAACTGCCGTCCGGCGCGACCATCGCCTCGTGGCGGGGCAGCACCGGCGCCGTCACCGCCGCCCGCCGCGGAATCGACGTGGTGTCCTGCCCCGACGACAAGGTCTACCTCGACTACCGACAGTCCGAACTGCCCACCGAACCGATCCCGGTCTCGATCCCGCTGGAGCTGGGCGACGTCTACGCTTTCGACCCCGTCCCGCCGGAGCTGACCGCCGACGAGGCCCGCCACGTCCTGGGCGGACAGGCTGCTCTGTGGACCGAACACGCTGACTCCCCCCGAACCGTCGACTACCTGCTGTTTCCCCGTCTGTGCGCGGTTGCGGAGGCGTTGTGGAGCCCACCGGGCGGCGACTTCACCGACTTCGAACGCCGCCTGACCCACCACCTGCACCGCTTGGACGCGTTCGGCGTCGAATACCGTCACCCGTCCGGCCCGCGCCCGTGGCAGCAGAGGCCGGGAGTCCCTGGCCGCCCCGCCACCCGCCGGCAACGAGCCGAACACATCGCCCGCCTGGTAGCCACCATCACCACCCCCTGATCCCCACCGTCCCGCCGTCCTTCCCGGCCGTGAAGATCGCCTTCGGTCCCCGGCCGTCAAGATCGCCTTCCGGTCCCCGGCCGTGCATCATGATCGCTGTGCTGGCCATCTGCCTCAGTTTCGTCATCGACTCCGTGGAACCATCGGGCGACGGGTGGCGGCTGACCGGCAAGCCGGACTTCCACCCCCGGCACTGGCCTTGCCCGGGTGAGCGTTTCGGCATCGTGACGCACGAACACGGCTGCCACGAACGTGCGGTCGACCTCACCGTCGCCGAACTCACCGCCACCCACGCCGTCGTCCTCGGCATCGGCGGCGACCTGCTCCGGCCAGGTGACTACCTGTTCGGCGAACGCCAGACCCCACCCCGCACCGGCGGGCCGTCCCTCGACGACCTGCTCGGCCTCACCCCATCGGCGGCCGTGGTCGACTGGTCCCCGGTGGAGTCCGCACTGGGCCTCACCCTGCCCGGCGACTTCAAGCGTTTCGTCGGCGCACACGGTTCCGGCGTCATCGACGACCACATCGGCGTGAACGGCATCGGCGGCCGCTTCGACATGATCGAGGAGAACGAGCTGGCCTGGTCCTTCGTACGCATCGAGTTCGGCGGCCACGACTCCTGGTCCGAAACCGCCGACTGGCGACTCGGCGACGCAACGCACTGGGAACCCCTCCGCCAGGACATCCCGGCCTGGTTCCACCCGGGCGACGACCTGATCGCCTGGGGAAGCACAGTCCACACCGACACGCTCTTCTGGCACGCCCGCGCAGGCACACCGCCCGACGAGTGGACGGTGGTCCTCAAGGAACGAGGCCCGCTGTGGGAACCCTTCGACGCCGGTTTCACCGAAACGATGACCGGCCTGCTCACCGGAGACCTCCAGAGCCGCTACGCAAGCCGCTGGCTCGGCGGCCCCCATTCCTACGACTACTGAACACCCCACCACTCCTGTTGTCACAACCCACCACTCCTGTTGTCCCGTCCCCTCCCGTCCTGCCGAACCCGAAAGGCAGGACCGTCGGCAGCCGGGGCACGATCTCCGGCTGCCGGTGGACCTCGCCGCCCCGCCGGCTCTCAGTCACGGGTGCCCGCCAGTTCCACCGGGTGGGTTCGCAGCGCGCTGACCGTCGGCAGGACCGCCGCCACGACCGCGACCACCGCGCACGCCAGAAGCGTCATGGCCAGGCTCGACCAGGGCACGACCACCGCCGTCCACACCGAGAGGGCGGCCAGCGCGGCCCAGACCCCCAGCAGGTTGAGGACTGTCACGACCAGACCCAGGACCGCGCCGACCATCACGACGGTCAGAGCCTCGGCTGCCACCAGCAGCACGACCTGACGCTTTGTCGCGCCGGCCAGGCGGAGCACCGCCAGCTCACGGCCGCGGTCAGAGGTAGCCATCACCATCGTGTTCGCGACAGCGATACCGGTGTAGAGCAGCGCGATCCCCAACACCACCAGGAACCCCACCCGCGTCTGACGGTTGCTGCCCAGCAGTTGCCCCGCAAGCCACTCGTCGCGGCCCTGAACTCGAACCTCGGAGCCCGCCGCAAGGTCGCCGGCGAGGGCGCCACTGACATGGCTTTCCGGCGGCGGGGTGGGACCCGCTGGGTGGTGGGTGGTGGTGTTGCCGAGGCTGGATTCCGGCTGGGGGTCCGGGCTGGCCGGGCTGTGGGTGACGCTGTGCTCCGGCTGGGGGACCGGGCTGGCCGGGCTGTGGGTGACGCTGTACGCCGGCTGGGGGACCGGGCTGGCCGGGCTGTGGGTGACGCTGTGCTCCGGCTGGGGGACCGGGCTGGCCGGGCTGTGGGTGACGCTGTACGCCGGCTGGGGGACGGGGCCGGCCGGGCTGTGGGCGACGCTGTGCTCCGGCTGGCCGGAAGGCTCGGCCAGGCCAGTGGTGGCACCGAGTTTCGGCTGGTGGGCCGGGGTGAGCAGGTTGCGGGCGGTAGGGGCGCCGTCGCCTGGTTCCGGCTCGCTGGATCGGGTGAGCAGACGTCGGACGGCGGCCTCTGCCGCGTGTGAGTCGGTGCCGGGGCGCCAGGACAACTCCACGAGGTCGGTGGGCGCTCCGCCCGCGTTGCGTGTGGTCACGTAAACGCCGTTGCCGCCGGTGCCGGTGGCCAGCACCGCCACGACGCGCAGCGATCGGGGGGTTCCGTCGCCGAGCCACACATCGACTCGGTCGCCGACGGTGTGGACGGCCCACTCCTCGTTGACGATGATGCCGTCGTCGTCCAGGTCGGCGACTCTGCCTGCGGCAACGGGTAGACGGCGGACCGATTCCAAAGCCGACGGGTCGACCGCTCGGGCTCCGGAGCGGGTCAGGGCCACCCCGTCTTCCATGGTGTAGACAGCCGTGGACGCGCTGGGCATCACCTGTGCACCGGGGACCGCACGAATCGCGGCCACGGTGCGGTCGCCCGGGTCGCCGGTGATGATGAGGTCGGCGATGGTCCGGGTGCGCAGCTCGGTGGCCTCGGCCGCGGTGATCGTCGCGGTGGTGCCGAGCAGGGAACCGGCCAGAGCCACAGTGATCAGAATCGGCGCCGCCACGGCTGCGGTACGTCGCCGGGCGGCACTCGCGTTCTCCTGGATCAGCATCCCGGTCGCACCGGGCAGCCGTGCGGGCAACCATGCGACCAGGCGCGCCAGTGGGCCGGCCAGCACCGGCGCCAGCAGGGCGACAGCGGTTATCAGCAGCATCGGCTGGGTGGTGTATGTCTTGCGATGTAGTGCCTCTCCCGGATCGGTGAGCAGCCGCCAGCACAGCAGACCGAGTCCGGCCGCGAGGATGCCGACCCCGAAGATCCACCGCAACGCCGTCATGGCCCGGACGTCGACCGACGCCTCCCGTAACGCCTCCGACGGTCTGATCCGCCCGGCGCGGACGGTCGCCGTCACCACTCCGGCCATGGCCACGATCAGGCCCGTCCAGAACGCCACATGGTACGGCCACCGCTGGTCGCCGATGGCGAACCACGGGGGTGCCAGCCGTTCGTCAACCAGTAACCGGGCCAGCATCGGTGCGCCGCACGAGCCGAGGAGGCAACCGGCCGCCGACGCCACGACACCGACCACCGCCGCCTCCGCGAACACCGTCCGCCGGACCTGCCGTGGTGTCGCACCCGCCATCCGCAGCAGGCCGATCTCACGGCGCCGCTGGGCCACCGCGAACGCGAACGTCGACGCCACCACGAACACCGACACGAACGTGGTGACCCCGCCCGCTGTGCCCAGCAGTGCGTTCATCGCCACCAATGCGTTCCGGTCACGGTCGGGATCGGGGTCGGCGCGCCGCCGATCGTCACCGGTGAGCACCTGAACGCCCGGAAAGGCACTCACGAGCGCCCGCACATCCTCCGGTGCCGCATCGACCACCAGATTGTCGATCCGCGGAGAGATCGTCGCGGCCATTCCGTCGGTGAAGAACACGGCCCGCTCGAACGACACCGGCGCCAGCACACCGGCAACCCGGTAGTCACCGATGCCCGCCGGAGTCCGTAACCGGATCGTCCGGCCGATCAGGGCCGGGTCACCGGCCAGCACGATCTCGGCCTGATCGCGCGGCTCACGACCGGTGATGAGCCGATGACCACCGAAGGCAGCGACCGACCAAGGATGACCGACAAATCCGACATGCGCGATCGCCGCGAGTGCATCCGTGCGCGGCGGGAAGGAGGAACTGTCCGCCGCGAAAAGGCCGGCGGAGCCAGTGGCGGTTGAAGTAGGAGCGGGCAAAGGCGCGTTGGTGTAAGTGGGGGTGTCAGCGGGGGGACCGGAGGAGAGGAGGCCGGCCGAGGCGGAAGGAACGACAGCGCCGAGCGGAGCAACGGCAACGGCAGGAACACCGCTGGCGGCCGGGGCAACAGCGGCTGACGGAGGAGTAACGGCGGTGGGAGTAGCGGCGGTAGGGGGAGCAGCGGCGGTAGGAGGAGTAGCGGCGGTAGGAGGAGTAGCGGCGG